>NZ_MAEH01000015.1 GCF_009933135.1 Candidatus Enterococcus leclercqii
TTCGCCGTCAACTTTTAAATCATATCACGTTGCTTTTTAAAAGTCAAACACTTTTTTGAAAAAGTTTTTTCGCGACTGGCGCGACTTTTTCAAAAACAGGTTGTGCTTTCAAGCGGCAACTTCGTTAGTTTAACAGGCTTAGTTACCAGTGTCAACTACTTTTTTGAATTGATTTTCAAGAAGTTTTCTACGAGACTTTCTCGTCGTCAACGTTGATTAATTTACCATTTCTTAAAGAGCGGGTCAAGGCTTTTCTCTTTCTTTTTTTCATGGTTCCTACACGCATACAACTCATCACTTAGACTTTGTTCGTCATTTCAGATCATTCATCCGTCGATTTCTTTATTTTATGGAAGAATACATTAAATACCGAACAAACAGCTTTGAAGATCAAACAAAAGATTGTATAAAAAACTTTTTTCACTTTAATGAATGATGAATGCACAAAAAAACCGACTCGAAAGTCGGTTTTCAGCATATGTATCGGACACATGGCTGCGCTCGCTTAGTGCTGCTTCCTTCCGGATCTGACACGCTTCACAAGCCAACCATTGTCCTAGCCTTTCGGCAAAAACTAGTATACCCCAAAATTTCGGTGCTGGCTAGTCTTTTTCGCCACAAATTATTCTGAAACTTTTGGGTCCTCTTGTATCTTCAACTGGGAATTGTTGGCTTGATACGCTTTTTTGGCTGCAATTTCCGCCTTACGGGCCTGCTTGCGGGCTTTTTGCTTTTCTCGAATTTTACGAAAAAAATCTGATAATAATTGTCCGCAGGCCGCTTCCAAGATTCCACCTTCCACATACGACCAATGATTAAAGCGTTGATCTTCCAATAGATTCATAAATGTTCCAGCAGTGCCGCCTTTGGGATCATAGGCGCCAAAATATACTTCCTCCACCCGAGATAAGAGCATTGCGCCACTGCACATGGGACATGGTTCCAAAGTGACAAAGAGCTGTGCGCGCTCCAACCGCCAGCTCTCAATCCACTGGCAGGCTTCTCGAATCGCATACATCTCTGCGTGGGCGGTAGCATCTTGTGTTTCTTCTCGGCGATTGTGTCCTCGCCCAATCACTTTTCCGTCCAATACTAGTACACAGCCAATCGGAACTTCACCGATGGCTTCGGCTTTGCGTGCCTCTGCAATTGCCAGCTGCATAAAGCTTTCTTTTTCTGCTTGCGTCAAGCTACTGACTTTTTCTACCATTTCAACCTCCGCTGATCCTTCTGTTCTTTGGGTAGTATATCAAATTTTTCAGAGCAACGTGCAGCTGTTTTGAAAATGAAACCTCTGACATTCGGTACCGCTGGATTTTTCATATTGCTAGAAGCTGACCTCGCTAAAGACGTGCGGTCTGTCACTCTTACCTGTCGGCTTTGCTCTTTTCTTCTATATATGAGACAAAAGAACCGACCTAAAGCAATACGCTTTAAGGCCGGTTCGACTGTAGTTATTGAATCCTAAAAAGTTGCTTTATTTCTTCAAGTCTGCCAATTGGCTGTAGACCTGTGTCCGTTCTTCCATGTCTTTAACGGTTTGGTCTAGCATTTCATCTACTTCTCCCTCGGAAGGTTTGATGTTCCGCAACGCAGAGAAGCGCACTTGATTTTCCATAAAGGCGGTCATCTTGCTGAAATCTTGCTTCTTGAAGTCGATACGCATCGGATCTTTGCCTTTGTCTCGCAGGCGTGGATCGTAACGATACAACTGCCAATAACCAGATTCCACTGCTGCCTTGGCATTTTCGATGGATTTAGACATCCCGCCTCTAATCCCATGGTTGATACATGGTGTGTAACCGATGATTAGTGAAGGTCCCGGATAAGCTTCAGCTTCCATAATGGCTTTAATAGTCTGCATCTGATTGGCTTCAATAGAGATTTGCGCCACATAGACATCTTGATAAGCAATAGCCATCATCCCGAGATCTTTTTTCTTATTCTTTTTCCCGCCGGCTGCAAACTTGGCAATCGCAGAAGTTGGCGTTGCTTTGGACATCTGGCCACCTGTATTGGCGTAAAGCTCATTGTCCATTACAAAGATATTGACATCGGCACCAGTAGCCAGTACGTGATCAATACCGGAATAACCGATATCATAGGCCCAGCCATCGCCCCCGACAATCCATTGTGACGGTTTGGCAAACATGTCTTCATGCGCCAAGAGAGCTTGCATATCCGGATCAGTCTCCGCTTTTAAAGCTGCAATGACTTTTGCTGCCCGCTGCTGAGTGCCTTCTCCTTCATGAACGTGTTCTAACCAGTCTTCCAATAGATTTTGTGTTTCAATGGTGCCTTTTGCTTCGGCTAAAACTTTGGAAATTGCCGTTGCTAAGCGTTTGCGTTTGGTTTCATTGGCAATGTACATCCCCAACCCGTATTCGGCGTTATCTTCAAATAGCGAGTTACTCCACGCGGGACCACGACCATCGGCATTGGTTGTGTAAGGTGTTGCTGGAGATGAGCCACCCCAAATAGAGGAACAGCCGGTTGTATTGGCAATCATCATGCGGTCGCCGTAAAGTTGGGTTAACAGCTTGATATAAGGTGTTTCGCCACACCCTGCACAGGCACCGGAAAATTCCATCAGCGGTTGTTCCAGCTGTGAACCTTTCACTGAACCCAGTTTGAATGGATTGGCTTTTTGACGCAAGGTCATTGCAAATGCCCAATTCATCGCTTCGTCTTTCATCGCATCATAAGGCTTCATGACTAAGGCTTTTTCCTTAGCCGGACAAGCTTCCACACACAGACCGCAACCAGTACAGTCTTCTACCGACACTTGGATGCGATATTGGATACCGTCTGCACCTTTCATATCACGGGTGATAAAACCAGCAGGCGCTTCCTTCATTTCCGCTTCATCTGCCATAAATGGCCGGATGGCCGCATGAGGACAAATAAACGCACATTCATTACATTGGGTACAGGATTCCGGCAGCCATTCCGGCACTTCCAACGCAATGCCGCGTTTTTCAAAAGCAGCAGTTCCCATTGGCATTTCGCCACCCAGCATCCCATTATCAATCAAATCCCCCACAGACAAAGCATTGCCTTCTTGGCGATTGATTGGATCTAAGATATTCTTCACATAAGCAGGCCGATTATCTGTACCTGCTGCTTCTTCAGTCAAGACGATATCCTTCCATTCTGCTGGAACATTAACTTTCACCAACGCAGCAAAAGTTTCATCGATGGCTGCCCAGTTGGTTTCCACGATTTTGCGTGATTTTTTCCCGTAGGCTGCTTCAACTTCTTGCTTCAGAAGTGGTAAGAAGGTGTCGCGATCCATGATATCTGTCACTTCAAAGAAGGCAGCCGAACACACGGTATTGATCCGGCGTCCCAAACCATTTTTCACGGAAATATCCATCGCATTGATGATATAAAAATTGATATTATGCTCAGCAATGTATTTTTTCAATTTCTTCGGCAAGTGCTGTTTAACTTTTTCTTCATCCCAAACCGTATTCAATAAGAAGGTTCCGCCATCTTTTAATCCCTTCAGCAGGTCATACTGATGGATATAGGCGCTGTTGTGGCAGGCAATATAATCAGCCGCTTCCACATTGTAGGTGGACAAGATCGGTTCTTCACCAAAACGCAGGTGAGAAATGGTGATCCCGCCGGATTTTTTGGAGTCATAAGCAAAATAGGCTTGCGCGTACATATCGGTATTGTTCCCGATGATCTTGATGGCTTGTTTATTAGCGCCGACTGTTCCATCAGAACCAAAGCCCCAGAATTTTGCTTGGAAAGTGGAAGCCGGAGTCAGGTCCATGGTTGGCAATTGCGGCAAGCTCAAATGAGTCACATCATCATTAATTCCCAATGTGAAACGATAGCGCAGCTGATCTGCCGGCACTCGTAAATGATCATACACGGCAATGATTTGGTCTGGGGTCACATCTTTTGAAGCAATTCCGTAGCGGCCGCCGATTACGATTGGACGGTTTTCATGACGGAACAAGATGGACTGTACATCCAGTAATAATGGCTCACCGTCGGATCCTGGTTCTTTGGTACGATCCAATACAGCAATGCGTTCAACAGTTTTCGGCAGTTTTTCCAAAATATTTTCTGTTGGGAATGGCCGATACAAGTGGATATTGATGTGTCCAACTTTCCGTCCTTGTTCATTCAAATAAGCCACGGTTTGTTGAATCGTCGGTGAAGCTGAACCCATGGAAATGATGACCTCTGTTGCTTCAGGATCGCCATAGTAATCAACTAAATCGTAATTGGTGCCTCGCAGCTCGTTGATTTTGCCCATGTATTTTTGAACAATTGCCGGCATGGCATCGTAATAACGATTGACAGTTTCTCTTTGTTGGAAATGGATATCCGGATTTTGTGCAGTGCCGGAGACTGTCGGATGATTCGGATTCATCCCCCGTTTACGGAATTCTGCCAAAGCTTCCCAGTTCATCATATCTTTGAGATCCTCGTAGTCTAGGACTTCGATTTTCTGCAATTCATGAGAAGTGCGGAATCCGTCAAAGAAGTTCATAAAGGGCAAACTGCCTTCAATTGAAGCCAAATGTGCCACTGCCGACAAGTCCATAACTTCTTGCACACTGCTTTCAGCCAGCATACAAAAGCCAGTCTGGCGGGCAGCCATCACATCGCTGTGGTCGCCAAAGATCGACAGCGCATTGGTGGAAACAGCACGAGCTGCTACGTGGAAAACAGTCGGCAATAGTTCCCCTGCAATTTTGAACATGTTGGGAATCATCAACAATAACCCTTGAGAGGCAGTATATGTTGTGGTTAAAACACCGGTCTTTAATGACCCGTGAACGGTACCGGAAGCCCCCGCCTCTGATTGCATTTCAACTAAATTAACGGTTTCCCCGAAAATATTCTTTTGTTCGTGGACACTGGCCCACTCATCCACGACTTCTGCCATGGTAGAACTTGGTGTGATTGGATAGATGGCTGCGACTTCGGTAAAGGCATAGGAGACATACGCTGCTGCCGTATTCCCATCCATCGTTTTCATTTTCTTCATGTAACCTGTCACCTCGCTTGTGATTTGCAGTCTTTCGGCTGATACCGTCAGACTGAGCGGTACTATCAAAGTCAGTGCTGGCTTATTTTGACTACACAAGCCAGTAAGCGCTTACTCCACTTGACTCTCTAACTCCCCATTTATGCATTGCGGTCAGAGAAGATCACCAGTTGTCCCAGGATCTTCTCAGCCGCTAATCACTGCCTGGACTCAGACAGTGATTTTTGCTTTTTGTTCTTGAACATACTTGTCAATCTGATCCGCTGCCACTTTCCCGGCACCCATGGCTAAGATAACAGTCGCTGCCCCAGTCACGATATCTCCGCCGGCAAACACTCCCGGAATCGATGTTGCGCCAGTTTCTGGATCAGCCTCAATGTAGCCCCAACGATTCAGTGCCAGTTCAGGGAAGGTATCCAAAAGGACCCGGTTGGCCCCTTGCCCGATTGCTTCAATTGCAGTATCGGCTTCCACGATGAATTCACTGCCAGGAATTACTTGCGGG
Organism: Candidatus Enterococcus leclercqii; assembly: GCF_009933135.1. Classification (GTDB taxonomy): domain Bacteria; phylum Bacillota; class Bacilli; order Lactobacillales; family Enterococcaceae; genus Enterococcus_C; species Enterococcus_C leclercqii. The sequence continues at coordinate 5,520 of NZ_MAEH01000015.1, forward strand.
CGACGGCGGCCGGACGCATCCGGTTCACCCAATTCCATTTTGACACATTTGACAGCCTGTAATTTCCCAGTACCGTCATTGATGTATTCCACCGGATTGGTCAACCAGTGGTAATTGATGCCTTCTTCCACAGAGTGATGATACTCCTCTTCCCGAGCCGGCAATTCTTCACGGGAACGGCGGTAGATGATAGAGACGTTTTCTGCTCCTAATCGTTTAGCAGAACGAGCGGCATCCATCGCCACATTTCCGCCGCCAATCACGACGACATTGCGGGATTTTTGGACGGGTGTATCATATCTTGGAAATTCATAGCCCTTCATTAAGTTGATGCGGGTCAAATATTCACTGGAGCTATAGACACCGTTTAGCGATGTCCCAGGAATTCCCATGAAATTCGGAGCACCTGCACCTACTGAGAGGTAACAAGCATCGTATTCAGCCATGATTTCATCCATCGTGATGGTTTTTCCTACCACTACATTGGTCTCAATCTCAACTCCGGTAGCTTGAATGCGTTCAATCTCTTTTTGAACAATCCGCTTAGGCAACCGAAATTCCGGAATCCCGTAGGTCAATACCCCACCGGGAGCGTGAAGGGCTTCAAAGATTTTAACCTCATAGCCCAACTTCGCCAAATCACCGGCTGCGGTCAATCCAGAAGGTCCGGATCCGATGACCACTACTTTGCCTTTGTCATGAGCGATATCTAATTTTTCGATGGGCTGTTGCAGCGCCCAATCGGCAACTAATCGTTCCAGTTTCCCGATAGCTACAGGCTCAAATTTCTTCGATTGTCCCAGGCGACACACCATTTCACACTGCTTTTCTTGTGGGCAAACTCGTCCACAGATAGCTGGCAGGTTGGTATATTTGCTGAGGATCTCGGAAGCTTGCTGCATGTTACCTTCTTCGATTTGTTTGATAAAGCCTGGGATATCGATCATCACCGGACAGTTTTGAATACAGGGCGCATTTTTACATTGCAGACAGCGACTTGCTTCTAACTGTCCTTCCTCCAACGTATAGCCCAAAGCCACTTCCGAAAAGTTTTTGTTACGAACGTCGGGTGCCTGTTCTTTCATGGGCGTTTTAGTATAACTGCGCTTAGCCATGTTGTGTCACCTTCTTTTCATAATCTTCGTTAGCTACGGTCTCTTCGTTTTTATATTGGCCCATCCGGTTGACGAACTCGTCCCAGTCAACCCCGGCACCGAGAAATTCCGGACCATCCACACAAGCAAACTTGATCTGGTTGTCCACCGTTACCCGGCAACCGCCGCACATTCCCGTGCCATCCACCATGATTGGATTCAATGAAACGTAAATTGGTACGCCGGCTTCTTGTGCTGTCAAGGTACAGAACTTCATCATGATACTTGGACCAATCCCCCAAGCCATATCAATGGTCTCAGTTGCAAATACTTGCTTCATGGCATCGGTCACCAGACCTTTTTGGCCCAGTGAACCGTCGTCAGTCATCAAGATCAGCTGATCGGAATAGTTGCCGCATTCTTCTGCCAAAATCATCAAGTCGCGATTTTTAGCTCCTAAAATGCTGATGACTTTGTTTCCCGCCTGTTTCAAAGCTTTAATAATCGGAAACAAAGCCGCAATCCCCACACCACCGCCTACTAAGAGGACGGTGCCGTAGTTTTCAATTTCTGTCGCCTTGCCCAATGGCCCTACCAGATCGGCGAGGCTATCACCGGCCTGCAATGCAGCCAATTCGGCGGTGGATTTACCGATTACTTGGAAGATCAAACGGACCAAGCCCGCTTCTGGATCAGTATCCACCACGGTCAACGGAATCCGCTCCCCATGTTCGTTGATGCGCAGGATCACAAATTGGCCGGCTTTGGCCTTTTGTGCAATCCGAGGTGCCTCCACGTAGATTTCAAATTCAATTGGATTCAACTCTGTCTTTTCTGTGATTTTAAACAAGTGAAAAGTTCCCTTTTTTCTCTGTGTGACTGCGCTAACCGTTCGATACGTCGAACCGTTCCCCCGACAGTCGTATCTTTATTAAAAGTTATGCGATAGCTTCAACAATTGCTTTGACGAAAGCTTTCAGTCCTTCTTCGTCTTCATCGTCATAGGCGTTTTCGATTTTCACGACTTCTGCGCCTTTTTTCGCACCAGTTTTGCCAAATGCTTCATCGAAATCAATAGCTGCTTGGCAGAAGTAATCCGGGTACAGTTCGCTGTCTCCTGAACCAACAACACCGAAGACCTTGCCTTCCAATTCTTGTTCTGGCAGTTCTTCAAAGAAGTCTTCCAGATCGAAGGGAATTTCGCCATCTCCATCCGTATATGTTGCGACTACACAGATTTCAGCATCTTCAAAGGTATCTTCATCGGCATCATCAGCTTCCACCAATTCCACATCGACATCCAATGCTTTGAATTGTTCTTCCAAAAATTCTGCGATCCCTTCTGTGTTTCCTGTTGCACTTGCGTAAACGATTTTTGCTACTGTCATTTGACTTTTCCTCCTTGAATTTTCTTTCACGGCTTAAATCAGCCAGATTTAAAACATAAAATAGAATTAAGTAGATTTTACCTGATTCTATAATACTTCATTTCTGTGTATAACTGAACAGATTTTTTGGGTATTTTTTGCATTTTTATCGAACTTTCTTTTTCTGTTTGCCGAAATCCGCACTGGGTAGAGGAGCACAACTTTGAAATAAATTTGTTTATTTATTCACATGAAGGCGCTTTTATTTGATACAATAGTGATGTTAAAAAACATTTCGGGGGTGCGCCTCCGCTAGTAGGGCCGGACACTAAGGTCGTCCGACACCTGACAGAAAGGAAGTGAAAGACATTTTTCTTGCCCAGCAAGAAACTGTCGCAAGCTATGAACAAACGTACTAAAAGCAACGCTCTGTGGGTTACTCAGACTGCCATCATGATTGCATTGATTGTAGTTGTCCAAGCGACAACTGGCGGCATGGGTCAGTTTGTCACCGGAAGCCTAGTGAATCTGCTCTTGATTCTAACCGTCACACTGGCAGGGCTGACTAGCGGCTTGACTGTCGCCTGTCTGTCACCAATCTTTGCTTTTATCTTTGGAATCGGACCACAATTTCCTCAAATCATCGCCTGCATCATGGCCGGCAATGCCGTTTTGATCGTGGTATGGTGGCTGCTGTTAGGTAAGCTGGGCCATCAGCAATACCCTCGGCTAATTGCTGCTGCGGTGGCGGGCGCACTATTGAAATTCACTGTGTTGTGGCTATTAGTGGTGCAAATCGTCGCACCGATGTCTGACAATATTCCTGCACCAGCTAAACAAAATCTGGCGAAGATGTTCAGTCTCCCACAATTAATCACTGCCCTGATTGGCGGCGGGGTTGCTTGTTTGGTGATTCCACAGTTGGCTAAGATTTTCAAAAGACAACCAGCCAATAGAAAAGCCACAAATTAACCCGCAATTATTGAAATTGATTACAAAAGACGCGGCACCGGCGGATTATACTCCGACATGGTGCCGACAGGTCTTTATCATGGAAGGTGAAACGACCCTTAGCGGTGGTTTCACCTTTTTTAACTTTTCTTGAACTAGCAGCCACTAATGCCAGGCCTGATTGCGCAAATTTTCGATTAAGAGATTACTGAACTTCCATTCGTTCATGGTAACTCGTGTGCAGCAGGTGATGGGCTTTCAAGCTGCCAGGTGCCCCCAGATATTCTTCATACAGTCGTTGGACTACTGGGCTTTCATGGGAACGCCGCAGTTTCTTTCGCTCGTCTTCTGTGTAGAGTGCTTGTGCCCGCAGCCCTTGCAAGTCGACAAAATTACGAACCGAAGCGGGTTGGACTGGTTGACCACCACCGTTGATGCAGCCGCCCGGACAGCCCATGACCTCCACAAAGTGATAGGTTTTTTCACCAGGAATGATCTTTTCTTCAAGCAGTCGTTTGGCATTGCCAATTCCGGAAGTGACAGCGATATTGATATCTTCGCCGTTGATGCGATACGTGGCTTCCTTGATGCCGGACATGCCTCGAACCTCGGTGAAGTCCAGCGGCGCCGCGTGTTCTCCGACTAAGCGTTCGACAGCCGTCCGCAATGCAGCTTCCATCACGCCACCAGACGCGCCGAAGATATAACCGGCACCAGTCGCTTCTCCCAGTGGGTTATCAAAGTTTTCATCAGGTAAATAAGGGAATTGAATCCCGGCCTTGTCGATCATGCGAGCCAACTCCCGCGTAGTCAATGCGACATCCACATCAGGAAAGCCCGCTGCTGCTTCGTCTTCACGGGTTACTTCGAATTTTTTAGCCGTACAAGGCATGATGCCAACCACGAAAATATCTGCCGGATTCAACCCCATCTTTTCGGCATACCAGGTCTTGGTCAGCGCGCCAAACATTTGCTGAGGAGATTTACAGCTGGAAAGATTCGGAATCATTTCCGGATGATAAGACTCACAATACTTGACCCACCCTGGTGAACAAGAGGTGAACAGCGGGAACGGGCCATTATTTTTCACACGTTCGATAAATTCGTTGGCCTCTTCCATGATAGTAAAATCAGCTGCAACGTTTGTATCAAATACCTTGTCAAATCCTAAACGGCGCAGTGCGGCCACCATCTTTCCTTCGACATTGGTCCCGATTGGCATTCCAAAAGCTTCCCCAAGGGTCACACGAATGGACGGCGCTGTTTGCACGACTACGTATTTCCGAGGATCTTCTAAGGCTCGCCACACATCATCCGTCTGGTCTTTTTCGTGAATGGCACCGGTTGGACAAACGACAATACACTGTCCGCAAGAAATGCAAGCCACTTCTCCCAGTCCCAGTTCATAAGCCGAACCAATATGGGTGTTAAAGCCTCGATCGTTGGCTCCGATGACTGCGACTGCCTGACATTTGTCACAGGCCGCCACACAGCGCTTGCAGAGGATACATTTATTGTCATTTCGCACCATATGGACCGCAGAATCATCAAATTCCCATTCGTTATTTTCACCATTGTAGTAATCTTCGTCATCAACATTGAACTCTTTACAAAGTTTTTGCAGCTCACAATTGCCACTGCGAATACAAGATAGACACTTGCGTTCGTGGGTGGACAAGATTAATTCCAGTGTCAGCTTGCGAGAATCAAAAACGCGTTGGGAGTTGGTAACGATTTTCATACCTTCTCTGATGGGATACACGCAAGCCGTAACCAGGTTCTTGGCTCCTTCAACTTCTACGACACAGATGCGACAAGCACCAATCTCATTAATTTCCTTCAGATAACATAACGTTGGGATATCGATGTTGTTTTCCCGTGCTGCCTGCAAAATAGTCGTGCCTTCTGTGGCATAGCAGGATTGCCCATTGATGAAGATTTCGATTTTATTCATAGCAGTGCTCCCTCCTAATGCACGTAGATGGCATCAAAACGACAGGTATCTTTACACAAGCCACACTTGATACAGGTCTCTTGATCGATCTCGTAGACTTTTTTGACTTCACCAGAGATTGCCGACACTGGGCAAATCCGGGCACAAGCGCTGCAGCCGGTACATTTTTCTGGCTCGATACTATATTGAATCAAGTTCTTACAGACTCCTGCTGGACAACGGCGGTCCTGCACATGAGCCAAATATTCCTCTTTAAAGTAATGATAGGTAGACAACACCGGATTTGGCGCAGTCTGACCAAGACCGCATAGGGAATTTTCTTTAATGTGGTAGCAGAGCTCCTCCATCTTGTCTAGATCTGCCATCGTCGCTTTGCCCATCGTAATCTTGTCTAAGATCTCCAAAAGACGTTTGGTCCCGATTCGACATGGCGCACATTTTCCACAGCTTTCTTCTACAGTAAATTCCAAGAAGAATTTGGCGATGTCCACCATGCAGTTGTCTTCGTCCATCACGATCAGTCCGCCAGAACCCATCATCGAGCCGATTTCCATCAGATTGTCGTAATCAATGGGCACGTCGTAATGCTCTTCCGGAATACAACCGCCAGAAGGTCCCCCCGTTTGGGCAGCTTTAAAGGCTTTTCCGTCAGGGATTCCACCACCAATATCTTCCACAATCTCCCGCAGTGTGGTCCCCATTGGGATTTCCACCAAGCCGGTATTTTGAATCTTGCCACCGAGGGCAAAGACTTTTGTTCCTTTTGATTTTTCGGTCCCCATGGCTGCAAACCATTCCGGACCTTTGACAAATATTTGGGGAATATTGGCCAGAGTTTCCACATTGTTGACAGTTGTCGGCTTGCCGAAAAGTCCTTTGACAGCCGGAAAAGGTGGTCGCGGTCGTGGCTCGCCCCGCCGACCTTCAATACTTTCTAAAAGGGCCGTTTCCTCTCCGCAGACAAACGCCCCAGAGCCTAACCGAATATCCAGTTGGAAGGAGAAATTGGTGCCGAAGATGTTGTCGCCTAACAGGCCATACTCTCGGGCTTGTTGGATTGCAATTTCCAGACGGTTGACGGCCGTAGGGTATTCTGCCCGTACATAGACATAGCCCTGATTGGCGCCAATCGTATAACCTGCAATCGCCATCGCTTCAATCACCGCATGGGGATCTCCTTCCAAAACAGAACGGTCCATAAAAGCACCAGGATCTCCTTCGTCGGCATTGCAGACGACATATTTTTGATCACCCGGGCTATTTTTAGCAAAGGTCCACTTCATATAAGTTGGAAAGCCAGCACCACCACGTCCTCTTAGACCAGAGACTTTTAGTCGCTCCAAGACATCTTCAGGTGAATATTCGTGAACGACTTTAGCCAGTGCCTGATACCCGTCAAAAGCGATATATTCCTCGATTTTTTCCGGATCGATGCGCCCACAGTTTCTCAGCGCCACCCGTTCTTGTTTGTGGTAAAAAGGCGTATCCATCAGTTTACGAATGACTTCTTTGGTTTCATGATCATGATAGAGCATCTTTTCGATGGGCTCACCACCAATCAAATGCTTCTCCACAATTTTTTTGGCATCCTTGGGCTGGACCTGATGATAAAATGTGCCTTCTGGATGAACAATCACGATGGGCCCTTGCGCACACAAACCAAAGCAGCCAGTGGCGACTACGCTGACCTCCTCTGATAATCCGTGAGCCATAAGTTCATTGTTCATGGTGTCGATGAAATCCCGACTCTTGGAAGACAAACAGCCAGTCCCGGCGCAGACGACGATCTCTCTTTTTTTAGTGTCAAGGGCAGTCCCTTCCCCTTCATCCAGACGGATCGCGACCTTTTGTCGATAGTGTTTTTGCAGTTCATTCAATTCCTGCCAATTTTTCATAATCGAATCCTCGTTTTCTAGATTTATTCGGCGCTCAGGCCTGGCTCTCTTTCAGATAGGTCGCCAACACTTTATCGCCTTTTTTTGTGGTCAGTCGGCCGTAAACTTCTTCATTGACGGTCAATACCGGGGCCAATCCGCAGGCACCGATGCAGCGACAAGATTCCAGAGTAAATAGCCGATCATCGGTGGTCTCGCCAGCTTTGATACCCAGACTGGTCTCATAAGAATCCAAAATATTTCCGGCTCCTTTTACATAGCAGGCAGTTCCCATACATACACTAATAGTGTATTTGCCCCGCGGGATAAAGGTGAACTGAGAATAAAAGGTCGCTGTGCTGTAAAGTTTTTCCAAAGGCACTGCCAATTCTTTGGAAATCCGCTGTAAGACTTCAATCGGTAGATAGCCATAGATGCGTTGTGCCTCCTGTAGCGCTGGCATCTGTCCACCCGCCTGGCTCTGCAGCCGCTGCAGAACTTCTTGTAGCTCATCGAACTGACTTTGCGTCTCGATGAATTCAAAAGCAACTGTTTGTCCGCTCATCGTGAAATAGTCCCTCCCCGTATAAATAAAAATCTGGCTAACGATATTTGTAGCGCTTTCAAAATTATTTTATCAAATTTCCCAAGAAGAATGTGCATTTCATCACAATTTGTCCTCCATTCTCAGTGATAATCATTTTCAGTGGCAGAGTGGCATCAAAACAGCTGATTACGTGTTTTTCAGTATTCCTACTTTTTTCGTGTGCTACTGCTTTTTTTAGAAATTAAAACGCCCTCACTTGTAACGGACGTTTTTTTAAGAAAAGGTTCGCCACATTTTCAGAACCAATTTATCCTCGCTTGTTTCTCTCTGTGATCGTCTCAGTTGGAACATAGCATCTTTTTTTATCTACCGAAGCAGGCGTCTGACGTGGACAGGCTGCAGGTACAATGCTAAACTTAAGAAAAATTTAGAATTTGTCAGAAACTTTTGCAATCGTTGAACAGCAGCATAAAAGGAGTCACCTATCAATGAACTATCTCAAGGATTTTCTGCGGCTGTTTTCCCGCAGCACCCCTTTTCTTTTAGGAAACACACTAAGCTTTCTGCCTTACCTGCTTTTTTTGAATTATAGCGATGGCCTCACTTGGGGCAGTATTTTGCCTTTTGTCTTGTTCTACACCTTGCGAATGACCGGCATCTTTTTGTTGCGGGTATTACCAACTGGAGTCGACAGTTACACCTTGTGGATGATTGCCATTTTGTTGGGCTGTGGTGGCTCGCTGGTAGGTACTTTAGGCTTTTTGTTTCCGGCTCTCTATTCAGTTGCAGCCATTGCGCTGGGTCTGGCTGCTGCCTGGTTTTTACCCGCCAAACTGACAGTGGATCGTTATGAAAAATCAAATGGCAGTCCGACAATGCGTGCTGCCTACTATTTTGCTGGTTTTCTGCTGGCGCTCTTATTATTTCTGACTTTGTCGGTAGGAAGTGTGGCGGGTCGCACGTTTTCTTTTGGGCTTTATACTATCTTTTTTGTCGCCTGTTATCATACGGTGACTCACTCCCCTCATTTTGATCTGAAATTTGCCGGTATTCGGCTACGGACTTTGCGTAAACGAGAATTACTTTTGTTTGTCGCTTTTTTCCTGCTCTTGTTCTTTCTGCGGGTCGGTCGCAGTTTGACCCAGATTACAACTATCGACTTAGCATTAATTGGCTTTTGCGGCTTGTTCATATTGCTTTTGATTGCTGGGACCCTTCGTCGACCTCATCGCAAGCTGCCTTTTTGGCTCAACAGTTTAACTTTTGTCAATGGAATGATAGGTAACTTTTTATTCCTTTTTGGCTCTATGTATGTAGGTACCGTTTTTGGTGGTTCACGAGTTCCGACTGTTGTTTTTCTTCCTTATATTTTGGGTATGATGGTGGGGCTTTTAGTACGAGGCAGGCTGTTGCGGCGATGGGGACGCCCTCGTGCACCGCAGTTGTTTCTCGGTGGACAGATGTTGGGCTTCCTACTGATTTTGTGGCCGCCAACATTGTGGGTGGGGTTCTTTCTTTTAAGTTTCTTTCGCAGCATTTGTTCGGCATGGCTCAACGAACAGCACTTTGCTATACCTACACTACCTTTTAGTCAGCGGTTGATTGCCAAATCCATGGTTCAAAATGAGGGTAGTCTCCTGCATCAATTTGCATTGATGCTGATGTTGTCTGGGTTAATCTTTTGGCGCGGCTTACCTCAAAATACGCTTTTGTCCATCACCACGTATATCGCAGCTTCTCAGAAAGAAAAATGGATTCTAGAAGCAGCTAAATTCCTGAATGTTGGGCTACTTTTAATTATTCTATTGATTTTATTCGTCATCTTTAGTCGCCGACAGCTGCCGATTTATCAGCCACAAAATACGATTGCCACAGACAGCGACGAAGAAATGTGAGCGCGATTATTGCCGCTACTTGCCAGACTGCAGTTGATATTTTATGATGTAACACGACAATGGCCTCTTCTTTTGCCGGAAGAGGCTTTTTTGAAGGAAAAATCAGGAAGGAATGAGTCGATGCAACTGCCACAAGCATTCGTTGAAAAATATACTGCTCTTTTGGGAGAAGAAGCTGCGCCTTTTTTTGAAGAACTGACACAAGGAAAACCGATCAAAGCCTACCGAGTCAACCCTTTGAAACCCGATTTTGAACAGATGCTAGACAAATACGGGCCACAAGAGAGAATTCCCGCCCCCTTTGGAGAAAATAGCTGGCTGGGGACAATCAGTGGGCACAGTCTGCTACATCAGGCAGGCTATGTCTACAGCCAAGAACCCAGTGCCATGATTGTCGGTCAAGTGGCAGCAGCACGCCCCGGTGAAAAAGTATTGGATTTATGTGCCGCTCCTGGTGGCAAATCTACACAACTAGCTGCGCAATTACAAAACCAGGGGCTCTTAGTTTCAAACGAAATCTTCGGCAAACGAGCTAAGATTCTTTCGGAAAACCTCGAACGTTGGGGTGCCGCCAATACCATCGTTACCAACCATGCTCCGGCAGAACTTGTTCCGCATTTTAGTGGCTTTTTCGATCGAATCGTTGTAGACGCTCCTTGTTCCGGTGAAGGAATGTTCCGCAAAGACCCTATTGCGCTCACCGAGTGGCAGGCAGACACCCCCAGCTTGTGTGCTGCTCGTCAAAAGGAAATTTTAGCATCCGCGATCCAAATGTTAGTCACTGGAGGCGAACTCATCTATTCCACCTGTACCTTTGCTCCAGAAGAAAACGAGGAAATCATCAGTTGGCTTGTGACTAGCTTCCCATTGACCATCGAGCCGTTGACGATTGCCGGAACCTCAGCAGGACGCCCGGAATGGGGAAATGTTCCGGGACTGGAAAAAACCATTCGCTTATGGCCCCATAAAGGTCAAGGAGAGGGTCATTTTGCTGCTAAGCTCAAATTTCATGGCGATAACCCCCCCACCAAGCCGCAAAAAAAGCCGGGCAAAAAACTTTCCCCCGGCTTATCCAAAGATCTGCAGAAACTTTGGGAGAACTTCACCAAGGTCTTCCCAGCCCCCAGTGTTGCCGGCAGTCCCCAGCTTTTCGGAGAGTACCTCTGGTGGATACCGGAAATGGCGCCGGATTTGACAGGTATCCGAGTTCTTCGCAGCGGTGTTCAAATGGCTGCTGTCAAAAAGAACCGACTGGAACCTGCTTACAACTTAGCCCTGGCTATTGAGCCAACTGCGACTGAAAAACGTCTAGCTATCACTCTTGCCGACTGGCAAAAATACGTAGCCGGCGAGACTTTTCCAGCTACCGGCAACGACGGTTGGGTACTGTTGACAGTTGATTCAGTTCCGGTTGGTTTTGGTAAACAAGTCCAAGGTGTTGTCAAAAATTTCTTTCCTAAAGGACTGCGCTTTACTCCGTGATCCACTTTCTCTTTGGTTAAACCCCCGAAAACATTCTGCTGATAAAGCGTGTTTTCGGGGGTTTTTAGTTGCAGCTGCTATTTAAAATTTATTAATTGACCCCATTCTCCCTAAGCGTAAGAAAACCAGTCAGTGGAGATACCTGCTTTCTTGTCAACATGCAGCTTGTCTTTAAAAAAGGCTCAAGTGCCTATCGTTATCCTAAAAATCCCCCCTATGCTATCATAAAAGAGTAGGTAAACTGGTCGCAGAGAAACATTGTATTTAACTGTAATCGCTGCGACAAAACAGATCATTTAGGAGGTTTTTTCATGAAAACATCGACAAAAGTAGCTATCGGTTTAAGTGTTGCAGCTGTTGCCGGCATCGTCTCGGCAGCCATCGTTTCCGACAGTCTGGCAGATGTGATCCGTCACAAGAAGAACCGGCACCAAGTAAAAAAATTCGTTGATGATAAGTTTAATGGTAACGAAAAACTGATGTCTGTGGTGGACGACCTCTCCGACGATGACTTGGACTCACTGATGAATGTCATGGGCAAGATCAAAGACGGCCGCAAACAAATTTCCGTCTACGGAGAAAATGTCAAAGAAGCTACTGACAGTTTGAAGGGCAAGCTTGAAAGTTTCATCGGCAACGTTCTTTAATAATAACCGAACCTCCGGAATTGCCGGAGGTTTTTTGCTGGTTTCACGACTACAGCCGCCGCTTTTAGCAATAAGCAAACCACTTAAAATCTGCTTCCTCAGCAATCTAATAGCGATAACCCTTCGAAAAAATCGATAAGTCCCTCGTCTTTAAACTCGTTTGACAGCGCTTTATTACGAGAGTATACTCAAGTAAAGCACTGTCATTTATCCTGAAGTTATCTGGCTGTTTCTACTTATGAAAATGGAGGCAATCTTATGAAAAGTAAATTGGTCCTTTTAGGGAATTGCGTTTTTTTACTGCTCCTTTTGGCACTGATTATAGTCACCTTTATGAAGAACAGTGACGAAAATTCCGCCGTCACCCTGCTATTGGGTCTTTTTCAATGTGTTGGTTTGTTATTCAACTGGTGGCTGTTCAACAAGTTCGCTCCAAAATTTACAAAGAGCGACCAATAATTCAATTCAATAATTGAAAAAACCTTCCGCTATTCCATAAAAAACACCAACCACTATTGGACACGGTCGTTTGAAGACTTTCGCTTCTCCTTCAAAGACTCGGTCAAATAGTTTGGTTGGCGTTTTTTTGATACCTGCTTTTTTGATACTCAGTCAGTGAGTGGCTTTCATTTCTTATCGATAGCTGCCAAACTTTTGGCAATCAATGGACCAGTTACTTTTTCGTTCCAAAACGTAATCAATGGCCCGGTCAAAAAGGCATTGATAAAGGTTCCAACTCCGATTGGTCCTTTAAAAAAGAATCCGATCAAGGTAAAGGTGACGTCCTGGATGATACGCACAATCCGGTAAGGCCAGCCCGTGTGATCCACGATGGTAGGTGCACAAGCATCGTAAGGCGCAGCTCCCAGATTGGCACCGGTATAAAGTGAAACTGCAAACGTAAAGATCAAGGTCCCTACTACCAGAAAGACGATTTTCATTGGCAAAGTCTCCGCGTGAATGCCGAATTTATCGAAGAGAGCTGTAAACATGTCAATGAAGAATCCGGTAAAGACCATGTTTACCACTGTTCCAAAGCCGATGTACTTGCGTCCGAAAATAAAAATCACTGCCAAAAAGACCAAATTGAGGCCCAGCTGATAGACCCCTAGTGAGAGACCAAATAGTCCCCCGATGGCAATATTGGCAGAAGTATATGGATCCATCCCCACATTTCCTTCTCTTAAAATCGTCGCACCAAAGCCCAAAATCAAGACCCCAACTGTAGCATAAACTGCCCGCAGCAATAAACTTTTGCTTATTTTCATCCTTCACTCACCCTTTCTCATACTATCTGCAGCAAAGTTAAAATCAACTTTTCGCCACGATAACCCTTTTGCCAAACGGCCCCAGTTGCTGTTTAGCTATGTAAAAAGGCTCCGACACCCCTAGAGGTACCGGAGCCACAGGTGACTATCTCAACGGTCGTTATTGCGACCACCGAAAAGTAAAACGAGACGCAACAGTTGCAACAGGGTACTGATTGCTGCTGCCACATACGTCAACGCTGCTGCTACCAGTACTTTGCGTGCTTGGGGCAGCTCTTCTGGTGTCAGCAAACCGCCTTCTCCCAAAATCGCCAACGCACGGCGAGATGCATTGAACTCCACCGGTAACGTTACGACTTGGAATAAAAAGGCCAGCGAAAACGCGACTAAGCCGATTTCTACCAATGTCTGGGTCCGTAGCAAAAGTCCCACCAATATAATCGGCATCGCTAAAGAAGAACCAATATTTGCCACGGGAACGATAGCAGCCCGCAACCGCAATGGAAAATAGCCTTTAGCATCTTGCACTGCATGCCCGCATTCATGGGCAGCTACACCGATTGCAGCTACTGATGTCGATTGGGCGGTAGCCTGAGACAAGCTCAGCATCTTGTTGCCAGAATTGTAATTATCTGTCAAATCGCCGGCAATCTGCTGAACACCGACATTCGTAATCCCTTGGTTACGCAGGATGTATTGGGCAGCCTGCGTTCCCGTGACGTTGTGGGCACTTTTGACTTGGTCATACTTGCGAAAGGTGCTGTTGACATAGGCAGAAGCCGCCATGGAAAGCGCCATTCCGATAAACACTAGCACAATGGTCGCATCGAAAAAGCCAAAGCCATATCCCATTCCATACATGATTGAACACCTCATCTTTTTGTTATTGGCGAATCAGCAGGTAAAAGTTTTTGTAAACTTTCGCTATTTCAAAACTAGCATAAACTTTTTCCAGTGATCCGTTACTGTCAGTTTACAATTGGAAGATGAACTTTTTGTGAAATCAGTTTTTCTTAACAAATTCCGATTTTAAAGACATCGCACCGAAGCCGTCGATCTTGCAATCAATGTTGTGATCGCCTTCTACCAATCGAATGTTTTTTACTTTTGTTCCTTGTTTGATGGGACCTGACGCACCTTTGACCTTCAGATCTTTGATAACCGTCACGCTGTCGCCATCTTGCAACAGGTTTCCATTGGCATCTTTGACTACCAGGCCGCTCTCTTGTTCAACTGACTGCGCCTCACTCCACTCGTGACCGCATTCGGGACAAACGAACAACCCGCGATCCTCGTAAGTGTATTCTGAGCCGCATTGGGGGCAGTTTGGTAATTGTGACATCTACTTCATTCCTTTTTGTTTATTTTTTTATGACAGTTCCCATTGTATCTGAAAAAAGTCTCCCTGAAAAGCTGGTTTCCCCTTTCCACCACTTTCGTCAGCTTTGGCACTTTCTTTAAACTTCCATCGAAAAGAAGTAAAAAGCTGAAGAAAAAAGATGCTTCCTATATTATAAATCATTTTTCCATGAAAGGCTTTCAATGACAAAAATTAGGGATTCATTAAATCAGACCATTTTCTATAAATTCCCGTCAGATTTTACTTGAAGCGTCGTCATAGTTGTCCTATCATATTGTTAAACATAACGGGAAACTGTTACAGGCGCAAAAAGGATTCCCCGGAGTTTTTTTAACTACGGGGAGATTTTTGAAAAAACGAGGTGTATATTCCATGGGAAATCTTATCGAATGGATCAATAGTCAAATCGCTTGGTTGCCGTCTTTTGGTCAACTGCTGGTTTGGCTTTTATTGGTCCTACTTTTGGCTACCGTCGTTTACCTATTGTTCAGCCTGTTGCTAGCACCTTTTATGTTGTTGTACAACCGCCTTACCGACAAAAACACGAGCAACGTCCCAGCAAGTGACGACTATTTACTGGGTGAGTTGACCGAAAAAATCCACGGCACCGCCCTTGGTGAAGTGATGGAAGTTGGTTCTGGTGAGGCACGGTCGGTTCATCCAGCCCGTTTGTACAACGAAGCAGACGCCCAAAACGGGCTGCTGCTCCCGGTTGGTACCAAGGTCCTGATCATTGATTTTGATGAGCGGGGCATCGCTTTGGTTGTGCAAAGCAAGAGTTTTATCGCTGATTAGCTTTGGCTTTTCAGTTAGAGAAAAGAAGGAGTGAGGAAGAAATGATTTTAAATCCAATTTTGTTGATTATCATCCTGATCGTAGCGCTATTGGTCTTTTTGATGGTCCGCTACCGCATCGGAAAACCCGACGAAGCACTAATCGTCACTGGTTCTCTTCTGGGGAAAGAGGGCATCAAGATTTTGAAAAACAGCGGGACTTTCGTGATCCCCATCATCCAAAAAGCCCACAAACTGAGCTTGCTGACCCACAAGTTAGAGATTGGCACGCCAGAAGTTTATACCGAGCAAGGAGTTCCCATCAAGGCTTCTGCGACTGTCTTGGTGAAAGTCGGCAACTCGACTGAAGCTATCAAAACAGCCGCCGAACAATACCTGGGCAAATCCACAGATGAATTAGAAGACGAAGCAAAAGAAGTATTGGAAGGTCACTTGCGGGCGATTCTCGGAACGATGACCGTCGAAGCCATCTATAAAAACCGAGATGACTTTGCCGAACAAGTCCAAAACGTAGCTTCTACTGACTTGAAAAAAATGGGGCTGGAAATCGTTTCTTTCACCATCAAAGACGTATCTGATCCCAATGGTTACTTGGATGCATTAGGTCGACCACAGATTGCCGAAGTGAAGAAAAATGCAGAAGTCGCCGAATCCAATGCTTTGCGTGAAACTCGGATTAAGCAAGCAGAAAACGAACAGTTGGCTCAGCACGAAGAAATTCGCCGTAAGACAGAAATTGCGGAAGCCAACAAAGATATGGCCTTAAAACAAGCCCAGTATCAACAAGAGCAAGAAGTCGCCCAAGCCCAAGCGGAACAAATCGCAGTGGCAGAAAAAATGAAGGTCAACCTCATCGAGCAAGACAAGAACATCGAAATCCAAGCCAAACAAGCGGAATTGGCAGAAAAAGAATTGACTGCCACTCTTCGCAAAAAGGCTGAAGCTGATAAGTACGTTGTAGAACAAAATGCCCTGGCTGACAAAGCTCGTGAAATCGCCCATGCGGAAGCCGAAGCCGAAAAAGTTCGCCTGGCTGCCCATGCGGAAGCTGAACGGATCGAGAAACTGGGGGCTGCTGACGCTGAAAAGATCGCCAAAATCGGTCAAGCCGAAGCCGAAAGTCGCGAAAAGATGGCCATCGCCCTTACCAAGCTCAACGAAGCAGGGATTTTGATGGAATTCATCAAAGTTCTGCCGGAAATCGCCAAAGAAGTCAACGCACCACTGTCCAACATCGACAAAGTGGTCAGCTTCGGCTCTGGCGACGGACTGCCTGAAATGGGCCAAGCTGGTTTGGCTCGAACCTTTGACACAATCAAAGAAACAACTGGACTGGATCTCGTCTCTTTAATCAATGATTCCATGTCCACTCGCAGCGGCAACCGAGAACTAGTAGCCGCATTGGAGGAAAAAGAAACCCTGCCAACTTCTGCTACACCAAAATCTCCTACTGTAAAACCGGAAGCAGCCGCTGAACCTCGTCATGCTGCACCAAAAGCACCGGCTGCAAAACCTGCCCCCGATCAAGAACCTGCAAAGCGGGGCACCAAATACGATATTTAAGTTACGCCGGCAAACTGATTGCAAAAAAACACCGTCGCCTTTTTCAGGTCGACGGTGTTTTTTATTTCATTAATTAAGCCGGATCTTCTGAACCAGTCACTTTTGCGACAATTGAGGCCAATGCTGACCCTACCAGTGGCGCAAATAGATAGACCGGATAATGTTTCAACGCATCGCCGCCAGCAAAGATTGCCGGACCAAAACTACGGGCCGGATTCAATGAACCGCCGGTGAGATTCAATGCCACGATAATCAAGAAGCCCAAAACCAACCCAATAGAAAACGGTGCTAAATTGCCGTTACCATATTTGGCACTGGTGGACATCAAGATTACGAAAACAAAGATAAAGGTGATTACTACTTCAACGATGAAAGCATCCAACGCACTGATATTGGTGAAATCAGTTTGTCCCATCGCATCTTTAGCCAAGCCCAACATACTGCCAAAGTAGCGGATCAGTGCCGCAGCAACTGTTGCTCCTAGAAATTGTGAAATCCAGTAACCCACAGCATCTTTTAATGCCAAACGTTTGTTGAGCACCATCGCTAATGTCACGGCTGGGTTGAAATTCCCACCAGAGACACCTCCTACCGCAATTGCCATGATGGTGATTGCCAAACCAAAGGCCAAACCAATCGCCAAGGTATCTCCTTTAGCAATTACGACTGTCCCAGTTCCTAAAAAGACCAATAAGAGCGTTCCCATAAATTCTGCAATATATTTTCTCATCTTATACTCCTCCTTTCCTTGTTTATAAAAAAATTATAGCACGCAGCGCCTCGTTTCACTGTTTTAACGTCTCGGACAGCAGAAAATTTCTGAAAACAATCGGGTGAATCTGACTTTTCCTGATCATCCTAACCCTCTGAAAAAAGGGTCGAAAAAAAGCCCGCTTGTCTGACAGCCATTAATTTCTCTGTCAAAAAAGCAGAAGAAAGATATCCCTCACTTTCCATCCATTTCAAAACTGTTTCTTTGCTACTTAAAAAAGCGGCAGCGCTGATGGGCGCTACCGCTTCAAATACCTATCGACTTACAAGTTAGCAAATTTTTCCAACAAACGAATCATTTGGCAAGTAAAGCCGTATTCGTTGTCATACCAAGCAACAGTTTTCACCAGTTGGAATTCACCAGCTGAGGTCACTTCAGTTTGTGTTGGGTCAAAAATTGAACCTTGTGTCGTACCAATTACATCACCGGAAACGATTTGACGATCGTCGTAACCAAATGATGGGTTGTCAATGGTGTGTTTTTTCATTGCTTCGTTGACTTCATCAGCAGTTACTTGACGATCCAAGATAGTTACCAATTCAGTTAATGACCCATCTACTACTGGCACCCGTTGTGCATGACCTTGCAGTTTGCCATTCAATTCAGGAATAACCAAACCGATTGCTTTGGCTGCACCAGTAGAATGTGGAATAGTATTGTCGGCTGCTGAGCGGGCTGCCCGCAGATTGCCGCCGCGTACTGGGCCGTCCAACAGCATTTGTGTAGAAGTATACGCATGAACTGTGGTCATTGTCCCAACTTTGATACCGAATTCGTTATTCAAGAAATAAGCCATCGGTGCCAAACAGTTTGTTGTACAAGAACCGGCAGAGATGATCTTGTCATCTGATGTCAGAGTATCATCGTTGACATTGTAAACGATGGTCTTCATTGCACCAGCTGGAGCTGAGATAACAACGCGTTTAACGCCGGCATCCAAATGGGCTTTGGCTTTTTCTTCAGAAGTGTAAAAACCCGTACATTCCAAAACGATATCCACACCGTTTTCTTTCACCCAAGGAATCTTGCTGGCATCCGGTTCAGCATAAACACGAGTTGTTTCCCCATCAACTACGATAGAATCTTCTGTCGCAGTTACTGTTCCAGGATAAGTGCCATGAGTGGAATCGAATTGCAGCAGTTGTGCCAACATCACTGGACTAGTCAAATCGTTGATTGCGACTACTTCAATATCATCAGAAACTTCTTTGATTCGACGGAAAGCCAAACGACCGATACGTCCAAAACCATTAATACCTACTTTTACTGTCATGTGTTGCTTCCTCCTTTTTTCACTACGAAAATCAGATAAACTTACAGCGTGGTTCACTTATGATTTTCTATCGAAAACGCGGGTTTGTCAAAAGATTGGGCTCGGACTGCCGCTTTTCAACTTAACAGTCGCGCCAACCACATAGGACTGGGAAAAAAGCTGCGACAACAACCTTGTCCCCCAAACGAGCAACATACCAAAAGTGAGCTCTAATGAAGAGCTTCCTTGATTTTCTAAAGGGGAATCAGCATAATTCACTTTTTCTCTTATTCATGCGGAAATGCTCCTTCTCCGGACTTTAACACAAGGATTGTTGTAACTATTTGCCAGCAACTAGCATCTAGTTGGTTGCTTAGGTGATGCCATATCCTCCGCCACTTGCTGCTTAAAAGAGGGAATATCACAGTCTTGTTATCCAAAAAAATGCTCAGGCAAGCAGGTTCCTTGCTCTGAGCCAGCCATTCTTTTATTTTTGACGGTTGAAAGACTTCCCAGCTGAACAATCAGCACTTGTTTTAGCTTTTCCGCCTACAACTCCTCCAACCCCTCCACATCCAAGATAGTGACGTTGCTACTTTTACGACGAATCAGCTTTTTTTCTTCCAATAGCTTGAACTTTCGTGACAAGGTTTCTGGCGTTGTACCCAAGTAAGCCGCCAACTCCTTCATCTTCATGGGAATTGTAAGCTCAAGACTACCCACGGCTACCTGTAAATCTGTCAGGTACTTGGCTAGTCTTTCCTCGACTTTTTCCATCAGCAGAAATTGAGTCTGTTGTTCCACTGCAGTCATCTTATTGGCAGTCAATTCCAGTAACTTCAAGCTCAGCTGCGGATAATTCAAAAGTAAACGTTGAAAATCTGCTTGTTTCAAGAGACAGACTTCAGTTGGTTGTAGTGCTTCAGCAAACAAATCGTTATTTGAAGCTCCGAAAAGCTGACTCTCCCCTTCATAGCCACCAGGTGACACCACTCGTAACAATTGTTCCCGACCAGCTGCTGAAAGCTGATAAACTTTGAGATTTCCCCGCGCCACAATTACAAGCTGAGGCTCACCATCCGGGGTCAAAACCTGTTCCCCTTTTGAAAAATGTCGATGATGTACCAACTGATTAATCTTCTCTTGGTCAGCAGTATCCAAATGATTGAATAACGGTACCAAGGTCACACACAGGTGTTGATGCGAGGTGGTAGTTTCCAAATTTCCGGTTGAATGTGGCACGGTTTTCACGACCTCTCCGATATTGTATTCTCTCACAGTGCGAGCTGTTAAAAAACAGTAGCTCGGCCTTATTTCATCAGCAAGAAACTTTTGCAGTCAGCCTTAGTCGTCATCCTCTTCTTCCAGTCCCTCAGTCACTTCATTACCTAAATAACTCTGTAAACAAAAAATCTGATGTTTGATCCAACCGTAAAGCTCCTTCAAAAAAGTAGCTAAGGCATATTTTTCCTCTTTTTCTGCCAAGGCGATTCCCCGGGTGATAAATAGATTTTGGGTTGCAAAATCTTTGACTGTAGACAAAATCAAGGTATCTGCTGCTTCATACTTCAGTTGCCCATTTTCTTCCAACATACTGTATTGCGTAAATTCCATTGAAGTAGTGGGGATAACTTCCCCTTCATCTAACATCCGCTGATTCAATTGGTCAAACAACTTGCTTTCTTCTACTAAAACCTTTGGAAAGTGTTGGGTGATGAAATCACCCTCAACTCCCTTGGCATAATAGATGATCTGGCGCAATTTGTGCTGTTGAATCATCAAATTACTGATAATGTGACCAGTCATAGCCCCAGCGGTTGGGGTGTGATGATCCCGTTCTGATTTTACTAATTCCGCTTGGTATTTTTCTTCTGCGACTGTCATAAGGCCCTCTTCTTTCTTGTATAACTCTAATTGTAGTTGCTCATTTTTCATGTCTGTTGTTTTTAATTGTTACAACTCTTTAACTTTGACTGATTGGACATCATAACCCAACTTTTCAATGACGGTTTTCAGCTGTTCACCACTGGTAGCTGCTGAATCAATTTCTGCCTTGACTTTACTAGCGTTGAACAATACTTTGACATTTTTCACTCCCGGCTGACTGGCCACACCAGCCTCAATTTTTTGCATACAGCTTGGACAAGTGAGTGCGCCTAATTGCAGAATAACTTTTTCCATGATGATTTTCTCTTCCTTTCATCTGCCATATAACTATTGGCAGCTTTTATTTTGCTTAACTGATTTGCTTAAAAATCACAATACTTTTGACAACTACGAAGCTTTCTTACATTTCCAGTCTAGTTGCTTTTTTTAAGAAAAAAATTGATAGCAATCAAGTTTTATAAAAAAGATTTACTCTAATAAAGTAGCTGTCAAGTCTTTCTCTGAGACAGTCACTTGGTCATGTTTAGTTCGGTAGCCGAGAAGACGCATGCCATTAATTACCACTACTAAAATACTCAACTCATGGACCAGCATGCCACTAGCCATGTAGATATAGCCAGCCACTAAACCGATTAGTAAAAACAACACAGTTCCAACTGCAATGGCAATGTTTTCCTTCATATTCGCCACTGTCTTTTTCGTGAGGCCATAGCCTTGAACCAAATTCGCAAAATTTGATTGCATCAAGACGATGTCGGAAGTCTCTACAGCGACATCTGTCCCATTTCCCATGGCGATGCCAATATCTGCCAAAGCAATGGATGGACTATCGTTTACCCCATCACCAACAAATGCGACTTTGTGCCCAGAAGCCTGCAACTGACGAACATAGGCTGATTTTTCCTCTGGCAAAAGGCCGCCTTTTACTGTGTTCAATGCCAACTGCTGACCTACAAGATCTGCAGCTGCCTGATTATCACCAGTCAGCATGACCAGCTGTTTGGCACCCATTTTGCGTAACTGTTGCAACGTTGACGCTGCTTCTTTGCGAATTTGATCTTTAATCCCAATCAATAACGCCAGCTGCCCATCTACTGCAATTAGTACAGTAGAATTCCCTTCTCTTTGTAATTGCGACAGCTCCTTTTGCAAAGCAGCAGAAAGCTGTACATTGCCAGCTTGCAATAATTTTTCGTTACCTACTAATAGCTGATATCCAGTCACGCTTGCCATGAGACCTTGTCCTTTGATCACTTTTGTCTCTGTCACTGCAGGATAGTTTTCCAAAGCTGCATATCTAGTAATGGCTTGTCCCAAGGGATGATCGCTCTCTCGTTCTACTGCAGCAGTCAGCATCAGGAGTTTCTCTTCACTTAATGAATGATTATAACTTCTAACTACCGCCACAGTGGGTTTTCCTTCTGTTAAGGTGCCGGTTTTATCAAACACAAAAGTATCAACTTGGCTGAAAGTATCCAACACCTGCCCGCCTTTAATCAAAATCCCGTTTTTAGCGCCATTGCCAATTCCTGCTACACTGGAAACTGGCACACCAATCACTAGCGCACCGGGACACCCCAACACCAAGATCGTGATGGCCAACCGCAAATCTTGCGTAACAACACCGACGACTAAGGCTAGGAGCAAGACTGCTGGCGTATAATATTTGGCAAATTTATCAATCACTCCTTCAGCGTTAGACTTAGCATCTTGTGCTTCTTCTACCAACTCAATAATCTTGCCAAAAGTTGTATCCTCCCCCACCTTTTCAGCTGTGACTTTTAATGTGCCGTTTTCTAGAATAGTTCCTGCAAACACTTTGTCACCGACACTTTTAGCAGCCATTTGTGCTTCGCCGGTAACACTGGCTTCATTCAAATGACCTCGCCCTTCGCTAATTACACCATCCACCGGCACTTGTGCGCCAGTCTTCACCAATAGCAAATCACCTGCAACTACCTCGTCGATATCCACCTTTTCAATGGTTCCTGCTTCATCTAAAAGTAAGGCTGAAGCCGGAGCCATTTTCGTCAACTGGCTGATGGCAGAGCGGGTTTTTTCTAATGTCTTTTGCTCCAGCAGCGCGCCAAATAAAAATAAAAAGGTCACGATTGCTGACTCATTGTATTCACCGATAACAAAGGCTCCCAATACTGCGATTGTTACCAAAAGTTCGATGGAGACGACTTTTACCCGCAATGCTTGGTACGCTTGAATTGCGATAGGTAGAAAACCTATAATTGAAGCTGTGACCATCGCTACTTGCCAACCTAATTGCCAATGAGCAAGCCATTTTGCTGCAAAAGCTACAGCGATTAAGATGCCACTTGCGATTGCAATCTGATTTTTGTGCTGCAATATGATTCGTTGCGTTTTCATGTTTTTTTCCTCCTAGCAAATGTGTACGAGTCGCCTCACCAGCAACTTTCTTCTTATCGGATTTTCCAGACAAGACGACTTCATACTTCTTAAAGACAAGCTCAGTTTACCCCACGGCTTCACAGAAAGAATTGACAGCTATCAAGAAAAAAAGAGACAACAGCAAAATTGCTGTCATCTCTTGACTCGTCGGTTATTCAACTTTCTTCTAGCTTTTTCCCCTGAATCCAAGTCCAAATGATGTAGGCTACTCCTGCAAGCACTAGGGCTATCACAGAAAACCACTTTTCCCAAAACATCCCAGTGAGTAGCTGAGCCGCGTTCAAGCGCCGTACCACTCCGATAAGTGCGAATACGTACAAGACCATCGTCATCGGATAAAAGGCGGGATCACTTGCTTTAATCAGCCAAACGGTCAATGCTATCAGCAGGATACTCAATAAGATTAAATCTGCCGGGTAGAAAATTTCAATTAGACCGTCATCTACTAACAGCATTCCTGCTGCCAGTTGTCCACCGACAACTAGCAGCAAAATCAGAAAAATTCCGAAAAAGACTAACTTATTGTCTTTCTTTTGACGTTTGAAGATTCCCCATTTAAGAAGCCCAAAAATTCCTGCCACCCCCAACACGCCCAATAGACCACTGAGGAGGTACTGGGGAAGAGAAATCTTCATCACACCACTGCTGCTAAAATCACTGATTAGGTTGATTAGCCACAAAACACCCACCACGCTTCCTACCAGAGACAGCTTGGTTTTTATGTCAGCTTTGGTGGTGTTGGCCAAAAGAGAATCTGCTAGCCCTTTCGGATCATTTCCAAAAAAATCGACAGCAGTTATCCCGTCTGCTTGTGCCGCTATTAAATCTGTCGCTATCTGATACAATTGTGCGTTCAGTTCTCCTTCATCTACGAGTAGTCCGCCAAAAGACATGTACATTCGCAAATCATCAAAATAGTCCTTATTTGTAGGGGTCAACTGGTCTTCCAGCTGATTCAGTTTCTCGCGATAAATTGCTGCAAGTTTGCGGTTCTTTTTCATAGTTTTTCAACTCCGATCAAAAGATTGACTTTCTGCTCCAATTGACGCCACTGTTGAGTAAAGTCTGCCAATGCCGCCTCTCCGGAAGCTGTCAGGGTAAAATATTTGCGATCTGGTCCTTCTGGTGATTTTTTCATGACACCAGCAATTTGCCCATTTTTTTCCAGCTTTTGCAATAATGGGTAAATGGTTCCTCCCACAATAGTTGTAAATCCAGCTGCCTTCAACTGTTGAACCAATTCATAGCCATAAATAGTCCCATTGCCCTGTTGAATCAGTGTTAAGACACAGCCTTCTAGGACTCCTTTGAGCATTTGGGTCTCTTTCAATGTCAGCCCTCCTTTATTTTCGTCTTTTCTGTCAAACAAACCTTCTTGTAGCTTCATTGCTGGAACCTTCTACTTGATAGGCTCCCTTCAAGCTCGTCAATTTAACTCTTAACTAGTTTGTTTTACATACTACTGGAACAACCACACTATACACCGACGCAGCTAGTTTGTAAAGCATACTAGTCATTTTTTACTCCTTTCTTCTCGGAATTTCTTACACACAGTTTCAAAGACCGCTGCTGTCTTGTCAAAGCCAGCACAAAAAAACCGACGAAAATGAAATCGTCGGTTGAAATACAGCCTTATCTTTTCTTATGCAAACAAGTTTCTGACCCGCGAATCAGTAAAATCATCAATCACTGCATCAACATTTCCCAAATAAGACAACATCGCACCATTACCATCAGTGGTAATGGCAAAGATTTT
Organism: Candidatus Enterococcus leclercqii; assembly: GCF_009933135.1. Taxonomy (GTDB): domain Bacteria; phylum Bacillota; class Bacilli; order Lactobacillales; family Enterococcaceae; genus Enterococcus_C; species Enterococcus_C leclercqii. Next base: position 30,404 of record NZ_MAEH01000015.1, read on the forward strand.
TTTAGCAGCCGCATTATGGGCAGCTTTGATGCCGGAGACGGAATCTTCAAAAACCACACATTCTGAAGGTTTTAGACCAATTTTCTCTGCCGATTGCAAATAGAAATCCGGGGCGGGTTTGCTCTTCATCTCGCCATTATCATAGATTACTTTTTCATAGTCGAACCAGCGACCTAGATCAAAAGCTTCAAAATAAAAATCTACATTGCCTTTACCAGCGGCGGTAGCAATGTTGAAAGGCACCTGCTTTTGTTTTAAATCATCCAAAAATTCCGAAAGCCCTGCTGTCAAATGGGCTGCATCAGGGTGACTGCGGACTAGCTCGCGGTAGATAGCTTCTTTTTTCTCCCCCCACTCGATGGCCTCTTCCTTCGTGAAGGGGCGCTCAAACAGATACTCCAGCACTAGACGATTATTTTTTCCGTGGACATTTTGGTCAAACTCATCGCGAGTCAGTTGCTTATGGGCTTCTTTTTCAGCAAACCTCAGCCACGCTTCTTCATTGAAGGGCGAATCTTGGAACATGGTCCCATTAAAATCAAACAGCACACCTTTTATCATCATAGACACATCCTTCTTGGCTTATTCTTACTCTATTGTGCCTAAAAAAAGGTTCCTTGGCAAATCAGACCTTGCCCTACTATACCTATATGGGTATCAATAACAATCTGCCACAGCCTCAAATACTTTTGTGTCTTGTAGGAAAACAAAAAGATTGACGTTGTTGGAATTATCGGTTTAAATATACCCGTATAGGTATATAAAAAGGAGTGGCACCAATGTTGACGTTATTCAAGAAGACACCGAGTATCTCTGTGTCGCAATTACAAGAAAAGCTTCGCAGCACAGTCCATCTACTGGATGTGCGCAGTTCAGCAGAATACCAGGGAGAGCATATTCTCCAAGCTGAAAATCTCCCATTGGAACGGGTAGAACGTTTTTCTGCTAAAACTACTGAACCCATCTATGTGATTTGTCAATCGGGGATGCGTAGCAAAAAAGCAGTCGCTATCCTGCGTAAAAAAGGAATAGACGCTGTAAATGTCCGAGGAGGCATGAACGCATGGCAAGGTCCTGTGAGAGGAGGCAAATAAGTATGAAAAAAGTAATAATTATCGGTGGTGTGGCTGGCGGAATGTCGGCAGCTACTCGCTTGCGGCGCCTGTCTGAGGATACTGAAATCATCATCTTTGAAAAAGGCCCCTACGTTTCTTTTGCAAACTGTGGGTTGCCCTACTACGTCTCCGGTGAAATCACTGAAAGAGACGACCTGTTAGTTCAGACACCGACAAGCCTGCGTGCACGTTTTGGTTTAGATATCCGACCGGAGCAAGAAGTGGTAGCTATCGACACCCAAAAGAAAGAAATTACGGTACAACACGGAGAACAGCTTTATCAAGAAAGCTATGATCAATTGCTGTTGTCTCCCGGTGCCAAACCTTTTGTCCCGCCAATTGCTGGTCTTGCAGCCGCTGAAAACGTCTTTGTTCTGCGAAATCTGCCAGATCTTGACCGGATTATGGCCCCCCTTGAAAAAGACCAGGTCCAACAAGCGGTGGTCATTGGTGCGGGATTTATCGGTCTGGAAATGGCGGAAAATCTTGCCAAACGAGGCTTGGCAGTGTCAATCATAGAAAAAGCACCGCAACTTTTGCCCCCGCTAGATGAAGAAATGGCAGCCTTTGTTGAAAGAGAACTTCTAGCAAAAGGAATCCGGGTCATTACCGGGCAATCGGTGGCGGCTTTTGAAGAAGCTGGCAAACAGATTCGTTTAGAAGATGGCAGTTATCTTGCCAGCGATTTGACAATATTGTCTGTCGGCGTTCAACCGGAAACTTCCCTTGCTCAAAAAGCTGGTCTCAAACTAGGCTTGCGCGGAGGGATTTTAGTGGATGAAAACTATCAGACCAGTGCCCCAGACGTCTACGCTGTCGGAGACGCCATCGTGGTCAAACAACAAATTACCGGTGAAGATGCCTTGATTTCACTAGCTTCCCCGGCAAATCGACAAGGACGGGAAGTCGCCGATGTATTAGCCGGAATACCCCGAAAAAATCAAGGCAGTATCGGGACAGCAATTTTGCGGGTTTTTGATCTGACTGCGGCCTCTACGGGTCTTAGCGAGCGCAATGCCGTAGCTGCCGGCTTGCAGCCAGCAGCAATCCATGTTTCTGGAAAAGACCATGCCGGTTATTATCCTGGGGCGTCGCAACTAACTTTGAAGCTGGTGTTTAATCCGGCCAACGGAAAGATTTTGGGTGCACAAGGGATAGGAAAAAAAGGGGTAGACAAACGCATTGATGTTCTTGCGACTGCCATTAAAGGCGGTCTCACCATTTTTGATCTGCCGGAATTAGAATTCACCTATGCCCCACCTTTTGGCTCGGCAAAAGATCCCGTGAACATGTTGGGTTATGCTGCGATGAACTTAGTAGAGGGTCTCAGTCAAAATGTCCAATGGCACCAATTAAACGAAGCGTTGGATCAAGGGGCCATCTTGTTAGATGTACGAACCCCCCAAGAATTAGCAGAAGGCGGTCACTTTCAAAGAGCCGTCCACCACATTCCCCTGCACGACCTGCGTTGTCGCCTTAGTGAACTTGCAGTTGACCAAGAATATATCGTCACTTGTCACAGTGGGCTACGCAGTTATCTGGCCGAACGAATCTTGAAACAAGCTGGCTTCCATGTCAAAAATCTCGACGGCGGCTTTTCATTGTACAGCACCGTTAAACCGGAGGAAATCAATCATGTATAATACAATCTCAACAACCGAACTAAAGCAAAAGTTACAGACTGAAACACTCGCGCTTTTGGATGTACGAGAAGCTTACGAGTTTGCTGAAGGGCATGTTCCCAAAGCTCAGAATCTGCCATTAAGTGAGCTTGGAGACACTGTGTCAAGCTTAGATCCTGCGACTCACTATTATCTCATCTGTCGCTCTGGTAATCGTTCCGCCAGCGCCTGTGAGTACCTCTCGCAAGCAGGTTTCCAAGTCACTAATATCGCTGGTGGCATGAACGACTGGAAAGGAGCAATCAGCCAATGACAAAGGCCTGTGAAAAATCTATCCTAAATCGCTTAAAACGAACAGAAGGTCAACTGCGGGGAATTCAAAAAATGATTGAAGCTGAACAAGACTGTAGTGATGTCATTACTCAGTTGAGTGCGGTTCGCTCCAGCGTGGATCGAATCATGGGGATTATCGTCGCGGAAAACTTAAAAAGCTGTCTCGAGCATCCTGACAAAGACGCCGCGAATCAAGAAGAAAAAATCCAGCAAGCGATTCAAATGATCATCAAAAAATAATCGTTTCAATCATTTAAGGACCGTGATAGTGGATCTTTCGTCTGAAAATGGCACAGATTTTGCACCACTGTCAGTATTCAACATGTGGCAGATAAAGAGTGTTCGTTTCCGAGATTGTGCCTTTTTTTCAAGTCAACGTTTCCGAACTTACTTTCCGAACTTACTGTAATGGAATGTATAAATCAACTTCACTTTCCGGATGGTCATACCCTAGAAAACGTTGATCATAAACTTCAAAATCCTCTTTATCTGCCAACTTCTCGTCTGTTGTCAAAAACCAAGTCCCCCAAATATACTCAAAGGTTTTGGGTAACATCCGCAACGTTCCTCGGTGAGTAAAAACGGCATAGCGGCCACTAGGAATAACCTTTGCAACAAATTCTGCCGGCAACCCTTCAAAAGAAGTCACTTCTACCCCGGCGACTTCAGTAAACAATACGTCTTCATGCATAGTATATAGAGTATTTTCATGGCAAGCTTCACAGATGCCGAATCCTCGCCCATTAAAAACACGATGAGGAATCTGTGTATAACAGGCGTTGGCTCGATCCCAAAGCTGACGCAGACGATTGTCCTTCAATGTAGTTTCTCCTCTGAGTCCCGCAACTTTGATTGATGCCAGCTCCACAATTTTGGGACGAACAGTCACATTAGCGGTTAGGTGATCCAACAAGCCGTTGTCCAGTCTTTCCTTAGCACCCACAAAGGTCGACAGTTGATTCTTCCGATAGTCTCGGGGACTCGCTTGATAAACTTGCTTAAAAGCGCGACTGAAGGCTTCGGCTGATTCAAAACCGGCGGTCAGTGCAATCGTAATTACCTTGTCTTGACTGTGCAACAATTTTTGGGCAGCCTCAGCTAAGCGCCTTTTTTTGATATAGCTCCCCACACTTTCCCCCAGGATTGCAGAAAACTGGCGCGTCAAATGATAGTAGGAATAGCCCGCCGCCTGTGCGACTTCTTCCACTGTAATTGCTTCAGTCAAATGGTTCTCAATGTAGCTGATTGCTTGTTCCAATGCTCGGCGGTAATCCATTCCTCTTCCCCCTTTTATCCAACATGAGGCGCTGACGATTGTTGCCAGTCAAAGGTTCCCCGAGGGGCTTTTTGCGGGTAAATCTTAATTTTTCCAATTGCTGTTTCTAGCGGCTGACCAATATCGTAACGCCGCCAACCATTTGCAGCTTCACCACCCCAAAGAAGTTGAACTATCCCTTCTGCCGGTGAAAAAATCATACTTTTGGTTGTTCCAAAAAATTCATCGAAGAAAGGACAACAAAGACCATCGGGATATTTTGCCAACAGCATTTGTTCTAGTTTGCTGCAAGAGATATTCTTTTGTCCCGTCAACTGTGCTTCAATAAATTGGTACCTGACATCTGAATGTTGCATCCGCTGTGGTTCAATGCGACTAAGTTTCGGCAGGACTGCATGATTTGTAGCAAAGAGCACCTGCTGCTCAGAAGATGCATCAATGATTTTTACTTCTCGGTTCCCATCCAACGTTTCAAACAATGCTGCCTGACCTGATTTGTCCACAAGCATCAAGTTAAGGTTGTAGGCAATAGGCATTTCTTCTAAATAGTCTAACGCTTCCGTGACATTTCGACAGTTTTCCAATACTCCCCGAATCACTGCCCAAAACTGCAGCCCTTTTAACTTTGGCCCACGCATATAGCTATCGGCCCCCACGGGAAACCCACAAGAGCTCATGGTGACCGCCAGTCCCTGCTCGTTGAAACCGTCATCGCGCCCAAAATGAAGAACACTGGTGCCCATATGTGTATAGCGCCCATTCACCGCTGTCTTGATGAAGCAGAAATCTTCAGTCCGGTGACTAAACTCATAGTTTCGGGCTAAAAGGGGTAGTCCGTTCTCACTAATTTTTGGTAAAACCGCAATCTGGCTACATCGGGGAATCAAATATGTCATGCTGTAAAAAAGTAAATTCTCTGAAGGTATCTGTAGCGCATCTGCACAACCGGTTAATTCTTCATTTAAACCAGGACACCAGCGATTAAAAAGTGCAATCGCCTCTTTTGTCTCTTGTCGACTGAAGTTTGGTCGTTTTTTGGTTTGCAATGCCAAAAGTGACGGTATTTTACTAATTTGCTTGCCATATTGGTAACCAATTTCATAGCTGCTTCCTGCTAGATCCATCGTATAGGTAGTTAGCCGTTCCATGCTGTCTTTCCCTCCTTCTGATAGAATAATTCATATCTTATCTTACTATCAGTTTAACAAGGGACAACGCCGACTACATGATATTTTCTGCGGTTTTCGTAAATTATCGAGTCGTTTTTCCCAGCAGCCTAAGCCCATCAAATCTCGTCAGCAATGATTTGCTCCCAGGTGAGCCAATCTTCTTTTAGCAGGCCATATATGAAAGTATCCTGCCAAAGGGGGTCCCCTGCATCATCAAAGAAAAAGTAGATATTTTTTCGCAAGTGTCCTTCCCGATAAAACCCGCTGCGCTCTAGAAGACGCCAAGAGGCTATGTTCTCAGGGTTGCACTCTGCAAACACCCGCTGCGCTTTTTCTTCAGAAAAGACCCAGCTCAACAATATCTGAACTGCTTCAGTTCCATATCCTTTTTTCTGATAGGCGCGGTTAAACACATAGCCCAGTTCCCAGTTTTGATGACTCTGTGGAGCCAGGTAGACATTGCCAATTAGTTTGCCGGTAGTTTTCAAGCAAACAGCATAAAACTCTGCTGATGATTCCCGCAAACAAGCCGCTTGTTGACATTGCTTTTTAGTTTGGACTGGGTAGGGCTCATACTTCACTACCTCTTTGTCAGACAACATTTCGTAAAGATCCTGCCAATCTGTTTTACGAAACGATCGAATCAACAGTCGCTCAGATACCAATGAGGCCATTATCCTTCTCCTTTTTTAGTCAAAATAATAAAATATCCAGACAACTTTTCTAAAATATTCTCCAATCGCTGTTTCTTTTAGCATTCAGAAAACTTGGGTCTGTCAAAAGATTATTTCTTTGCGGCCTTTTCAGCGACTTCCCATGAAAAAATCCCCAGAAAGCTCTTGCGCTTAGGCATTGGTGGAACTTCTAATGCCGCCACTTGAATCTCACTGCGGTATTCAGTGTGGACTTGAACTTCCAACAAAAATGTCAACCAGTCATCAAACTGCGGTTCCAGATTGCTTTCCCCTAAAACCTCTAAATCTGCTATGAAGATTGGAATGTGATAGGCTTTTAGCCACTGGCTGATTGTCGGTGAAAGTCCATTGATTCCCGGAAACAAAACCACGCCGTCGATGCGCCGAGCGATTTTTGGCAAATCTTCGGTCAACTCTTCTTGCCGCCCAAACAAAAGTCGTAAATCAAAATCTGCTTCCGGCTCCTGATACAAGACAGGAATCGAGAAGCGCTGCTTTATCGTTCGAATATCCCAACGACTCAAATAATCGGAAAACTCCCCCATTAGACGACTAGTCGAAGCCTGACCTAAAATGAGCAGTTCCATATTCTTGTCTCGACCTTTAGAGGCCTTTTTATAGCCCGATTGAGCGGCTCGTTCTTCATCTAAAATAATCAGTTCATCTAAAAGCTGGGGATACGCTTTAGAAGCCTCCATATTGCCAAAAATCCGCATCGGAATGTCTCTTACCAAAGTCGGATAAGGGGTTAACAGCTGTCGAAGTGCCGGTGTCATAAATCTGACTTGCGGCGCAATATAGACGACATCAAAGAGATTGCCAAATTCAAAGGCTGTATACTCACGAATTTCACCGGCACCACCATACGCAAAGACCAAGTCATAGGCACCACTGTAAGCTGCCGCATGTTTGGCAATGCTTTGGACATCGGCAAAAGCCGCCCGCAAATTTTCGTCATGCTGCTGAATTTCTTTGACCATTCGCTGGCAGAACATACTGGATGTCCCACCACCGGCACATCCTACATAAATAAACACAAGGCTTCATCTCTCTTCTTACTTGTTACCGGAACTACCGGAAGGTGAAAAGCGCGCTATAAATCCTTTGCCGAGGTCAGAATATTGTAGTTACTTAAAAGAGACCCTTCATCAGATTAACGCACTTCAACGCTTTGGCTACAAGATCTTGCTACGCTTTATTTGATTTAGCCGGACTGTGACGCAGTTTTTTTTAAACGAAATTCATGGTAAGTGACGTCGTTATAGGTATAGGAGAACTCCTCCAACGTGACAAAACCGAATTTTTCGTAGAGTTGCTGCGCTACCCCATTACTGATAGAAACACTGGTGTACAGTGGTACGGATCCATATTTAGCATAAAAATAATTCAGAAAAAGTTGCAGGGCCTGCTTGCCGTAGCCTTTGCCTTGATGCTTTTTGTCAATCATAAAACGGCTCATGCTCCATCCCGGCAATTCACTGTCAAAATCATAGAGTAAAAAACCAACCATCGTTTCCTCGTCGTAAATCCCCAAAGGAAACAACTCTGGCTCATAGGCAGCTTGCACGAGTGAATAGGCATTGGGCGCGACAAATTTCTGCTGTTCCGGTGCTGTTGCTAGTTGCAGACAAGACTCATAGTTTTCTCGGTCAATGGCTTTTAGTGTGATTATCAACTGGTTCACGGTCCTTTCGGTTGGCTTGCAGCCTTTTTTCATGAATGTAGCGAAAAAGGACAGCTCGCGCGCTTGGCTTTCCTCCATTCTAGATAACCAAGACAGCGGTGTCAAAGAAAGAACTATAATGAGCTTTTCAAAAAATTGACAACCTGGATTAATTCGGCTTTGATGTTGCCACGATAAAAAACGGCCCTGCCTTTTAGCGGCAAGGTCGTTTTATTAGCACTATTTTCACGCCAAGTGATGCAAAGAGTCCCTCTTGTGTACCAATCAATCGAAGTTGAGGTCCTCATCCGTAATGAGACCCCGCAAAACGATATTGGTATCCCCAATCAAGTTGAGCGCTGTTCCTTTAACTTCGACTTCCAATAAGCCACCAGGAACTGCTAAAGGAATTGGGCCGTCAGTCGGATCCACCAGAGAACGCTGCGCCAAAACATAGGCTACGGAACCGGAACCGGTCCCGCAAGCCAGGGTAAAATCTTCCACACCTCGTTCAAAAGTCCGGACTAAAATGGGCGCACCGGGTTGCTCCGGTAGCGCAAAGAAATTCACGTTAGCTCCTTTTTCAAGTAACGACCACCAGCGAAAAGCCGTTGCCACTTCCCGCAGCTCCTCTGTGGTTTTTTGAAGAAGATTTGGACAACTCACCACCAAATGAGGGATTGCGGGATCTCCCAAATCTACATGGTCTGCAAAATCAATACCAGTGGTGGCAACGCTGGCCCCTTTTTTATCCGTCAACGCTTCAAGCGGCAAATTTTTCTGATAGGCAGAAGGCGGATTCAGACGCACTTTGTAGCGCCGTTCTCCTAGCCGCCAAGCGGGGACCGGGCCAGCCATTGTATCAATAACCATCGCCGCCCCCGCAATTTTCTGTTCATATGCATAACGAGCCAAGCAACGGGCGCCATTGCCACACATTTCTGCTTCACTGCCATCAGCATTGAAAAAGCGCATACGCAGATTGGCTTGTGCCGAGACTGGTGCTTCAACAACCATCAAGGCATCCCCGCCGACAGAAATTTTTCGTTGACAAACTCTGCGAGCAATCTGTTGGAGCTGTGTTTTCGTGTAGTTGGTCCTGCGATTATCCATCACAATGAAGTCATTGCCGGCTCCTTGCATTTTAAAGAAGGCCAGTTCCATCTGCCCTCACATCCCTTCTGGTAAGCACTCATTTTGAAGTATTTGTTCGTAGCTTTGGCGTCTGACAATCAGTTGATCAACCCCATCTTTGACCATCACTACTGCTGGAATCGGTAGTTTATTGTAGTTGGACGCCATCGAATAGCCATAAGCGCCAGTCGCAAAGGTCACAAAGATATCTCCTGCTTCAACCGGTGCTGTCGCCAGATTCTTCACGAGAATATCCGTACTTTCACAGGCTTTTCCGGAAATCGTCACAACCTCTGTTAAGGACTGATCGGCTTTGTTGGCAATCAGTCCCGTATAATCAGCCTGATAAAGCCCGGGGCGAATGTTATCCGTCATACCACCATCAATCGAAGCGTAAGTCCGAATCCCTGGCAATTCCTTAATACTGCCGATGGTGTGCAGGCTGATACCGGCTTCAGCAACAATGCTGCGGCCGGGTTCAATCACGATTGTGGGACGTTTCAGATTATTTGCAGTACAAAACGCTTCTGTCAATGCCATCAAGGGTTCTAAAAAATAGGCATAGGGCTGTCGCACATCCCCTTCTACGTATTTCACTCCAAAGCCGCCGCCGTAATTTAGTTCCCGGATCTCGAAGTCATAGCGTTCTTTGACAGCGAGCGCCAGATGCAAGGCTACTTTTGCAGCTGCCAGATGGGTACTATTGTCTGCCAGTTGGCTTCCAATGTGAAAATGAAAGCCAAGAAAATCGGCGAATGGTGAGGCCATCGCTGCTTCAATCTGGGGGAAAAGAATTTCCGGATTTAAAGGGATACCGAATTTGGAATCCTTTTGGCCTGTAGAAATAAAATCGTGGGTATCTGCTTTAATCTCCGGGGTAATTCGAAATAAGATTTGCGTTTTTTTGCCAACTGCCTGACAGATGTCTTCAATCAGCGTCAGTTCTTGCAGTCCATCCACGATGATCCGCCCAACACCATATTCGATGGCCATTGTCAATTCTTCACGAGATTTGTTGTTGCCGTTAAATTCGATATGCTCCCCGGGAAAATCGGCTTTGATGGCCGTGTACAACTCACCGCCAGACACCACATCCAGAGCAAGACCTTCTCTTGCCATCAAGCGACACATCGCCAGCGTTGAGAAAGCCTTACTAGCATAAGCTGCCCGCACGTTGTCATATTTATCTAGAAAATCCCGATGCAACTCGTCGGTTCGCGCTAAGATAGCATTTTCTGAAAGTACATACAGAGGGGTTCCATATTTTTCAGCCAGTGCCACAGTATCACAACCGTCCCAATACAAATGGCCGTTTTCGATTGTTTGAATCGTCATCTCAATCGCTCCTTTTTTGATGGTACCTGTTTAGTTTTCATTTATTCGCTGCAAAAGCTCTCGGTAACACTGGATTCCCCCCAACAGATCCGCTTCATCAAATTGCAGTTTTCCGCTGTGAAGAGGATGAACCCAATCTTTTTTCTCATTGCGAATTCCCACAAAGAAAAATAGTCCCGGAACCACTTGTTGATACATGGAAAAATCTTCTGCCAACAAATACGGTGGGGTCTCTTCATAACTAGCACCGGCAATATCTGCCAGCATAGCCGCAAGTTGTGGGTCATTGTCCACGACCCGATACATGTGGTTAAATACGACCTCTGCTTCACAGCCGTATCCGGCAGCCACTCCCGCAGCAATTTCTTCGATCCGCTTCACCAACGTTTCATAGACCGCATCAGAAAAGGCCCGCATCGTTCCTTCTATCGTCACCTGACCAGGAATGATATTCATGGCTTCGCCGCCGTAAATCTTACCGAATGTCAAAACCGCTGCATCCAATGGCGACAGATTTCGGGCAACGATTGTATGAAGCGCCTGAACGACGCCGCTCATGGCTAAGATGGCATCTTGCCCTTGCTGAGGCTGCGCCCCGTGGGCACTCACCCCGCGAATAGTGATGGTGACTTCGCCATTTCTTGCCATCATTGCTCCTGGCCGACAAGCAATCACACCAGAAGGAAACTCCGGAAATACATGGAGACCGATAATCTGCTCCACTCCAAGGTCGGTTAAAACACCAGCATCAATCAATAATTGCGCTCCACCGGGGCCTTCTTCAGCTGGTTGAAACAATAAGACAATCCGGCCACAAACTGTTTCAGGATGTTCGATTAAAAATTTGGCAAAACCAAGCAAGGTTGCCATATGCCCATCATGTCCACAGGCGTGCATTTTTCCTGAATGGCGAGAAGCAAAGTCTGCCCCCGTCATTTCAGTCACCGGCAGTCCGTCGATATCTGTGCGGTAGGCGATTGTTTTTCCCGGTTGGCTCCCTTCCAGTACTACTACTAGTCCAGTCGTCAGCGGCTGTCGAATATCGGTAAATCCCAGTTGTTCCAATTCTCGCTTTAAATATGCTGTCGTGGCGAATTCTTCCAGGCCCAACTCTGGAATCTGATGCAGTTCTCTGCGCCACCGAATCACCTCCGGCAGGTATCCTCGGATTGTTTCTTCGATTTCCATACTGCCGCCTCCTGTGAAAAAATTGTGTTTTTTTTCGTTAAATGGTGATATTTCATCCTATTATATTGTATAATCCATGTAATATCGAGATTTTTTGTAAAAAAAATCATTTTCAGAATAGTTTTCAAATTTATTGATGAAAATTTGCAGGCGCTGCTGATGCATCGGTGGCACTGAGCAAACATGGCTGGCGTTGTCTTTTACGAAACCTAGTCAGTAGAAAAAGAAAGGTTGGGTTACAATGGGGATTTTCACAGGGGCGGGCGTGGCGTTGGTCACACCGATGAATGCAGACGGGTCCGTCAATTTTGAACAACTGAAAGCATTAGTGGAATGGCATGTGCAACAAGGTACCGATGCCATCATCGCTTGCGGTACGACAGGAGAAGCATCAACACTAAAAGATGAAGAACACATCGCCGTTATCGAAGCCGTGGTCAAACAAGTTGCTGGCCGAATTCCCGTTATCGGCGGGACTGGCTCTAACGATACTCAGCACGGAATCCACCTGTCTGTGGAAGCCGAACGTGTGGGGGCCGATGCACTTTTAGTGGTGACTCCTTATTACAACAAAGCCACAAATAAAAGTCTGATCAAACACTACGAAGCCATCTGTGAGAAAGTTTCGCTGCCGGTGATTCTCTACTCGATTGCCGGCCGTACTGGGCTGAACTTAACACCGGCTATGGTGGCCCGCCTCAAGGAGATTCCCAATGTCCAAGGAATCAAAGAAGCCAGTGGCAATATTTCACAGATTGTTGAAGTTTGTAAATTGGCAGATGAAAACTTCCAAGTTTATTCTGGCAATGACGACCAAGTCTTGCCGCTTTTATCAGTCGGCGGCAGCGGGGTAATTTCAACCATTGCCAACCTGTTACCGGCAGAAACCTCTAAAATGGTCCATGATTACCTTGAGGGAAACTGGGAAGCAGCTAAAAAGACACAGTTGGCGCAACTGCCATTAATTCAAGCGATTTTCAAAGAAGTCAACCCGGTACCGGTTAAAGCGGCGGTTTCCTTATTGGGCAAATGTGACATGAACTACCGCCTTCCGCTGGACACACCTGAAGAAGATACGTTAGACTTGTTGAAACAGGAAATGACGGCATACGGTCTGTTGTAATTTTGGAAAACACAAACTCTTTGCAGCAGACGGAACTCGCTGCCGAGCGTGCACGCGCCCGGGCGATCCGCCTGCTGTTTTTTTGATAATGAAACGGAGGAATTCACATGAAGAAAATCATTTTAAGCGGCGTTCACGGTCGGATGGGTCAGGTTTTACAAGCCCAGATTGCTATTGATCCGCAGTTGACAGTGGTTGCGGGGATTGATAAGCATCCAGAAATTCCGGCAGATTTTCCAGTTTATGCCACAGCTGCCGAAATCACAGAAGAGGCGGATGTCGTGATTGATTTCTCCCATCATTCCGTTGTACCTGCGCTGATTAATGCCTGCGTGGATCGGGAACTGCCACTGGTTGTAGCTACTACCGGTTTGGATACCGACACCAAAGCTATGTTACAAGTAGCCGCAAAAATTATCCCCGTCTTTGTCTCGGCTAATATGTCAGTGGGCATCAATGTGTTGATCAAAGCGTTGCAATCTGTAAGCCCGGCATTAGAAGCCGACTTCAACATAGAAATCATCGAAAAACACCACAATCAGAAAAAAGATGCCCCCAGTGGTACTGCATTGCTCTTGGCTGATGCTATCAACGATTCTCTGCTCCAGCCGAAAACCTACATTTATGGCCGTCACGGTCTGGAATTAGAAAATCCGCTGAATGAGATGGGCATCCATGCGGTACGCGGAGGCACGATTCCAGGTGAGCATACCGTGCTGTTTGCTGGTCCGGATGAAATCATCGAGCTCAAGCATACCGCATTGTCTCGAGATATTTTTGCTAACGGCGCATTGAAAGCTGGCGTCTTTTTAGCAAATCAAGCTGCCGGCCTGTACGACATGCAAGACCTGCTCAATCAAAGCTGACTCAGGTCTTAATCTAACCTGATCTAAATCTTGAAAATGGGAGTGATCCACATGGAAATTTCTGATCCTTATGAACTAGCCCGCTACATCAAAAATGCTGAAAAAACGACCCCCATCAAAGCCTATTTGCAAGGAGATCTTAGTGAAGCAATACCAGTAGCCAACGTCAAACTTTTTGGTACCGGCACCTTTTGGTTTGTCGTCGGTGACCAAAAGCCCGTGCAATCTTTTCTGGAAATAAACGGGGCACTAATCAGTGAAAGTTACCTGGAAAATGATCGCCGCAATTCAGCCATTCCATTGTTGGATTTCACCACCGTCGATGCCCGCATCGAGCCTGGCGCTTTTATTCGTGATCAGGCAGTAATTGGTAAACATGCGGTCATCATGATGGGAGCGGTTATCAATATCGGTGCCGGCGTCGGTGAAGGCTCCATGATCGACATGGGCGCCGTTCTCGGTGCTCGAGCCACCGTCGGCAAAAACGCTCATATTGGTGCCGGCGCTGTCTTGGCTGGCGTCCTCGAGCCGCCATCAGCTGCTCCGGTCATCGTGGAAGACGACGTCCTGATTGGGGCCAATGCCGTGGTATTAGAAGGGGTGCGAGTCGGTCAGGGAGCGGTGGTCGCTGCGGGTTCCGTCGTCACCGAAAATGTTCCAGCTGGCGCAGTTGTCGCCGGCTCCCCTGCCAAAATCATCAAAATGAAAGACGAAAAAACCGCCGCTAAAACCGAATTTTTAGATGATTTACGAGGATGACTCACGCTTTTTAATAAAAAATCTGATTTACCGAAAAAAAAGCAGCAGTCGCTACCGCAAAACGGTGCAACTGCTGCTTTTTTAGCAGGGTGGCCTAAATAACGGCTGCCTTTTAAAATAAGAGCTTTTTAATTTACCTTGATTTAAAACCTTCTAGCTGCAAAATCAGCAGCAGTTCATCATAGAAGTGCCCTTCAACCAATAGTCCAGCCGGTTCCCTTCCATAGACTACAAATCCCATTTTTTCGTACAAGGCTTTTGCTGAAAAATTTTCTGCATTGACTGCAACATGAACCTGTCGCAGACCTGTTTGTCCGGTAGCTTCTGCTAGTAAAAACAAAAATAGTTTAGTCGCAATCCCCTGTCCACGAAGCTTCGGATGCACATACACTCCACGAATATGGCCTTTGTGCGCTGTTTTACGATTTGTTTCCCGAAAAAAACGCATGACTCCCAACAGTTTTTCCTGCTCATCAAACCAACCGATAGCAAAACTGCCGGCTGATTCCCGGATACTTTCGACTACCCGCTGTTTCGTATAGCTTTCTTCTACGATGGGATCGGCACCAAAGGCCATCGGTGCTTCTCTAAGACCATAAAGCCGCAATACTTGATACTTTTCCCAGTCAGACTCAGTTAATTTTCTGATCATTTCTTGCGCCACCTCTGTATTCATCGAATGAACAGCCGCTGATTAGTCCAGCACTCCCCCACCGATTTTCATTAATTATAGCCGGTAACAGATCCCTGGCGGTAGCCAAAGCCGCTGATTTCGATAGGATTGTTTCCCTCACAAAAAGGTAGCCGTTTTTCCAACAATTCTGCCAACTCATCTGAACCCGCAAGATAATCTGACAACCG
This sequence comes from Candidatus Enterococcus leclercqii, assembly GCF_009933135.1. Taxonomy (GTDB): domain Bacteria; phylum Bacillota; class Bacilli; order Lactobacillales; family Enterococcaceae; genus Enterococcus_C; species Enterococcus_C leclercqii. The sequence goes on from NZ_MAEH01000015.1 coordinate 45,543, forward strand.
ACGAGCTGTAGTTTTCAAACGATGGGCAGTGCCGGCGTAGCGATGCTCCAATTCTTCCCAGCCAAAAGTCTTGTAGGTGGCAGACCAAATTTTTTCGTGGACAAAGCAGAGGCGTTCAACTTTTTCTGCTAAATTAGTGAGCGCTGTGATCATCTGATGGAGCTGGTTTTGATCTTCTGCCAAACGGGCTGCCCTCAATCGCAAACCCAGTTCCGCCTTGTCCGCTAAAACTTCTGCCAGCAACTGATAGCGTTGACGGATTAATTCCATGAAAGGAGTAGTTTGTGAGGTGCGGGTTTCATGGATCGCTGTTTGCCCTTTCTTAACAGAATTTTGGTCACTTGCTGTAGTCAATTTCTCAGCCAATTTTCGATAGTAAGCTCCCAAAGTTTGTGGGGCTTGTTCATTGTGAGCCGCAACATGCCAATCATAGATCCCTGTCAGCGGATCTTGCCACAACAATAGCTTACTGATGTTTGTCATGTTCGGGTTCCCGGCAGTTACATTATCCACTTCATCGAAAGCATTAAGCTCCGTCAACAGTTGGCCCGCGCCGGCACTCAACAAATTGTCAAGAAGCGTTTCTACAGTTCCACTTTTTTGATTGGCATAAACACCTTCAGCAAACGCCACTGCGCCTGGCAGGGCATGCCAGTGCTCTGTTTCTTGGCCGTCATCTCCCCAGGTGGTGAGCATCACCTTTTTAATCTGCTGTTTACGAGCTGCCGCCAATGCCGCAGCAATGATTCGCTGGGTTTTTCCGTGATTTGGAGCGATTCGATTCCAAATATGCGTGCCACTCGCCAGAACATAGTGTTCCCGATCACAAAATGCCAAGTGCTTTTGGATCACCTGCTCATATTCAGCCACTGATTCTGAACCGTAATCCCAATGAACATAGGTCAATCCCTGCGGCAACCGGCTCATTTCCTGAGGATCCATTTGGGCCAAGGGGTTATAATAGCGGTCAGCCTTGGTTTTATCCAAGAGCTTGTATATAAAATCGCTCCAAATTTCAGCTTTCAATTGATGCTTCACTGACAAGTCCAATACCCGTTTCATATGCTCTAACATCAGAGTGACACGATCTTTGTAACCATGTAGTGCCAAATAACGGCCCAGTCCGGCCTGGTAAGCTTCATCCATTCCCAGATGAATCCGGTTTGTCTGGTACATGTCTTTGCAGGCGGCCAACATTTGATCAATGGCTTCATACGTTGCCTCTTCTCCGATTAACATCGTATTGGCATCATCTTTTAGAGCTTCACTTGCCGGCCACTTCAGAAACTGAGTCAAGTGAGCCAATGTCTGGATTGCCGGTACCACTTCCATTCCAAAATCAGCAGCAAAGCTTGTGATTTCCTTGATTTCATCAGCGGTGTAGGCCCCTCGTAAATATCCCAGATAAGGTAGACCAGGTACTTGATAGGTATCTTCCGTATAAAGATACAGGGTGTTATATCCCAAAAGTGCCAGCCTTGCAATAAATTCCTTGACGACAGCGACTTTCATCACTCCGTTGCGAGAGGCATCCAATGAAAAACTGGTTTCCACAATAGAAGTTCGTTCCTCATAACGACCTTCTTTGGACTGCGCCAATCGTGGCAAGCCGATAAATACGGCCCGATAGAAAAGAAATTCCGACGACAACTGAATTTTCGTGATCCCTGCTTCTGTAGTAATCAAAATCCGCTGCTCAACTGGCAACAGCGTTTCATTCTGAAACAAACCAACTTCCACAGTATCCAAAGCCGGCAGTTGAATTCCCAAATTTTTGATATAGGCCAAGTTGCGAGCCTGACTTGCTGTTAAATGCATAATGCCCTCCATCTCAGAAAATCTGCAGTAAAAGCTGACTCTTTAGACAGACTCAGCTGTTTGCTAATTCCTCATGTATTAATTATTTGCCCATCCTAGGCCTAGACATGCCAAACTATAAACGGCTCTTTTGTTCTATCTTTTCTCCGCTAACAACTACAGATTGTCCATCAAAAGCTGAGAAAATCAGAAGAATCTCGATCCGTCCTTTCCCAAGCTGTGCTAATCATTCATTTCAGTGAAGTTCACACCTCTTTTTTAAACCGTAATAAAAGCCGCAGAAACTAGTACTATTGCCCGGAGCCATTGTACTACTCCATGACCAAGCCGACCACCTCAAGTGAGATCGCCGGCTCTATGAATCACTTCTTATTGCTGAACTTTTTTATAAAAAGCCGCGCTAATACAAGGAGTATCTCGCGGTCGCAAAGCCATTACCGTTTTCCTAATACTTCTTCTAAAACGGTGATTTTCCCCAAATCTTTGTGGTTGTTGCGATCTTGGCGGTAGCTGTCTTCAAGCGATGACTGATAAAGCTGTAAAAACTGCTGCTGGGTGGGTAGATAAAAATGAGCGCCGGTATCGACTTTTTCCGGCAACTCTGCCAAAGGAATGCCCGCAAATCCCGGTAAGGTCTCGATCACGCCAAAACCAATCTTGACCTTATCTCTGATGAATTTATGTTCATGAAGATCTTCCAAACGATACCCAAGCTTCGCCATGAGGGCAACGATGGCCTCCCACTGCTGAATCATTTCTTCTGCAGAAACCTCATCGAAGCCCCGAGGATCTCCCGGCACCAAAATGTCGATGTCATCTGGATAAAAATCAACGCCGGTAACCTGCTCCACCCCTAACGATCCAGATAGCAATGGGATAATCCCCTGCTGATTCAATGTTTTGGCCACCTCTAAAAACTCATGATACAACTCAAAATCCATAACTACCTCCATTATTTTTTCTATGTAGGAAAGACAGCCGCTACCGTTACCAGCTGCTGCCCTTTTTTGTCATTTTCTTAACGATAGACGATCGCTCGTTTATCAGTGGCAAAGCAATGGAACCATTGGAAAACAGCACTATTTTACCTGAGACACAACGACAGAATCAGAACTAAACCAGCTTTTTACTAATCCTTATTTTGTGCTGTTTCTAAACTCACGACACGCTGCTTGAATTTCACCATAAATTTCGGCAACTTCCTCCAGATCACGGGCATTCGCCCCGGAAGCCAGCAGATGACCACCACCATGGTGACGTTTGGCAATTTCGTTAATCACCGGACCTTTAGAGCGCAGACGTACCCGATAGTAGCCCTCTGGTTGCCAAACAAAAATTGCCCAAGCTAAGAGAACATCGATGGTTCCTGGCAACGAAACCAGATGTGAGGTCTCTGAGTCTGCCACCCCGTATTCCTCCAGCAATTCTTTTGGCAAAATCACTTTGGCTGCGCCGTTTTCATCTGCTTCGATGTTTTGGTACAGGTAGCCGGAAAGTCGTGCCACCTTCATAGAAATCTGCTGCAGCTGTCGATTTAATTTGGCAGCGTCAAATCCATAAGACAATAGCCGACCGGAAAGCTCCAATGTCTGAGCTGTAGTAGCTGGGTACAAGAAACGTCCAGTATCACCAACAATACCGGCGTAAAGCAGTCGTGCCGCTTCTTTTGACATCACTAAATCATCTGGGAAAGAAAATGCAAAATCAGCGATAATTTCACTACAGCTGGAAGCTTTGGTGTTTACCCACACGATATCCCCATAAGGTTCGTCGTTAGGATGATGGTCGATTTTGATTAGCATGGCTCCCCGTGTAAAACGGTCATCAGAAACCCGGGGGGCATTCGCAGTGTCTGTCACAATCACCAACGCACCTTCGTATTTTTCGTCAGCAACCTCATCCATCACTGCCAAATAATCCAGTCCTTCCACTGGTCCGCCAGCTTGGTAAATTTCCTTTTCCGGGAAACTGGCCCGCAAAACTTCTGCCAAACCTACTTGGGAGCCGATGGCATCGGGATCTGGCCGCATGTGGCGATGGATGATGATTCGGTCATATTTTTTGATTGCTTCTAAAATCTCTTGTCGAATACTGCTCATACTTAATTGCCTCTTTTCAAATATTTGCTTAGCTTGTAAAAACAACTGTCGGAAAAATTTACTGTTTACGACTGTTGCACTTGATTACGAACTTTTCGTCAGACTGTGGGAAAATCAAGGCCGCTCCAACACTTGGCAGACCACGATTGCTTTTGCTACCAACGTATTTTCGATATAAATCTCGATATCCAATTTACCGGAACGACGACCCAACTCAAGAATCCGCGGACGAATCACCAGTTGGCTTTCCAACTGAATCAAACGGAAATAATACAAGTTCACCTGCTCGATCCAAGTATTGCGGCGTTGGTTGAGATACAAGGTTCGTTTTGCGGCATTGGCGACGACTTCGTTCAATACGCCAAATGCAATCGTCCCCACTTCATTGACCATCTGTGGAGAAACCGTAAAGACGAATTCCGGCATTTCTTTTTTGCGACCCTCTGCATCGTGATCAATCATTTGGATTTCTCCGGTAATCTGATCGCTGATGGTATCGGACATCTGAGTCTGCCGCTGTACCAGCTGCATCGCCTTCATAACGTCTTGACGAGACACCAGCCCTACCAAACTCAAATCATCAGAAACTACCGGCATCACTTCCAGGCCGTCCCAAATCATCTGATGACTGACAGAAGCTACACTCATCTCCCGTTTGACGAAGTTGGGATCTTTGGTCATGACTCGTTCAATCAATGTCTTATCGGGTTTTTCCAGCACATCTTTTGCAGTCACAATTCCCACTAAGCGCATGCTCCGATTGACGACTGGGAAACGGGAATGGCTGGATTTTTCAGCAAGTTTTTTGTATTCCTTGACAGTTTCTTGGCTGTTGAGGTACAAGGTCTTCTCAAGGGGCACATAAATATCTGAAACCAGCATGATGTCTTTTTTGATCAGCTGATCAGACAAGGCTCGGTTAATCATAGTAGCCACCGTGAAAGTATCATAGGTGGTGCTTAAAACCGGCATCTCCACTTTATCTGCCAGTTGGGCAATTTCTTCAGAAGTGCCGAAGCCCCCGGTAATCAACACCGCCGCACCGTCTTCCAATGCCAGACGATGGACTTCTTCTCGGTTACCGACAATCATCAAAGAGCCGGGGGTAATATACCGTTCCATAGCTTCTTCTTTCATCGCACCGATGACAAACTTGTTCAAAACTTTGTTCAGTCCAGCAGCGCCCCCCAGGACTTCCCCTTCGATGATTTGAACCACTTCACCGAACGTCAGACGTTCGATATGTTTTTTTAATTTTCGTTCGATTCGGATAGTTCCTACCCGTTGAATTGTGGAAACCAGACCGATGTTTTCTGCGTCTTTGATGGCCCGGTATGCCGTGCCTTCACTAACGCTCAGCGCTTTGGCAATTCCGCGCACCGAGATACGGTCGCCGATAGGTAGGCTTTCAATATGGTTTAAAATAAGGTCGTGTTTCGTAGCCAACTGCTTCAACTCTTTTCTCTTATATAGATGGTTGGCAAGTCCAGCATTGAAAAGCTGCTTCAACGCCAGACGCCGCAATGGAGGGGATCACCACAAGATGATTATAGAATCAATGTTTCCCCTGGGAGCATAATCTGCCCGACTCCTGAAGGCAACAAATCCAGAAATTGGTGAGGATCTTGCTGAATCACGGGAAAGGTATTGTAATGGATTGGCACGACCTTTTTAGCCTGTACGCTAGTCGCAGCCATTGCCGCTTCTGCAGGTCCCATCGTGAAATTGTCGCCGATAGGTAACAAAGCCAGGTCAATAGCAAATGCTTCGCCCAGCAATTCCATATCACGAAAATAAGCAGTATCACCGGCATGGTAAATTGTCTTTCCGTCGATTTCCAGAATCAAGCCCGCAGGTTCGCCCATATAAAGCATCTTCCCGCCGACTTCCAAACCGGAACTATGCAGAGCCGGAACCAATTTGACCCGACCAAAGGGAAAATCAAAGCTCCCGCCAAGATTCATGCCATGAGTCTTTTGAACACCCCAAGATTCCGCATAGTGACAAATTTCTACCATCCCAATAACTGTCGCCGACTCTCTTCTGGCAATCGCCACCATGTCGCCAATATGATCTGAATGTCCGTGAGTGAGCAAGATATAATCGGCACCCACATCATCAGCCGAGATATCGGCTTTGGGGTTACCACTAAAGAAAGGATCGATAACTATCCGCGTACCAGTTGCAGTAACAATTGAGACGGCTGAGTGCCCGTGATAGGTGACTTCCATAATCATTGCCCTCCGTTTTTAAATTTTTAATTGACAGGAAAAACAGCTTTACGCTTCCGCCAGCTCCTGTTACTGTCGGGTAATGTAACAGATTTATTATAACAGATAAAACAGAATTTGCGGACAGGAAAACGCTTTTTCTACTTGCGGCAGTGAATCAGAAACCGTTGACAAGTTGCCTTGGTTGACTTATTTAAACCAAAGAAATAAACTACAGCCATCCTTCGTTTAAAAATATAAACCAAAAGAGGCAAACTTATATGACACAAACTATGAAAGCCGCTGTAATCTCTGCTTACAAGCAAGAATTCCCCGAAATCGTTGACCTGCCGCGTCCTGCTCTACAAGCTGGTGATGTGCTGATTCAAGTGGCGGCAGCCTCTATTAATCCCATCGACCTAAAAACCAAAGACGGTGGCTTAAAAATGTTGCTTCACTATGATTTTCCGCTGATCTTAGGCAGCGATTTTGCCGGTACTGTAACTGCCATCGGTCCAGCGGTAACTCGTTTTAAAGTTGGTGATCGTGTCTATGGTCGTGTTCAAAAAAATCGAATTGGTACCTTCGCTGAATATTTAGCCGCAGCACAAACAGACCTCGCTTTAATTCCAGACATGCTTTCCTTCACGGAAGCTGCAGCATTACCTTTAGTAAGCCTTACCAGCTACCAGGCGTTGCAAGAAATCATGCAGATTAAGCCCGGTGAGAAAGTTTTGATTCAAGGCGGTTCTGGTGGAATCGGTACTGTCGCAATTCAGATTGCAAAAGCACTGGGGGCGTTTGTCGCCACCACGACTAGCAGCCACAACTTTCAATTAGTAAAAGAGTTAGGCGCAGATTTCGTGATTGATTATCGCCAACAGGATTTTTCTGAGGTAATAACAGATTATGATTATGTTTTCGACACACAAGGCGGCAAAATTTTAGAAAAAGCATTTACCATCGTCAAACCCGGTGGCAAAGTCGTCAGCATCACCGGCTTGCCCAACCACCGTTTTGCAAAAGCATACGGATTGTCCCTCTGGAAAACCGGAGCGCTCCGGCTTGCCAGCCATCGTTTAAGCCGCTTGGAAAAGGATACCGGTGTTGGTTATGAATTTCTATTTATGAGACCTGACGGCGACCAGCTGACTCAGCTGGGGGAAATGATCACAGCCGGCAAGCTGCGGCCAGTGATCGACCGTGTCTTGCCCTTTACGAAAATCAAGGAGGCCTTTACCTATTCTGCTTCTGGAGGCGCTCGTGGCAAAATCCTTCTGCAAATGATTCCTGATTAAGAAAATAGACATGTTGCTCCCAAAATAGCGTGATTTGACGCATCCAACAAAAGCAAGCCAGCTAATCTTGCAGCATCTTCATTGAGTCTCGCTACCCTCTGACATGATTTTCATCACATGCTGCAAAAGTGTCATCAGCTTTTTTAACTCCGTCGTGTCATGGTTGAAATAATAGTAATTTTTCGTACCGACACTATGGTAATCCACTAATTTTGCATCCCTCAGAATCTTCAAATGGTGAGATACCGCCGGACGTGATAACTTGGTAGCCTCCGTCAGCTCTGTCACCCGTAGACCCTCACGGGATCCTTTTTCCAGTAAGGTTAAAATAATCGCCTGGCGTTTTTCATCTCCCAAAGCTACTAAGAAATCAGCGGCATCAATAAATTCTCCTTGCAACTTTTTAAAATCTGCCATCGTCGCATCTCCGTCCATATTTTTAAACCATTTAATCACCCGCTGCCTGACTTGTCAAAGAAAAGGTCAAACAGGAAATGTCTGGCTTCTATTAGACTGCTGTCTACGTTGCTCCCTTAAGAGACAACAAACCACCGTCTCTCTGTCATTTGCAGAAAGTGCGGTGGTTTGTTGTTGGTTTGTTATCAAAACTCCGGAGTTTCTTGGAGAGTTTCTCCTGGAGAATGGAACCTCTTTTACTGATTTAAACAGAGCTGCTCTGCTCTGTGCACCCTCTCAAAACAGTTTTTGCAAAGCTGGTCCTTCGAGGTCACTTGCTCTCTGCCTTTTAGACAAGCTGTTCGTCGTACTATTGGGGAATTGATCAAAGCTCGATACCCAGATATTTCGCAATTTGTTCGACGTCTTTGTCCCCACGGCCAGAAATAGTGATCAGCACGATTTGGTCCTTGTCCATTTGTGGGACACGTTTGACTGCTTCGGCTACCGCATGGGAGCTCTCGATAGCAGGGATGATTCCTTCTGCTTTTGAAAGAGTCAAAAAGCCTTGAACCGCTTCTTCATCAGTGATTGGCACATATTCTGCACGGCCGCTTTTCTTCAGGTAGGCATGCTCAGGCCCGACCCCTGGGTAATCCAAACCAGCAGAGATAGAATAAACCGGTGCCACATTACCGGCATCGTCAAACATCCCATAAGTGTTCATGCCGTCCAATACCCCAATCGTCCCCATAGTCATAGTAGCCGCATGACGGTCTGTATCAATGCCTTCACCGGCAGCTTCGGCACCTACCAACTGCACATCTTTTTCATCAATATAATCTGCAAAAGAGCCGATTGCATTGGAGCCACCGCCGACGCAAGCAATTACCATATCCGGTAGCCGCCCTTCTTTTTCAAGAATCTGGCGTTTGGATTCTTCACTGATGACTTTTTGAAAATCTTTTACCATCATAGGATAAGGATAGGGACCTACAGCAGAGCCCAAGATATAAAAGGTATCCTCGAGGTTTTCCACGAAATCGGCGAAAGTCGCATCCACTGCATCCTTTAGTGTTTGCGTTCCTTGCGTCACTGGATAAACTTTCGCGCCCAGCATTTCCATCCGAAAAACATTCAGCTTCTGGCGCTCCACATCTTCTGCTCCCATATAAACGGCACATTCAAACCCAAAACGGGCAGCCGCGGCAGCTGTTGCCACACCATGTTGACCGGCACCAGTCTCCGCAATCATCCGTGTCTTACCCATTCGTTTTGCCAACAGCATCTGCCCCAAAACATTATTCAGCTTATGAGCCCCCAAGTGATTCAAGTCTTCTCGTTTCAGATAAATTTTTGCGCCGCCTAACTGCTTTGTAAGTTTTTCCGCATAATACAAGGGTGTTTCCCGCCCTGAATATTCTTTTAGCAAGGACCGATATTCCGCTTGAAAAGCTGGGTCCTGTTTTGCTTCTTCATAAGCCACCGCGACTTCATCCAATGCTTGCTTGACCTCCGGCGACACGAATTGTCCCCCAAATTCTCCATAAAAGCCCTGCATTTCTTTGATTTTCTCCATGATTGATTCCCCCGTTTTAGTTTTGTTTTTTACTGGATTGAATACTCATTACTTAATGGCTCGACGCAGCAACAGTCTCTCTTCTCCAAAACGACTACCGGAATCTAGAATCAAAAAGGACCGGCAGGCTTTTCAGCGCTCCGGTCCTGGAAAATCGTTATCGACCGGCATAGATGACTTTCGCGTACGCCAAAGCTGCATCTATGCCCATGCATACACGCAACTTCAACTATGCCAGTTCCACCAGTATGTAAAAGTTTGACGTGCATTCATGTGTGTTTCCCCATTTCTTCAAGAAGTTGCTTCAAAGTATAGCAAGATAAATTCTGAATTGCAAGAATATTTTTTAATTTGTTTGATAAAAAACTAATCGAATTTTTCTAATATAATGACCACCTTGTGCTAACATCTATAAAAAAACAAACAACTAACTATCACTTTGCGGAGAATTCTTGATTTTCTCAACTTGACCACTCTTGATAGATGCTTCTAATAAAAGAGTAAAGGTCATGTCTTCAATGGCTTCATCGATACTGTAAAAACTTTCTCCAGTCTCACAAAATTGCGCCATTGCCAGCATGACTTCTGCCGTTGCGATATCGTCGTCAGAAAATGGCAAATCTGAAAAAGGATTTTTATAAAGCCATTCACCCTGGAATTGAATGCCTTTTAGACCGCTCCCTTCCATATTTTCATTGATGCCTCGCTGAATTCGCCAGAGTTTGTCGTATGAAGGTATACCCGGTTCGGATACATATCGAATCTCTTCATTATTGATTTCGCCTTTATCACCTCTGATGGACAAATGTGAAAAGCGCGTATAGCTGCGGTGCTGATCTCCTTCAAAATCATAAATGCCCACAGCACCTTTTTCAAAAGTGGCAATACCAATCGTACGTGCCTCTGTGACCAGGTTTTTTCCATCAGTATCTTGATCTCGCAAAAAGCCACTTCTCGAGTCGACCGTAAAACGATTGCCTTGAACTGAAAGTAGTTTCCCAGGATTTTGCAAGTAAGCTTTCAGCAAGCTAAAAGCATGGTAATTATTAGTCAAAGATACTTGAGCTGATTGTGGAACGCCGATTACTCCTTTACGGATTAATTGTAACTGTGCTTTTTGCAACGGTCTCATCGCATATTGCTCGGCTATTTGAGTGTATTGGCGGCTTTTAGGATGTCGACTGATCATTTCCAGTTGTGACCCATTGATACCTAATGGAGTCTCCACCAAAAGTGGCAGTTCCAAAGATAATAATTCAAGGAGCTTTTCTGCTTGAACATTCATGTTGATACACAGCAGAATGAAATCCGGACTTCCAGTTGTCAATGCCTCCGAAATATCTGAAACACATACTACGCCCAACTCATGATATAGACGCTTTTTTTCGGGATTTCGTGTGACAACAGCCTGTACAAGAAAGTCTTTTTTCAAATGAGCAAGAATCCTCAAATAATTTTCTACACGCCAACCGCTCCCTACGATAACAATCTTTTTTTGACTCATTTGTTGCTATCCTCCTTCATATATTGCCGAAAACCTTCACAATACTCCTCATTTTGTAAAGGTAGATGGATCCATTTCCGTTGCCAACTTGATAACCAAGCTCCATGAATTAACATTAATGCTCTGAGATTTACTGCAACTGGTACTTGAGATTGTTGTGAACCTCGAGCAGCTAATTCAAAATTACGAATCAGCTCATGGCGATTTTTTTCCCATTGCTTCGGTTCATCAAACGTTTCAGTAAAAGTCTCCCCTGAAATCAATTGGCAGGTTAGCCGATTGCCCACTACCTCTAAGCGCCCATTTTCTCCAACAAGCTCCACAGACTCTTTTCCCAGAGGCTCAGCGAAACTGGTCATAAAGGTTCCCGTCAAACCATTCGGATACCGCAAAATAAGAAAAGCTTCATCATCGACTTCAATGTTACGATATTTCCCAAAAGAGATGCTGCTAACCAGCTCATTAGGAGAACCAAATAGAAAATCGAGTAAATCAATTTGATGGACAGCTTGGTTCAAAAGTATGCCCCCACCATCTTGCACCCAAGTCCCACTCCAATTTCCCTCAAGAAAATAGGCGGCATCTCGGTAATACTGTGGATTATTCCATTGAAATCGTTGAAGTCTACCCAATGTCCCCGATAATTCTTTCATTCTTTTCACCAGAGGATCAAATCGCGATTGAAACATCACTTCGCATATTAGCCCACAGCTTTCACTCAGGTTGGTCAGTTCCATAATCTCATCTTCCAAAATTGCTGCCGGTTTTTCCACTAAGACATGTTTATTTTTTAATAGGGCCTCCTTGGCCATAGCAAAGTGAAACCGATTCGGCGTTGCAATTAAGACACCCTCCACTAACGGATCCTGCAGCACCTCTTGAAAAGTTACAAACACCTCCAGTCCAGGCCATTTCCCAATAATGTTCGCAGCTTTTTGAGAATTACCGGTCTGTACTCCGTAAATTCGAACATTTTCTAAAGGTTCTTCCATCAATTCGTTGACATAGCGCTGTCCCATATTGCCATAACCAATGATTACCAATCGCATACCTATTTCCTCCTACTTAAAAAAGCTTATAAATAAAACACCGCCAAGAACGGGAGCCACTGTTGAAGAGACTAGACTGTTTTTTATTTCTGGCCAGCGGTTACTTTTTTTGACATACAGCAATCGGGGAACCAAGTCTCTAACCGGGTTCAAAGATGCTCCAGTCAGTGGACCAACAAAATATACAAGTCCACCGATAAATAGACTGACAATAAAAAAATTGGTCCATCCTGAGGTAAAAGAGGCTGCTGTCTTGCTGACCCACAAAAGAGAAAAAGTCGCAGCTGCTTCAAAGACTATCGCTTTTTGGCAGCTGATTGCTCCTGCAACAGCTGCATAGTCCTGCAATTGTTTATTTTTGGCTGAAGGAAGCCCTAGTAAGATGATAACGGCTACCATGGCCCCGAGCATTTCAGCAAAAATGCCAAGAACAAAAGCCAACGCAGAATGCTGTTTGAGAACCGTATCCTGAAATAAAAAGATGGGATTCATATTTGCTGAACCTAGACGATGCCCGACAACGTTTCCAATGAAAACAGCAATCACCCAGTAACTAGCAGTTTTCTTTTGGGTTGCTTGCGAATCAAATTGGGTCAGTCCGAGTCCCAGAAAAAGCAGCAAAAAGGTGCTCACGGCCTCTCCTATAATCAAATGCATCATTCCTAACAAACTCATCCGTCGCCCCTTTCTTCAAGCGCTATGGTTTCCTCATATCTAAAATAATCAAAGTCGGCTGCTTTGCGATCTCCAGTCAAATCAACACAATGTATTCCCACAAATGCCCCGGTAAAATAACCTCCTTGTTGAATATAATCATCTGATAGTTTCCAACTGTCAAATACAGGTGTCAAACGAATCCACTCAAATCCATCCAAAGAATATGAAAAATGATAGGTTAATTCTTCCACTTTAACTTTAAGATAAATTCCTGTTAAATCCTCTGGCAATAGGAGTTCTTCTGTCATCGGAGCAGATGCTTTAAAATGCTCACATGCTATTATAGATAATACTTTTTGCCCTTCATTATTACAGGTCAAGTGACAGCTGACCCAGTTTTGGGTATTGTAGTAGCAAATTAAACCAGCAAACTGTTGGAAAAAAACGGGTTCAAATTCTAAATAAGTTTCTGCTTCAAACGAAAACGCCTGCCAGCGACGAGCTACTAATGCTTGATAAAATTGTGAGTGCAACGATTCTCGACCGAAAAGTCGCAGAAATCCTATGCGTTCCGTCAAACTGCCAATCTCACTACTAAAAGGCAGCCGTAAAGTTTGAAATGTAGGATTGAGCCTTTCGCTGTCAAAGTGATCGATAGTTTTTTGATCAGCCCGCCAGCTGACTTCTGGAATATTTGGCGCTTCGATTTCTAAACTTGGAAATGGACCATCAACTACATAGGGCCATCCTGCATGCCACTCAATTTTTTGAAGTGCCGTTTCTCGACCTAACGGACAATAGCCACGGTTTTCTAATAGTTTGAATTTCTCCGGTTTTATGGGCCTTCCAATCAAATGAGCTAAATACCAATCGCCAGTCTTTGTTTGTACCAATGACGCATGGCCAGCCTTCTGTAGCGGATTGCGAGGATCTCCCCATGAAGTTAGGAACGGATTGTTTGGATGAACTTCATAAGGTCCTTCTATGCTGCGGGAACGAGCGATAGTAGCAGCATGGTCGTATTGGGTTCCCCCTTCTGCTGTCAAAAGATAATACCAGCCATCAATCTTGTACAGATGGGGAGCTTCCGTCAAACCAAGATCAGTTCCTTTAAAGATTACTTTACGTTCTCCGACCAGACTCTTTTCCTCCTGCGAGTATTCTTGAAGTACAATTCCAAAAAAGCGGTGGTTATTTGGCCGAAAATCCCAGACCATATTCACGAAATATTTGCGACCATCTTCATCATGAAAAAGTGACGGATCAAATCCGGATTGGTTCATATAAATGGGATCGGACCATTCGCCGTCAATACTTTCGCAAGTTACTAGGTAATTCGTAACATCTTTAAACACATCCCCTTCAACCACTTTTACATCCGAATAAATCAACCAAAAGCGCCCGTTCGCATAGGATAAGCAAGGAGCCCAAACACCTCCAGAATCCGGATTTCCTAACATATTTAACTGTGAAGTCCGTGCTAATGGGCGACTGATCAAATGCCAGTTAACTAGATCCTTTGAGTGATAAATCTGAACCCCTGGGAACCATTCAAATGTGGATACCGCAATATAGTAGTCATCCTCGACACGACAAATACTTGGATCCGGATGAAACCCTTTTAAAACAGGATTAATAATTTTCATAACATTTCTCCTCATCTACACTCACTAAACATCGGCATGTTTTTTCATAGCGACATCCGTTGGCATAAATCGGAACCATTCAAAATTAAAGAATGAGCCTGGTAAAAAAATGAATTCGACTGTCTGTTTGCCTTTTAGTAAATGTTCAAAGGCCAAGCTCCTCACTTGAGATAGACTGCCAGCAGGAAAATCCAATAAATAGCGTTCCGTTCCCTCAGCAGAACTTACTTTGATTTGGATTGAATTATCATTTTTCGGTGCCTCACCACGGATTTCTATCGCTGATGCCCCACTCTCACCAAAGTTAAAATCTGTAAAAGTCAGCGTCACATTATTCCCAATCTGTTCAATAGCCCGTTCACTGATTACAAAGCTGTCTCCATAAATCCCATCATTTTCCAAAACAGAGACTTTTTCAAAGCTTCGCTCATATGGTTCAAAAACAAATTCTTTGAAATGAACTTTCTGCTTGAAAGAAAAGGTCATTGTTTGAACTCCTGAAAGGCGATTAGGTAGTTGGTAGGTTTGCTCTTGATACGTGTTCCAAACAGACCCTCTATCATAAATCACGGTTGTCATAAGTTGACTGTCCGAATCAGTCGGATAGCCTTGATATATCTCAATTTCAAAAGGATTCGGTTCCAAAGGGAATAAGGAGAGCGTCATCTGATTCGCACCTCGTTTGCCGAAGTCAATATCATCAAAAACTACCCAGCTAGTTCCATCCCGTAAAGTTGCGATACCTCGCTCATTACCATTTGTGAGCTGTACATTACTGCGAGTATAACGTCCACCAGAAATTGGTTTATAGGGATTGAGTTTACTATCCTTCAGACCAGAAAAAGCCAATGGCAACGTCTCATAAAAATCAAGATGCTTTTTGCCATTTTTTACGCCACATCGAACAATTGCAGTTCCATTAGCTTGTGGCTTGACGATTAGCCCGTCCTCTTGCTCGATTACTTTTCCAATATCGCTATCAATTCCCTTTTCATCCGTCAGTCGCCAAAAGAGCTGCGGCTTTTGTGCAGCTTTTGGTAGACATTCAGCAGTAATGAGATAGGTGCCATCAATACGTTCTGCTTTATCTAAAAGGATCTTACGTACTGGAACCTTCTCTAAGCTTGGCAAGGTTTGGGTCAGTAATTCAGTGAAGTAGTCGTTTGCGCCCTCCTGAATGACTGCTTTTTTGACAGTCAAATCTATCTGTGCCTCACTCAAACCTACACTTCGAACAGTAATGCTGATGTTTCCAGTTTTGTCATAGGGAGCAATGATTGCCAGCAACTTTCCTCTAAACATTCGCTTACGACTACCTTTATAGGCGGTAAAATCAGTGCTATCCCCATTATCCAGCCCGACTAAACGGCCCGCACCTTGAACTTCAACAGTCACTTCATTATTAGCATTTTTGACCAGTCTTCCCGTTTTGTCACTTGCATTGATTTCAATAAAACATAGGTCACGGCCGTCTCCCATTAGCCATGTCTTATCTGGTTTCATCTGTAAAGCGTAGGCATCATGAAATGTTTCTTCCCAGTCTTGTGCGATGATATCCCCCTCATAATCGTAAGCGACTGCCTTCAATTGTCCGGGTCGGTATTCAAGTTGCCAATCATGTAATAAACGCTCCCCATGAAGTGGGTCATTTTGTCGTTTTCCCAGCGATTTTCCATCAAAAAACAGCTCAATTTCAGGTGCATTACTGCAGACTCGCACATCAATAAGCTGCCCTTTCGTAAAATCCCAGTATGGAAACAGATGGATCATTGGAGCCTCTTTATAATCTGTCCAAGCGGCTTGAAAAGTATAATATGCGTCTTTAGGAAAACCCGCGGTATCGATCTGTCCCAAGTAAGAATTTTTAGTATCATAAGGAGTCGGCTCACCAATATAATCAAATCCCGCCCAAATGAATTGTCCCAGTGAGTACGGAGTGTCACGATCGTCTAGTATACAGCGTTCTACGCTATCAGCTCCCCAACTGGTTCGACTATTCCCCAACGCTGAGCATTGATAATCATCATCTGCCAACATGCTTTGTGACAGCGGAAAGTGATATACGCCTCGACTTTGTACTACCGAGCATGTCTCGCTTCCATAAATTACCCAGTCTGGATATCGTTCATGATGTGTAGCATAAATCTTTTCTGCATAATTGTAGCCGACTGCTTCAAGCAAGTTCGCTGCCTTTTGACTGTTTTCCCAAAGTAGATAGTTAGATCCGAAGGTAATGTAAGCATTATGAAGCGGATCATATTTTTTTACCAAGCGAATCAGTCGTTTCGTTGTAATCAGACCATCCTCACGCCCATGTGTATCATAAATTTCGTTACCAATACTCCACATAAATACGCTAGGATGATTGCGATCTCGTTTAATCCATGCTGCGACATCCAGCTCCGCCCACTCATCGAAGAAACGGCTATAGTCCTTCTGATTCTTAGGATGCAACCAAATATCGGTAAACTCTGACTGTACCAAGAATCCCATCTCGTCTGCTAGCTGGTAAAACTCGCGAGAAAAAGGATTGTGCGCCGTTCGAATAGCATTGACACCCATAGACTTTAGAATTATCAATTGTCGGCGGATTGCAGCCTCATTGGCCACTGCACCCAACGCGCCTTGGTCATGGTGTTGGCACACTCCTCGAATTTTCATATGCTGCCCATTTAGAAATAATCCGTCATCAGAATCAAAACGAATCTCGCGAAAGCCTGTTTTCTGGTCTAGCGTCTGCAATACACAATCTGTCGCAGATTTCCCGAAAAATGCTGCATCCTCTGCTAAAGTTGTGCGAAGTTCGTAGAGTTGCGGTTCTTTTGGTGACCAAAGAAGGGGATTAGTCACCGATAATTGTTGGTGAACCGTTTGCTCTCTATCAGTAAGGGTTAACTGTCTCGTTTCTTCAGCGACTACCTTGCCTTCTTTATACAATTCAATTCGTAAAGCTGCCGAGCCAGGTAGATAGCTTACCTCCTGCTGTCTGAGTGTAGTCTGTACCGTCAATTGCCAAGTATCCGATTCAGGGGTTACTCGCTCACTATGAAGATATTGGCCTTCAGGCGGCACATGAAGTTGCGGCACCTCGTGAAACCAAACATTCCGATAGATTCCTGCACCAGAATACCAACGAGAATTAGGCGAATCATGTTTTACTCTGACATAGAGGGTATTTAATCCGCTGATCAGATTTCCTAACGGTAAAATGAGTGGGGTGTACCCATATTTCCACTCCCCAATTTTTTGATTATTCAAGTAGACTTCTGCTTCCATATAAATGCCGTCAAATTCTAAATAATAGACACGCTCCGACTGTTTAGTCAAAATGAACTCTTTTTTATACCAGCCTTCACTAGCACGGTACAGATTGTTTACGTCATAAATCAACCAGTCATGAGGCATTTCAACACGTTGATAACCTTCATTTACCACCATTTCAGTAAAAGAAAAATCTTGCTGCAACTCTCGCTCTTGAAATAACCAACCGTCTAAAAAAAGTCTTTTCATGTATAAAGTCCTTTCTCATTTAAAGTACCAAATCATCCTTCTGCTATTTTATGATCTATGGATGTTAACTCAAATACTATGTGCAGTAGAAGTAAGCAACCCTAATTTGTAAAATCCCCCGGCAAACTACAATTGCCGGGGGATTTTCTTAGTCACTGCTCCCCTTATTAAGTCTAGCCTCAGAAGACTTGCAAAATCAGTTCAGCTTATAAGTGGATTTAAGTTTTTCAGCTTGTTCTTGTGTCTTGGTGTAAACATAATCAGTTGCATCGTCTAAAGACAAACCATTCAGCTCCATATTTTCCAAAGCATCTGATAAAATCGTTTGCAATGTTGCATCTTCATAAAAGACAGTTTCATTCAATGATTCAACGTTTTGAGAGTATTCATAGCCTTGTTTGACAGCCCCTTGGATCATATCTGCATCAATCAAAGTCTGTGCCGCATCTTTAGAAGCTGGTACCCCGCGTGTAACACCAAGAATCTCATTGGCTTCTTTACCATTGATAAAATCATTGACGAATTTTCCAGCTTGTTCTGGATTTTTTTCAAATTTGCTTATTGCTAATAAAAATGTTGGTTTTGCAATTGAAAAGGCACCTTTGGCATCGTCATTTTTCAACATATCTGCCACGATTAATTCCTGATCTGCATCTTTTAATGCTTGCTCGTTCCCAGCAATTCCACCAGTCCACTCCAGCACACCAGCGTATTCGCCCTTGATAAACTTGGCATTTTGTGCCAATGAAACAGGTTCAGTTCCGACATTTTCCAGGTAATCTTTTCGTGAATTAAAGGCACCGGCATCCACCATTTCCATGTACCATTTCAAAGCGGCTTTATAGTCTTCTTTGTTGTAATTCATATTTCCTTTTTCGTCGAACTCGGTTTCACCAGTCATCTGTTGCAAATAAATACCGGTTCCAAAGCGTGGTGTTGGTAACACTAGCGGATATGATCCGTCAGGGAACTTCGCAGCGGCTTCTTTTAATTCATCCCAAGTCTTAGGAATTTCTACCCCCAATTTGTCAAAAGCAGTTTTATTAAACAAGACAGAAACTACATTTTTCCCCAGAGGAATCCCGTTTTGAACACCGTTAAATTGACCAGTTTTCAAAAATTCTTCGTCATAAGTAGACAGATCGATTTCTTTAATCTTGCTTAAATCATAAAAACCATCCCCATCCGGAGAGAAGCGAGCCACTTGCGCACGATCCAATTGGATGATATCCGGAGTGGTCGCTTCTCCGCCAGTAAGCATCGTTGTTACTTTTTCTTCCAAAGATCCGAATCCCACATACTCTGCTTTGATCTTTGTATCTGGGTTTTCTTTTTCGAAGTTTTTAATCATATTCAAAGTTGCTTGGTGGCGATCATCATTTCCCCACCACCAAAAGCGTAAAGTAACGTCACCATCGGAGGATGCATTGTCTTTTTTAGCGGATCCACAAGCAGTCAATGCACCAGTCATCGTCAAAGCTGTCAACAAAGTAATCCCAATCTTTTTCCATTTTTTCATGTTCTCTTCCTCTTTTCTTTCATTTTTTATTTTGAACAGTAATCTGTTCAAAATATAATGCTAAGGAAAATCTTCTTTGAAGATTTTTCCATATAAGCAGGTTCAAAAATCCGCCTATAAACACAACATAATAAACAGCAACAAATTGGATCGATAAACATGCAATTCCGATATAAAACATATTCAAAAGAGTAACTAATGGCAAACGGTAACTCAGCAATAGTCCAGATTGAATCTTTTTGGCTAGCGATAACTCCTCAGCTTCTTTCCTCGTTTGAATCAAAAGTACAAACAAAATACAGTTAATTAAGAAGAAAGACGTAATCAACAAACCGGCAATTAAAAATTGGGTATCTTGAAACGTAGTCAGGATATGAATATCCGCTATGATTAATAAGATCGCCGCAGTAGCTATCGCCAGTACTTGCCAATTTTTCCTCAAAACTCGTGGGTACATTTTCATATATCGCTTAAGTGAATAGCTCTCTAATTCGGGCATAATCTGAAACTGCATCAGAATACTTTGCAGCAGCAGAAAAAGTGGAAGAACAAATAACACCAAATTATTGATTGTCATCTGAAACAAAAGCAGTGTCAACAGACCTAACAGATTTGACAAGATAAAGTAAGTGTTCGCAATCAAAATATGATAGAACCCTGTTACCCCATTCACTGTCCATTTTGTGATGTTATCCATAACTGATTTCATAAACTCACCTTTTCTTTATCCTTTGATACCGGAAGAAGTGACACCTTCAACAAAATATTTTTGAGCACTGAAAAACAAGATCAACGCTGGTAGCAATGAAATTAAAGACATGGCCAAAATCTGATTCCACTCCACTACACCAGAGGAAGTATCAATACTCATCTTCAATGCCAAAGCTACTGGGTATTTGTCAACAGATGAAATATAGATCAACGGACCTAAGAAGTCATTGAAACTCCATACAAATTGGAAAATGATACATGAAATTAATGCCGGCTTCAATTGTGGCAACAAGATTCTCCAGAGAATTTGGAATGAGTTACAACCATCGATAGTTGCTGCCTCGTCTAAATCTTTCGGAATTGATCGTAAAAATTGAATCAGCATAAAAACAAAGAATGGTTCTTGAGCAAAGACTGTCGGGGCAATCAACGGAATGTAGGTATCCAGCATGTTAAATTGTTTCCAAAAGATATACAGGGGAATCCGGGTAACCACCGCTGGTAAAAACATGGTTGCCATCAACAGTGCGAAAAGGACATTTTTAAACTTAAAATTGAATCGTGCAAATCCATATGCAGTCAAGGTTGAAGAAATCAGACAGAAAATAATCTTTGGAATAACGATTTTGAAGGTATTGGCAAAATAGGTTGTAAACGTGTACTCAGTTCTCGTTCGCCAGCCTTCAATATACGGAGTGAAATCAATTCGTTTTGGAATAAAACCAATTTCTGTGAAAATCTCCGTATTGGTTTTGAATGATGCACCCACTAGCCATAGAATTGGATAAATCATAACCACTGCGACGATTGTCAAAACCAGATAGCGAACTGCGGAGGACAACCGTCGTTTACGCCGCTCAGCTTTTTGTCGAGGGCTATATTGAATCTTACTTTCCATCATTTACCACCTCCGTCAGAGTAATATACCCAACGTTTTTGAGAACCAAATACCACTAGCGTAACAATTACAATAAGCAAGAAGAGCACCCATGACGCTGCACTGGCATAGCCCATTTCGAAGGATTTAAAAGCTTTATCGTAAATGAACATCGATGTCAGGTAAGTCGAGTTTAGTGGGCCTTTCCCTGTAACCAGATAAGGACCGTTGAATTCTTGTAATGCATTGTTCAACTGCATTATTAAATTGAAGAAAATCGTCGGTGTAATCAACGGAACAGTAATACTGAAGAAGGTTCTAAATTTACTTGCTCCATCAATCGATGCTGCTTCGTAATAGTCTTGCGGAATTTCTTTAAGTGCTGCCAAAAACAGCAACATTGAGGAACCGAACTGCCAAACTTTCAGCAAGACGATAACTGCCATCGCACCTCCTGGGGTAGATAACCAAGAAACTGGTGAAATCCCGAATGTTTCCAAAAATGTATTGATAAAGCCGTCTGGTTGAAACATGAATCGCCAAAGGATCGCAATCGCCACGTTCCCCCCTAAAAGTGAGGGAATATAATACGCTGTCCGATACAAGTTAATCGCTTTCAACTTAAAGTTCAAAATGAAGGCGATGAACAATGCAAACGCAAGCTGAACCGGCACCGTGATTGCTGTATACTTCAATGTTGCAATCAGCGAATTCACAAATTCCTGATCACTAAATAGTTTCAAGTAATTTTGTATTCCTACAATACTTGGTTCAGCAATCATGTTGTAATCGGTAAAGCTATAGTACAAAGAACTGACAAACGGCCAAATCGTTAATAGACAAAAACCAATAATCCAGGGCAATATGTAAACATACCCCATTTTTTCATTTTTCATTCTTATCTGCTCCCTTCTGATCCACCCTACTGCTGTAGTTTATCTATATCTATTGCGGCGGCTACTTTTTGGCCACCGGACATGTTCAAATGAATACCATCTCCAGAGTCAAAACGTAAATCCAAATTTTGCGGGTTACCCGCTTGTGCCACTGCCAGGTCTAAATCAAAATATCCATCTGCAAATTTTTCTGTTCGAATCCACTCGTTGACAGACTGTCGCAAGGTCTCCAATTTGTCAGAGTAAAAAATTGATCGTCCAAAGGGCATTAACGTACATAGCTGACAAGCTGCTCCATGGCTATGAGCAAGTTTTACATATTGTTTCAATCCAAAGATTACATTTTCCAATGAAAAATGTTCTTTTCCAGAATCATTATATGCCGTGAGAATATCGTTGATTCCATGCAACACGATCACACTGTCCACTGCGCCGGTGGAGAAAGTATCGGTCTCGAAGCGTTCCAACCCAGAACGACCATGCCGCTCATATGGATCTATATTTGGATCGGATGCTGTTAAAATCCGACTACCCCCGATCCCACGATTTACTAAAGCTATGTTTAGATAGTCATCTTTTGGTATACGTAGTTGTAGGCCATCTGTAATAAACCCTTGCTGAACTAGAGAATCTCCAAAGAAAACGACTTTCTTTTTCACAATCTTTTGCGGCAAATCAATGCCTGCAACCCCATAAATGAATTGCATTTTGGGATTTTCTGCTACCATGCGAAACAAGTGTTTTTGCGAAACTTCTTTTTCCTTACTAATGTTTGAAACCTTCGCGATTTGACGAGAATACATAACCAGTCCACTGGTAAGGGCCACCGGTTCAGCAAGTTTTGTCTCAATTCTTATGACAGTATCTGCTGCTATCTTTATTTCAACAGGATCGCTGATAAGTTGATAACCGGGACAAATTTTAATCTCTACTTTTCCATCAATCAGAACCGGCACTTTCGCTACTTCACCTGTACTCGGTAGAAGCACAGAGAGCAGCACAGATTGAAAGTGAATTGGCTCTACACCGAAACGATTTGAAAAACGAATCCTGATCTGTTCGGTATCTACTGACAATTTCAATGTAATCAGTTGTTGATCTTGCCAAATTTTCGAAGGCCACGAGCGATAATCCTGCTGGCAGCCGCTCCAAAAATCCGTCCATTCCTCTTGCACTGGCTTATGCATAAATCTTACGTCCCTGATTGTCGGCAATCCCGGATTTTCGGTAGAAGTAAGTATTGATCTGATCTCGCCACTCAATAGCCATGCGGTGTTGTTCCTTCAAAAGTTCTTCTACATTTTTAAAATCTGCCGGTGCAATTTCATTTTTCAGTTCCGACCAAGTCTTTTGATAGGCTTCAACTCGTTCGACTCCTTCAAAATGATTGTCATAAATATCCTGAATCAGCGTTTTACCATTTTTTAGTCGGTGTTCGTACCCTACATGATGGAACCACAGTAGCAATTCATCCGGGCAAGTCGTCAGCTCGTTAAACTCGTGGCAACGAGCAGGTGCATATTGTTCAACAAAACCGGTTCCCTGAGTAGTACGATCATTTCCGATCCCATTTCGGTCTGCAAAATGATATGTTCCCCAGCGGTCGTATTCGTAACCATCGATATCCGGTCCATAATGGTGATTCGGACGGCACATGAAACCTACGCCATTGGGTGCGTTATACAGTGCATAGGTTTCGCGAGAAGTCCCTAAGAGTTCACTAATCTTCTCTTGTGCTTTTTGACTGCTGGAAGTAAATGTCAACTGGGTCCATCGCTTGGCTAACAACTCACTAGTCAGCTGATTATTCCAAGCTAACCATCCATAAGAGTAAAGATTACTCTGCATTAGTTTGTGATGCGTCCAGTTACGGTCCATCCCTACGACACCAACAGCACAGATCCCGGAATATTCTGGTACTGGTGAGTTAGCCTTTATCAATTGTTTCACTACACTAGGCTCGTAGTCATGGTGAGTATCAAAGTCAAGCGCTTCTTTCCAGACAGGCACTTGGTAATAAATAGCTTTTTGCTGACCGGTATACTCCTGCGTCAGCTGAAATTCAATAATCTGATTCGTATTTCGTAAAGCACCGAACAGTGGTGAGATTGGCTCTCTTACTTGAAAATCTAGCGGTCCTAGTTTGATCTGAAGAACCACATTATCTTCAAATTTACCGTCTAACGGCAAGAAGTGGTCGTATGCCGCACGAGCGCGGTCGATGCTGCGGTCTCGCCAGTCTTGAGCACAGTTATAAACAAAGCAGCGCCAAATGCACAATCCCCCATATTCTTTCAGTATACTGCCGAAAAGATTGGCGCCATCGTCATGTCCTCGTCCATAGGCAAAGGGGCCAGGCTCTCCTTCAGAATCAGCTTTCACAACAAAACCACCAAAGTCTGGTATCACACGATAGATGTTTGCCACTGTTTCTTTCCAAAATGCGACTACACCACTGTCCAGCGGATCGGCTGTATCCAAGCCACCAATCTTTTTCGGAGCGGCAAAATTGATGGACAGAAATGTCTTTATTCCGTATGAAGCAAAAATATCATTAATCATTTTTACTTCTGGAAGATGTTCTTCGGTAATTAAGCGGGTTTCTAGTCGATGAACATTTACATTGTTAATACTTACACCATTGATTCCTACAGAGGCCAAGAGCCGTGCATACTGTCTGACCAAATTGAAATCTCTACGGAAGCTTCCATCTTTGAAAAAGATCGAGTCACCAGCATATCCTCGTTCAATCGATCCATCCATATTGTCCCAGTGATTGATCATTCGAAGGGCTTGGTCTGGTACGCTGTGAAAATCTTGGTAAATTCCCCCCTCACACCGCAATTTCTCGTAAACTTGAAACATCCCGTAAAGCAAACCTATTTCAGTTTGAGCTTGGATGTTCAATTTTCCTTCATCGGAAACAGCAACTTGAAAGCCTTCCTTGCCCAACTGCTGTGCTTCAATGAGTTCAAATGAGAGCTTTCCCTTATCCGTTTCGTTTATACCTTGGAACAAATGTTGCATCTCTTCTCTGATTACTGCCGTTACCGGAGTTTTTCCGTTGATTGAAAAGCTGTCAAAACCAGGCAACGCTACCTGTGTCTCTAGCCAACATGCATCACGATTCAGCTTCATGACTTCCTCCTGTTACTTTTCTTCATATTTGAAATAATCAAAATCAGCCGGTAATTCGTAACCTGAATAGTCAATGTTGACCATACCTACAAACGCACCGGTAAAGAACCCTCCATAAGTCTGCAGCACATAATCATCCGAGAGCACAGCTGCATCCAAATCAATTGGTAATTTTTGCCAAGTAATTCCATCAAATGAATAGGCATAGTTATAATGGTCCTGCTTGATGATTGCCTTAAACCATACACTTGCTCCTTCAGGAACTTGAATTGCGTCATTTTTTAAATAGCTGGTAAATACGCCCCGGTTATTCTCCGTTACCTCGATAACCCTCCCAAGGGTCTCGTGCCAAGTAACTTGAATCATGGACCAATGTTTAGAGTTATAGTAGTTAGCCAATCCTGCCATTTGTTGGTAAGTAAATGGTTGGTAGTCTACCTTCGTTTCAGCTTCAAACTCAAATGCCTGCCATCTACGCGCCACAAAGCTGACTTCATGACAACTACTCAATGAATCACGACCAATTAATCTCAAGTGGCCGGGGTTTACATCCAAAGATCCCATCCTTTCAGAAAAAGGAATCCTTAAAGTATTAAAGTTGATATTTAGTGTACACTCGTCAAAATGGTCTTGAATTGGTTGAACCTCTGGATAAGGTTGGAAAACAACTCCCTTCGGTGCATCAACTTCCACTGAGCCTTGTTTACCACCTACAATCATCGGCCACCCGGCTTCGTTCCAAATTACTTTTTGAATAGCAGTTTCACGCCCTAGCGTGCACCAACCTCTCGGATCATGATGTGATTCAGTCGCATGATGCCAAGGTCGCCCAGTCAGATGTGCGAAATACCATTCTCCTTCAGGTGTTTCTATCAGCGAGCCATGACCACATTTTTGTAACGGGTTATCCCCATCGAAAAAAGCAGTTAGAAAGGTTTCAGGCTGCGTTTCATACGGTCCATACAGATGATTTGAGCGAGCAACTACCTCTTGATGACTGTAAACTGTGCCACCCTCAGCCGCAAAAAGATAATATTGTCCGCGTATTTTGTAGAGATGCGGACCCTCTGTTAGTTTGACAGCTGTCCCGGTATAAATGATTTTTGCTGTTTCTGGAAGTAACCGTTGTTCAGCAACTGAATACTCCGTTAGTTTGATGCCATTGAAAGGGTGATGGTATTCTCTGTGATCCCACTCCATTTGCAATAAATACTTTTTGCCGTCATCATCGTGAAATAGTGAAGCATCAAATCCGACTCCGTTTAACCTAATTGGTTCAGACCATGGTCCGTGAATATCTTTTGCCGTGGTCAAATAGTTGATGCAATCTTTGAATGCCCCCTCTGTTACTTTTACATCAGTGTAGATTAACCAGAAAAGACCATCCGCATAAGAAAGATCTGGTGCCCAAATTCCACCTGAATCTACATTGCCTTTCATATCAAGAAGACTAGTCCGATCAAGAGGATGAGTGATTAATTGCCAGTGAACTAAATCTTTAGATTCATGAATTTGTACTCCTGGGAACCATTCAAACGTTGAGTTTGCAATATAATAGGTATCTTTGACGCGGATAATCGAAGGATCAGCATTGAAGCCTTTCAATACAGGGTTGGTAATTTTCATTTCACATCTCTCCCAAGTGTTGGATTCCTTTATCTCATTAAAAATAGGTAAACCTGTTATTCGCCTTTCATCAAAAATGTCGTTTGCTTCATAGCCGAAGATGTAAGAAAGTCACAAACAGGTTAATTCGTACGCTAAACTAACTTACATCCTAATATATAAGTTTGTTGGTAGATTGTCAAGCGCTTTCAGCGATTTTAATCTTGTTCCTAATAGATTATTTCAATTGTTTTTTTACTTTGACCTCTTGTTTACTTGTAGCCGTTTCGATGATTTTTTCATTTTCAGATATCGACTGAAGACTATGATTACGCAAAAAAAGAGCAGAGATTATTTCTCTCCGCTCTTCTAGCCAATACACTCTTTATTCCCATTGTTATAGTCTTTAAATTATAATTTCCAATAAAATGCAAGGTAATTAAAAACTAGCTTTTCTCTAATGTTACACCCCTTCAATAAAATGCTCTGGGTAATGATTCCAATAGCCTCGATAGGTCCAATCTTGTTGATGAAAGTTTTTTTGATACAAACGGAAAGTCACCCGCTTATTTTTAGGCAGCCATTGTTCATTGTACGAATAACGATAACTCAATCCTAGTTTTTCCATTACACGACCGCTGGCAGGATTATTAATGTCGTGGGTAGCCGTAACGTATTGCCAGTGATGACTCGCCATTTCTTTGATAACTGCCGCTGCGGCTTCGGTTATCAATCCTTGATTTTGCCAAGGAGGTAGTAAGCCGTAACCCAAATCGTGGCTGTCATCGGTGCTTGACACAGTCACGTAACCGATGGGCCTGCCGGAGGGATCTTCCTTTAGACACACTGCGTAATATGCGCCTATCTTCTCATCATAAACCGGCACCATTCGCTCCTCAAAAAATTGCTGTGCGGCTGCGAAGTTTTTCACAGGAAACCAAGGTAAGAAAGTGTTGATTTCCTTGTTTCCGAAGATTTTCTGAATTGCTTTTATGTCCCCTTCAGTTTGTTGAAAATGGCGCAAGTGCAGTCGTTTAGTAACCACCTTGTCTGGCAAAGGAGCGGGTCGTTCTTCTATCTCTGTACTTGTCATTTTTCATCTCCCATTTTTAGTGACAGATGCAACACTGGATAAGGACGGCCCTGTTCGTCTTCTTCAGAGCGGCCAGTTACGATAAACCCATTTTTTTCGTAAAAATGAAGAGCCTGGCGGTTAGCCTCATTGACAGAAACTTGTTGAATACCGGCTTTATCTTTCAATCGACTGATAATCTGGCTGCCCAGCCCTCGATTGCGGACTGTCGGATCCAAAAACAGCATTTCCAAACGGTCATCAAGGGTTCCGGAAAAGCCAATCAGTTCTTCTCTGTCATACCACATCTGCAAATCTACTTGCAAAAAATAGCGTGGCAGTTCTAGACGGATTTCTGCCAATACTTCTCTCGAAATAAAGTCGTGAGTCGCGGCTACCGACCGTTGCCACAATTCTATCAGTACCGGATAGTCCTCTTGCAGCGCGTCTTTTTTGATTAGCATTTATATACCTCCTATTTTGCGGCAGGGTTAGTTACATATCGACAAAAGGAGCAAATTTACTGCAGTTTCACTCGACTGTCATTGTTAAAAAAACTTGTCCGATTCCTCCCCTTGATTATACGCTAGTAGAGCAGAATATAGAAAATGTTGTGCTGAGGTGTAATAGGCGGCTGCATCGAAACCAAAAAGAGCAAAATTTAGCTTTGGACTCTTCCTCCAGGCTCCAAAAACCATCGCCAAGTTTTTCACAGCATGGTATCTTTAAGATAAGAAAAAAATGAGGAGGCTTTCTATGAGGACCCCAAAATTGAAACAAGTTGCCCCACCACCGGCTTTCTCCGAGATTGCGCCGGTACCCTTGACTGAGGCGACCATGAAGCAACGGCTGGAAAAAGTTTTGCGGCAGATGCGCCAAGCAGAATTTGAAGCATTGATTTTTTATGCGGATAAGGAACATGGAAGTAATTTTGAGTATCTGACTGGCTTTTTCCCTCGGTTTGAAGAGGCATTGCTGGTCTTACATGCAGATGGAACGGCCCATTATATTATGGGCAACGAGAATCTCAAAATGGTAAAGCACGCTCGTCTAAAAGGAGAGCTTCACCACTATCCGCTATTTTCATTGCCTAACCAACCAATGGATGGCCCAGTGGATTTAACAAAAATCTTACAAGCTTGCGGGATTACCTCACAGTTGAAAAAACTAGGCTTAGTGGGTTGGAAAATGTTTACAGCACCACAACAGACCAAAAACGAATCTGCTCTACCAATGTTGGATTTGCCCTATTTCATCGTAGCAGCAGTGCAACAAGCTGCTGCTACAGCTGAACTCAGCAATGGAATACACTTATTGATTGGTGATGGTGGTGCTCGCCGCTGCAATACCCCAAATGAAATCGCCCATTACGAGTACGGCGCCCAACTGGCTTCCAAAGGGATGTATGCGGCTTTATCTCGATTGGAAGTTGGCGTATCAGAGAGACAGTTAGGGGCTCTTTTAAATCAAGAAGGGCAGTTGAACAACGTTGTAACGATTGCTGCTACTGGTCAACGTTTTGAAAATGCGAATTTTTACCCCACTGATAAGCAAGTACGTATCGGTGATCCCGTCTCTTTGACAGTCAGCTACAAAGGGGGCTTATCCAGTCGAACCGGATTTGCGGTAGAAAATGTTACACAATTGCCAAAAGCACAGGTAGATTACTTGGAAAAAATGGTTTATCCATACTTCACAGCTGTAAGTGCTTGGCTAGAGTCTGCTAAAATCGGTATCACCGGCGGGCAGCTGTATCAACAAGTAGAGACTGTCTATCCGAAAGCCGTCTATGGCTGGCATTTAAATCCTGGCCATTTGACAGCCGATGAAGAATGGTTGGCTTCCCCAGTGTATGAAGAATCGACTGAGAAGCTGCAAAGCGGCATGCTGATGCAGCTAGACCTCATTCCGTCAGTGGCGGGTTACCAGGGAACAAGTACGGAAGAATGTCTCTTATTGGCCGATGAACAGCTGCAAAGCCAATTACAAAAGGAGTACCCACACCTCTGGCAGCGTATCCAGCAACGTCGTAACTATCTGATCAATGAACTAGGCATTGCCATTCACGTAGATTTATTGCCTTTGTCGAATCTGGTAGCTTATCTGCCGCCATTTCTTTTGGCCCATGATCAAGTGGTGGTTTGGCAAGCACAGTAGTAACTAAAAAGGTTAGTCTCTTTGGTTTGTACCAGTTACGTACCAAGGAGACTAACCTTTCTTATTTTTTATAAAGGATATGCTTTGACCAGCAAAGCCTGCATAAATCCAGTTTCAGCTGGCTCAATAAAAAAGTGTCTTAACTGTCAGCCATACCTTCGCAATGTTTCGGCAGTGGAAGCAACCAACAATTCCCGCAAAACAGCTAAATCAATGTCTGCTAATTTATTAACATAGATGCAACCAAGAGAGGCTTTATATTTCCCCAAACGTGTGAGAAGTTCCTCTTTTTCCGGAAATTTTGGTTCTACGTAAATACTGTGCCGCACTTTGCGGGGAGCAAAAGCTGCCAGGGGAGCATCCCCTTCGCGCCCGGAATCATAGCGGTAATGATACGTTCCAAAACCAATAATCCCACCGCCCCAAAGAATCGGTTCAAATCCGGTAACTTCAGTAAACAGCGCAGTCAACTGCCAAGCTTCCTCCTGCTTGCGGGCATGTGCAATTTCCTCGATGAAAGTTGCCGGGTCTGCTTGCAACGGACGCAATACCGGTTCTGTCATTTGCCTCTCCCCCTTTTATAACCAGTATACCGGGTCTTTATAGGGCTGCGGTAATTATTAGCTTACTCGTCACAAGTTTTTTAAGCCAGTATTTACGGCAGGCTACAAAAAAGCACCTTGCTGTCAAGTTAGTGAAGAAACTACTGGCAGCAAGGTGCTTTTTCAACGCTCTATGACTTTTTTGTTTGCAGGCGCCGGATATTTCACGGCATTTTTTACCAGTTTTTCAGCGATGATGGCATCGATATCGAGGGCTAGATTGTCAGCCATCATGTAGGAATAGATCAGAACGTCTGCCAATTCTTCTTTGACGCGCTCCAGATCAGCGACTCCTTCTTTTGCAGTCTTCCATTGGAACAACTCCAAGAGCTCAGCAGCTTCCAGCGAAATAGATAGCGCCAAGTCTTTTTCATTGTGGAAAGGACGCCAGTTGCGTTCATCTCGAAAGGCATTAATCTTGGCCATGCTGGTAGCAGTATCTTCTGTCATGCCTTTGCCTCCTCCTGAGTCAAAATATCTGCCACTAGTGGTTTTACCAGAACGATTAGTTCATCCACGGCGACTCTGACACTGACGCCGATTTCGCCAGCTGATACTAAGATTTCTTGATGGTTTTTGACAGAAGTATCGAAAATCTGGACATAATCTGGATGTTGCATTCTTATGCCGATAGGGGTGTTGGCGCCATGTTCATAGCCGGTAGCCTCTAAAACGTAATCCATCGGTGGAAAGCCAAGTTTGCGATTCCCGGTGGCTTTCGCAGTCTTTTTGTAGTCAAGTCGTGCATCTAATGGTACCAAAGCAATCACAGGGCCTGTCTTATTGCCTTTGAGCACTAGTGTCTTAAAGATAGTGCTCGTGTCGATAGCAAGTTCCTCGGCTTTCAGACGCGCCACTTCGTCTTCCATCGTCCAGGGAAATTCCACGCGTTCATACGCAGCTCCATTGGCTTCCAAAAATTCTTCAACAGCAGTTTTTTCAGACATTTTTCTGAATACCTCCTTGTTTTTTGATACGCCAGATAGTCAGGAAAAAGGCAACAAAACACAAAACAAAGCTGCCTAAAAAGGTAATCTTCATTCCATATAAAAAGACATCCGGCCGATCTGCGATATAGTTAGTTACTCGTTGGCCCATCTTAGCAGACATCGCTTGATATAAGACCGTCGTAGAAAGCGAAATCCCGATAACCATCCCCAAATTTCGGGCAAAGGAATTCATGGAGCCTGCCAGTCCCAAATTTTCGATAGTGACCGAGCTCATAACCATCGTATTATTGGGGGACTGGAACAAGGCATTGCCGGCACCCATGATAGCAGTAGCGACAATGTACAGCCACAAAGGAGAGTCTACTGACAAAAACATATACATAACCTGGGTCACTGACAATAAGCCCAAGCCTACTAATACCAAAATCTCCGGGCCAACCCGATCGGTCAGGTAGCCGCTTAAAGGCGCCCCGACGACCATCATCAAAGGAAAGACCATCATCAACAGTCCGGCATAGCTAGGACTCAACCCGCGGGCATTTTGCAGATAAAACGGAATCACTACATTGACAAAGAAATTGGAAGAAAAAATCAACAAGGCTGTAATCAAGCTCATGGTAAAAATCTTGTTCTTAAAAATACCGAAAGAAACCAATGGAAAGGCTGCTTTTTTTTCAACTTTTAAAAAGCTGATAAAGGCAATCACTGAAATTGCGAACAGTACAAGGGGGACTGGATGGAAAAAGCCACTTTCTTGCCCCAAAAAGATTGCTCCGAAAAAGCTGATAATCGTAGCCGCAATGGCAGCAAAGCCCCCTCTGTCGATTGCGTGGCCGCTCATGGTGATATCTTTTGGTAAGAATTTTTCAGCAATCAACATCGTTATGATTCCCACTGGAACATTGATCCAAAAAATGTACGCCCAAGAAAATTGGGACAAAATCACACCGCCAAGACCTGGTCCGGCAATCGAGCCTAATGAAACAAACGCACCGATGGCACCCAATGCCCGACCACGTTCATGTATGGGGAAGACTTCTGTGATAATTCCGGTATTTGTAGCCATGGTCATGCTGGCACCGATGGCCTGCACCACCCGGGCGAACAATAAAAACCCTAGCGAATGATTGAACCCACACAACAGCGAGCCCAAGACAAAGATCAGCGTACCGATCCGAAATACTTTGATTTTCCCACGGCTATCGCCAATTTTACCAAACAGCAGCAAACAAGAACAGACGATCATCAGGTAGACGGATACCACCCATTCCGCTTGATTCATTGGCACGCCCATGTCATTTGAGATGGTAGGCAGTGCAATGTTGACAATGCTGCCGTCCAGCGTAGACATGAAGGTAAACATGGATACGGCAATCAAAATCCACCAGCGATTTTTTTGAACTTTCGCATCTTCTTGATAACTATGCATAACAGGACTTCCTTTCTATTGACCGTGTAGCTAAGAACAGTATAGCTTATGGCCACAGCCCTGCAAACTACCCCCGCTCCACGTCATACTCGTGAGACTATGTATCATGAGCAGGTTATAGTATAGTTTATTTCCAAGAAAATTTCATATGTTTTCTCTTAGCATTGATGAAAATGAATACTAAGATTTGACCATCAAAAAAGAATACCCGGAAGTCGCCGCCTTTTTGACGGGTTCTTCCGGGTATTCTTTTTCTTTGTGCCAACCATTAATTTCGTCAGCTGAGGCTACTAAGTATTTTAAATCAAACGTTTTTTCTCTTGTGGCAACCTATTTTCGTGTTTAGTAAAACTGGTCATCTCGAAACTCATCATCCTTTGACGATCACTTATCCGGCGGTCCTATGAAGAATTTTCGAACTCCCGGGATAAACCACAAGATGGCAAAGAAAAAGGCGAATGCACACAAAATTTGTACCAACAGATTCATCTTAGGAAATAGCAAAGACAAAATAAAGTAAAATAAAATCCCTGCGATAACCGTACGAACAGTATATTTCGTTCCTTTCACAAAGACACTTCCTTTCACTCGTTTTTATCAGTGTACTGGACAATCCTAGTGATGGCAATGAAAGCAGCGCAGCAGCGACCAATTTTTGGAAGATGGATTGATGGATTTTTTGTGAACAGTGAGCCGGTAGACGTCTTGGCCCACATATCTCTTTTGCCAGATTGCTTACAACGTCTCGCCTCCTGATGCAGGACCACGACTTTTATGAAAAGAACAGCAGGAACCTTCCGCCTGTTCATTTCGTCAGCGACTCTTACTATTTTATCGTCAAATCCAAGTGTTTTTGCTACTAAGCTGTCTCATTTATTGCATCGACTCTATAGAAACCCACAGCAACTCAACTGGCATCTTTTTGTGATTGTTCCTTTTGAAGATAGGGTTCAAAGTATTTTCTTTCAGCATTTTTGCGTTGACGCACGGCTTCCTCTTTGTCATCGAAGAGACCCAATGAGTGACGAGTACCTTTAAACGTGAGATAGGCCGCCCATCTACCGTCGCGAGTTTGACTGATACCAGTGACACCGCTAGTATTGTTTTTGGGCATTTTTCTTCTCAAAGCACAGGTAACTACACCGTCAACTCGGGGAAGATTGTCGGCCAATGCCAAATGCCCACAGCTTTTGGTATGTCCTCGTAGCAAGTTGCCTTTGCCAACCCACAGCTGTTTCCCACAGCTGCACCTGCAGAATACTTCTTCGCCATTCTCGCTGAATTTTAAAACAATCAATTCATTGAAACGCTGACCAATTAGCTGTTTTAATTTATGGTGTGGGCAAGCGGTAACATAGCCTCGGATTAACTGTCTCCGAGAAACATAGATTTCCTCACCACAGCTGCAGCGACACTGCCAGACGATGCAGCCTTCTTTGCGGTGCATTGTTTTTCCAAGGACCGTCAACTCACCGAACTGTTGTCCAGTCATCTCGATGCAGCTCTCACGGTATTCCCGTTCCAAATGTCCACAACTACGGGTCCGACCCGCCTTTAAATTAGTATAAAAGCACTCTTTTTGTCTTCCGCAATCACATTGTGTAAGACATTTGATTCGGCTCTTCTCATCACGATAGGCCGATATGACCGTCAAATGGCTAAAACGGCTACCGACAATCTCCCTTAACGACAATGTCACCGGCTTGTCCCCCTTGTGCCTTTTCGGGCAACACCACCAGATACTTTGATAATTTCCGGACGTTTCGGCTCTGCTGGTTTTCTGTTTTTCAACTGAAGTTTGACTGCTTTGAACATTTATTGCTTCCTCCAAATTTCTCTATCAGCCGTCACTTACGGGATAGTGTGACAGCTATGATTTTTAAGCATTGAGAACAGTTATTAATGCTTACATTATGAAGACTTGCTTTTGTATTAGCGGATTTCACAAGGGGCCCCTCACAAAGAGAGAGACATTCTTAAGCTCAAGATATTTACTGAATACGCTGGATACTAGGTTGCTATTTGTAAGGCTTCTTACTCTATTCTCCACTTCTACTGATTTAAAAAGTTGATATCATTCTCAACTGCCTTTCATTGAATCAAAACATACGCCAGCAGCAACAGTCCCCCATAAATAGACCACAGTGCCAGCTCATAAACGATCCATTTTCTATCAGCAATTTTTTTCACAAGCAGGTACCCCCTTAGCTAAAGTCTGATAGTTAACCAAAACTGCCCGATTCTCCTTGCTTTTTATCCATATCTTCTCGGTTGGTGACTTTGCAAACAGCACTCATCCCACTAGAAATCTTTCTCACTAAAATGCTTAGTTCATTGCCCACCATTTTTTTCATGGCTTGCTTTCAGTTGACTTATGTACGCATTTTTATGGAAAATAATCGTTCTATCAGTGGCGGCGGCCTCACTTAAACATAAAAACAGCTGTCAGCTGGGGAATCGCCGACAGCCTTGTCATCTAGCCGTTAGGGTATCAGTAGTAATGGGAGACTGAAAGGTAAATAACGGACTAGCTTCATAGGTAATGCCCTGAGGTCGGGTATCTGATATTAGAATAGCTTCTTTTCCCCCCTTTTTTTTATCAAATATTTTCCAAAATCAATGAATTCAAAATAGATTCCACTGTTCCATTTTTTAACGCCAACAAGTCCAGCTGCCAAATATCCGATCATTTCAAGAATTCAAAACTTTGTCTAAAAGAATAGCAAAATGCTTGGGAAACAGGTAACATTTTAAATAGAGTATGGTTACCGACAATGACCACCATAAACAGAAAGCAGGAATGCCAATGAATCTAATCCAATTAATCGAAAAGAATGATCGCATTCAAATCTCAATCCTGCAATATCTATTAGATAACGGCCCGGAACTAGCTTCCCAAGATATAATGGATGCACTATCCATTTCTCGCTTCGTTTTTAAAAACAATATTGAAGGGCTGAGAGAACAGCTTCAGAACCATAACATTCCTTTATCCATTCAATTACAGCCTGAAAAAGACCTCATACGCTTTGAAAAGAGTGATCATGCTGATTTACGACCACTGTATTACGCTTATTTACAACGATCGGCGGATTACCAGCTACTCGTCTATCTTTTCAAACACTCTCGCTTTTCAATTCTTGGTTTGGCAGATACCCTTGCTCTCAGTGAAGCAGCTGTCTATCGTAAGATTGGTCGCCTGAATCAAAGCCTGGCAGAATTCAATATCACCATTAAAAAGCGGCAACTGGCCGGCGAACCATTACAAATTGCGTATTTCTTTTTTCAATTATTTTGGCGCGGAATCCCAGCTGAACAATTAGATTTGCAACTGGTAGATCGTGAAAGCTACGCATTTCTTAACTTGTTGGAAACGCGACTGGATTACCGCTTTTCTGAAAGCAATCGGATTAAACTTTTTTTGTGGATTAGAGTGTTGAAACAGCGTCAACCGTTCGCTGAGGATAGACCTGTTTTTGTCGAACAGTGGCAAGAATCTGCCAAAACTGATCCTCTTTACCATATTGTCGGACAGACGGCAAAAGACTGTCTTCCTTCACTAATCGCTAGCAACCATCAGAAACTCACACAGTTTCTTTACCTTTTTCTCACCTCCATGTCGGTCTTTTCACCGGGTGATTTGCCAGCTTCTCCAGAGAGCTACTGGCCAACCTTTGATCCGAAAGTACGTCTGCTCAATGATTTAGTAGTTGACCAAGTGAAGACAGCCTACCGCATCGAGCTTGCTGGGATCGATTCAAACTTCCTTCGCAGTTGGAAATATTACTTGACCCAGATTCACAGCAGTCTCTGCCATTTTTCTGGGATCATGACCTTCTTTGAAGAAGAATTTCTGTTCAGCTATTTTATCAATAACACCATCGCCAGCCCCAATCTTGAACTTGCTGAGGCCATCACTACTCAAATAGAACTTTTTTTGGAAACACCATTGCCTCCAGCTAACCGTCTATTTATTGTACGTAACCACTTATATTTCATTAACCAGATGGAAAAATTTTCGGAAAGAACCCTCAAAATCGGCGTTGTTTATGGTGTAGATCCCCTTCAAGAAAATATCGTGACAGAGCGTATTCGTAATGTATTTTCCGGTAAGTTCCAGCTTATTTGTGAAAATGCCAAACGAGAGACTTTCTATGATTTGCTAATTACCGACAGTATGTTATTTGCCACTGACTATGATTACAAACGACTTTACCTAGCCAATGAGTTGAGGACCACGACTGATCTAGCGGCGCTAAACCGACTGTTGACGGAGTTGACAAATTTTACTTAAGTCGCTAAAAATCTGCTCAGTAAAAATAGATGATAACTCTGTTTACCTCTTCTTTTAAGGCACCATTACCAAACGTGAACCATAAGCAAAAGACAAGCTGATTTTTTTAAAGCTCATTGGCAGCGGTTGGCTTTGTTAGGCTCAGTAGTCTGCTTATTAGTCCATACTAAAAAAGGAATGTAACATACGTAATTTCCAAGTGCTAAACAGCTTATGTTTAACCACAATTAACAATAAAGTATATGAATGAGGAAAATTTGTGACACTCTTTATGCCTTAGTCCAAAAAGAGAACATCCCCAAAAAAGTGAATGACACTGACTTAGCTTGATGAAATCAAGGAAAGTCTACATTTGAAATTTTTAGCAATGAAAAGCCGACGATCTTCCAATAGTTTTAATGGAAGGTCGTCGGCTTTTGGGATCTCACATTTGGTAGTGTTCGTGTCAGAGGACGGTGACTCAACTTATTGGCATCGCTCCGTTTCTAATACTTCTTAGCGTTATTGAGAATTCTTTTTGCGTTTAACCATTTTCAAGCAAATAGCCAAACTCACCAATATAATACCGGTAAGCAGCAGCCAATTGCTGTTTGCTTCACCTGTTTTAGGTAAGGTCAAACGTCCTTTCTTACCTGCCGGCGTGTGGGTATTGGTAATATTGAATCCATCAACTGTTGCCTGGTAACCATTTGGAATACTTTCTTCAATCACTGTATACTGATACTTCTGACCGTTTTGATCATAAGTAGGCAACTTCCCGAAAGAGTAGCGCCAACCACTTGTCTCACTTGCTTCCGTTCGCTGGATAATCTTATTATTTTGTAGTAGCGCCACTGTGATTTTAGTTGGTCGCAGTCCATCTACATCTTGTTGATCCTTCCAGGTCTTTTCTCCAGAAATTTCGGTGGTGACCAGTGTGTTGATTAGGCTCATTCCGTCTGCTGATACTTGGTAGTTTTTAGGGGGATTCACTTCTTTAACAGAATAGCTATATTCTTTACCTGCACCGTCCATTTTTGGCAGATCGGTAAAGCGATATTTCCACCCACCATTTTGCCCTTTACTTACCTCTTGAAGATAGTCTGTACCTAATGATTTTCCGTTTTGATACAGTTGCACATAAATGCTTTCTGGTCGGGAAGCAAACCGATTTTCTTCATCCTGCCAAGTCTTTTCTCCGGTAACCTCTGTCGTTACCAGTCGATTTACCATGATTGTTCCAGATTCCTGACCCGCATAATTAGGCATAATTTCTTGCCCGCTTTCGTCTGTACGGGTCTCGTGAACCAAGTATTCATACTCGGTACCTTGGATATCAAATTTTGGCAAATTCGTAAAAGTGTACTGCCATTGGCTGTCTGATATAGCTGTAGTTTCATCAATCACCTTTTTGACTGGTTCACCTTTTTCGTTGAGAAATGGTTTTTCTTCAGCGGTCCCCACTTTGTAATAAAGTGAAAACTCAATAGACTGCGGTCGGGAACCAAAATCGTTTCCGTTATCCTGCCATTGCTTGATAACAGGCACGTCTGTCACCAGCAAACTGTTTTTGACCGTTAAGGCTGAAAGCTGGTCTTGTTGGTAATTATTTGTGGTGGTGAGTTCTTTAACAGAATAAATGTAATCGTGCCCTAACTTATCTTTTCGAGGCAGATTTTCAAATGTCACCTGCCAGTTTTCAGCAGTAGAACCAGCGGGGATTTTCCGGGTGTAGTCCGTCCCGAGATTGTCTGCCATAAGTGCTGGTTTTTCTCCTTGGATATTTCGATAAAGTGCCAGCGTAATTTCAGGACGATTGCTACTTGAGTTTCCTTTGTCATCCCACTGTTTGTTAATTGTAATATCCGTAGTCAATAACTCATTAACAATCGTCAGATCCGATCCATCAGTTTCATAACCTGGCGTTTGAGAATAATTTTC
The DNA here is from genome assembly GCF_009933135.1 of Candidatus Enterococcus leclercqii. Taxonomy (GTDB): domain Bacteria; phylum Bacillota; class Bacilli; order Lactobacillales; family Enterococcaceae; genus Enterococcus_C; species Enterococcus_C leclercqii. The sequence continues at coordinate 84,479 of NZ_MAEH01000015.1, forward strand.
TTGTATATTGACCTCTTCAACCTTGTAATGCATCTTATTGCCTTCTTGGTCGTATTCAGGCAATCCGGCGATGGTCAGCGGTTCAAAGTTAGGACCGGCAATATCGAAAATTCCGGAATGGTTTGTCGGTGTTCCAAAAGCTTTAGCCATTGCTTCAGACTCACCTTCGTGCCAAGCATATAACTGAAAGGCGATTCGATCCGGGCGACTGTCAAAGCGATTGTCAAAATCTGACCAGGACTTTTTGACTGTTATTGAAACCGTCGCTAGATTATTGGTGAACAGACTAGTTGCCCCTTGGGCTGCTTCTTCAAGCTGTTGGCTATCTCCTTGTTTCCCGCCATTTGGAATATAGACATTTGTTAAACCAGATAGATTTTCTTTCACACCATACTGGATTAAGTTACCTGACTTGTCATATTTCGGTAATTCTTTAAACGTCCCCTTCCAGGTAGTCGAAGACCCCTTCAGATGAATGGTTTTATCGCTATGGAAGACTTCTGCAAAACTCTTCCATTTGCCACCTTCTTTCACCATCAAGGTAAAATCAAGCGCACTTGGTCGAGTGCCGTAATAGTTATCAGAATCTGACCAATATTTGTTAATCGCAATTGAGGTTGTTTCCATTTTATTATAAAGGTTTTGCCCATCTTTTGACTCTGGTGTAAAGCCCGGCACATCAATTTCTTGTACCTTATAGGTCAAGCTGTCACCACTGCCGTTATACTTCGGTAGATTGTCAAAGTGGTACTTCCATCCTTCAGTGGCGGTAGCTGAATAGCTGAGCTCCTGTCCATCTCGGAAGAAAGGTTGCCAAGAAGCTCCCTGATCCTCACTGTAAAGTAACTGAATGGTAACGGCATCTGGAATCACGTCGAATGTTTCTGCTAAAGGATCCCAGGTTTTTTCTCCTGAAAGAGAAGTTGTCTCCAGTTGGTTGATGAGGTCATAAGGATTGTCCCCATACTTTGTCGTATAGCCATCCACCTTGTCAATTACCTTGTAAACATAGTCTTTTCCATCTTTTTGATTCACTTTTGGTAAATCTGTAAACGAATATTTCCAATTTTCGGCTGCAGTTGTGATGACTTCTTTATAAACTGTGTCATTTTGCAGTAAAGTAACTTTTAAACTGGCAGGCAAAACTAACGCAGCATCGTTTCCAGCCAATGCCCACGTCTTCTCACCCTTGATATCTAAGGTAAGCAAGTTGTTTGTCACTTTGAGCGGATTAGCAGGGGAATACTCGACAGCAGGTTCGCCATAGACAACTTTCCCGTCTGCTACTACACGAATATTTTCTAGTTTAAAACTACCTGAATAGCCAGTCGGATTTGTTGTTTCTGTAATGGTGTACACTTTATTTGCTTCCAGATCAAAAGAGACCATCCCATCTTGTCCAGAAGTCTTTATCACGTCATTTTTTGGATTACCATCACTTAACGTAAAACTTGCTCCAGCTAAATTATGACCGTCTTGATCGACTTTTTGAAGCTGTATACGGCCCTTATTCAATTGATTTTCGATAGTGATTTCCGTCGTTTCACCAGGTGCAACTGTGCTCTGAGTGTCTACTTCAGTCCAATGATATCCGTCAGGAGCACTAATTTCTTTGAGCAAATATTTTCCCGGAATCAAGTTTGTGATCGACAAAGTACCCTCTGCATCCGTCGTGAAGGTGTGTGCTTCTCCTTCACCGATTGCTTGTCCGAGACCATTCGTTGTGACTTGCGTCGTTGCATCTGCATAATAAAGTTTGAATGTGGCATTTGCCAACACTTTATTGGTATCTTCTGCTGCTACTTTTGTTAAATGAAGCGAGCCTAGTCGCTGATTGACTACTTTCATGATCTGACCGGCCTTAGGATCAGAGCTCTCGTCGATAGTTACCACGATTCCTTTTTTCAGCTCGTCACTAATATAGTACCCATTTGCCGGGGTCTCTTCGATAAGGGTATAGTCATCAAATGTTAGGTTGTCAAAAGTCGCCTCTCCCTTTTTATCGGTTTGACAAGTGGCTACCAATTTACCATCAGATACTGGACCACGATACAATGCCAAAACAGCATCTGATATTGCTTCGCCACTATCTTGGTCGACTTTTTTTATCAATAAGGAACGTACTTCACCTTGCGCCGTCCCGCCGGCATCTGGTACTTTGACAACCAACTCTTCACTGTCTGAGCCAGACTCTTTGTCGATATTATCCCCAGTGATTGTAGCTGTATTTTTTACTGGAACGTTCTCACCAGGATTTCCAACAAAATTGATTTTGCTATCATAGGTCACCCTATAGTGCTCACTGATATTGCCAAAATCAATTTCAAATTGCTGTTCAGCAAAAGTCGTTTTAAACTTGTCCGTGACATCGTTTCCTTCACTATCACTAATTTTCAATGTCGAAGGAATAACTTTGACATTCACCCACTTGCTGTCCACCAGCTTGACGTTTTTCAATGTCAGTTTTCCCGGGTTTACCTCAATAGCGTAATGAACCGTGGATAGGTCTTGCTTGCTATCATAATTATCCGTTTTGCTTACATAATCGGCATTTTTGGTGTAATCCACACTGGCAGATACTTGCAATTTTTTATTGAGATCGTCTTGGTATGTTGCTGTGTTCTTGGCGCTTCCCACTGCAATTTCGCCATTTTCCGTTGCAACAGTTGTAGTAAATACAAACTCGTAAGCTGCTGTTGATCCTTTTGGAAAACCAGTGACTACTATTTTACCCGCTTCTTCCAAAACAGAAAATCCTGTTGCTTGGGTCTGACCATCTTCTTTGTAAACTTTTCCGTCCCCATTGTAGGTTTGACCGGCTGGAATCGGATCTGTTAGCTTCGCTTGATCACCTAAAGGAATATGACTCGTGTTGAGTTTGATTCGCCAAGTAACAGTATTATTTATGGCGTTAAACTCGCCCCCTTTGCTTCCTTGCACTTGCGCCCGCTGATCTCCCGGTGTCTTAAAACTGCTGTCATCACCGCTAGACCACGTCTTATCTCCTTGGGTAAAGTTATAGGCAGCATCATTTGAAACATTCAGGTCCCACTTATTCTTGTCATATATGCTTTGGAAACGAATTACAAACTCACTTGCCGTTTTCTTATCATAAGCGAGGGTGAATCCCGTATCCGTTATTTCAGTCAACGTATATGTTGCGGGGTCTACTTCTTTTTCTACACCCTTCACGATTTCAAAAAGATGAACATCAGTCGGCTTTTTGCTCCATGTCGAATTTTTTAGTTTATCTGTAAGCTGCCATTTGTCTAAGGTTGCATGTTCTGAATTTATCTTAATCGTCCAATTCACGATGCCGTCATTTTTATCTGAAGAAATGACGCCTCCAGCATTTTGTCCTTTGTCATTTTCTTTGACTATGCCAGATTTAGGCTGCTCAACATTGTTTTCGCCATGGGAGTCATTCCCGTTCCAAGAGATACTATTGGTATATTGGTGTGCATCCCCCTTAGCAGAAGTAAACAGTGTCAAATCAAAGCTGTCAGCAATCCCTTCTGGAAATTCTAATCGGTAAGAACCATCTGAATTTTTGCTGACTTTGATTGTTTTACCCGCATTTTTACCATTTTTGGTGAATTCTGCTTGGAGTATGTCCTGTAGTTCACTGACTGAAAGTTCACGGCCATTTTGATCAGTCATAATCTGTCCCTGCCCAATTTTGTCGATGAAAGTCGTACCTCCAGGAATGTCAATTCCCGATTTTGTAAACGTAATCTGCCAAGAAGCAACTCCATCTTTTATCCCAGTCCCACTCTTTTTAATTACACTTGACGACCCAAAAGTAGCACTAGCTGAAGCATCCACTTCTTTTGTTTCTTCTGAAGTTAGGTTTGCTTTATTTGTAACTGTCGCACTGAGATCTTCGGGATTCACGGCACTTTCGTATTGATCCAAATCAATGGCCGTATCAAAAGACACCTTATATGCTTTTTTAGTCGGAGACGGAAATTTGAATACCGGATTGCCATCACTATCAAAGCTCGGGGTAAGGGTAATGGCCTTTCCTGGTTCAATCAGCTTTCCTGTCGCTAAATCCACATCATATTCCATCACTGTTAGATTACCTTTATAGGTGGCACCTTTTGGTAAGTAGTCAGTCAGTTGACCATTAGTCATTGTATTTGCTGTTTGGTTGGCAATTATTTCCCAACGAACCATGGCCTTGTTGTCGACAATTTCATCGTTCTTAGACTGAGAAACGACTTTTTTAGAGATAGCTTTTGTATTTGGAACGACGATGTTAGGCGTCTCATGATCACTTCCATCAACAAAGGGAACATCGATTTCTGTGTCGCCGGGTCCATCAATTTTATTCTTATCTACTTTTCCGGCGACATTCAATTTCCCTTTAATTCCGGAATTTTTTTCAACTTCATCAGTAAACGTAATTCTCACGCTACCATCTTTGTTAATGACAAAGGTTCCGTAAACACGCCCTTCACTATCAGTCAGTGATCCAGTAAGCTGTTCGGCGTTAATAACGAATTTGTCAGGAAGTTTAAAATCAAAATAGTCGCCAGCTTGGATATGTTTTCGCAGCTCTTCTGGCAAACTCCATTCATATTGCAAAAGCAGATTATCATCTACTTGGATATCCATCCCGTCAATGGGCTGACCATCCTTTGTCAACTCCTCCTCACTAAAAATTGTCTTGCCTTCCTCGGAGTCAAACAAGGCTTCTGCTCCTGGCAATTCAGTAATGTCTCGACCTTCAGCTTTTGCAATTACTTCAGAAGCCGGCGCAACTGAATCTGCTAACTCACTTGAACCAGTTTCCCCTTCCTGTTCTCTTTTATCCTCAGAAACACGGGTCTTTGGGCTCTCAGGAGATTTTGATGCGTCCGTTGCTTGTTCCTGTTTTTCAGAAATGGCAGTCGTTTTTGACTCCTCTGTTATCAATTCTTTTGTTGTTTCCGTTGTTGACTTGGAGGATGTTTGCACGTTTGCAGACGAAATCACTACCTTCACCGGATTTTGATCCGCTAATAAATTGACTTGTTCTCCTTGGTCATTTTTTTGCCATATAGCTGAAGAGATATTTACTTCTTCAACTAATTTAGTTTTAAAGTGAACCACTTGCTTCGTCAGCGCTTCGAAAGTCGGCTGTTTTTGTGTTAACCAGCCATCTTTGACTTCGTAGTTGCCATCTTCTATTTGAAGAGCTTGAATCGGAACGGTTTCACCAGCAGATACTAATTTCATTCCGAACTGAGTCGGTGTCGTTTGTGCTGTTTTTGTCACTGTATACTGCCAATCAATCTCTTTTTCATCGGTATTCACTTCATAGCGCAATGCCGTGGCTCCATAATCATTGTGAATAAGCGCGATACTTTCCAGAGCTGTCTTAGTTGCCGCAATCGCAGTGATCCCAGTAAATAGATTCTGGATAAATGGAATCATCAATAGAATTACCGATAAAATAGAAATGCTTTTCTTATTTTTCACCTTAATTCATCCCCTCTTTGTTTTGAACCAACAGTTTTCATCATAAAACGCTCTCCTCTCATCTTGTTCTTTTTTAGAAAGTAAAAAAGATGCCACTGCTCCCATTGACCCAAATAGCCAAGATGAGACTAGCATCTTATGAAAACCTGCTACATATCATATATATCGCGATTTCAACAATTGTTTTTATCGGAAATTTGCATGTTTAACTAAAAAAAGTATAAAAAAACAGCCCCGAGAAAATTGTAGCTTTCTCGGGGCCAACTCAATCTGTACAAGCCAGGAAAAGGCTGTCTCCTGACTTTCTAGATAGCCTTACAACACAAAAGAAACCCCTAATCCATAACACGACAAAACCACTTACTATTCAAAGGAAATAGCAAAATTATCATCTTCTATTTGCTTCTCTGCTTTGTTTCATTAAAAGCAGTTGAATTAGCTTCCTACAAAAAAACAGAGCCCTCCACTCTCACAAGTGGCAGCTCTGATTTTTATTATTAACTGGACTCTTTTTTTCACCACAGTGGTTATTTCAGCCTGTATTTCAGCCATCATAAGCCAGCTATTCATTAAGCATTTGTTAGTTACTATTTGGTAATAATGACGTCTGAGGCCTTGATATCTGCTCCAAAAAACGGCTTCAACGTCGCGTCATAGGCTGTTTCAAAGAAATTGGCATCGGAAAGTTTATCAAGGTCTTCATTGACCCATTTCAAAAGTGTCTCATTGCCTTTTTTCACTGCAGGATTGATGGTAGAGACTTCGCCGATTTCTTTGATTCCCACTTCATAGTCAGGATTTTCTTTGACCCAAGCATACAAGTAGGTGTTGTCATCTGCCAATGCTGCCCCTCGACCATCTGTCAGCGCTTGGAACTGCTGGCTTTTAGATTCGTATTTTTCCAGCTGGACGTCAGGATATTCCTTAGTAAAGTAGGTTTCAGCAGTCGTTCCTTTGGTCACGATCAGCTCTTTTCCTGACAAGGCATCTGGAGAAGTGATAGCCGCTTTTTTCAAAGAGACCACGCCGATGCCGACTTTCATATAAGGATTAGCAAAATCCACGACTTTTTCTCGCTCGGGTGTTTTAGTGAAGTTGGCCAACACGAGGTCAACCTTGTTAGATTTCAAAGCGTCTACTCGTTCTTCGGCGTTGACGACCACAAATTCAACTTTATTTTCATCTCCCAGCAGATCTTTGGCCAACTGCTTAGCCAAGTACACATCATAGCCTTGGTTTTCACCTTTTTCATCCAAGTATCCGTATGGGGAAAGGTCTCCAAAAACAGCAACTTTCAGCTTGTCCCGTTTCTTGATAGCAGTCACAGACGACGCTTCTTCTTGATTGCTTTTGGTGGCTTTGGCAGTACTTGACCCACAGCCTGCCAAACTTCCGATGGTGAGGATAGACAAAATACTCAACAATACCTTTTTCTTCATATTCATTCGCTCCCTTTTTATAAGTTTGTATAGTCAAGACTTTGGAGAAAGTCTCGCGCCCGTTTGGTTTGTGGCCCGGAAAAAAAGGCCGGTGTTGCTGAATTTTCGATAATTTTGCCTTCTGCCATAAACAGAACGCGATCGCTCACTTGCTGAGCAAATGACATCTCGTGGGTTACGATTAAAAGTGTTTTATCTGTTTTTGCCAGCTCCAAAATGACTTCTAATACTTCTCGCACCATTTCTGGATCTAAAGAAGCTGTTACTTCATCAAAAAGCATCAGACGGGGCTTCATGCAAAGACTGCGTATGATTGCGACCCGCTGTTTTTGACCGCCGGAAAGTTGGCGGGGATAATCCTGTGCCCGTTCTTTCAGACCAACTCGTGCCAGCCAGTCTAGCGCCTCTCGTTCAACTTCCTTTGGCTCTCGTTTTTGTACTTTTACTGGTCCCAGCAGGAGATTTTCCAACACTGTTTTGTTCGGAAAAAGATCATAGCTTTGAAAAACCATTCCGATTTCCTGCCGTAGCTGTTGCCAATTCTTTTCGCTTCGTTCAATCTTGTTTCCATCAAAAAACAGTTCACCAGAAGCAATCGTTTCTAGCCCATTCAAGCAGCGAAGCAAGGTACTCTTACCACTGCCGGAAGGACCCAGCAATGCCACGACTTCCCCTTCCTCGATGGCTAGATCCACTTCAGAAAGAATCACCTTATTGCCAATTTTTTTTGTGATGCCCTTGCCAGACATGATTTCTGCCATGGTCAGCCCTCCTCTTTTTCTAACCGTTGCGCCAACCAACTCAGTGGGTAACACAGCATAAAATATAAGATAAAAATGACACCATAAATCCACAGACTAACCGTCGGAATTGTAACCGTGTAATGTTCAATGATTTGAGTACCTACTCGAATCAGCTCTGCCACGCCAATCATCATCAATAAACTAGTAGTTTTGATCACCCGGGTCACTAGATTTAACGTCATGGGAATAATCTGCTTTAGCCCTTGGGGTAGCAAAATATAGCGGTACAGCTGTCCTCGAGAAAACCCTAGTGAACGCCCACTCTCGACTTGAGAAAGACTGACCGATTGAATGCCGCTGCGAACGAGGTCACTCATTTCCGCTGATATCCATAGAACGAAGACCAAAAGGGAGACGACTTCTTTTGAAATCGAGCCTCCGGTAACTTCCGGCAAGATGTAATAGAAAACAAAGAGCAACACCAGCAATGGCACAATTCGAAAAATTTCCAGATAGATTTTGAGAAGCCCTTTAACCACGGAATTATTCCCTGTTCGGAGGATTCCCAGAAAAACACCTAGCAGCAGTCCAATCACAAGCGAAATTGCTGACAACTTGATTACTTCTACCAACGCCAGTAGCAAGCGCTGAAGATTGTTTCCTTCAAAGAGTATCCTGATTCCCTGTGGCATGGCGGACCCTCCTTTCCCACAAATGCAGCGGTAAAATCAGCGGCAGCAAGATTACGCCATAGCTGACCACTAGCAAAAAGAGAAACTCCCGCGTCATGTAGTACATGCCAATAAGATCTTTTGCAGTATTGGTCAAATCCATGATAGAGATGGCGCTAAAAACCGAGGTTTCTTTCAATAAAAAGATGGCGTTGGCACCTAAACTAGGAATTGCTAAGGGAAGTCCTTGCGGTAAAATCACTTGGCTAGCCAGTTGCCAGCGGGAAAATCCCAGAGACTTTCCCGCCTCCACTTGAACTTTAGGAACTTGTTGAAAACTCCCGCGAAAAGCTTCTGCCATATATGAACCACCTAAAAAGGTGAGTCCAATAACGGCAGCGGTGGTTTTCTCCAAAGAAATTCCGATTTTTGGCAGACCGTAATACAGAAAAAACAGTTGGATCAATAATGGCGTGTTGCGGGAAAGCTCGGTGTAAATAGTGCCCAGCCTAGCCAAAATCGGGAGTTGGAAAAAGCGGCTGACGGCTACGAAAAAGCCTACCACTAAGGATAGGAAAATCCCCGCCACTCCTAAACTAACCGTAAGAACTAATGCTTTTCCAAACAGTGGTATCTGTTGGAAAATGAGTTGAAAATCCATGTTCGACTTCCTTTCTAAGCTGGCATTTGTCTATAGCCCGCCGTCTTTTTAAAACTAGATGAGTACCGACTTCTTGTGCATCCAACATCCAACTAGCTTTTTTAATAGTAGTTTTAGGCAATTGACCTAACCTATCTAGCCAGTCCCCTTGCAAAAAAACTATAAAAAAAAGACCCCCTTATCTAAAAGGGCGATCTGGTCGCGGTACCACCTTTGTTTGCCGCAAATACTGCAGCCTTTGTGCCGAACTATGCGACAACTTCTAGGGATAACGGCCCTTCCGCTTTTCGCTCAAGCAACGTGCTCTTACGAAAAAATGCTCCCAGACCATCTTCCAAGAAATGCCTTTGTTTTCTTTCAGCATACGAAAACTCTCTGTTAAAAGGCTATCTCTTGTACTCATCTGTTCCCTGCGATTGCTATTTGGATTGTGAAGTTATTATATAATCCAAGTATTTTAAAAGCAACGCTCTGGGGGATTGGTGTTTTTTATCGCTGGTGATAGTTTTTGCCTATCATTAAGTTCTGTCAAAAAATCAGCGCAACATCTAAAAGAAATAAAACTGATTTTCCTAATTTCTCCTTCGATAATAACGCAGCCCCTCTTTTTCTTCGGATATAAAAAACACCGAACAACTGCTCTAGAAACGAGCGATTGTTCGATGTTCCTTGGTTTCATTTTGAAAAAGCACTGCTACCACACCGCTTACTAACTGTCGCGACGAATCACGTTTTGGAGTGCTGCTGGTTCGGTGAAAAATGCTTTGAGATTTCCTGCTGCGATTTCCAAGAAGAGTTCCTTGGTCTTATCCAAGTGAAAACCACCAGCTACGTGGGGTGTCAGGACTAAATTGTGTACATCCCAATAAGGGGAATCCTTAGGCAATGGCTCTGGATCAATCACATCCAAGGCAGCCATAAAGTCACTGTTTTTTTCCATATGGGCAATCAAAGCTGGGGTATCCACCAAATCGCCTCGACCCACATTGATCAAAATCAAATCAGCCTTGGCTTGATTCAAAAGTGAGGTGTCTACCAAGTGATGGGTTTCTGCAGTTGCAGGAGCACAAAGGATGAGAACATCCAGATCAGCTACCGTTTCACCAATAGTTGCCATGGGACGAACTTCGGCAACTGCTTCTAGTTGAATTTCAGAGTCGATATCATAGCCAATCACTGTCGCCCCTAAGCTGTAAAAACGAGTAGCGACGTTGCGTCCGATGTCTCCTAATCCCACTACTCCGACACGGGAACCAAAAACCGATTTTACTCGGCCTTCTCTGGCCCAATCGTGGGACAGCTGATCTCGCAAATACAGATGCAGTTTGCGCATAAGCATTAGACACAAAGACAAGGCATGTTCAGAAACCGTCAAGCCATAGGTGCCTCGCGCATTTGAAAGAATAGTTTGTGGCGGCAAAACTCCCGGCTGCAAATATTCATCGTAACCGGCACTATTCAACTGCAGCCACTTCAAATTCGTCAACTGATCTGAAAGCAGGCCCACTGGCGGATTACCGATAATGATCGTTGCCTCTGCCAGCTGTTCTTTCGTTACACTAGTCTTATCAGTGAAGGTGAAGTGGGCTTGCGGAAATCGTTGCTGGAAGTCAAGCTGCTGGTCTTCATCAATACCGAGTAAAAAGAGAATATTTTCCATAGTTACCTCCAATTTTTTGATGATGGATTATTTACTCAGTATACCAGTTATAGTGGAAAATACCTTCCCGATCGGTTCGCTGATAGGTGTGTGCTCCAAAATAATCCCGTTGAGCTTGAATCAGATTGGCCGGTAATTGTGGGGCACGGTAAGAATCGAAATAAGCAATGGCACTGGAGAAAGTCGGCACCGGAATACCCGCTTGAACAGCTAGGGCAACCACATCTCGCAAGGACTGCTGATAGTTGGCGGTGATTTGACTGAAATAATCATCTAATAATAGATTTTCCAGATCCGGTGTCGTTTCATAAGCTTCCGTGATTTTTTGCAAAAAACGTGCCCGAATGATACAACCGGCCCGCCAGATTTTGGCAATCTCTCCAGGCGCCAGTTCCCAACCATAGTCCTTCGAAGCGGTACGTAGTTGAGCAAAACCCTGAGCATAACTCATAATTTTTGAAAAATACAACGCTTGGCGGATTTTTTCAATCAATTCTTGTCGGTCCCCTTCATAGCCTTTCGGTGTCGGGCCTGTCAGCTGAGTGGCAGCATTCACTCGTTCCTCTTTGTAGGCAGAAATAAAGCGGGCAAAAACAGATTCTGTAATCAACGGCAGTGGCACTCCTAAATCCAAAGCCGACTGGCTGGTCCATTTGCCAGTGCCTTTGTTACCAGCGGCATCCAAAATCAGCTCAACAATTGGTTTACCAGTGCCTAAATCGTCTTTTCGAGTCAAGATGTCAGCGGTAATTTCAATCAGATAGCTGTCCAGTTCCCCTTGATTCCACTCGTTGAAAATCGGAGCCATTTCAGCTGCCGATAAGCCTAAAATTCGTTGCAGCAGGTCGTAAGATTCAGCAATCAACTGCATGTCGCCATATTCGATACCATTGTGGACCATTTTGACGTAATGTCCTGCCCCATCAGGACCGATATACGTGACACACGGACACCCGTCTTCGGCTTTAGCAGCAATCTGCTCCAAAATTGGCGCTACTAGTTCGTAGGCCGCTTTTTGTCCGCCAGGCATAATCGACGGTCCCTTCAACGCACCTTCCTCGCCGCCGGATACGCCGGTACCGATGAAATTGATGCCCGAATCTGCCAGCTCTTCACTGCGGCGAATGGTATCTTGGAAAAAAGTATTGCCGCCATCGATTAAGATATCTCCTTTATCGAGATAAGGCAGCAGTTCCTTAATCGTGGCATCAGTAGCAGGTCCCGCCTTGACCATCAGCAGAATCCGCCGCGGTTTTTCAACAGACTGAACAAAATCTGAGATACTGTATGTTGCTTTGAAACGTTTGTCCGGATGCTCTGCGATGACTTCCTCGGTTTTTTCGTTACTGCGGTTGTACAATGCCACTGAGTAGCCGCGGCTTTCAATATTCAAGGCCAGATTTTTCCCCATTACGGCCATCCCTACGACACCAATTTGTTGTTCCATTTTCTTCACTCCGTTTCGTCAAATGTCTTTTGCAATAAGTGCGTTACCTCATCCAAGTCTTCAAAAATGTAATCGGGAACAGCTTCATAGACCATCGCTTGGGCCAAATCCCGCTGCAGTCGATAGCGTCCTTTTCGTACCGGCAGATCGGTGATATCGTCTTCAATCAATACTGAAGCAATCCCGGCAGCTTTGGCGGCTTTGATGCCAGCCCGGGAATCTTCCAATACAAGGGCGTGTTCTGGTTTTACCTCGGCTTTTTTACAGGCCGTCAAGAAAATCTCCGGGTCCGGTTTGCCTTTTTTAACTTCATCCCCTGAAATAATCAAATCGACATAAGGGGCTACCTCTTCAATCTCAAGATAGTTGCGGATATTTTCTAAATGGTTGGAAGAGGCCACTGCCACCAAGCGACCAGACGCTTTCGCATACTGTAACAATGATACCAGGCCTTTTTTCTTGAAGACTCGTTTTTCTTCGGCAAAAATCAGGCCTTTGTTGATGTTCATTTCCCCACGCCACTGCTGGTAAGGCAGCTCTTCTCCATAAAGAGCCGCCATCTCTTTAAGGATCGCAGCTTCCGTTCGACCGGTTAGGTGGTAGTAAACTTGATGATTCATCTCGTAATCGTATTTTTCTGCTGAGCGCAGGTAGGCTCGATAAGCCAAGCGGCCGGTCTCAAACATCAAGCCGTCCATATCAAAAATCAATAAGTCGATTGCTTTCATCTGTTCCTCCTTTATGCAGCAAAAGCAGCGGGGCAGAATCTGCCCCACTACTATCAAGTCTGATGGTTCACTAGTCATCTGAGGTTAAACTTATTACAAAGACTCGCTGATTCGACACTGTCAGCCAATCATCCTCTGCCTAATTGGTTTTAGTCAGCTGCCGCAATTCTTTAATTGTAGCTGCGGCTTTGACGCCACCATCAGCGGCCACGAGTGCTTCAGACAAGATAAAGGAACCGCCGACTGCCAGAATTTTTTCAAAGTCGAGGTAATCTTGCAGATTGCCTTGATGAATACCACCAGTGGGCACAAATTCCATTTCAAAATATGGACCCGCTAAAGCTTTGATTGCCTTCAAACCGCCGTAAATATCCGCCGGGAAGAACTTCACTACATCTAATCCCAGCTCGTAAGCTCGCTGAATGTCATTTGGTGTGGCTACGCCGGGAAAGACCGGAATCTGCTGTTCTTGACAGTAACTGATAACATCGGGAACAACTGCCGGCGATACGATAAATTTGGCGCCGTTTTCGACAGCCGCTTTAGCCTGCTCAAGAGTTTTTACCGTTCCGGCACCTACTAGCAGCTTGCCAGATTTCGCCAAAATTTTGATTGCTTCAACAGCTAACTCGCTGCGGAAAGTGACTTCAATTAACGGTAACTGATTGTCTACCAAAATTTTTTCTACCAGCGGCAACAGGTCAAGCTGAGTGACAGTATAAAGAGGCAGCAATCGTTTTTCTTTCATCTCCAGATACACTGGATGCTGTTTCATATCAAACAATGTCTTTTCCTCCTTATGCCTTTTCTTTGGCTTTGGTCAATGCTTCATGCAGCCCTTGTGCATAGGTCAGGCCCATCGCCCGATCGTACAAGCCATAACCTGGCCGAGCCACTTCCCCCCAGACTGTTCGCCCGTGATCCGGACGCAATACTCCGTCAAAACCGACCTCCACCAAAGCTTCCATGATTGCTGCCATATCCAACGAACCTGCTGTTGACAGATGAGCCGTTTCGATGAAATCCCGTTCGCCCAAAAAGCCAACATTACGGAAATGAACAAAATTGATACGATGACCGACTTCTCGGATCATTTGCGGGATATCGTTATTGGGATCAGCTCCCAACGCGCCAGTACAGAAGGTTAAGCCATTGTAAGGTGAATCCACTGCTTCGATGATGCGTTTCAGGTCGGAGAGATTTTTCGTAATCCGTGGGAAATCGAAAATTTCCCAAGGTGGATCATCCGGATGAATCCCCATTTTGACATCTACCTCTTCACAAACGGGAATGATGCGTTCTAAAAAGTATTTCAAGTTTTCAAAGAGGACTTCTTCAGTGACACCGTCGTACATTGCCACAAGACTATTGAATTTTGCAAGGCGTTCTTCTTCCCAGCCGGAAATTTGAAACCCTTTGGACTGGCTGGCAATACGCTTGTATAAATCCTGCGGTTGCAATTCATCAATCACTGACTGATCAAATTGCAATGTCGTACTGCCGTCTGGTAACCGGTAGTTCATATCCGTTTTGAACCAGCCGAAGATTGGCTTGAAGCTGTAACAGATCAAGCGTACATCGCAGGCCGCCAAATTGCGGATCGTTTGAATATAATTGTCGATATATTTATCCCGCTCAGCAGTCCCCGCTTTGATGGCATCATGAATTGCCACACTTTCAATCCCTAATAGTTCCAAATCGCCAGCTGTGACTTCCTTTTTCAATTCTTTGATTTCATCAATTTCCCAGACATCTCCGGGCATTTTGTTCAACAGTGTCCCTACGACACCGGTGATACCGGGAATCTGTTTCACATGCTGAATTGGAATCGGGTCTCCCTCAACGCCATACCATCGAAAAGCCCACTTCATAGCATTCTTCCTCTCTCTTTAAAATTCGTCTTCTTCGTCTTCTTCATCAGCTACCAGCGAAACATGCCACAAGCCAAGACTGTCGGCTCCTTGTGCCAAAACAGCCTGCGCTGCCTCAGCTGCCGGTGTTGACAAAATCTGATGATTGATGGTTTCCAGAAGCATCGGCAGGTTGACACCACCAATGACGTACGTATTTTCTCGCAATTCAGGGTCCAAAGCACTAGCCACCATCAGTGATTGATTATAAGGACTGGCACTCACGACATCTGTCAAAATCAAAATACCGTCTCCTTGATCCACCTCTTGGACAGCTGTGTGAATTTTAGCTCCCAGCTTTTGGATATCTTCTCCATGATTCAAATTGACGGTGGCGATGTTATCAGAAGAGCCGATGATGACTTCCGCCGCGTCTTTCAATCCGTCACTCAATGTTCCGTGTGTCGCGATTACGATCCCTAACATTGCAAAACCTCCAGTTTTTAGTTTGCTTCTATGAAAGTGCTGTGATCAATTGCTCAATATTTTCCATGTTCATTTCTTTGCTTCTCAAAAGTTTTTTGGAAAGTGTAAAACCCTCTGTGCCCGGCTCGCCACTGAAAATATAGCGTACTTGATCCTTCGTCTTTGCTGCGACTGCCTCTTTGGAAAAGAGCGTAGTTTCACGATCTTTGATGTACAGCGGTGCTTTGGCTGCGACAGCCTCGAGAAAGTAAACCGGCGTTCCCTTTGGCAATGAGGATTGCAGTACCTCCAACCCCCGTTCACCGAAAGTGCCCTCGTCAATGAAGGCATAGGCTACAAAAGGATTCCGATTGGCTTCAATCATTGACAGCAGCAACAAAACTGAACCGGTATTTCTCACCAAGTTGCGGCGGTTGGCCAAGCCCTTCGTCACTCGTCCCAAGAGTAGGAAAAAGACCAGTAGCGCGGCCATGCTCACATAGGTCAGCGGGCGCGTAAAGTCTAAAGAAAACCAGCTGTTGCTCATCAACCAAGCTAAGCCCAGACCACCTAGTGAGAGAAGCGCCAACGAACCCATTAAAATCGCCAGAACGGTCTGTCGCGACTGTCGCTTGCGATCAAAGAAAACGTAATCTCCTATAGAAATCGGCGGCGTATCATAGTAGGTGCAAATGACTTTTTTAGCTCGTTTCAAATCCCCCACGTAAACATTACGCGAGGCACTCTTTTTCTGTTGATCGTATTCGATTACTTGCGGCGCAGCTCCCATTGCAGCCAGGTCAGCTACCAAGGCACCGATGAAACGTTTTTTGCTTTTGTCGCTGCGACGGATTCCATACAAGTATTGGTAACGAAACAGCCAATCTTTGAAATTTTCCGTTTGTGCCATGGTAAGCCCTCCTGTTTTCTCGGCTTTTGCCGCTACTGCCGGTCGCCGTCGTCTTGACGACAGCCCCAAGTGCTGGTTTTCTTATAAACCAAATTGTTTCAATACATCTTTTAGACTAGATTTTGGTGCAGACGGTGTTGCTTGGAAATAGATGTCTTTTACACCGTAGTTTTCATTCAATTCTTTGAGTTTCAAGGCATCCTCTTTGTTTAGGTAAACGGATTTGGTTACCAACAGGTCTTTTTCTGGATCCTTTTGCGCGATTCCGCCGATGTTGAGCTCTTCCATTGGCAATCCATGTTTGACCAGATCATAGATTACACTAACTGTTTTCGTAATCAAAATGCAGTTGTAATCTTTGAATTCGTATTCATCCCAATAGAATTTTGCTTTTTCCGGTGTGATGACGATCGTTTTTTGCCCAGTACGACTACCCGCATTCTTGTAGAGATCGCGCATGAACTTGTCCTTAGCAACGACTTCATCGACTACAAAAATCGAGTTGACACCACTTTTTTGTGATAAGGTCACCATGACTTGTCCATGGATCAATCGTTCGTCCACCCGTGCTAAATTTACTTTACCCATTAGAGAATCCTCCTTTTAATTATGCAGTTGTTATAAGATCCCAATTCCTGCTAAAACAATCAAGATTGCCGTCAGCCACAGTAAAGCTTGCGTGACTTTCAATCCTTTTTTCGTATAGAACAAGTAGACACCCATGACGACCGCCAATGGCAAGATACCCGGCACAATCTGGTCTAAGATGTCTTGGATGACAAACTCACGTCCTGAAATACCAAACTTCAATGCGGAAGTGACCTTAACATAATTTCCTGCCAAAATCCCCATCATGAACAGCCCTAAAACTGACAGTGTTTCAATCGCAGTCTGAACACCGGTACTTTGCATCAATCCAGAAGCATTACGCCCCATAGTGAAAGCTTGGCGGGCAAAGAATACCCCCAGAATCACTTGGTACAAGGCAAAGCAGATGAATGGGAAAATTGCTCCCAGCGGACTACCTTCTTGTGCCCACGGAACAGCGATTGCGATAAAGATGTATTGCACCGTTCCAGAGTCAATGGCATCCCCAATTCCTGCCAAAGCTCCCATTAAACCGGCTTTGGTGTTATACATCAAGTCGTCTTGCATCATGACTTCTTTGTTTTCATACTCTTCTTCTGCCCGCTGTTGTTCCATTGAAGACATCAGCCCAGTGATGACACCCCCACCCCAGCTTAACTGAGTGTTGAAGAACAGCAACTGCCGTTTATAAGCCGCCTTTAATTGATCCGGATCCTTGTAGAGCTTGCGCAAGATGGGCATCATCCCATACAAGAGAGACGGCGCCAAGTAACGCTCGAAAGAATGCGGAATCTCGTTGGCAAAGTGCCAGCGGAGATAGGCTTTGGTCACGTCTTTTTTAGTGATTTCTTCTGGTGCAGCGGTATTTTTTATCATTTCAGCCATTGTTTTTCCTCCTTGTGATCAAAACCCGTCGTCATAGTCATCGTCATCATCGTCGTCACTGACACTGCCGCCACCAGCTGCTTGTGCTTGTGGGGGAGTTCCTTTGCCTTTTTGTGACTGCACGAAGATCAATGCAATCAGCACACCGAAGACTGCGTAAGTTACCATCGTGATCTCCAGTGATTTGAAGACAACACTCAAGAAGTAAGCCAAGAAGAAGAAGACCAGATAGTCTTTCCGTCCGATAACATAAACCGTCGTTGCAATCCCGATTGCCGCCAAACCACCACCGACAACTTCCAGAATGTGGATTACCACTGTCCCTTCCAATGCCGTAATTACATCAGCAATCACAGGTGCACCAAAGTACAAAGCAATAAATACCAATGGCACAAACAACAAGAAAGAAGCAATGGTCGGATACCAGATGATGGACCGCTTGATGGCACCGTCGTTGAGTTCGTCTACCGCTTTATCGGTATACTTCCCTAAGAATGTATTAATGAAGAAACGGAATTGATACAAATAACTGCCTAAAAGTCCTACCGGTACAGCAACTGCGATGGCTGCTTCCGGTTTCAGATTTCCCAATAATGCGACAGATACGGCAATGGCTGCAGCAATGGAAGGCTCTGCCGGCATCGAACCACCGGGAGAAAAGACCCCCATATAGATCATTTGCAAGGCTGCTGTGACGATCATTGCCTGCTTGACATCTCCCATTACAATCCCTACTACCAAACCAGTCATCAGCGGGGAAAAGCGCAAGGTCAAGGTAGCGCCACCACCGAGCCAGCGTGACATGACCGCTGCCACCCACAGTGCGATCAACAAACTTTGTACTACACTTAATGTTTCCATATGTCCTCCTCTTGAAACGTTGATAGTTGCGCGATCCTAAGATCCGGGGCATTTTTTGAAAGTGGCGACACCAGCTGCTTATGGGTGCTTTTTTAACGAGAGGTGGTCTCCACGTAATTCTTTAAAATTACGTCCTCACCACTACGCTTTTGCTAAGCACTCCAGCAACCGGCATCGACAATTTCTATAATGACCTAGATGGATACCGTAATAAATTTACTCTCCGGCTGCACGGCTCTTTCCGGCAATCGGCCTTCGATGATAGCTTCCACGTCACGAACACATTTCTCACCCATCTCTTCTAAACATTCCATCGTGTAAGCAGAGGTATGGGGCGTCATGACAACATTGTCAAATTGCAGGTAGGGATGATCTTTGCGACCAGGCTCTTCTTCCAAAACATCCGTCGCCAGCCCGGCTAATTTACCGCTTTTCAGACCCGCCACCGCAGCATCTTCATCGATTAATGCTCCCCGGGCACTGTTTGACAAGTAGACCCGGTCTTTCATTTTGGCGATAGCAGCAGCATCAATCATATGATAGTTGCCTTCATTTAGGCTGGCACATAGACAAATGACGTCAGCTCTGGCTAATAATTCATCGAACTCGACTTTTTTGGCACCGTAACTTTCGATGTGCATCGCCGACTTATATGGATCGTAAGCTAGTACTTCACAGCGGAAGCCATTACGAATCGTCTCGACGACACCGCTGCCGGTATTACCTACGCCGATGACACCAACAGTTTTGTTGTACAGTGTATTGCCAACAAAACTTGCCCGGTCTTCCCAGCGATCAGCGATAACTCGATTATGTGCTTGCACCGTTTTTCTCATTAAAGCTAGCAAGTTGGTCACATTGTTTTCGGCGACAGCATCCCGCTCCACCAGGGCTGGAATGATGGTTACCACCGTATCATGAGCTTTGGCTGCTGCGAGGTCCACGTTGTTAAAACCAATGCCGTGACGGGCGATCAAAAGCAATTCATCTTTGTATTGAAAGAATTCCTCTGTGAAAAACGGGGTCACGCTGGCAATAACGATATTGATTCCTGCCAGAGCTTCCGCTAACTCTTTACCGCCAATCTCTGAATCAACCGTAATATGCACGACTTCTCCGATTTTTTCCAAACGCTCCAAATGCTGAGGAAAGACCTTCCCAAAGCTGCTTGAATTCACGATTCCGATCTTGTAGTCTGTCATGTTCATCCTCCATTTTTTCACTCGGCTTAATGACTTTACCCTTTTTTGATTTTTGTTAGCGCATTCAATCTATACTGTTATTATACAAAAAAATATTTTTTTGTAAAGGGAAATAACGAAAAAAATATTTTGTTTGCTTTTTTTGACGTTCCCCTTTATTCTAATAATAAATAAGAAAGCGCTGCAGAGAGGACCTGCAACAACTTGATCACAACAACTTAGCACTTCAAAAAACGCCGCATTAAAGGAGGCTTATCCGATGTCCCCATCGATTCGTTTGACCATTAAATCTATGTACAAAGACTTCACTCCAAAAGAACAAGCGATTGCCGACTATATTTTGAACGATCCCCAAAAAGTGAGCCGCAGCTCCATCAGTGATATCGCTAAGGATCTGGATATCGCCGACTCGACTTTCTTTCAATTTACCAAGAAGATCGGTTTTTCCGGCTTCAAAGAATTTAAAATGGCGCTGTTAACCAATGATTTCGATTCCAGTACAGTCACTACGATTCATGAAAGCATCACTCAAGATGACGATGAATTGCAGATGGCTCAAAAGATCTTTGACTCCAACATCTCCACATTGACAGATACAAAAAATCTACTCGATAGACAAAAACTTAAAACCGCTGTCGATCTCATTGATAATTCTCAGCGCCTCTTCTTCTTTGGGGTCGGCGGGTCGGAAATCGTCGCTGCCGATGCCTACCACAAGTTTCTGCGCAGTCCTTTAACCGTAGTCCACAGCGCCGACTATCACATTCAATTGATGGAAGCTTCCATGATGACTGCCAACGACTGTGCGATCTTAATTAGTCATACGGGTCGCTCCCGGGAGACAATCCATCTAGCGGAAGTCGTTAAAAACAGTGGCGCTGCAGTAATCGTTGTCACCAGCCAAATGCAATCCCCTCTTGCGAAACTGGCAGATGTCACTTTCATCTCCATTTCTGCTGAGACTGCTTTTCGTTCCGAGGCTTTAGCTTCCCGCATTGCCCAGCTCAGTCTATTAGACGCTATTTTCACCATCTTGATGTTCCGCAACCACGACCGTTCGCAACTATCCATCGGTAAAATTCGCGAAGTCATCAACGCAGTCAAGGATTGAAGTTGACCGCTTTACCACTGGAAGCCGGCTTTGTTTCAAGGACTGCCAACATCTAGAAAAGAGTACTTCCAGCCCTGACAACCTATTGCCCTGTAAAAAAGTGTCTCAGCAACAGCCTTACAAAAGGTTGTACGGGACACTCTTTTTGTTTAGCCATTTTCAGAAGTGAACTGTATTTTTTCTATTGAGAGGTTGTACTGTGTTGCTCTTTACTTTTTTAGTCGTCCTAGCAGGAATCGCCTACAAGATCCACCAACGATCCTTTTCCTACATAACGGTTACTGGCAATATCACGGAAATACATGGGGCTGTCGCTGCACGAACCCTGCATATTTTCGCTGAAGATGACGATTGCTTTTGCTTCACAGCACCAGAAAAGAATCTCACAAAATTTGCTGATGAGCTTTCTTTAAACCAGCCCCTCAGTCTAGAGCTCAAAATCCCTTAGACATTTCGCCAGCTTTTCCTGCACAAATGACGGGTAAACTTTTAGCAATTTCTCAAAAACTAATTAGGGGGGCGAAAATAATGGGATGGATTCTGCTCCTGTTACTGTACGTGCCCATATAGGAGAATACTTCCGTTTCCTGAAAAAACGAAAAAGCTGCAGAGCCAGGTCATGATGCTGACTGGCTCTGCAGTTTACTTATTAGCAAACATGAGAGTTTACTGTTTTTTGCTGTGTTCTCTAGTCCAGCATTGATGGACTACTTGTTTTCTGCATGTGCATTTCTTCTGACTATCCAGATACCCACTACACTCAAAAGCAAGACACCGATTAATACAAGAGCATAGGAGGTCTGCTCCCCGGTTTTAGGAAAGATCTTACTCTTTGAGCTATTGCTAAGATTGCTTGATTCTACTTTAATCTTTCCAGCATTAATTCCAGTACTGTTTCCAGATTCTTTTCCTTTTTCTGGTTCTTGCTGTGGTTCACTGGTTGGTTTCAAAACCAATTGAGAGATTCCTTTTTCCAAATCATCGGCTGCTTGATCAATTTCACCTTGAATAGCTTGCTCATTTTGGTAAACGGATTGAGCTGTCTGTTGTACCTCCTGCAATTTTTTCCAACTTGCAGATGTATAATCCGACTCTTTTTTGTCTTTAGCTTCAGCTAAAAGTTTTTCCAAGCGTCCCTTATCAACTTCCTGGAATGTCTCTTTTTCCAGTGCGTTGATAGCTGCGGATAGCTCCGCTGTTGCCTGATCGACAGCTTCTTGGCTGGCCGTTGGTAAGTTCAGATACAGCTTAGCCTGAGCCAAAGATTCACTCAAAATGGCCCAGCTACTTGGTGTATAGTCGCCTGCTTCTTTAGTTTGGGCTTTGGCAACTGCTGCCTGTAAGGCCCGCTTATCCACGCTTGCCACCAACTTATCCATCGCAGTCTGCAATTCTTCCACACTTTGAGCGACTTTTTCCTGGGTCGCTTCCACATCTGCCAAAACATCAATTCCCTGCGCTAATTTTTCACCAAAGACTTTCCAACTGGCTGTGGTATAATCTGCTGCCAGTTTTTTCTGAGCTTTTTCCACTACAGCTTGTAGTGCCGTTTTATCTGCTTTCACCACCAGCTGATCAATTTCAGCTTGTAGCGCTGTTGTTATCTGATCTACTGACTCTTGATCAGCTTGCGGATCTTTTTGAAGTGCCAGTGCTTTATCCATGACTGCCAAGAAATCTGCCCAGCTACTCGGTGTATAAGTGCTCTCCTGCAGACTACTTGCTTTAGTAATGGTCGCATCTAATGCCGTTCGATCAATAATTGCCGCCAGATTATCCATCGCCGCTAACAATTTTTGACTCGCCTGATCAACCAGCACTTGTGTCACCCCGTCAGTTTCAGAAATAAGAATGGCTTGCTCCAAAACTTCACGGAATGCAGACCAACTTTCCGGGGTATAGTCGGCCGCCACTTTGCTTTGTGCCACTTCAATCGTCGCAAGCAGCGCTGTAAGATCTGCTATAGGAATCAGTTGGTCAGAAGCAACCTGAAGTTCAGCCAAAGCATGGTCAATCTCCGACTGGTCAGCATCTGCTTTACTCAAAACCGCTTCAGCTTGCGTCATTGCAGTAGTCAAATTACTCCAACTTGCTGGGGTATAGTCACTTGCCTCCAAAGCTTCACCAGTGGCAACTGCTTCTGCAAGTTGTTTTTTATCTGATGTCGCTTCACTTGCAAAAACTAAATCAGCGATACTTTGCTGCAAGTTGACTACAGCATCAGTAATCATTTGTTCATCGGCCTGCTCATTTTCCCAGACGTTTTTTGCTGTTGCCAATGCAGCAGTCAACCCATCCCAGCTAATCAGTGTGTAGCTATCCGCTTTTTTTAACTGCGCTTCCGTCATGGCCACAAGCAATGCTTGTCGATCAGCGACCAGTTGCTTAAGCTGGAGACCACTTTGTGCTTCATTCAAGTCTGCCAATGCTTGATCCACTGAGGTCTGGATTGCAGAAGCGTCTGCCAACACTGCTTTTCCTTGAGACAACGCTACTACAAACGTCGCCCAACTCTCTGGTGTATAATCTGCGGCTTGCAGTTTGTCAGCAGCAGCAACCGCGGATTCCAAGGCAGATTTATCCACGACGACGGGGGCATTCACTTTAAAATTGAAAACTTCTCTAACTGTTGGCAAAACGTGACTTGTCACCAACACTTCGTAGTTTCCCGGCTCTGTCCCCTCAGGTACTGAAATCTTACCAGTAGCATCTACACTTGGCAAAATGGATCGCCGAGCTGTTGCACCAGTCAGACTAAAGTCCAGCTGACTGCTCCATTCATCTAACTGCTCATAGCTGCCTTGTCCCTTAACAGCCACGGGAATTTGATAATCCGTCCCCGCCTCAATTGAAATGTCTTGTTCTTTGAAAATGATCTTTTCAGGAATCGGATGGGTAATTACTTTTTGGAACACTTTTAGATCTTGCGGATTCGAGACTCCCACTTTTTCTTCCAAACCGGCTGGGAAACTGTATTCTCCCGGAGGACTGGAAGGAGAGTAGTTGCTCACATCATCATCCCAAGAAGTTACTTTCAGAATGGTCTCTTCACCGCTCTCCAAAACAGCAGTGACTTCAGTCGGCAAGTCTAGTTCTCCCCGAGAAGTTCCCATCAAGCGGTTTAACTCAGGTAGCTCTCTGAAAGTAGCAATCTTTTCTGTAGTAACCTTTACGTTAGCAGTAATTGGCATGGATACGCCTGCCGCTTGGCCGCGAACCTCGAACGAGCCTTCTTTTTGATAGAGACTTTCTGGAAGCTCCGGCCAAGTAACAGCTACCGTCTTACTAGTCCCGTCAGAATATTTGACTTCGACATTTTTCGGTAGCTCTGGGGCAACACCTGCCGCAGTAGTAATCTCGATTGCTTCGTACCCAGTTTCATAGACATTGGATAAGATGATTTTTGGCGCCAGTGTATCTTTTTCCAATACTGAATGATTTTCCGGCAGCTTCAGTTTGCCGGCCTGATAGTCTTCATATGCTTTTTGAGCGCCTTCTTTTGAAAAGGCATCAAAACCAGCATTGTCTGCATTGTAACCAGGCAGCTTACTATCACTGATTGCCAGTAAGAAGCTGATTTTTTTGGGAACTTCACCTGAAGCCATCACTTTTCGAATATAGCTACTAATATCTACATTGACGACATTTCCGTTAGCAATGATCTCTGAATTGGTGAAAGAATTTCTAGCGATAAAGGTTTCATTAGGTACCTCTGCATTGCCAGGTCCATTGTTCCAAGTCACTTTATTACTCTGCCAATCTGAAGCAACAGCATACACATCCATTTGAAATTGCGTATTTTTCAATTGGTTTTCCTTACTGTCCCCTGCGCTGCTCCAAGCATCGTAGCGCATAACACTCAATTGCAGGTTAGCCCGTTTTAAATCATTTGTCAGTGCCAGATCAGTCGTATCTATCTCAACAAAAATACGGCGATTATACCCAGCAGACGTGCTATTTTTGAGCTTCAAAATGTAATTATCTCCATAATTCACACCATATGGATATTTGTACTCATCCCCACTGCCAATCGCTCCTACCGTTCCGGGAGTTGCCGAATAGGCTTTATTCCCATCACTTTTTTGCACAAAAGCCGTCTGATCTGCTGGATAGACAGCCGTAGTTTTTCCTTCTCCTAACTCACCTGAAAAAGTGACTTTTGCTTTGATACTGATTTGCGAATCATTTAGCCCTTCCTCTTGCCCTTTGACTTCAACCGTCCCAGCCTTACCTACAGCTTTTTGAGAAATAGTCTCCCACTGAACAGCAAATTCCTTTGTGCCTTCAGCAACAACTTCTCCGTCAGCCAGTTCTTGATAGTTCACTTTCAAACGATCCGGCAGCTTCGGATAAACACCGGTTATTGCAGAGATTTCTAAAGAAACGTCTTCATATTTCGTCAGTTTTTCAACATTTGATGCTTGTTGTGCACCGATATCCAAGATTTTATTCGCTAAAGACGTCCCAAAGAAATCCTCTGTCGCTGCATTATTTTCAGACAATGCTTTCCCCAGAGCAGGAGAGTCCGCTTGCAGAGTAAAGAGATTCGCCCGTTTTCTCAAACGTTCTTTGCTAGTGAAATCAGCTACATTTCCATCAGCCAACTGTGTAAATTCCTGTTGGGCTAATTGTGTTGCCAATTCCTGATTGCCACTGATAGCCAATTTTGGATCGGCAAAGATATTATTTCCACTTGCCAATTTTTCAACAGTGGCACCACTAGTTTCAGAAGCGATGTCTTTTGGCCAGATCACATTATTCTTAAAGTATTTTTCCGGAGTATTGCTCATCTTTCTTTCCACAGGATTGGATCCATTTGGTGCATAGTTCGTCAAAAATTTCAGCGAACCTGAACCTTCTTTGTAGAGAATATTGTTGTGGAAGTTGGCGATGGTGCCACTGTTATCTGAGCTGTTTCCCTCCCCAAATAACGAAGTAGAAATCCCATCTCCGACATAAATGGTGTTGTTGTGAATCAAAGGCATACTAGCACCATCATTTTTCACCCAGTAATGAAAGATACTCTGGGTTTGGAAAGTGTATCCCCCTGCTCCACCAGGATTGTCAGCGCCCGTCCCTCGATTGCCAGCACCATCATTGGCGGAAATATTGTAACGAACAACGGAATCTCGTTGATCAGACATCAATAGCAAAAAGCCACCAGTGTTATGATGCGAATAATTGTACTGATAAGTGACTCGATTGGACTGCATATCAATGTCATAAGCTTCAGCATCGTTATAGCCGTATTGGATTCCATAGACCTCGTTGTATTGGAATAAACCATCATCAACAGACATTGCCCAGACACCGGCATAGTTTTGCGTACCATAGTCAGCATTACAAGCGCGAACGGCAACGTTACCTTCTACCAAACCTCCACGGGCAACTTCCGACAAAACAATCCCGTCTCCAGCAATATCTTCCAAGTAATTGTTACGAATCACAATGTTAGAAAATGTTTTATAAAAGGAATTACCTCGCGACGTATCTGCATCCGCCTTCGTTCGAATTCCTTCCAGACCGACCCGCTGGACTACGTTGTTTTCAATCAAAACATCGTTGAATCCTGTAGTGGAACGGTGATCTCCTTCCGGCAAAACGATTGTTCCGTTTTCATCTGACCAGTTGCCCAGTACAATGATTCCTCCCACACATTTGGAACGTCGTGTGTCAGCGCTGCCACTAAAATTCAAATAATATTCACTTTGAACATCATGAACATAATTATTACGGACCTTAATGCTGTTAAATACTCGTTTTTGTTCGTATCCTAAGATTAAAATTCCAGCACGTTGCGCATCCCCTGGTTTTTTGTAGGCTTCGCTATCAGAGAGTTCCGGTGAATTCGTGACTTCCAAATTGGAGATTTCCCAATACTCTTGATTGACTAATTGGACACCACCAGAAATCGAGCGTTTGAAAGTCCCCGTGCTGTAAGTTCCGCCACCATTGATTACTGGCCGACGATTCGTCTCATACACTGCTTTTCCTTGAGCATCCGTGTCATAAATATCCACAACAATGGATTTTCCTGAGACACCACTGCCCTTTGGATATAGGCGCTGATTGTTCCATGTGCTCTGAGCATTCAATAAGATATGATCACCGGGTTGGAAGGTTGTTTCATTAACCTTTTCTAAACTCTTCCACGCAGTTTTCGGAGAATGACCATCCGCCTGGTCATTTCCTTTTTCACCATCAACAAAATAAGTGCTTCCACTAGTTGATTCACCAGCAGAATGAAATCTGCTTGCTTGAACCTGCTCTTCCGCATTTACCGGTAAAACTGGAAATGAGAATTGTGCCATAACAACCACTATGGCAAAAAACAACCTTGCTAATGTAACAAATGATTTCTTCTTCATTTTCTACTCCTTATCAATTTTTATTTTGATAACTGGTACGAAATGATGCTGCGATTTTTTTGGATAAACTGACTTTCGCCTTTTCTTGCCCTTCAGCGATCCGCTCTTCAAAAAGATCATTGATATATTGATTTTCGGCAAGTTTCGGCGCCTCCTCAACTGTCAAAAGCTGCCCTCCCTTCACTTGGACTATATAAAAAAATTGCTGTTTCTGATCCCCAGCTACGACAGTTCCCGTTTTTTGGCCGCTCAAAAAAGCCCCTGCAGCCTGGCGATAGAGATCATCTTTTTGAAACTCCGAGCTTTTCAAAGAGAGAAGAGTCACCATTTGTCGAGGTAATTGTTGTTGCCACCAGCTTTCTGCTGCTGAAGCATCCAGCTTTGGAGGAATCTTTTGGGCAATTTTTTGTAACTCTGCTAAGGTCCCCTTAAACCCGGGGATTTCAATTGCAGAAACTTCATAATCAGTTTGCTTGTACTTATCCTCTAATCGATCAAAAGCATTCGCAAGCTGCTGCTTATTAGGTGGTGTTTCTTGTAACCAAGCTTTTTTGATTCGATCAGAGAGCTGGGCCTCCTGTGCAGCCAAATATTGTCCTAATGAGACATTAGACCCTGTCTGCTTCCACTCTTGCTGCTCCTCCTTAAAAGAATGCTTTTCTATCAGATTCAAAGAAACAGCCGCTTCCTCAATCACATGATGACGAATCAGGCTCACAACGGCTTGTTCATAAAGTGCCTGGATAGGCTGTTCTCCATGATAGGTACTCTTCCAAAAATCCTGCCCGTAAGAAGTAATCTGGTATTTATCAGCGAATTCACTTGCCACCTGATTGGCACACTCGTCAGCATAAGCCTCCAACTCCGGTACTGTTACAGGTTGACCATTGACTGTATTCGATGACTGTACTCGAAACAAAAACGCCACTAAAAAAATTACTAAAATAATAGCTGAAAAAGTAAAAAAAAATTGCTTCATTTGGCACTCCTTTCAATAATCTTATTAAAATTCCAAGTTTACAGATGCATTATAGCGTATTTCCACTCATTAAGAAAGCGCTTTATTACTAGAAAAAATGAAAATACTGTTTTTTTACTGAAATTATCGCTAAAATATACGACTTTTTCAGTCTTTTCAACTTCTAATAAACGCTGTATATTCGGTTTTAACGAAGTATATTCTTTTTCAGTTACTAACTAGTTTTCTTTTCTAAGGAAGTAGAAAGTTATGCGAAAAGTAATTATTTTTAGTATATATCGCTGTCCTTTTACACAGTTTTTTCGTTTATAGATCACTTTTCAAAACTCCCTTAAACTTCATTATTTATGTATACCATTTTTAGATTTATTGAAACCAATAATATTTTTTTGGAAGACCGACTTTCAAAGGGAACTCAATTTGGTAATCGTTAGACTACAAATAACAAAGAACTCCCATTTATCTGTTATTGCTTGCATCATAGTCTGGCAACAGAGTAGATACAAAAAAACCGCCCAGAGTTTTTTCTCCATGGCGGTATCCTGCTTCAGGCTACTTATTATCAGCAAACGCTTTGGCTACATTATCTGCCATGATATCCACTGATTCAATTCCGGCGCCGGCTAAATACCAGACATCCGGATCTAGTGAGATGACCTTATTGTTTTTGCCTGCCGTGGTCTGTTTAATCAGCTCATTAGCAGCAACATTATTTTGTGAATCATCGCCGCCGATTGCCTGGGTACGATCTACTACAAAAATGACATCAGGATTTTTTTCCAACACATATTCATAAGAAACACTTTGTCCGTGAGTGGAGGCCTCAATCTGATCATCTGCCTGAGAGAAGCCAAAGGTATCGTGAACTATTCCGAAACGAGAACCAGCACCGTATGCTGACAGACTCCCTTCATTCACCAGCATGACAAGGGCTTTCTCCTTGGAAGTCACGGCTTTGCCTTTCAAGCCATCGATTTTAGACTGCAATGAAGCAATGGCTGCTGTGGCCTCCTCTTCTTTGCCGAAAATCGCACCGATACTTTTAATCTGATTTTGAATGGAAGGCCAGGTATCCGTGTTGTCAGTGGACAAATACAGTGTCGGTGCAATCTGAGCCAGCTGGTCTTGGAAGTCTTTTTGACGCCCCGAGATGATGATTAAATCTGGTTGTAGCGCATTAATTTTTTCCAAGTCAGGTTCCTTGATTCCACCAGCAGAGGCAACCTTTTTATAGTCACTCAAGAAAGTTGGCAGATTATCTGTGGCAGCTCCAATCACTCGTTCGCCAACACCCAACCGGTTCATCGTATCCAACGCACTATTATCAAAAACTACCACTTTCTGAGGATTCGTTGCCACAGTCACCTGTTTTTTATCACCATCCATGATACTTACTTCAGCCGGTAGACCCGACTGACTATCCTTCGTTGTACTGGAAGCGGATGTGGCAGCAGTCTGACTTTCATTTGTTCGATCCTCGCCGGTTGCCTGACCACAAGCTCCTGCGGCAAATAAAACCGCCAATAATCCCATACTCAACATCATTTTTTTCATCTATCTTTTCTCCTTCATTGTTTTTTATTAATCCTGTCAATCAAAATACATGCAAAAAGGGCGTCCGTTGTAATCTATCACATTGACCTTCATCTCGTATAACTCACCAAGTACTGCCGGCGTGATGACTTCAGGTGGTGTACCTATTTTAAACAGACGTCCGCCCTTCAACGCCACGATTTTATCAGCAAAACCGGCTGCAAAGTTGATATCATGGATCACCAACAAAACCGTTTTCCCGAGCTTAGCCACCAAGCGTCGCAGCAAGTGCATCATTTGATTGGCATGGTTCATATCTAAGTTATTTAATGGTTCATCTAGTAAAATATATTCCGTATCCTGAGCCAAAATCATAGCGATATAGGCTCGCTGTAACTGGCCTCCAGACAAGGTCTGAATTTCTTCTTCTGCTAGTTCCGTTAGACTCATCTCCGCAAGCGCGTCAGCAATCAGCTGCTGATCGGCTGTGGTTAGACGTCCGCGGCTGTAGGGGAAGCGTCCAAACGCTACCAATTCAGCCACAGTGATGCGAGCCTGTACCTGGTTGCTCTGCTTCAAGATTGCCAACCGCTGGGCCAGCTCTTTGGAATCCCAAGCACGAATCTCACCGTCATCGATATACAACTGCCCGGAAAACGTGCCCTGCAGGCGGCTCATGATGGAAAGTAAGGTGCTTTTCCCGGCACCATTTGGACCGATAAATGCGATTAGCTCTCCTTTCGGCAGTGACAAATCAATTGCTTGCAGCACTTGTTTATCAAGATACTGTTTACCGATTTCTTTTGCCTCGATCATTACACTCCTCCTCGTAAACACTGCTGCGAAAAATACCTGTCCTAACTTGAAAAATTAGCAGCCGCTATCCTCGCAGATGATAGTTAATGGTCGTTACTGTAATTTTTAGTCAGTCAGACTGCTTGCCAAATTGCCAACGGTTTCGCAGCGGACCCACAGTCAGCTTGCCGATGAAAAAAGCACCTCCAGCAAACTGGATGACAGTACTGATAGTAGCCTTTAAGCCCAGGAGCTGTTCAATAACAAATTGACCACCAATCAAAAACAGAATCCCCAATAATGTACTTCCTATAAATAGCTGTCTGTGGCGATATACCGGAAAGATTTGATAGCTGACCGTCGCAACGACAAAGCCTAAAAAGACAGTGGGGCCCACCAATGCCGTAGCTATCCCCGTGGCAGCTGCGATGAGAAACAAGAGCAGCTGCTGTAAAGATCTGACTGACAGTCCCAAGTTAAGTCCGTGATCAAATCCCAATAACAAAACATCTAGTTCTGGTCCGAAATACCACAGTAAGCTACAAATCACGGCTAACAGACAACCGCTGATCAATAGCAGGTCCACCGACACATTACTGAAGCTAGCGTACAGTCGCCCCTGCAGCAAATCGTACTCGTTTGGATCCATCAGCACCTGCAAAAAAGTACTGATGCTGGAAAACAGACTGGAAGACACCATCCCCACCATCAGCAGGCGAAAGAAGTCATTGCCGGTTTTCCCTAGAAAGAAACGGATAAAGACCACACTCAGCCCACCTAGTAAAAGAACATTAATCAAAAACTGCGGTACTGCCGGCAAACCTAGCCCCGCTGAACCGCCAATCACAAAAAACAAGATTGTTTGCAAAGTGACATACAACTGATCGATTCCAAGAATACCGGGAGTCAAAAAACGATTTTGAGTCAAGGTTTGAAACGCAATAGTTGAACTGCTGCTAGCAGCAGCCACCAATACAAAGGCCGCCAGTTTCTTTCCTCGCAGCGAAAGGGCGAACTCCCAATTGCCATAAGTGCCATAGGTCAAATAAAGACCGCTAAAGAGCAGGATTAGTCCAGCCAAAATGAGCAGCTGACGTTGAAAAATTCTTTCTTTTTTTATACTGTCCGCCTCCTCATCAATAACACTAAGAATAAGAGGCCGCCCAAGATACCCATCACCACACTAACTGGAACTTCATATGGACGGATTACGAGTCGCGCGATAATATCGCATAATAATAACAAACCGCTTCCGACAACACCTGTCATAAAGAGAGTGTTCTTTAAATGATCACCGAATTTCAATGCGACTAGATTCGGAACGACAATTCCGAGAAACGGAACGCTTCCCACCATGATTAAAACGGCGGTGCTCCCTAATGCAACCAATGCCAGCAGCAAAAACTGCAGTCTTTTGACATTCAGCCCGAAGTTTTGCGCCAACTCTTCCCCCAGACTCAAGACCATAATTTTATGCAGTAAAAAAAATAGCAATACAAAGACTGGAATCGTCAAATAAATCAACTGATGATCGGCCTTCATCACGGTGGCAAAATTTCCCTGCAGCCAAGAAGACATATTTTGAACGAGGCGAAATTGGTAACCGAAAAAGCTCGCAATGGCCCCCACTACATTACCAAACATCATTCCCGTCAATGGCAGAATGAAAACATCTCCTTTTGGCAATAATCTACCGAGTACCAGAAACAACAGCACTCCTAAATATGAAAAAACGAATGCGACAATACTGCGCAACGCAAGGGACGCATTTGGTAAAAAGAGCATAACCAACAAAATACCTAATCGACTGGCATCCACCATGCCAATAGCATTGGTGGAGACAAAAGGATTTTGCATGATTTTTTGTAACACCAGGCCACACACACTCAACATGCCTCCTGCCAAAATTAGGCTAATCGTCCGGGGCAACCGAGTTTCATATAGCAATAGCCAGTGCTGCGGATCTCCCGCTGAAAGCCCTGACAAGTCCAAGTTTCCGGCACCAACAAAAACGGAAATTACCGCCAGTATCACCGTTGCTGCCACTGCTGCTTTTTTCATTCCTCTCCCCCTAATTGATAACGATTCTCATTATCAATTAAAGCATAACCTAAGGGACAACCGATTTCAATAGGACAATTGACAATCTACCTGGAAAAACCCATGCCGCTGTCAGGTATCAGGCGAAAAAGCTTGATCTACAGCTCAGATTCTCCTCCAATCAGAATAGTTTTTTCTAATTTAGTCTGCTATCAACTGCTAACATTTTTTCACACAGCAAGAAAAAAACTTCAAGTCACAAGCTAAATCTCAGCAAACAGGCGACTAACCTCATTTTTAGAATTTCAAGCCACAAAAAGACCGGCGCAGGTTGGTATCACCTGATCCGGTCTTTCAATTTAATATCACTTCATGCATTTACTCCTGATCCGCGGGCAAGCCAGTGCTGAATCGCCCTTTTCCCGCAGGTGGCGTTGATCAGCTCCGCTCGCGCCAAAGATGAAGCTCCTATGACAGCTAGCCAAAAATATTCGTTGGTATGGCTTGGTGATTTCGTCATCACGAAACCCTGCTGATCTGCCAAATCCAGCTCGGATCAAAGCGATCAATGACCACTAATCCAACAGCTCCATGATCTTTTGGGGATTGCCTGATATTTTGACATCCTCTGATCGACTATCCACAGTAAATACAGACTCCAGCGCTTCGATCTTATCAATCACACGATTGTCAGTTACTTTGAGGAATGTTTCTGAATCATTTTCCTTTTTGCTATTTTGTGAATAGTAGGTGGTACCTTCTGTATTCTCCCGTTTTACATAGATGGCATTTTCTTCCTTATCAAGGAAGTAGCTGATTTTTTCGTTAGTAAATAATCCATCTGAACCGAAAAACTCTTGATTTACGGTATTTGCCATCGTCGCTGCAACAGAATCCACAGTGGAGTTGATATCAATTTTGCCGGAGCAGCCAGACATAGTCACCAGTGCTAGGCTCGCCAAGCAAAGCAGGATAGTTTTTTTCATGTCACGTTTCCTTTCAGAGTTGATTGAAACTAAAGGTAGCTTAATTTTTCTTTTGTAAAACAATAGTCGTGTACAAAAATGTGGTCAAGACATAATACAACCCATACATCCCGAGAAACAGTGCAAAAGGCAGCCAGATTTGTTCATAGGGATCTGCCAAAAGAGTAGTAAACATCTTCAGACCAAACAAAACATGGATCATCCCCAAGATGCCTGGAGCTACAAACAAGATGCCGATTTCCCTACGAATGGAAGCTTTAAGCAGTCCACGACGGGTGCCAATCCGTTCCAACATAGTAAAACGATGGCGGTCACTGTTGGCGCTGGACAGTATTTTGAACATCAAACAAGAGGCCAGCATTGTCAAAAAGGCAATGCCTAAGAAAAAGCCCATAAATTCAAAGCCGGAAAACATCCCGTTAAACACATCATATACTTCCACTCGCTGGGTGAAACTGGTTTGATTTTGTACCTCAGGATTGTTTTTCTGATTCGCCGATACCAGTTTTTTTAGAGGTACTAACGCTTGTTGGAAGTCATTGACGCGAATCACACGCAATTCAGATTCCGGCAACGCCAATTGTTGGTACTCTGACTTACTGAGAAAAAGATGTTGTTTTTCTTTTTGGCTTGGCAACTCAATATTTCGAAGATTGTCTTGAGCCGTCACATCTTTGGCTAGTTTTTCACCCGTATAGCCCGCTGTTTGCCTTGTCTGACCAGCGTTATCGGGAGCAAACAAAGGTGCTTCATCGAACTGATCCTTGTCATAATAGATTGTCTGGCCGTCTTCTTTTTGGGAATAGGTAACATCCAATGTCGGTGACAAAGCAGTCACCTCCCCATCAGAAATGTCCTGCGCTTGATTCAACACGAGATCATAAGCAGTAATTGCTTTAGCCATCTTGGGAATTTCATTCTTGAATTCCAATCCGACCGTCAGCGCCCCCAATGCCAAAGCAAAAAGCATCGCAACCATTGCCAAGAGCCGGGTATAGTCTTTAATACGAAAATCGACTTGTGCCAGTGTGAAGGAATTGATTCCCCGCAATGCGATACCATCGTTACGTTTCAAAAGTGCAATCAAAAGAACCAGCAGACTGTTGAAGATAAAGAAGGTACCTAATACAATCGTCACCAATGCAACGGCGATTCCCATCAGTTGAAACTTCGGCAAATCCCCCATCACATAATAACCTAACGCCAGTAAAGCAATTCCGCCGAAAGCTTGTACAAGGAGACCGACAATTTTTTTACTTTTTGGTGTCGGTGTTGTGCTGTCTTTCAACAAACTCAGCAGACTTCTTCTGGCAACCTTACCGGCATTCATCACTGACGTCAAAAGGAAGAGCAGGATAAAGAAAGCCAGTGTCACAAGCAAGGCAGTGAGGTTAAAAGGGGAAAAATATTGGACTTGCAGATCCAGTTGTGCCACCAACAAGTTGTTAATAATTGTGGTTAGCCCCACTCCTAAAATTGTCCCCACAAGTGTAGATATCAGACCTACCACAAAGGTTTCCAGAAAGATCATTTGGGCGATTTTACGAACTTTTGCTCCTAACATCATAAACATGCCATAATCTTTTTGCCGCATGCTCATCAGAAATGAATTGGCATAGATGACATAAACAAAGGTGATGATTCCCAGCAGGACCGCACCAAAATAGAAGATGAAAACAATCGATGAAATAGTCGAGTTTGATTCCAAAAAGGTTTTGTTTGTTGCCATCGACTGAAACATATAGAAAATGGATGACGAGATCACCAGTCCCGAAAATAAGACAATATAATCCCGCAATCGACTTTTGATTCCGGAAAGAGACAGTTTCCACAGCATATCAAATTCCCCCTATTGTTCCAGATTTCCAAGGATACCTAAAATCCGTCGATGAAAATCATCTTGGGTCTGGTCTCCTCTTTGAATCTCTTCATGGATGACTCCGTCTTTGATGAAAAGAATCCTTTTACAATAGCTCGCAGACAACGGATCGTGAGTCACCAGCATAATGGAAACCTGGTCGTTTTGGTTGAGGTCAGCCATCATATCCAACAAATCCCGGGCACTTTTAGAATCCAGCGCGCCAGTGGGTTCGTCACCGAATAGAATTGTTGGTTGAGTGATTAATGCTCTAGCTGAAGCCACTCGCTGTTTTTGACCACCGGAAATCGCAGCCGGATATTTGTTCAAGATCTCAGTAATCGACAGACGAGCTGCCACTTCTTTGATTTTTTGGCGGATGATTCGCGGTTTCACTCCTTGCAGAGACAGTGGAATCGCAATATTCTCCGCCGCTGTCAGATTTTCCAACAGATTGAAATCTTGGAAGATAAAACCAATCTCTTTGCCCCGAAAATCTGCCAAAGCGTTACCCGCAAGCTTAGTGACATCGTTATGATTGATAATCACTTCGCCGGTACTGGGCTTATCCAGAGTTGATAAAATATTCAATAAGGTGGACTTACCGGAACCAGAAGCTCCCATAATTCCCACAAATTCTCCTCGTTGAATTGTAAAGTCGATACCTCTCAGCGCATGGGTCTGCTCGTCTTTTTCACTGCCATAAACTTTCGTTACTTGTGATACTTCAATGATAGGTTCCATCTGGCTATGCTCCTTTTTCCAACTGCTTCATCGCTTTTTTGGGTACGTCAGTCTTTTTGACTTCTTCCCAACTGGTCACGCCCTTTTTCTCGTTCCAAGTGATTTTCAAATAGGCTTCCGTACGCAATGGTCGATCCTTAAATGCTGAAAATTCAAGGTCTTTTTGCTTACCATCTTCGTCATAACCTGGCAGAGTATATTTGTATTCCACCATCGTGCTGCCATTGTCATCTTTGGTCTCTTCCCGTTGTCCTTCATTGGTAACCTGTACGTAATAGCTTTCGCCACCCATGATCACCTTTTGGGCCACTGCCATGCCGCCAAAAAGGAGAACTGCAAGCACTCCTAATACAATTGCAAGTTTTTTCATCGTAATCGCTCCTCGTTATATAAATTAAAAACCAATCATTTGGTCTCTTTTCGTTTAACAGTCTAATACTTTCTCCCATATCGACAAATGGATTGCCCTAACATTCATCTTTCAAAACTGTCAGCAGAGCTTACAAGAAAGTGAAGCAAAGCGTGGTGTTCATTTAGGTGAGTTGAGATTGTCTCGCAACGGGGTTTTGACAGATTTCAAGGTAAACGCTCTGCTTGTAAACGTTTCGGATTAGAACATTTGCGATGCTTAATTGACAAACGGCC
The DNA here is from genome assembly GCF_009933135.1 of Candidatus Enterococcus leclercqii. Lineage (GTDB taxonomy): Bacteria > Bacillota > Bacilli > Lactobacillales > Enterococcaceae > Enterococcus_C > Enterococcus_C leclercqii. The sequence continues at coordinate 121,114 of NZ_MAEH01000015.1, forward strand.
ACAAAAAAGACCAGCATCTTCTGATCAACAACGATCAATAGAAGCTGGTCTTCTCTTATAGGTCTGCCATTTTCAGATCACAAACGGCCGTTATTCTTTGCGACGATATAGCCACAACCCACCCGCGATGACGATCAACACTAAGCCAGCTAGCGGCAAAGTACGGCGAATGGTATCCCCGGTTTTAGGATAAGTCTTCCCGGGTTGCTGTTGATTGATGAAGTCTCCCAGATCAAGAGAGACAGCCGTGTCACTTGCAGTTGGAATGGTGAAACCGACTGCTTTACGACTCACTTTGTAACCGGTTGGAGGCGTCAGTTCCCGCCATTCATAGCTTCCTGGTGCCAAGCCATTTGCTGAAAGGAGCCCCTTTTCATCAGAGACAACTTTTTCAAATCCAGGAACGACTGCTTCATTACCGTCAGCTACCTGCCAAAGTTGGAAGACCGCCCCTCCCAAAGTTTCATGCTTGGCATTGGTTTTCCGTAGATGAACTGCTCCCTGATAGTTTACCAAGGTGCCTAAATCCAGCTGTGGCTCACGAGCAGCCGCTGAATCAATCGTGAAAGTGATAGTGCGCGTGCTGCGGATATATCCATCAGGCGCTTTGGCTTCTTGCAGCTGATATTCGCCAGGTGCCAGATTTTCCAGAAGCACCTCTCCGTTTTCGTCGGACAGTAGCGGGCTGGTAGTTATCTGTCGCCCTTTGCCATGATCCAGCCGTTCAAGACGAAATTCAGCTCCTGCTAATGAATCACCGGCTTCGTCTGTTTTTAGCAAGCGGGCTTCTCCTTTGAAATTAACGAAGGTCCCTAGATCGATTACCGGTTGTTGACTGGCGCTGGTTGCCACGATAAACGGCAATGTACGCGTATTGGCAATAAAACCCGTCGGCGGAGTTTTTTCCCGCATTTCGTAGCTTCCCGGCGCTAGTCCGGTGGCTAGGACTTCACCATTTTCATCAGAAATCAATTTATCATAGCCGGGAACCAAGGTGGCTGGCTGTTGGCTTAGATCCCAAATCTGGAAGACAGCCCCTGATAACGGATTGCCCTCGCTATCGGTCTTGTGAACGCGAACTGTTCCCTGGAAGTTAACGAACTGTCCCACCTCTACTACAGTTGGTTTGTCAGCTGCCTCACTATCAATAGTGAAACTTTCTGAAGGAGTAGGATCCATGATATAACCCGTCGGTGCTTGAGTTTCCATGAAGCGATAACTTCCCGGTGCCAATCCGTCTGCAATCACGTTGCCTTGCCCGTCACTGACTAGATCAGTAAAGCCGTCGATTGGTGCCAATGTCTGGTCATCCACCACTTTGAAATGTGCACCAGCTAATCCTACCGTTCCTTGCGTTGTTTCAACAGTTTTTTGCAGTCGAGCGCTGCCACGATAGTTCACCGCGGTCAATGGTGTGCCATCAGCAAACTGTACCACCACAGCTGGCTGATCTGTCGCTTCGGCAGGGATTGTGAACAAGGGCAACTCTGCCGTATTCAACAGATACCCCGCCGGTGATTGGCGCTCTTTGAAACGATAATTACCCGGAGCCAATCCCGTGACGGTAATACTCCCATCCCCTTGGCTGGTCAGCGCCTCAAAACCTGGCAAGACATTCCCAACTTCATCGGTTAATTCAAAGACAGCTCCCGCCAGTTGTTCTTTTGCTTCGTTTGTCTTCGTCAGACGAGCTTGCCCCTGATAATTCGTTAAGGTCAGTGGTTGCCCCTTTTCTTCGGTGACCAACGGCAGCTCTCCTTCCCAGCTATCAGGAATCGTAAAGTTCACTTGGCGTTCATTTAAGACGTATCCTGCCGGCGCATTCACTTCTTGGAAATAATAAGCCCCAGGTGCCAAATCTGTGACGGTCACCTGCCCATTTTCGTCACTGACAAGTTCTTGCTGGTCAGCAACTCGCATTCCTTCTTTCGTGTAAACTTCAAAGACCGCACCAGCCAACGGCGTTTTTTCATCGGCCTCGCCATCCAACTTAATCAGTTGTGCTGCGCCTTGATAGTTCGGTAAACGATAAGGATCGCCATTTCCGTCTTTTATTTCGACAACAGCAGGCTTACTACTGCTGCTGGTGGGAATTGTAAAGGAAACTTTGGTGGTATTGACGATATAGTGATTCTCTGGTGTGGCAGTTTCTTGGAAATAATAATTTCCTGGTGCCAAACCTTCTGCATAAACACGTCCATTTTCGTCACTTGTGACAGTTAGCGGTGTCCCTTCTTGAAGCACTTGCTGGCCGTCTTCTTGATAAACACCAAATGTTGCATCCGCCAGTGGGGTTTCACCGTCTGCCAAAGTTTTCTGCATTTCAGCGGCACCTTGATAATTTCGTACCGCTACTCGTTGAATCTGATCTTGATTGCCAATGACTACCGGAACTTCTTGCGTACCCTCCTCGTCAGTCTCTCCATCAACAGCTGGCGAAAGGGCGATTTCAGTGCCATTAGCTGGTTTCAGATTGCTTGGCAGAGTAAAACGATACTTGGTGGTATCCAGCAGATAGCCTTTTGGTGCCTGAATTTCTTGATAATAGTAGGTTCCACCAGTTAGGTTGAAAACAGAAATGCGACCGGTCAAAGGGTTTGATTGGAAGACTGCCACTTGCTGACCATCAATTTCTGTTTCTATCTGTCCATGATCAATAGTAGAGTTTTTAGCGATATCTTCTGTATTTTCACCTTCAACACGATAGACCTTGTAAAGTGCCAGCCCAAGCGGTGCAGTGTTCTCGTCATCGCTGAGCTTGTTTTGAGCGACCTTATCCCAATAAACCTTCCAGTTGTAATTGCGATAAGGTGTGCTCTCTTTATAGACAAGTTTTTGATCAGCACTATTAATAGTGACACCAGTGTTTTGTGGCGCACTGAGTGGTGTGGTGAACCACAAAACTGTATCATTGATCACATAGTCTTTTGGCACTGCAACTTCGGTTAATCCGTAAGTTGTCCCAGGGGACAGCCCGTTTACGGTAAAGAGGCCCTCATCATCAGAAAATACCTGTTGCGCTTCATCAAGGCTCTGTACGACTTTCCCGTCTTGATCTAACGGCTGTCCTGCATCATTCAACAACGCAAATGTAGCGTCGGCCAACACCTTTTCCTTTCCTTGTTCGTCGACTGCGACTTTCGAAAACTGGGCACTGCCTTTGTAGTTAATTAGTGGTGCGCCGTTATTGATTTTCACTGGATCGGGACGACTGTCAACATCACCAGTGATTCGGAAAGTCATCACTTGGTTATTCAAATAATACCCTGATGCTGCCTGCGATTCTGTCACTTGATAGTTTCCCGGACGCAGATCCGTCAAAGTCAATTTCCCATTACTGTCTGTTACGAAGCTATTGCCATCAGTCGGCTCAACTTCAGTAAAGTCACTCGACCCCTCAGGTGCCCATTTCACTGAAAAAATTGCGCCTGCAAGTTTTTTTTCATTTTCAGATTTTTTTTGGAGTTGGGCACTGCCCAAGTAATCATTGAGGCTGACACTGGTAATAGGGGTTTCTTCAGCCCCTGACAAATAGACTTTTTTCTGCCCATTACTCAACTGCTTCACAGAAAAGAGAACAGGTTCTGAATTGATAAGATACGTGGGGCCCTTGTCATCTGCAGGCGGTGACAATTCCCGTAAACGATAGTCGCCTACGTCCAAGTCATTTAAGAGCACACCGTTGGAGGAAGCAGCAAAAGGTTGTCCTACCGCATTATAGCCATCATCAGTTGCTTTCTCCAAAATGAAGAGCCCACCGTTGAGCTTCACATTTCCAGAAGTACGGCTGCCATTTTTGTAAAAGGTTACTGCAATGCGGTTATTGACAATGGCAATAGGCGTTCCGCTCCCGGTAGAAGTTTTATCGACAGTCAAGACCTTCCCGCTCACCAGCTCATCACTGATTGTATATCCGGCTGGTGCAGCTACCTCTTTTAAAATATATTGGAATGCACTTGACGAGTAGATTAAATTCCCAAAGGTCACTTTTCCGGTGGCATCAGTTGTCACATCATAAATGATTTCATCCGGAGAAAGAGAGTTCGTATAGCGCCGAATCAGCTGCAGATGAGCACCGGCTAAGGGTGAACCATTTTCATTGATTTTTTGGATAGTGACACGGCCCTTATTTCCATAAGCAGAGCCGTTAGCATTGGTCACCGTCACATTGATGGTCGTACTGGTATCCGGATTGGTGATTTCAGTGCCGTCTGCCTTCAAAGACGCGTTATTTGTGACTTTCTCTGTTGCCGAAGATAAGTTTGGCTTAGCGGAATAGGTCAAAAGATAGGGTTTTTCAATGGTATTGGTTGCACTCTGTCCCGCTTCCTTATAGTCTTCACTAAAGGCTACCGTCAACTGTTGTTGGCCAGTAGCGGGGTCTGTCGTCAGCTGCAGAAAATAATCTTTCCCTTGAACTAGCTCAGGACCTTGCGACAAGTTCCCATCAACATCGACGTTCCCCAGATACAACTTCACAGTAGATAAATCTACAATCTGATTGGTAGATGGGTTATCAGTAAGCACCGGGTTTGTCAGCAAAGATTGAGCCTGATTGATCCATAATTTCCAATCAATCTGGTTGGTAGCTTGGGTATACTGACCACTCTTACCTAAAGGTTTCCCACCATATTTAACGCTGACTTGGGCCGACAGCTCGTTGGTCACTCCGCCCACCTCTGTTGTGGCCATATTGTCATAGGTACCATGGCTGACCTCTAGATTTTTCAAAGACGTTTTGAACTGAATCTGGTACGTCATTGGTGTCCCGTTTTCACTCCAACCAGGAATTCGTCCTGAGCCATCACTGTTTTTTTGACCAATTTGTAAATGCAAGACGTTGCTTTCTTCCGAAGGTTCCTGAACAGTGATGTAAGCTTGTCCCAACTGATTTCCTTGATACGCCGACTGTTCTGTTGCTGAAAAATTACCTTTAGTATCAATCGTCCCTCGCAAAATTGTCAAAGAGCCAGGCACATAGACTTGACTGTTTTCCGGACTATTCTTATCGGTAATGATAGGATCATCCATGCTGAAAGATGCAACCCCGATGTTATTGTAGTTGGCAATAACAGTCCAGGTAATCTCTTTGGTAATTGCATTGTAGCTACCAAATTTCACCCCTTGGTTGGCTTCATCGCTAGTAGTGGTGAAATGATTCTCGTCTGTTGAGTGGTGCGGGTTGCCGTCCTTGTCATTCCAAGTAATATCAATCTTGTTGGTATAAGTTAGTTCACCTGGAATATCCACATCTGACCCTTCAAAATGATTGTATAAAAGCGTGTAGAACATCTGGAACGTGTGGTTGGTTTGAGCATAGGCATTGACGAATGTAACAGTGAAATTATCATACGCGTATTGCCCATTTCCTGACAAATTCTCTTTAGAGGATTGGATATTCACAACATAATCTCGTTGGCTATCATCTTCTTCCCCAAATTCATATTTGCCATCTACCAATAAGGCCCCTTTCAGCTCCTGTCCAGTAGTTTTATCCACGATCTGTGGGTAACCTTGTACTGGCTTACCTGCGGGAAAGTAAACCGGTGTCGACAGGTACCCGTAATCAGAATAATCAATTGTATCGGTAAAATTAGCATGATTTAGCTGATAGCCGTTCTTATTGATATCAATCACCCAGTTGGATAATTTTTGGGCAATATCTAAGGTAGGTTTATTTTTGATAACCACCTGTTGCTGAGGTTGCGGGATATTTCCTGGAGTAGAAGGGGGGACTTTTCCTTGTTCTACCGTATTAGTAACCTTGACATCAGCAGGACTGTTTTCCGTAACCAGTTGATTGACTTTTGTGGTGTAAGAAATATTAATAGCTTGATTTTGAGCAATCGACTCATTGAATAAGATGGAAAGTTTCCCTGGCGTCGAAGTATCCAAGGTATAGGCGGTACTGGGAACTTCCGCTCCTTGAGTCGCTTTACCGTTAGAACCAATTGTCATGTAATGCAACTTAATGCTGCTGGCATCTAAATCCATATTAGTAGAATAGGTATCAATCAGCGGCGTCTGGGTGTCAATGATTTTTTGCCCATAGTTGTAATGGATCGTCCAGTCATAGGATTGGGTCTGTGTGTGATATTTAGGTGCCACTTTTTCTAGTGTTTTACCATAGTTAAGCTGAATAGAAGCTTCGGCTGTCAGATCGTCAGCCCAAGTCACGTTATTCACAATCGAATTGGTGGTTCCCCCGGCATCCGGTTTGGCATCATCATTGATAGCAGTGGTATAAATCACTCGGTAAGCCTGGTCGACTTCCCCTACAAATGTGATGTTTCCAGCATCATCGATTGTATAGTCCTGACCGGCAATCAGCGGCGTCGTACTGACGGTTGCTATATTGCCGGTAAAATCCAAAGTCACTGGATAAACTACAGCCGATTGATAGGTGACTTCCGCTGGAAAATGCTCCTGCAGCACTGGATTCGTCAGCGTTGACAGCGTCTTGTTGATATCGACAGTCCAAGTGAGCGTCGTCGGGTTCAACTGCTTGTCAGGTGTAACGGCTTTTGAAACAGCATTTTTCGTATTTGGCTGGATAAAGATTGTTTGCGGTGGCAGTTCATAGTTTTTCGGATAAGTGATTGTGGTCTTTCCCGGTTGTTTAATGATTTGTTGATCCACCGATACGTGATAGCTCAAGGTACCACCAGCCATAGGAGTGAAATTATCGGGATCGAATTCTTCTGGTACATTCCCGTCTTCATCGGTCATTGTCAATGTTACCATTCCCGTGTTCTGATCCACGGTGGCTTTTCCATACGTTTTTCCATTGCCATCTTTTAATGTAGTGGAGGCAGGCGGTGTGCCGGCAAATTTTAAAATATCTGGCAATACGAAAGTATACGTATCCCCTGGTTGCAGCTGAGCCTGCACAGTATCCGGTACCTTAAACGTAAAGTTCATCTGAAAATCGGTGGGATCTGTGACTGGTTCCGGATCATAGGTAACACTGGAAATCAAGCTGCCACCATTGGCATATTGATCCAGCAAATCTTGGATATCCCGGCCAACTGCAGCAGCCTTGGTAGCTGCTTTGGTCTTAGTGGTAGGCTTACTCTCAGTTGTCATATCTGAAGAGTCCCTCGTAGGCATGGTCTGATTAGCACTTGTTTCCGACTCTGAAGACTCGCTTGTGGTTTGGCTATCCCTCTGGTTGGTAGACGTAACCGTTGTTTCGGTGGAATCTTTTTGATTATCAGAGGGCTGTGTCGTGGTTTCACTCTCATTTCCGCTATTCTCGGAATTTGACTCTTCCGCTGAGGATTCAGTTGTCAGCTCCAGTAGGACTTTTTGATCATCAATTATCGCCGTCACCGTTTTTTCAACAGCGGGTATCTTTAACGTCATTTCCAAGGTCACTTCTTCCTGAGTTTCACCTTGGACCGTTACTTTCAACTGGTTCTCCGGCAACGTAGCAGCAATCGTCTCTGAAGCAGCTGTTTTGTCACCAGCTGTGGCAGCTGCCTCGGTGCTTTCTTGATCAGTGGCAGCCTCAGTCGTTGAAGCAGTTGCACCTGTATTTTTAGCTGATTGATTACTTGCAGTAGCCGGTGCAACAACATTTTTCTTTCCACCTACTGTCAGTAGATCGCTTGCTGCAGAGGTTAATGAGTTACTTTCATCAATGGTCGTTTCTTGCCCTTCTGATTGACTCGCTGGTAGTTGTTTAGCCGCAATTTCAAAGCGGACATTCTTCAAATCTTCCAGCCTTCCCTTCACCAAAGTAACATCCTCGATGGTTCCCGGCATCACTGTCAGCAGCTTTTCAACAGCTGTCTTTGCTAGATGATCGAGTTTCAAAGTCAGCTTGACCTTCGCTGTGTCTCCTTCACGCTCTGTCACTGTCAGCTTTTTGATTTCAACAATAGGCGCTTGCCCCACTGTTTCTGCAATGGCGGTGATGGGTACCATATTTACCATTAAAATGAACGCAATTAAAATATTAAGTATGCGCCAGGTTTCTTTTCTCTTCATCGTAGACCCTCCTGGAATAACTTCTTTTTTTAAACACACTCAAGGAGCGCGTGAATTGACACATAACGACAGCAAAAAACACGACAACTACAAATAAAGTATTTTATCAGTCTACTGTCTTTTCACAATAGTCCAACAAAATACGCAGGATTCTGGATATATTTAAAGTATAGCGAAGAAGGTACCTATTTACCAACAATAGGAACCAGTTTTGATGGATAATTTCTGAAAAAATCCATAAAAACGAATTCACGACAGATTCCATTTTTCCAACATTTCAACCAAATCTATTTTTCATATTAAGAAGACAAAGCTTCTTTCATTGAACAAAAAGATAAAAAATATTGATGATAAAGCAATAACAAAAAATCAGCATGCATTTTCAGTTATTCTACCTTATATTTTTATGATTTTCGGATAATTTTTAATGTTCTGCGAGTTGTAAATCCCCTTAACTGCTCCCAACATTTCTAAAAGCTGCCACAGCGACGTAACTAACAAAAAAGCCCCGCCTTCAAAATGAAGGCAAGGCCATTCGTTGTTTGTGATTAGCGGCGTTTGTTTCGTTGGGTTGCTTCCATGATGACTGGCAGGACTACTGGACGGCGCTTGGTCTGCTCAAAGAGATAACGGCCGATGCGGTCACGGATATCTTGTTTGAGCTTTGCCCATTCAAAGTCCTCGTCTTGCAAGTGTTTTTCTACGATTTCAGTAACCATATCCGCACTTTCTCTAATCAAGTCGCGACTAGCTTTGACATAGACGAAACCTCGGGAAGTAATCTGAGGGTGGGAAACAATCTTTTTCTCCCGTCGATTGATGGTGCATACGGCAATGAAGATCCCGTCTTCTGAAAGAATCTTACGGTCCCGCAGCACGATATTGCCGATGTCCCCAACACCGATGCCATCGATTAAGACGTTTTCAGCCGGTACTGAACCGCCTTGGATCATCTTCCCTTTTTTGTACTCCAGCACATCGCCACGAGCAGTGATGAAAATGTGGCTGAGAGGAATACCAATCTGTTCGGCCAATTGGGCATGGGCAGCCAGTTGGCGATATTCGCCTTGCACTGGCACGAAGTACTTGGGACGCATCATGTTCAGCATCAACTGTAGATTGTCTGGGTTGGCATGACCGGAAACCCGCAGATTATCAGAAATCTGCTTGACTGTCCCACCGGCACGAAAAACGATATCTTCTGTCTTGGCAACGATAGTTTCCATTGCAGTCGTAGGCGTTGTAGCGATGTAGACCAGATCACCTTCTTGGATTCGCAAAGTACGATGAGTTCCGTTAGCCATTCGTTGCAGAGCTTTAATTGGTTCACCCATACGGCCAGTTTCCATAATAATCAGGCGCTCAGCCGGGTATTGTTTCATTTCTTTTTGGGTGATGAACATGTCTTCATCTGGAACTTCCAATTTTCCTAACTTCATGGCTGTGCGAATGATTCGACCAAAATCTTGACCAGTCAAAACGACTTTGCGGCCAGCTTTATGGGCAGCATTCAACACTTGTTGCACCCGTTGCAGATTGGAAGCGACCATTGCCACAATGATACGACCTTCCCAATATTGGATGGTGTCGGAAACTTCGTCAGCAATGGTGCGCTCCGAAGCCACCGGTGTTGGATTTTCAGCGTTGGAAGAAGTCGATAATAATGCCAGTACGCCTTCTTTGCCGATTTCTCCCAAGCGAGAGAAATCCGTTTGATACATAGGCACAGCCGCTTGATCAAACTTGAAATCACCGGTATAGACAATATTGCCTTCGGTTGTTTTCAAACTGATCCCCACTGAATCCGGGATTGAGTGAGTGGTGCGGAAAAAGCTCACCACGCCACTGCCAAAGTCGATTTCCGTATGTTCGTCGATCACATGGAAATCTTTAAATTTCTTCGTACCTTCATTTTTGTGGACATTGATTTTAGCCAATTCGATGGTCAGCTTGGTCCCGAAAACGGGGACCTCCACTCGCTCCAACAGATAAGGCAGTGCGCCAATGGCATCTGCGTGCCCGTGAGTCAAGAAAACCCCCACCACCCGCTCAGCATTTTCTTCCAAATACGTAAAGTCTGGGATCACTGTATCGATCCCCAACAATTCATTGTCCGGGTATTTCAGACCACAGTCAAAAATAAAAATATCCCCGTCCACTTCTGTCAAATACATGTTTTTCCCGTTTTCCCGCACGCCGGCTAACGGAATAATTTTGATGTCGCTCAAAAAAATCACCTGTTCTTTCTATAAAGTTCCCAAAGCAGTTGGCAACATGATGCTGTGCGAAGCTCCCTTATAACCAAAAGCAGTAGCAGCAGATAATTGCTGAAGAAAAGCGATTGTACAGTTGTTTCAAAAAAACAAACCATAAGTACTGCTGATTGTGTGCAGCTTGTAACGATTCGCAATAAACAGCTAAACAATCAGTCTTCAACAGTTTTACAGACCTGCTGGATTAAGGTTCAAAAAAGCGAGGGACAGCAGACCAGTTGGGACTGCGTTGAGTTGGATCAGAGAATCGCTGAACATACCACAAAATCAAGCCTTGATACTTTTACCGAAAACACAGAATAACAGGCCACCGACAGCTTATTATTATAGTAGGGATTTACTGTGAATCTTTCGGCCAAAAAGTTCAATTGGCTGATGTTGGTCTATTCAGATTTCCTCAGTTATTCTTCTGGTTTCTTGCATTTGGGCTCGTCGCTGCTATGAGTTAGACCGCACCGTGCAAGTATTCCTGAAAATCACATGCCTAAGCATCCAGTGAATATTATACACTAAAACCAGTGATAAGTTGAGCCTTGCACCATAGCAGTCAAGGAAAACTTAGAGATCATCAGCCTGTGATTCAGGAAAAGCGCAACAATCCGTAACCCATCACAAAAAAACAGCAGGTGGTCACCGGAATTTATACCAGTGACCAGCCGCTGTTCATTTTCAGCTGGATTCGTTCTATTTTTTTAGCCGCTGGATAGTAATCAAATCACTGATCAAAAAACCTGCAAGCACTGCTAACAACATCCCCCAGAAGAAGCGACGATCCGTGGGCTGGCCCAGCGCAAAATACAAAGCTCCACCTGTCACTCCCAAAACCAACAGAATCACTCCTGCCAAACGATTGGACAGCTGCCACGTCTTTTTTCCAAATGTTCGGTAAGCCAATCCTTTATAACCAAAACCCGACTCCGGTCGCCCGGAAAAATACAATGCCGCAGCACCCAATAAAATTAAACAAATGAACAAAAAAATCATAATGTACTCCTTTTTCTCGTGAAAACTTTTTTAATAATTTAGTTCTGGTCATTATTGTGGCATATTTGAACAGGACTGACAAGAAGCATCAATGGCAGAAAAAAATCTTTGAACAGGCTATAGCTGATGATTCTTATGAAAATAGCAACTCCTTCTTACAATTGTAAAAACGCCTCTACAGCTGCCACTTTTTCTGCCAATGTCCGCTCACCATCCAACAAAAGATCCGCTCCTTCAGCGATATAGTCATCGTGGGCTTTGAAAAGTGAACGGGAAAATTCCAAATAATTGGTCAACTGACTGCGAATTGCCCCACCATCATCCTGGGGCTGATCTCGCAAAATCATGCGCGCCAATGCAATATCCAGTGGCGTTTTTACATAGACTGACAGACTGATCAGCTCTTTTAGTGCCGGATGTTTACGGCCAAAAGGAAAATCCAACAAAATCAGTGCCGGTTTTAGAGCCAACGCCTGTTCGAGGTCCTGCTTCAAAGCTGAAACATCATAGCGAGATACCGCCTCTCGGAGTGGTGTTCCCAGCGGTGGCGCATCTGGCAGCTGGTCAATGTCATAATCATCGAAGGACAAGACAATAGCTTCTGGATGCCCTTCTTTCAGTGCAGCAATCAACGTAGACTTGCCGCCGGCGGTAACACCTGCCACCGCCACCACTTGTGTCAGCAACGACTTTTGCGACTGTTGCATCGGTTTTGAATCCCCTGCGTCTTGAAGGGCAAGTCTATCCTTTTCAGCCGACCATTCCTCACGCAAAATGCCGTACTTCACCGAATCATGATATTCTCCCTGCCAAAAGCGGACACTGCGAATAACCCCTTCTTTTTTCATCCCCAGTTTTTCTCCCAAACGTTGCATACGGGGATTGCCTGACCAAGTGGTAAATCCGATATGGGGTAGATAATCAAAGGATTCGAAAAGATAGTCCAGCCACACCTGCAAAGCGCAAACACCAATACCCCGCCCCCACGAACTTTGCTGAAAGATTACGATACCTATCTCCAACCACTGCTGCAATGTACCATCTGACCAGTAGGCCGTTACTTCTCCTACTAGCTGACCCTCGACTTCAATCACGCCTCTCATCGGGTTGTCCATCGAGCTTTGCCCCCACCCATCACGGTAACTTTCCCAGCTTTGGATAGGATCGTTGAAATAGGGGCCATTGTACGCCATCCACCTACGGTCCGCCGCGGGCCCATAGCTGACTTCCCACATTTCTCGTAAATCCGCTGCATCCACAGTTCGGATCGTAACACCTGCTAACGACTTCTTCATCTATTTCCACCTCGTTTTCTCTGAGCAAAGCTAACCAGAGCATTTGCGTTTATGATAACAGAAAGCTGCCAAAACCATGCTATAATTGAAAAAAGTTTTTAGGAAAAGAGGTTTTACAATGGATCGTATTCACTTACCACAAGCTCGAGATGCTCTGCTCTTGGAACTTAAAAAAATAGCAATCGCAAATCCACTAGTTAGCGGCATTTTTTTGGGTGGTTCTCTGGCAGCAGGAAACGCCGATGATTGGTCAGATATTGATCTGCGCTTAGTTACAGCAGGCAATACCCAGCAGGTGACAACTCTCTTGTCGGAAATAGTTAATCGACTTGAAAGTGAAGGTCGAATCCTATTTATCGAAACTTACGCGACAAATTATACTGTTTTGCATTTTCCTAAATTCGTAAAGGTGGACCTTTTTGTCTATTCCAAGTCGACATTGTTACCTTCTCCTTGGTTAGCATCTATCAACATCCTCAATGATGATTCTCAGAACTATTTAGCAAAAGTTAAAGCAATAGCAAAAAAGCTGCCCTTACCGATAGATCAGTCTTTACTGGATGGCTATCTCATGAAATATTACGCCAATCTCCATGATTTTTACCGTCGATGGCAGCGCGGCGAAAGCAATTATCTACATCAAGATGCTTTAATGATAAAGCATTGTCTAGTATCGCTATGGTATTTGAAAGCTGGTCAACTACCCAACAATCTAGGCGACTGGAGTAAATATGAAGGTCCCCGTAGCCGGTTAACTCCAAAGCAAATAGCGGCACTTACACTCTTTACACCGTTAGCAGCAGCCAGGATTCCTGATTTTATACAATGGTCAATAAATTGTATTGCCGAGACAGCCTCAGCAATTGCCACAACTCATGGACTGACTTTTTCTGAAAGACAGCATCAACAGATCACTGAATTAGTTCTATAGATAAAAATGAAAAAAGAAGCAACTTCGGTTAAAGAACTGAAGTTGCTTCTTTTTTGCTTATGTCTTACGTTTGGTCATGCTCGCTTCTGAGGGCAGTGACAAGACGATTGTCACAACCTATTTTTAAACAAGATTTATTGAGCTAGGACACAACGGTTTACTGTGTCAGTGATACACGTCTGCAAACTAATGCGTTCTCCACCGGCATAAAGCATCCGCGGCAGGACATCATCTGCAGGGTTATTATTGTTATAGCCATCGTCGGTGACATCCACAACTTCGTAAACCGTGTATGTTCGAGAATTGCCACTGTCATCCACGACGGTAATTGCCGAACCAACCCCTAGCCCCATAACACCGGAGAAATCACCAGGATTATGTCCGATAAAGTGTGTCGATGCACCGTCCGTTGTGCTACCGTTCCCCATCCAAGTTCCAGCACCGGATCCTGGTGCTGCTGCCGCACCGTTATATTGAATGAAAGGAATTGTGCTTCCATTGAAGGATAAAGTGGCGGTTTGAACTGCCGGCGCTGCAGTGCGAGCAACTGATGCCTGTGCGGGGGTAGTTTCTTCATAATCCGTTTGAGAAGTTGCTTCCGTAGCTGCCACCGCACCGCCATCGCTTGAATACTCAGATGCGTTGGTTGCTTCCTCGGTCACTGTGGTACTCTCAACAGCTGCTACCGGGTTGCTTTGCTCTGTATCATTTTCAATTGCTTCATTATTTTCAATGATACTATCACTTTCAGCCGAAGTTTCACTAGTTGTTTTATCAGTGATAGCCTCTTCCTGAGGGACAGGCGTTTTAGCATTTAAAGTAATCGTTACTTTTTTAGTAGCCTTATTGCCAGCCTTGTCTTGTACTGATATTGTAACTTGTTGTTGCCCAGCTTTATTTTTATCAAAACCGGTGATTGCGATCTTGTCTGGGGCCAGTGTTCCATCAACCCCATCTTTCACCTTGATTTGATCAATAGGAAAATCAGCGCCAACTGTTGTCGAGAGTTCTCTCGGTACAGTGATTACAGGGGCCACATCGTCAGAGACAGTTACCTCAGCAGTCTTGGTAATCGTAATCCTGGAAGGAAATTGGATTGTCAGCTGAACTTGGTAGCGTCCGGGAGTGACTTGACGTAACCCTTGATCTGATAGTGTCAGCTTCGTTACTTTCCCGATTCGATCACTGCGAGTCAGTGTAATCAAGTCCTCATCGGTTACCTGTTGACGTTTGGAGGTCTTCAAGTTCAGTTTCTCAACAAACAACTGATCTGCCTCTTTATGTTCTTCGGCAATCTGGGCTGTTTTTTGACGTTCATCGGCTGACGTGTATTGACTGTAAAAAACTCCTCCGGCAATAAAAAAAACAGTAGCAGCAATGACAGCAATAACGATTTTCCTTTTCTTCACAATAAACATCCTTTTTTAGTTTTATTGGGGGCCCGTTCAACAATCGTCTAATTTCACATTTTTTTATTTTTTTTAAGATGTTTTTAACAAAACGATTGTTGCTTTCAAGGCAATCATACGACACAATCATAACAAAAACCAATCTATATGCTCTCCCAACTTTTTCCTGTAGAAGAATTTTCAGGTCGTTCAAAAAGGATTTTTTCACAATGTTTTTTAGTTCTTGTATTTTTAAACAATACAGCTCAAGATTATTAGATAACATTTTCTATAGCGAACATTTGTAATCTTCTTTTGATAGCAAGCACGGGGCTAGACCACTTTTCCTGCCTCCCTCAGATACAATTTCTTATCACTGACTAGCTCTAAAAACATACTTGGTCTGTTTTTCGTTACCGATAAAAATAAAAATAACCGATTTAGTAGTCTGCCTCACCGAACCACTTTGCGTTCACCTCTCTTTTTTACGAAATAAAAAAACACTCAATTTATTCCGGATACTCTCTTGATTTCTCTCTATGAATGTTCACTATTGCACAATCGCTTTTTTTGAAGTTGCGCTAAACTTGCCACGTCATTATTTCTTTGGATACAAAAAAGCCAACTGTGACAAGGTATCTCCACCTTTTAACAGTTGGCTCTTCGATATTTTCAGAAAATGTTAAAAAAATCAAGCTAGAAATTTCTCGGTGCCAGCTCGGTCATTTTTGGCCCGCAATGCCGAAAGAATGGAAACTGTGTCCACGACTTCTTGCAAAGCTGCTCCCAACAATGCCGGAATGACACCGGTAGCTGCGATTAGCATCAGCAAGATGCAGATAAAAATGCCAATTAGAACCGACTGGCGGGCAATCTTCATGGTATCTTGCGCAACAGTAACGGCTGCAGCAACCCGGGAGAGATCATCTTTTAAGATGACTGCATCGGCACTTTCGCTGGCAGCGGTAGATCCGTGCGCCCCCATAGCGATTCCGACATCTGCCACAGCTAGCGCCGGCGCGTCGTTGACTCCATCTCCTACCATGATTAACGGTCGTTGGTCTGGCGGAACCTCTTGTACAATCCGGATTTTGTCAGCAGGAAGACACTCTGCATGAACTTCAGTAATTCCGACTTTTTGCGCGATCTCTTCTGCGATACTCCGATGATCGCCGGTCAGCATCTTGATATGTTGAACTCCCGCCTGACGCAAGGCATCTACTGTCGCCGGTGCTTCTGGGCGCAAAACATCTTCAAAAGTAATCTGACTACTGGCTACACCATCGACAGCAATATAGACTGCGGTTTGACCCTTTTGGTGACTTTCTGAGCAGCCGGCAAATGCTGCTTTGCCAATCTTCAGTTGATGATTGGCTACTGTTGCAGTGATTCCTTGACCTGTGATTTCTTCCAATCCTGTGACTGGTAAAAGCGCAATTGCTCTTCTTTTTGCTTCCTTCGTCAAAGAACGTGCCAAGATGTGGTTGGATTCTTGTTCGGCACTAGCGCTCAGCTGTAACAGTTGCTCTTCTGAAAAATGTGTAGTCAAGCTGTAGACTTCATTTACCGAAAGACTACCCGCAGTAATCGTTCCCGTCTTGTCAAAGGCAATACTTTTGGCATCTGCCAGCTTTTCAATGGTTGTCCCCGTCTTAACTACAATCCCATTACGACTGGAACGGCTCATGCCGGCAACCAGCGCAATCGGCGCAGCTAAGATTAATGGACATGGTGATGCGACTACTAAAACTTCGGCAAAGCGAACCGGGTCTTTTGAGATAAACCAGGCAACACCGCCAATCAGATAAGCAATTGCCGTGAAAGGTACCGCATAACGGTCAGCCAGTCGTACGAAGCGAGCCGGCTTCGTTTGGGATTCTTTAACCAGTTTTACCAACGTTTGATACTGACTGTCAGCGGCTTTTTTGGTTACAGTGACGCGGAGCGGAGCATCCCCGTTCACTGAACCGGACATCAGCTCATCTCCAACTTGTTTGTCAACGGGTTTTGATTCCCCTGTTAATGACGCTTCATCGACAAAAGAAGTTCCAGCACTGACACGACCATCCACCGGCACCACTTCCCCGGGCTTCACCAATATCAAAGCCCCTACTGCCACATCATCCACCGGCAGATCTTGGATAGTTTCGCCTTCCAGCACATGAGCAATCTGAGGTGAATTGTCCAATAACGCACTCAATTCCCGCCCAGCCTGTTTACCAGCGTAATCTTCCAGGCTATCCCCGCCAGTCAGCATCACCAATACCATCAGACTTGCCCAATATTCCCCCACTGCCAAAGTCGCAATGATCGCAGTAATCGCTAAAATGTCGACTCCATATTTACCGGAACGCAGGGTTTCAATCATTCCGATAAACATAGAAATCGTTGTCAAACCACCAACAATCACGATCAACCAGAAAGCCACAGTCGGTTGCCCTAAGCCGAACTCGGCGATAAGGGCTGCGGCTCCCACCAGTATTACTAGTAAAAACTTTTTGAAATTTGTCATGAAAACCACCTCTTCATCACAAGGATACTGCGACCGCATATTTTGGCCTACCGAAAAGTCTTAACTGATAATGAAAATCAGCTTCGTTGCACTCTTAGCTCCTAAGACTTTTTTGGTCACTATTCCAGAGTTTGAAGCATCCTATAAAAAAGTGGCTTTATGACAGATACTAAATATCGTAGAAACTTCCACCGCCATTTGTAATACGAAAAAAAAAACTGAAAATCGGCAAAAAAACCGCTTTTCAGTATTAGCTATTTACGACTTATTGTTCTCAATGGAATAATCCAGTGGCGATGGAAATCATGCCCGTAATCATCACTAAAACCAATGAACCAGAAGCAATTTTTTCCCAGCGACTCAATTCCGCCAGACGTCCCGACAAATCTTGCAAGTAAAGCACCATCCAACAGAAAATGCAGAACACCGAGAACAGATTTCCCACGGGCAAACCAAAAAACCACCAAATGACTACTGCTGCCACTGAAAGCAGCAACGCCCCTAAAGACTTCTTTTCCATATACTCCCTCGATTCAACTATCTGCTTCAAAAATAGCAATAGTCCGTTTTTCCAGTTCGCTCCTGGATTTGGAAAATGGTCCTATTCAATCAGAGCTCAACGGTCCAAAAGGTGCTGAAAGGACCGTAATCTCATACGAACAATTTGCTGGTAGCTCTTCTGCCAACAGATGCTCGAAATTCTCCTGATGAAAATAAGGAGAATCATTTTCTACTATTATCGTCCAATTGTAACCATTTTTTACCGTCCAAATTCCGACAGGCGCTAAGTTGGGGTAATCAGACAGCTGCTGTGGGTCTGTAAAATCAATTCGGTACCCTCGACGATAGACTGTATCTGCCAATTGAGTCATTTTCTCTGAAAAACGCATGGCTTCATCTCCTATTGATTTGTCAGTCATCGAATCGTCTACAAATTACAGCCTGGTACTGCAAACGGAATTTCAATGACCCTCGCAAAAAAGAAAGCGATTTCATATTTATCATAGCACTTTTAACAAAGCTGTCAATCTAGCTTGCCATTTGCCAAAATTCATCTGCTGCTTATATCCAAATCGAATATATATCCATTTGACATATATTCAAAATGGATATAAGATAAAAGTATAAAGAAAGAAGGAATTCCATGAAAAAAAGTGACGGCGGCTTGACGATTCCCCTATCGAATACTGCGACGCTGATCCTCTTGTGCCTGCAACAGCCTTCCCACGGCTATGAAATCATGAAATATGTAGAGGAGCGCAGCGACGGCATGGTCACTATTGGGCCGGCGACTATGTATCGCAGCATTGCTGATTTCATCGCTCAGGGACTGATTTTCCAATTGCCCACTGAGGGGACAAAAAAAGAATATGTCATCACCGAAAAAGGGCGGTCGCTTTTGGAAGAGCAGCGAAAGTTTTTGCGGCTCCTCAATAAAATTGCTGATGAACGACGGGGGGAAATCTGATGAGAAAAATCAAATGGCAGGTGGCCGGTTCCCGCAGAGAAGGCCGCTATCTGACTAAAATGTTGAGCGAAGGTTATGTACTGGAAAGTACGAGCCGCGGATTTTACCAGTTCAAAGTCATTTCTGATCCGCAACAGTACCAGTTGATACGTGAATTTTCTGACCAGCCTATTGATCAAGAAAACAAAACAGCCCTCATTGAATTAGGATTAGCAGCAATCACGCAACGACGCCTGCCAGGACCCGGCCAAGCCTATTATCTCGTTTACTCTTACCCACTAGCGCTACCTGATGAAAAGGCTAAGGCGAATAATGACGACGGCTTTTCTGATATCAGTGGAGATTTTGCCATTGAAAGAGCCTATCGTCAGCGGCAAGTGGACAAACGGCGCTTTATCCAGACCGGTTTTGCTTTTTTATTGGCCTGTTGCTGGGGGCTGTCCCTTATTCCAGGCCTCTCCGAAACATTGGCTGTTTTCTTTTTACTCGCGCCGTTATTACTGATTCCGCTGGTCTGGCTCGCACCATTTGTCGCTACCACTTCTGCTAGACGCCGTTTACGGCAACTGAAAAGTCAGAACAGTGATTACCAATCCTCCTGGCTGCCGACATTGACCGTCACTTTGCACTCTCAAAGACAAGTACCGTTGATGGAGAAACTGACTTATATCGGTACCTGGCGACTGATTAATCAGCAGAAAAAAAACGGTACTGCCACCTACATTTATCAGCTGAAAAGCCTGATGAGTGAAGACGACATCAAAGCGGCAATTCAAGAGATGCTGCAGATTCCCGAAACAGAGATTCGCATCGTTACCAGCTGGGGACTGTATGGAATCGGAGGCATGTTCTGATTGTTACAACTACGCAAAAAAAGAAAGGATGAAAAAAATGACTGAAACGACTCCAAAAGTCACCAAAATGGAAAATTTGGCTAATATTTTTCGAATTGAGTTTGACAATGGCGCTGTGAAATTCCTCAAGGCTGAATGGGTCCAAGACATGCTGGCTGCGCTTACACCGGGAGAAGCTGGCGAAGGAAAGCGCGTCAGCCTTCTAGGCATTGGCGCTAACATGTGGATTGGCACCGAGATTGCTATCGCCGAAGACGGTACCGTAACCATCAACGGCAAAAAGAGCCTGCCTTCAAAAGAGTTGTGGGAAGCCGGGAAAGACCACGTATCACAGCTTTGACAAAATCACACGTTTCTTGTACATGAGTTCAAAAAACAGCCGACGAAATCGGAAGCCCTTCAATGACTTCTCCGGTTTCGCCGGCTGTTTTTGGTACTTCATTTTGTGATAATTTGCTTGCGCTGGTCTTGAAAAGTAATCACTGCTGCTATCAGCAAAAACACTGAGCTGACAAGCACTGTTCGTTCCCCAAAGCGCTCCACCAGATTACCGGTTAAAGCAGCCCCAAAAACAAAAGCGACCACGATGGCTAACGTATCATTGCCCTTTTTCAAAGCCCCTCGATTTCCGCCAGACAGAGCATTCCAGTAACTCTCCGCCAACGTCCGCAGGTTGCCAGTCATCATCAATGAGGTGAAGGGACCACCTTTTAGTTTACGAAATTCTTGCAGTTGGGCCGCAGCAGCCAATGAAACCATGGCACTGGCCAACATGTCTGGAACCACCGGCGCAACTAACGCCGTTAACCAAATCAAGAGAATTTCCCACCCCAAAACAAACAATTGTCGATTTTTCAGGGACTCATTTTTCTCAAAACGCTGTTGTAAAATCCGAATCAAAATCGTACCTAATGCAAATGCTACGATAGGCACCAAATAATGAAGACTGCGACTAAGGTCATCTTTAGTCAGGTGAATTCCCAAAAGGATGAAGTTCCCCGTCTGCAGCCCCGCAAAAACCTCTCCATGTTCCAGATACGTGTATGCGTCCAGCCCACCCGCTGCCATCGCCAATAAAGAACCCACCAGCAGCCGTTCATGAATTGGATAATTTTTCATAGGGAGACCTCTTTTCTTACCGTCCTTGACACGATTTTTGTCGTAATTTCCAAGCTATCTGCCTGCTACTTTCAGATTAAGTATACTCCCCTGCCTGCAAAACTTGCCGATAGTTGCTCAAAGGAGTAGCGAAGTATTATTTCTGACAATTTAAGAATTTCGCGGTAAACCTTTTAAAAAGCTAGCTGAAGGAGTTGACAAATCTGTTACAATTGCCTAACAACTCTGAGGAGACTAAAGGACAACAAAAAATCAAAAAATAGGCGCTCTCCTATTTTTTGTTGCAATTGTTCTTTTACTTGCGCTGCTTATCACCGGTCTTTTATTAAACAAGATAAACAGCAAATGGCTTGGCTTAGGCCTTTTGTCACTTTGTATTGTTTTAGAGGTGGTCAGTTATTTTTTATATAGATCTAACTACAGTCACTCTAAAAATGACGCTTCTGCAGTTTGGGTCCCAAAACTTTCTGGAATTGGAGTTTCTGTCAATCCTGATACACCACTGGTAAAAGCAATTTGGCTGATCGTAATCATCGCGTCGATTGCTTTGTGGCTATATATCCTGTTATTTCAATAGGTGATGCGCAACGAACTTTCTTTCTCTGGACTGTTCGGGTGATTAAAGTGCTATACTGAAGGCAATGATAAGACAGGAGCTGAGTTTCATGACTAACGATTGGCTGACCCCGCCACCGCCGCTGCCAGATGCCCCACTCACCACCGACAAAGATACCACACTGGTTCTTAAAAAAGATGAGTTGCAACAAAAGTCATCAGAACCGACGATTGTCACCATCAGCGGCATGGCTATTGATTTACCAGAAGAACCCAAAGTGATCAAAAAGCAATAAAAAATTCCCCGTCACGACGCTTGTGTCAGTTTTTCATTGGTCGCTTGGATCATGAAAAACTGAAAGAGCCTTCGTGGCGGGGCTTTTCTTTTGTCATTTATTTACGCGGTGAAATCTTCTGCTGTAGCATTTGACTTACTCACCAGATAGAATATCAAAGCTAACAAGTACCTCTCAGTCAATGACTAAGCTCTATGATTCACTACAGCTCATAATTCAGCCTGTGCCTATATCATCGGTACTGTTTATGTTGTTTCTTCATAAACAATAAAACACTAATTGCTAAAAATAATAAACCTAGAAAAGCAAAGCCATTCTTTTCAGCACCAGCTTTAGGCAACTTCTTATTTTCTTTGGCTTTATTGCTGCTGTTCGGTGTTGTCTCCTTTAGTGAGTGGCTTGATTTTGTCGTTGCTTTCGGGCTTGGATTTCCCGCAGCTTCACTGGAAGTTTCCGAAATCACTTCAGAGTCACTGGATTTGGCTGAGCTGGAATTTGATTCGCTGGACTCTGATGAATTTTCACTGCTTGGCTCAGTCGTTTGGCTACTGTCGGTATCACTGGTCTGTGCGGGTGTAAAGGTATTCGTGAACGTCTTTCTTCCTTCAATAAAGCTGACTTCACTTGTTAACGCTTCGCCAGTTGCTTTCACCAGAACGTGTGCCTCCAACACCGTTGAGTCATAAGTGATATTTTTCTGTCCGTCATCGACTTCCTCGATGGTATAGGTATATTCTCCCGGTGCCGTGTACCAAAGCGGAGTGAATGGAATACTGCCTGCTGCTGTGTTTTTTGCACGGGCCAGTTCTACCCCATTAGCATCCCGTAGAATAAACTCAAACTGATTGGCATCGAGATCAGCACCTTCTAAAACTTTAGCCGCTTCAATACTTGCAGAAGTTTTTTTCAAGGTCAGCCGGGCAGGTTCTGTGTAAACTGGTGCTTCATCTGTTTCATTGGGGGTGATTTTCACACGATACAAATTGCCATCATTGTCTTTTGTAGCAGTAACATCCAAAGACTTTGTCATATTTTGCTGACCGTTGCTGTTTGAAGAGGTTCCCTCAATATCAGTAAAAGTTGCCCCATCATTGGTACTTTCCTGCCACACAATATCGGCAGTAACTTTTTGAGGCGATTGTAAGGTGATTACAGAATCAAAGTGTGCATTGTCGCCAATAGTCAAATTCAGCTGATCGTCAGGATTTGTTCCTGTTACTGTTGCATCAAACTCATACTCGACATAAGCGGATGGCCGATAGGAAAAGGCGTGCCACATCCCTTCTGCACCTTCATATGTCCGCTCTTGAAAAATGGTGAAAGAAGTCGCTTGTGGCACGTTTGCCGGCATCGTCCGGACATCCCCTAACAGAATAACCGGTCGCATTCCAACTTTAGAACCATCATTTGTCAGGTAACTCAATGCTTCCATACCAGTCTTCTCACCGGCAAGATAAAGTTTGATTCCCTGCGTCCCATTGACAGCTGTTGTTGCCGGCACTTCAGAACCGTCGACAGCCACCATTGGATCCGGTATGCGCCACGCCTGAATACTCTCGTCATAGATATAATTACCCTTGGCAACAACCGGTCCGCCCCAGTTAGTTATCGTGAAGTTAGGGGCTTCAATATACGGAATGACCTTCAGCAGCCGATAATTTGGATCAGCCTTTTTCGTAAACGTATAAGTTGCCGTGTACTTGTCCCCATCCACCGTACTTTTCCCCGGCGATGGGATGGCAATCGTCGTAGAAAATAAATTATTGCTTGATTGAATATTAGCCATGTTGACTTTCTTATTGACGATAAAGGTCTTGTTAGCAGTGGTCACTTGTCCTGCATTTTCAGCCGCGTATTTGGGTTGTGCTCCACCCAACAAAGAAAGCAACGTTACAGTAGCCAGTACAGATGCTCCCTTTTTCCAAAATCGATTCTGCCTCTGTTTCTTCATCCAAAAATCCCCCTGTTCCATTCGTAATTCTTTAATTGACGGGACCGCTTAACTTTAAGTGAGTTCCATTTCCACTTTCTCATCAAGCAGCTTTCCTGCCGAAAGTTCCCCTGCCTTTTTCCGCACAATAATATAACTGGAATTACAAATGTTTCTATAGACAGATTATATAGGAACTAATTCAAACCAGCAAAATTTTATTCACATTACACAATTAAATACAATTATTTTGATTTAAAAATCTATCTCCATTTGTTTTATATAGCTTTTTCATACAAATTAAACGAAAATCCATCAATTTTGGAGACTACTCAACAATGTCGCTTTAACTATTTTTCATAACAGCTAAGTACGGTCATTCTGACGATTTTCTACAGCTTTTTTAAAATAAATACACAGCTTATATTTTTAATTTTTAGCAGCATGTCAAACCGTTGTTTCATCTCGATAACCATTGACAAATGGCACACTCAGCCCACAATTCTGTTCAACTCTGTTATTTTATACTTAGTACTATTTACTTTATTGTAAAAATAAAACTTCTTTTTTTCGAAAAGAAATAGCTTAGCTGCTGCCCAAAAATCGAGTAGCTGATACCTCTAAACTCCGGAAACTGGTTTTTCCACATTCATTAAGTAGTTGCTCTTTCATCATGATAGTATTGGTATCACTATCTTTAACGCCACAGCAATTCTCCTTAAAAACGAAAAAACAAAAAAAATTACCTCCCAGCCGGAGGAAAACTTCTTGTGAATGCTTGTATTACAGCTAGTTTGGTTTACCCAGCTGTCGATCATAATCAGGCACCCCAAAACTTACAGCCAGTCCAAAAAGGTGATACAAAGCTGAGAATCTCAGCTTTGTATCACCTTTTTTTAGCGCTATCATCCAAAATGGGCACTACACTACTATCTCGGGGTAAAGGAGACGCCAATCATCTGGTCAATCGGTGTCGTATAACAGATGCTGTGGGCTGGTGTTTTTCTTCCAGCCTTTTCGTTGATTGCCTGCATCGCCTTTTGAGCGACCGCTTTTTCTGTGATACACAGAACAAGGTCTTTTTCAGAGTCTAACGTGATACCCATAAACACCTCATAACGTGGCCCTTCACCTCGCCCAGACATGATAGTTGCCCCTGATGCTCCCGCCTCACGGGCAATGGCGACAACTTCATCGGCAAACCCTGCATTTGTGATAATATGTAGCGCTCGAATGTCTTTCTCTAGAGATTGCTCCATCGTATAAGCTCCTTTCAAAATGAGACTTCCCCTACCGGTGTTGTGTAGGCAATTCCGGTATTCGGTTGATCAAACTGAAAATCCTTCAACAGCAGATCCATAATCTGTTCCTGGTCACTTTTTCTAATCAAACAGGTAATCACTGCTTTCTTTTTTTCCGCTGTCAATCCCAATACCTTCAGCAGATAGTTAGGGTCCATTGTCCCTTCCCCATAGGTGGTCATAACCAGTTGAGCACCGTTAGCCACTAATGCTTTTAGCAGTAGCTCGGCTTTTTTTCTACCGACAATGATAGTTAGCTGACGCAGGGCTTCCTCACATCTATCCTTCATGATCTGCTTTCCCCCTCTCCTCTTCAAACAGGCCTTCAAGACTATCCAGTTCCAGCTCATCAGAAGCTCTGCTTAGAGCAGCGCGCCGCTCATAAAGAAGTCCCAACACCTGAACAGCAATCAGCGGCGTCACAGAAATAAAAGCGATTACACCAAAGCCGTTCATCAAAATTGATTGGGGTTGCGAGCTAGTATCAGCTACAGCTTGAGCCACACCTAATGTCAACGGCGTCAAAAATGCCGAAGTCAATGCACCACCAGTCACTCCCCCAGAATCAAATGCTAAACCTACAAACAGGTTTGATGTATACCTCATCATAATCAAAGCCACCAAGTAAAGCGGCGCTAAGAACCATAGAATATTGATTTGAGTGATAATCTTCAAAATAGCAAGAACCGTCGCAAACCCGATTCCCAAGGCTAAAGTTAACCGAATCGTCTGCTTTTTTATATGACCATTTGTCAGCTCTTCCAACTGATCACCTAATACTGTCACTGCTGGTTCAGACAGCGTGATCGCGATTCCTAAACCAAATCCCACTACCAGCAGCCAGCCCCACCGACCGGATTCAAGAAAAATCTCGCCAATGTATTTTCCTGCAAAGGCAAAACCATAATCGATACCAGTTAAAAAAATCAGCAGTCCTACATACACAGGGACGAGACCCAGCAAGATTCGAGTCAGCTCGCTTTTGGAGAGTTTTATCATAAATTGAAAGGGAATAAAGGCCACGACTATAGGAACCAGAGCAAAGGCCACATCTTTAAAATTACCTATCAGTATTTGACGAAAGGTTTGAGAAACACTGGGATCATAGAATTGGGCATCTGATAAGGTGATGGAGGGATGGTGTTTCAAAATCAGTCCGTAAATAAATACTGCAAGGATTGGACCAACTGAAGAAATGCCAATCACTCCAAAAGTATCCTCATTGGTCCGATGTTTGGACATCGTCTTTGAGACACCAATTCCCAAGGCCAAGATGAAAGGAACCGACACATCCCCGGTCGTCGCGCCACTAGCATCAAAAGCCAAGCCGACAAAATCTCCCGGCACAAAGATTACAAGGAGAAAGATAAGCCCATATAGCCAGGCAAAAACTTTTTTCAGCGGCCAATTTTTCATAACTCGAAGCAGTGCGAAACCTACCGATAAGCCAATTCCTAAACTGGCTATCCAAACAAAGATCCGGATGCTGACCTCTGGCATAATCATGTTAGTCTGACGTGCCAACACTTCCAGCGCCGGTTCTGCAACCGTTACCAAAAGTCCAAATAGAAAACCACAAAAAACGATTAAAGAGACTTTGCGTAACTTAATCAATGACCGGCCAACGATCTTGCCAATCGGTAAAATACTGCTATCCAAACCCACCAGAAACAGCGTTTGCCCCACGACAACACTGAGATAGGCTACCAGTAGTTTACTATATTCTTCTGTGCTGTTTAACGGTGCTACAAAACCACATACCACCAGAATGATTACCCCCAATGGTAACGAAGAAACAAACACCTCTTTCAACATATTGACTGCTTTGATTTTTCTCACTTCCTTCAGTATCAGACTTACTTAAATTATAGCATAGCTGATTTTCTGTTCAGAAAATTGCGCCTGTACCAACTCTCAAAAACTCTTCCAGACAAGTAGTAAGCTGCCGCTTTTTGCCACAGCGTATCAGCTGGCCTTCCAACTCATCTATGACACTGGTTATACTGAAGCTAGCCATAAAATAAGGTACTGGGTTTTATAACTAACGATTGGCTGAATTCACTGTTTTCAGAGAAAATAAAGTGGCCAAAAGCCAGTTAAAAATCCCCGTCACGACGCTTGCTGTCAGTTTTTTATTGGTCGCTTGGATCATGAAAAACTGAAGGAGCCTTCGTGGCGGGTTCTTTTCTTTTGTCATTTATTTATGCGGTGAAATCTTCTGCTGTAATCGCTACTGATGGGTAGTGAGAGAGTTTCTCTAAATCGGTATCCCAGGGACAGCTGTACACCATGTAGTAACTATTTGGGTCAGCTGCTAATAAGAACCGCAACTGTTTTTCTGCTGCAGATGGATCCATTGTCACAAAAACAACGGAGATAACCGCGATTTTTTCTGAATGTGCCCTTGGCAAGGGTACTTCATCCATCTCAGCTTTTTCCTTAGCATTCCGTGGAACCTCGGTCACACTTCCTTTGACGATTAGCTTTACTGGTCCTGTTCCTTGCAGCCCCATCTGAATCATCGCTTCTTGAAAATCTTCTGGTGGAGGCGGTTGGGGCGGATCACTTGATACCGCTTGTTTCTTAGTATCAAGTGTTGTAGAAATAGCTGTTTTTTGGCCTGACGACTCTTCTTTTATATCCTCGACTAATATTTGACGCTCGTCAATTTCAAATACCTGGTCTATCTTGATAGCTGCTAACTTCCTGCGGATATCAGCAGCGCCTACTTGATCTTCTCCCGCCTCGAAAAAGCGTAATGCAGTCTGGAGTGCCGTTTTAGCTTCTGCTTTTTTCCCTTCAGCGACGCGTAATTCCCCTAAACCTCGCCAGCTGCACCCCAATAAAATGGGGTCGTCATTTTGCTCAGCTAAAGTTAATGACTCGGTAAGAATTTCGTGTGCCTCCGGGAAATTTCCCAACAGCAGTGCCAAATAGCCTGCTTCATAGTGGTTGACTGCTTTACGATAGCTGTCATCGGGAAAAGATGCTTCCAAAATAGTCGCTTCTTGTTGAATCAGCTGTTGTGCTTCTGGCAATAGCCCCTGTTCTCGTTTGACCATCGCAAGCTGATGTAAACCTACATGTATTTTTTCCGTGTCCTGCAATGCCTGAGCTAGTCGTAGATATTCATCGTAGAGCTCTTCTGCTTCTTGCCATTGGAGCTTTTGAGTTGCCAAATAGCCACTGTAATTCAGGTAGTCAAAATAATGGGGATCTTCTGGCTGGGCTTGCCAGGCGGTCAGTAATCGTCCCAACTCTTCAAAATTTCCTTCAAACAGCGCATTTTGACTGTTCACATAATCGTTTTCTGACATCTTATCCTCCTCAAACTTCAAGCGAAAAACGGATTGACCGTTCCTTATTGCCTTTAGCTTTTTGCCACCACTCCCAAAACTATCAACACAAGTCCTAGAAATCCTGTAACCCAGCCGGAAAAATGCGCCAGCCGCTTTTCATTTTCAGTGTATGAATCACGCCTTCCAACAAGACTCGCCCAAAAATACTGTTGTCTTGTGACTATTAGTGCTGCCAAAACAAGCAAACCGCTGCCACTGCCCAACAGCCACAAGCGCCAAGAAATTACTTCTCGTTGCAGCAGGATATACCACAACAAAAAGAGTACCACGACACTTCCGAGCATGATTTTTTGCTTCATCATTATCTTATGCCTCCAATTCCTTTCAAAAATGAAGTACTCCGGTCATCAGCAATTCCTAACTTATCTACCACCAGTCTACCACATAAAAACTTCTCCTCATTTTGTAGTCTTGCAAAAAACAGCGCCACCCTTTCCTCTGCTGACGCTCCTCATTTTAGCTTTCACAGCCGTGAAGCTTTTGTTCCAGACCATTTTTCAAGGAAATTATTGTTGAAATATGAGCAATTTGATACCGATTTGCTAGCCAATCATGCAAATCATCATTTTCTTAAAAGATGTCACTAAAATCTGCTGCTTATTTCCACATGAAAAGCAGGAGCGTTTTTAAGCGAATTTGTTTGCTTTTTTCTTTATTGATAACGCTATCAAAACGCATTTGTTTCTACTATAATAAATACAAGCATATGCTGTCAAAAGACGCGCCAAACACCACAAAAATAGCATCGGGTATTTCCCTTAAAAGAAAGAAGTGACGGTCATGATTTGGATGAAGCGACTACTTTTTACTGCATTGTATTTTTTGCTGATATTTGGTGTCCTGAGATT
This sequence comes from Candidatus Enterococcus leclercqii, assembly GCF_009933135.1. Taxonomy (GTDB): domain Bacteria; phylum Bacillota; class Bacilli; order Lactobacillales; family Enterococcaceae; genus Enterococcus_C; species Enterococcus_C leclercqii. The sequence continues at coordinate 150,219 of NZ_MAEH01000015.1, forward strand.
TACCAATATTTCGGCAATAGCTATTCTGCCAATTACCATCGCATTTTCAGGCGTTATTGCCAAAAATGGCGTTTTAGCTGCCTTAGACAAGTACTTTCATGATTGACTCCAGGCGACGCTTTTTATCTTTAGCCGCGGTTTAATAAGAATAGGCACGCTAACTTGTAACTATTTTTTGTAACTATTTTTCATAGATTAGCGTATCTCCTTTTTGTTTGATGGTTTTCCCAGCTTTTCTTCGTCGCCACACCCATCTCTTTAAACTTAAAAAATCTGCGACCCAATAATCAGGCGACCGCCTCTAGCGTGACTTCCCAAAGCCACCTGTCATTTAGCGGATTCGCCTTTTTGGTGTCGACTGGCTTTGCCAGCAGGTAAACAAGCCTTTCACAAAGGGCTCTATCAAAAAACGATGACTGAAGAGTCCTTATTGATAGTCTGGATAGTCGTATTTCCTCTCAATTATCTCCGAAAACAACTTCTCCTATATTTCCAAAAAAGTCGGTTTTTTGAACATCTAGAAATGCCGATATCATTCCTAATCTTTTCCAAACAAAGCTGTCCTATCAATGATTTGCCCTAGAAAAAGTGTCGAAAAATAATAATTTCCAACAAGTGACAAAAGTGTTCGTGAAATCGAAGGCTTTTATCATGAAAATTTTCGAAAGCCGTGATACCCTATCGTTGCAAGTTGCACAGATTCCGCAGATCATTGCTGATAATCGCTGTATTGCAAGACTGCGATTTTACACAAAGGAGTTTTTATCTTATGAAAAAAATTATCGCCCTCGTTGTTGTGGTTCTCTTAGGTGTCGTGGGTTTCAAAGGCTGGCAGTATTATCAAGAAACCTATCAGGGGGTGACCGCCTACGCGTTGGTGCCGGAAACAGTCCCTGAAAAGGTTCAAACCGTTGATGATAGCGGCGAAAAAATTGCTGGTTGGTCCAGTTATAAATACCAGCTGACCTTCGTTAAAGCTGACGGCAGCACCCAGCAAATGAACTATGAATTGTCTAACTCTGATCCAACACCATTACGGCCAGGAGCTATCGTCAAAGCTGAAATCAGCCAAAAACGTGTCATTGAAGGGCCAAATGAAGTTGCACAAAATAAAGTTCCCGATAAGGTTCTGGCGCAGCTAAAATAACTGCGGCATAACGCATAACCTATGAAAACTGTAGCTCTCCGTACCCAACAAAAAAACACTGCTTTCTCGCTTCCGGTTATGAATCTGCGGCTTTTTGCTAATTCACACCGGCAGCTGAGAGCAGTGTTCGTTTTTATCTTAGCTAAATCGTGAGCCTTTTTAGATAAAGATATCCGCTTCCAGTAAGCTTCCCTAGTTTTTCCACAAGAAGTCTCAAAAAATCTGTACACCACAAGTTTAGCTTTTATGCTGCGAAGGCCTTTGTTGCTTCGCTGCTACTTTTATAGAAAAAAACCGCAGGAAAAATGCTTCCTACGGTTTTTTGGTGTCTCTTATTTTTATTAGCTGTTAAGAAGTAAAGGAGTAACATCACTCCATTTTTCTACCGAAAGATCACATCTCTAGTTCTCTATTTCAACTAGTTTACTCTGACAAGATCCATTGCATGGAGCGTTTCAGCGATTTGGACTGAATTCCACGCAGCGCCCTTCAAAAGGTTGTCAGAAACTACCCACATGTGCAGGCCGTTTTCAACATCCAAGTCCCGACGCAAGCGACCAACAAAGGTTTCTTTCTTTCCGACGGCGTTCAGTGCTTGGGGATAGCTTTGTTGGCTAGGGTCATCTTCTAAAACGACACCTGGTGCTTTTGCCAACAGTGCTTTGACCGCAGCTACATCAATAACATCTTCAGTTTCGATATAGACAGATTCCGAATGACCGGCAAACACCGGAATTCGCACACAAGTTGCTGCGATTTTGATGGTATCGTCCGCCATGATTTTACGCGTTTCATTGATCATTTTCCACTCTTCATAAGTGTAGTTGTCTTCGGCAAACACATCAATTTGAGGCAGCGCATTGAAAGCGATAGGGTAATGTTTCTTGTCGCCACCTGCCGGCAGGATTTCAGGATTCAATTCATCCACTGGCGTACCCGCTAAATAAGCTGCACTTTCCCGTCTCAATTCTTCCATAGCTTTGGCACCAGCCCCTGACACCGCTTGGTAAGTGGACACGATGATTCGCTTCAAACCAGCTGCCTGACGGATAGGCTCCAAAGCGACCATCATCTGAATGGTGGAGCAGTTAGGATTGGCGATGATGCCTTGATGGTCTTTCAATGCATCGGCGTTGACTTCAGGCACAACTAGCGGCACGTCCTTATCCATTCGAAAGGCGCTGGTATTGTCTACCACTACCGCACCACGTTTGACAGCTTCCGGCGCAAATTTTTTAGAAATCCCGCCCCCAGCTGAAAATAACGCAATATCCACGCCTTCAAAGGATTCCGGCACCAATTCTTCAATAACCAGCTCATCGCCTTTGAAATTGCGGGTTTGGCCGGCCGAACGGGCTGACGCTAATAACTTCACCTGTGCCAAGGGCAAGGTGGATTGTTCCAACATTTCAATCATTCTCGTGCCGACAGCGCCCGTGGCTCCGACGACCGCTACATTATACCCAGTCATTCACAACACCCCTATTCATATTTGTGCCATTTTACCACATTTACTGTAAAAAAACAGCTGCTTTTCATAAATTGTCAGAAAACTCCGAATGAATGCATAAAAATCCGTCGATAGCGTTTTGATTTACCCCTTGCCATCAAAGCTATGGCTCCGACTGATTCCACCAGCTATCAAGCAACGCCTTGACACTTAGTCTTGTGGTCGTTTTTGTAGGCTGCTGTCAGCCAGTGGTCAGCTCAATCAAATTGCCCTCAGGATCTTGTACCACTGCTTCATAATAGCCGTCGCCGGTGGTACGCGGACCGTTTAGCAATGGCAAACCTGCTGCAACAAAGCGCTGCGCAAAACGATTGACATCCGCCTTGCTACCTACCGCGATAGCCAGATGGGCATAACCAAATGCTTCGTGGCTACGCCCAGCCAAAAATCGTTTATTGGTTAGCTCCAAACGCGCCCCTGAGCTAAAAGTCAAAAAATACGAACGAAAACCGGTTTTTTCATTGTAATAGAGCTCTGAACTCTCCGTCTCAAAAAAATCGTGGTAAAAATCCTTCATGTTTTCCAGGTCATTGACCCACACAGCCAAATGCTCGATATGCATTTAGATCTCCTCCTTGAGTGTTGTTAAATTGATTATAACAGACAAATAACTACACCCGACAATTCGTCTGCAATAACCCGCCCCCTCTGTCAGACCGTAATATCAGCGGTATCATTTTTCTTTCTGTCGTCGAAACAACACCTCAAAAACACCCCACGGCACTTCTCGTGAGGTGTTTGATTTTCAATCTTCAATCGCAGCTTTGCGACGATTAATGGCTTTAAAAATAGCCGGATCAAACTTCGGTGTACGGTTGTAATAATACAATCCGTTTCTCTCTTGTTCCACATCGTAAAGCTGAGTGTAACAAAAGCCAAAAATTTTCGGATGATCCAATAAAATATCTGTCAAGCCCTGATAACGCTGAATAAAGGCCTCCTCATTTTCAGGAGCATCTCCATACCCCCAAGCACTGTCGGGATTGCTGGTGGGGTCCCATTTGATACCACCGTACTCACTGACACAAAAAGCCTGTCCCGAAGTGTAGGTTTGGCGGGCATCGTGCTCGTCCCAAAATTCGCCATTTTTTTGTAGCCCGCCGGTAAAATGCTCTTTAAAGAGGACCGGGTCTTGACAATAATCGTGTAAATCGTAAAAGTCGCTCACTACATGGTAATTGCCACTGGTATCTACGACTGGTCTCGTAGGGTCGTATTGCTTGGTGGTGCGGTAAATCAGCTCCACAATCTCGTCTTTCTGCGGACGGTGTGCTACATCCCACGTTTCATTCATGGGACACCAGGTCACGATAGCGGGATGGTTGAAATCCCGTGCCAACAATTGTTGCCACTCTGGCAGAAAATCGCTGATTGCTGCAAAATCTGACAGATCAATTCCCCAGTTAGCCATCTCTCCCCACACCAAGTATCCAGCCCGATCCGCATGGTACAAAAAGCGTGGTTCAAAGGCCTTTTCATGCAGACGAGCGCCGTTAAAACCACAATCCAGCGCCAATTGAATGTCTTGCTGTAAGGCTGCATCAGTGGGTGCCGTATAGATTCCATCAGGATAAAACCCTTGATCTAAGACCGTCCGCTGAAAAACAGAGCGACCATTTAGCAAAAAACGGTACCCATCCAAAGCAACTTCCCGTAACCCGAAATAGCTGTGTACCAAATCATTTTCATAGCGCAGTGTCACGTCATACAAACGACCAGCTCCCAGTTCCCATAAATGGGTCTCTAGCAGAGGAATCGTAACCGTCGCAAAGTTACCGGTCAATTGGACTGTGGCACTGCCCATCGAGCGTCCTTCATAGCTGACAGTAATCTGACAGCTACCGCCAACTCCACTGGTTTTAAGGGACATCGTGACTTGACTATCGGCAACATTAGGGAAGTAGCGTACCTCCTGTAAGGCCGCGACAGGTAGAAATTCCAGCCAGACCGTCTGCCAGATTCCGGTGGTTCGTGTGTAGTCACAGCCACGAGAATAAAAGAAGCGACTCTGTTTGCCAACAGGCTGATGAAAACTGCAAGGCTCATCTTCCACGTAAACGGTGATGGTATTTGTTCCTACAATTAGCTGCTCTTGGATATCGAAATAAAAAGAGGCATAGCCGCCTCGATGTGTGCCCACAGAAATCCCGTTTACATAGACTTCGCAGAAATAATCCACCGCACCAAAATGTAAGCGGACAACGTCCCCCGTTCCTTGTGCACCTGTTAACTCATCCTCACTGATAGTGATCTCTCGTTGATACCAACAAGCAGGAATAAAATCCTTATAGCCGATTTCGCTGAGAACAGATTCTGGACAAAAAGGAACTTGGATTTTTTTGTCAAAAGGATCGTTGTTGGGAGCCGTCTGCCAGTTTTCAAAAATAGGCTCCTCGAGGGCTTGCTTTTCTGCTGGTGAAAAAGTTTGCGCCGCAGAAACGGCATACCATTTGCGATCTTGGCCGCTGCGACCAAAGTCAAAGGCAAAGCGCCAAGTTCCGTTTAAGTTATGCCAGTTTTCCCGCTGAAATTGCGGCTGAGGATGCTCTGGTCGTGGTATTGCGACAGTTTTAGCTTGTTGATTGGCTTGTGATGTCATAGTCTTTCCTCCGTTGACGTTTTTTCTTGTCAGGTATAGTATACAACCATAGAATTGAAATTCCATCCAGGATAACGCCATTGAAGTGAGGAATCCAAGCATGATTAAAGAATATATTTTGAGCTTTTTACCCGAACAATTTGCTGCTCCCGAAATTTTTCGCATTGAGCTAGCTGGAATCACCTTTCCTTTTGAAAGTTATCGAGTGGAGCGTCGGTCTTCGGCCATTTGGAGTCTCGAGTATGTTCTCTCTGGACAGGGTACCTTGGTGATCGATGGCACTACCTTTTCTGTTCAAGGCGGAGACTGTTATCTTTTGCCGGCAGGACACGATCATCACTACTGGTCTGCTGCCGAAGAGCCACTGCATAAAATCTGGGTCAATGTGACTGGGACCTTGGTAGATCACCTATTACAGAGCTATCAACTCCAAGATCGTATCCTTTTTCCGGCTACTGACCTGTTTACCGATTTTGATAGGCTACTAGCCCTTTGCGAAAAAGAGCTTTCTCCTGCTGAACGCAGCCGCAGCAGTTCACTGCTGTTTCATCAGCTGATTTTCGACTTGGCGGCGCAACAACCGGCACGTCCACGATTGATCCCAGAGGCTGTTTTACAGGCCAAAATTTTCTTAGAAAACCACCTACAGGATAGCCGGATCACTGTGGCACAGGCTGCTGTTGCCGCCAATCTCTCCTCCTCCCAGTTGACCCGCCAGTTTAAAAAATACTTGCAACAGACTCCTTATGATTATTATCTGGACAAAAAACTGGAGCTGGCGCAATTACTCCTTAAAGAGACGCTCCTGAGCATCCAAGAGATTGCCGACCGCTTAGGCTTCGCTGACGAGCACTACTTCTCCACCCTCTTTCGCCAGAAAAACGGTATCTCGCCTAGTCAGTGGCGAATGCGGGAATAACCCGTAGAAAAAAACGCAAGGCAAAGTAAGTAACAACTGGTCTTTACCCGTAGCAATCTGTCTATTTCAAAAACTTTATAAGTAAAAAGCACACTGAAGAGGTTTGATAAGCTACAAAAAAACCGGCTCCTCTAGCAATAGGACCGGTTGTCTTTAACAGCAATTAATTTTGTTATCGACTTAATACTCTTCAAAAAGCAGCTTGTGATGCACTTATTTTCGTTCGAAAAATTCATAAAACAAGTAAAACTTCCCATCTTTTTTATAGGCAAAATAATCTCCTTTGGCATTGTCTATCTCCCCGAGAACCTGATAGATTTCTGTGCCGACTGGTAAGTTGGTAGAATCCCAATCTGCCAGGTCAGCACCTACATCTGGATTGACTGCTTTTTTTACTTCGCCAAGCTTTTTGCCAATCTGATCTTTGCCCAGCGGACGATTTCCTGTAACTAGTAAATTTTGTGACTCAGGAATTTTAGTTAAGTTTCGTTGTTCATCTTTTGAAGAGCAGCCTACTAGAACCAACACCAAACTCAGCATTAAAACTATGACTTTCGTACTTTTGAATGACATGATTTTCTTCCTTTCTATCGCTCCAGTGTATCCAATCAACAATATTTCCTGTGAAAACATACTATTACTACATCCAATCAAATATGATCAATTATCAAAAGAAAGCATCCGCTTGGACTTTCAAAAATAACGTTAGGATCCCATGAAGCTTTTTACTCTCTAATGACGGATCCGTGATAGCTAACAATTGGAAAAAGAGAAGGAATCACTCTCCGATGAGGATCGTAAATAATTCAATTGTTTAACCAACCACCTGTTATCTTCATAGTAACCCTTCGTCGGTATTGCGTCTATATGGACCTGTATGCGTTTTAGACTATTTTATTGGCAACCTGGATTTCAGCTGAATTGTGATCCGTTATTTTTTCATGTTGGTATCTCCTTCCCATGACCGGACAGTTCCAGTTAAGAATCCACTGATAGAATTCCCTTAGACAAAAAACCACCCAAGAAGTACAAAATCACTTCTTGGGTGGTTGTCTTCATATCGCATCATAGTTTAGCTGACTTCTCCCGAAAAACAGCATTAGTAGGACACGCCTTTTCCTTTATCATAGTGAAGGGTCCGGTACGGCACTGTTTTATCTTTTTGAAGAGAGGTTTCCTGAAAAAAATCAATCGTCGCTTTTTCGTCATTTTCCCAGGTTACGACAATATCACAGCTGGAAAAATAAGGTTCTTTTTGATAGGAAAAACTATGTGTGACCTGATTTTGCGGGCTTACTACTCGCAGCCTTGTTCCTTCTAATAACGTTGGTCTACCCAGTTGAATCACTTTAAGCGTAGTCTCTTTGGTAGGTGATACACTTTCTGCAATAAGCGTTTGTTTCACATAATTGTCGTAATAAAGATAGCCACTCCAAAGTCCAATGGCAAGTGCACAGAAGAGAAAAAATTTTTTTAGACTAGCTTTTGTTTTTTCCGTTTTACTCAAAAAATATAAAATGACTAGAAAAATCAAGAGTACCAGATAGACTGCCAGATAGAGTAAGATAATTTTAATTCCCCCCAAAAATGTCTAGATTCTACATAGAATAGCTCAACTGACGATCAAAGTGCACTGCAGCTTCTTTTTGCATAACAATTTCTTACCACCAAGTTATCCTTGTCCTAAATATTCGGCAAAGTAGAAGATACCCGCATATCGTCGCACCTCCATATAATCCAGACGACCTCCAGTTGCCTTTTCAATCGGCGCATCTTCAACTTTGTATGCCGAGTGGCCGGTATCTGTCTTTTTTTCAAAAGTGATACCACTAGTAAGCCCGCTTTTAAAACATCCCGAGAATACAAGAGAGGTTCTTACTGCAATCACCGGAGTCAGGTGACAGGCAATAAAGCCAAAAATCACCAATAGCTCAACCAGGAGCAATTTACTATTCAATTTCATTTTTCTCATGTGTGTCTCCTGTCTATTTAATCCAATCAATCCAGATGGTCCCAGAAGCTGTTCTAAACCGACTACATATTACTTAATCAAAGAGCTTCTGCCTCTATGATAGAAACTGGATACATCGGCAGTTAATTTTGTACGGTTTTTCGTCATAAGTTTGTTTGTGTTATTCAATCTGATGTTGGTAAATTTTTTTCAATGTAAGAGATGTACTCCTCTTTTCCCAGATACTCTAGAATAAAGAACAACTCGTACTTCTTTTTATTACTGTAGATGTCGTCGGTGGATAAAAACTGGAAGACCCGCCAGGTAATATCGGCTTCCATACTTTTTAACTCGTCGGCAAAAAAGCGCAGTTCGGGAAAGAATACATCAAACAGCTGTTTTGACTTACGTTCGAAGCCTAGAACCACACCGTTGATTAAAAAGGCCAAAATGTCCCGACTATAATAGAGATTATCGATATAGCCTTTCATCTTTTTCACGGATCGTTTGAAATGCATCAGGATATAGTCATCGTCAAAACAAAACAGTGTATTGATAAAAATTGCCAGCTCAAACCGGCCCCAATCCTCAATGGCATCCAGATATGCTGAGAGGACCTGCTTTTCTTTTGCTTCGTCAATTACTAGATCACGATTATCCTTTTTCATGACCAATAAGTATTCCGAACGCAAGAGCTGATAATAGCTTTCCCCGGTTTCATTGTACTTCTGAAAAAGCATGTCGGAAAAAGCAGCATCGTATTCTTTGGTTAACTTTTGATAGAAAAGCACAGAAATCCCACGTTTTTCGCTGAGATTACCATCGTCCAGCAAAAATTGGTACTCTTCCAAAGTAATATTCATACGATCCAAGTATTGAACGAGCATGTCATAGGAGATTTTGGTAGCCTGTCTCTCAAACGAAGCTAGAGTACTGCGTCGTGAGATTCCCTGAGCCAGTTTCTCCTGAGAAATCCCTCTATCTGTTCTAAGCTTTTTGATTAGCGATTGGTGTTCCATGCAATTCACCCTTTTTTTCTGACGAAAATGCGTACATTTTTGTCTTATCTTCCTTTCGAGATTGTACACTATAAGCACAAAACAAATAAAGGGGCTGACAACTATGTTTGATTTTTTTGAAGAAAAAATCTGGGAAGTAGTGCCTCCTCAATAAACCTTTTGACATATTGCGCCATGATAATTTCTGGCTTGCACCTTATTTTCCTAGAAAATGCACATAGAAGCTAATCAGAGTCCCTTTGCTGGGGCTCTTTTTTTGCAAGAAAAGAAAATGTGACCTAAGTAATTTACAAGTGCTAAACAACGAATGTTTAACCCCAATTAATAAAAAGGATAGGGATGGAAAAGATTTGTGACCTTCTTGATGTCTTAGTCCGAAGAGGGAACATTGCCATACGTGTCAAGAGAAGTCAACCTTTGAACTTTTTAACAATAAAAAGAGAAGTCACTTCCGCTACTTTTAATGGAAGTGACTTCTCTTTTACTTGTGGCTCACGTTTGGTATTGTTCGCTTCACAGGAGGGTGACTCAACGATTGTCCTATTCCCTATGCTATCCGGGAAAATTACGGACTGCTGTGTTTTATAATTTACCTACCGTTTGACCTGCGATTCGACCAAAAGTGATGATGTCGGTGATGGCATTGCCTCCCAGTCGATTGGATCCTTGAATGACACCAGTCAATTCACCTGCCGCATAAAGGCCGGGAATTTGTTGCCCTTTTTCGTCCAAGACTTCGGTTTTTTCGTTGATTACCAGACCGCCCATCGTGTGGTGAACTGAAGGGATTGCTTTTTCGATATAATAAGGTCCTTTAGCCAGGGAAACCAGACCGCCTCGATGATTAAAGTCTTTGTCTTTACCGGTTTTGGCGTATTCGTTGACTTTTTCCACAGTGTTTTTCAAGTTGTTGTAGTCGATGTCAAAGAAAGCAGCCGCTTCTTCTAAGGTATCGGCTTTCACCAGCAATTTTTGTTCGATGAGTTCATTGTATTCGTCCTCATGGGCTTCTTTGGTTTTGGAGATTGCGTCGATGTCGTCGTTCCAAAGTTGATACGTGTAGCTACCTGTTTGAGAGAGAATCGCTTTTGAGATGACGTCTCGACGTTCCAACTCTTCTACGAAACGATTGCCTTCTTGGTTGATCAAAATTGCCCCGTCAAAACGAGTATCTGCCAACAAAGAAATGACGCCGGTTTTCGGATTGGCCACTGGATAGGTTTGGATACTTTCCATGTTGGTGAGGGCGGCACCAGCTTTTTGTGCCATTACAATCCCGTCGCCAGTAGTTCCTTCGGTATCGGTGGAAAGGTAGCGTTCATCATATTCTGGATTATATTTTTTACGCATTTCAATGTTGGAACCAAAACCGCCAGTGGTGAGCACTACGGCATCTTCTGCATTGAAGGTCACAGCTTGTTTTTCTTTATAAGTCGCTTTAACGCCGGTAACTTTGCCACTTTTATCTTGGATCAGTTCATCGGCTTTGGTATCTACGAGGATCTTCACGCCGAGAGTCTCTGCTTTTTTCTTCAGTTTGGTAATCACTTCTTGACCAGTATGTCCTACTGGAATCAAGGCCCGTTTGTAGCTGTGGCCGCCGAATTGGAACAGTTGATCGTCAAGAAATTCAACCTTCACATCGTCTTTCAGCCATTCTGCCGAAGCCAAGGCATTTTCCGCCATGATTCGCACCATCTTAGGATCACCGAGATTGTCGCCGCCTTTCATAGTATCTTCATAGTAGCTTTCCACTGAATCGCCGGTAATTCCCAGCTTCTTTTGAACCCAATTGCCTGGTGCGTTCATTTCACCACCAGAGATCAATGTGTTCCCACCGACTGCCGGCATCTTTTCAATCAGAACTACTTTCTTGCCTGCTTCCGCTGCTTCAATGGCGGTACTGAAGCCTGCTCCACCAGAACCTACCACTACGACGTCATAAGTTTGTTGGTCAGCCAGTTTGTCTGTCTGTTTTTGAGCAGCTTTGACTGCAGCCAGTGTCAAACCAGATTTTTCAATAGCATCTTTAACCGCCGCCAAGTAGCCTTCACTGGTGGCAGTGGAGCCGCTGACGACATCCACATCCGCTGTATTTTGAGACATAATAGTTTCTTTTAATTCCGTGTAAACCGGCTCTGCCAGCACTTCGTTTTCTTTTTGCTCTTTGACAGCTATGTCTTGAATTTTATCGTCTTTGAAAGTCACGCTGACTTTGATATCGCCGTGCTTGCCGCTGCCGACACCTTCCACTGTTTTGGCTTGGCTGCTATCAGCTGACCCGCTGCCACAAGCCGTCAATAAGGCCAATGTCGCCAGACAAAGACCGATTTTGCTAAACATCTTTTTCATAGGTTCTTTTCCTCCATGGCTATTTTTTTCTCGCAAGACCAGTATAATAGGAGGGGTGCCAAAAAGAGTTGGACAATCTGCGATACAGGTGGACTTTCTGCTCGAATTGTGAAAATAAGCACAAGAAAGAATGACAAGCTGTGACATCCATCAAAAAGACAACGATGCTAATTTTTCTGGCGGCCTTCTTCGGATTGACGGCTGCTTTGACAGGGGTCTTCCATTACGAATTGACCCGCAACACAATTCCCTTGAACCGTTCCATCACACAAAAATTTGTCAACAACCGGACGAGCCAGATCAATAGTTGGTTTGGTGAACGGTTGGCGGAACTGCGGTTATTGGCTGCACTGCCCAATACGCGAACCTATGACCGACAACATTTTTTTGCCGAGACAGAAAATTTGGTGCAAACGGAGCCGGACAATTACCTCTCTATTCGTTTAGTCTCAAAAAACGGTACCTCCTATTCTGCTGATCCCATCATTCCCGGATTTTCAGTGCGTAATCGCCCCTACTATCAGGAAATGGCGGCCAATCCGCAATTGACCTATACTGTCAGTGATCAGTTGATTTCAAAAGAAGACCATCATGAAGCCGTGGTAATCTTGTATCGCCTCAAACAACCCTTGACAGACGACATCACCTATTTAGCGGCAGCGATTCCCTTAGAAAAAGTCATGTCTTTGGCAAAAGATTTAAATCTTTATGACGGCACGGGGATTCTCTTGGGTTCCGGCACGCCGCAACCCGTGATCGACCACAAGCGGCAATTGTTGCTGACTGCTGACATTGATTATTTGCCAGATTGGCAAGTGAATTACATCGTTAACAAAAAAAGCCTCGGCGGCAGTACGGAAACACTGCTGCATGTGGTGCAGCTGGTTTTAGTAGTCCTGTTGGTCTTATTGGGTCTTTCCATGTTGCTCTTGTTCAAAAAGATTCTGCAGCCCATCCTCGCACTGGATGCAACAATGCAGCAGGTGCAGGCCGGCAATAAAACTGTTCGCGCTGACACCCACGGGCCGGCAGAGATTGCTCAACTAGCGGTCGCCTTCAATCAGACATTAGACAAAGTTTACGAAAACGAGAGCAAGTACCGCGCCGCAACCTTGCGCGTCTTGCAAGAACAGATTCAACCACATTTTCTATACAACACGTTGAACACGATTCAATGGCAAGTGCTGGGCGGCGACATCGACAGTGCGGTAACCATGTTGGAAAATCTCAGCACGTTCTTTCGCAAAGGTCTCAATCAAGGTGGGGAATTGAGTACCGTTGCCGATGAGATTGCTCACGTCCGTAGTTACTTGGCTATCCAACAGGTCCGCCACGAAGCACTGTCGGAAGTCGCCATTACCTTACCACCGGCACTTGCTAAAGAATGGCTCTTGCATTTTCTATTGCAGCCGCTAGTGGAAAATGCGATTGACCACGGCATCCGTACCATGACAGTGCGTCCGTCTCGCCTGTGGATCACCGTTTCCCAAACAGATACCGGGCTGGCGCTAGTCGTAGGCAACAATGGCACACCGATTCCTCTTCAACAACTGCGACGGCTGAATCAAGCGGACTTGCAAGATGAGAAGACCGGCTTTGGCCTGTACAATATTCGGCGTCGATTGCAGCTGATATATGGAGATAGGGCTTCTTTGACCATCACCAGTTCTGAAACAGCTACGGAATTTTGCATCCAAGTACCCTTCATTTCTGACGAGGAGGCCCACATCTATGACAAACCTGCTAATCGTTGACGACGAAAAAGCGTTACGAGAAGGGCTCGCCGGCTATATTCGCCGCACCACCAGCTTCTTTTCTCAAGTACTCACTGCCAAAAGTGGCACCGCCGCATTGGCCTGTTTTGAAACCCAGCCCATCGCCGCTGCCCTTATTGATATCAATCTGGGAGATTTCAACGGCCTGGATTTAATTGCACTCTTGAACAAGCGCTATCCTGAGACACTTTTGGTGGTTATCAGCGGTTACGACGACTTCGAATTTGTGCGCAAGGCCCTGACTCTGAAAGTCCATGATTACCTGTTGAAACCAATCCCACTGTCTGATCTGAAAAACCTGCTGACCGAATTGGAACAACAACTGCAAACCGCTCCTGTCCCAGCGCAACCAGCTATAGCCGCGGTCCAGCCTCTTTCTCAGATGGCCTACGACTATATCGAAAACAATTATTTCGACCGTTCGATCTCCTTACAACAGACTGCCCAGGCCTTGTTCATCAGTACCTCTCAGCTGAATAAGCTCCTGAAAAAAGACTACCAACAAACTTTTTCGGAGCTTTTGATTCGCTGCCGCTTACAAAAAGCCAAGGAACTTTTGAGCCAGACAAACCTGCATTATCCAATTGCTGAAATCGCCGGCAAAGTCGGTTACGACGATCCTCATTATTTTAGCCGACTGTTTCGCAAGAAAATTGGCATCCCGCCAATCCAATACCGGGAGCAGCAATTAGCCCCTGGAAAGCCCAAGGAAAACGAACCTGATTGACTACTTAAACCGAAAAACACCGATTGCTCCCCTTGCAGTCGGTGTTTTCCTTTACTCGTTATTTCGATTTTTTTTAACTTTGCAAGGCTATTTCGAAAAATAGTTAGTTTATTTGTTGACAAACAAAATAAACGGATTATAATTTACTTCGTTGACAACAAACAAAACTAACTAATTACCCAACAGGAGGGCTATCATGAATAAGAACACGATTTTGGAGAATTTACTGCAAGTTGCACAACAGCCATTTTTGCGCTTTGCCTATGATGTGGAAGAAAAGACCGACAATGCCTTTGAAACTTTGAACATCTTGGCAACTGAAGAAAATGTCACTGCCGGACGTTTGGCAGAGGTTTTAGATATCAAACCTTCCAGCGTCACCCAGATTATCAAAAAGCTGGTGGAAGCCGGTACCGCTGTCCGGGAAAAATCCCCTACCGATTCGCGAGTAACATTGGTAAAAATCACCGACAAAGGCCGCGAAAGTCTGCAAGAACACGGTGCCATCGCTACTACTTTGCGAGACGTCTTGTTCGCCGAGTTCAGCGAAACCGAACTGACCGAATTAAACACTTATCTGAAACGCATGAACGACAATCTTAACAGCCCTGCCTTCCAAGAAAAATTGGTTGAAGTCTTTGGAGATGACGAACGTTGGGATCGCTTCAACACTATGAGTGCTCACTTTGGACGTGCCCGAGAACAGTTGATCAATCGAAGCGGCTTCAACGGCTTTGGTGGGTTTGGTGGGTTTGGCGGCGGACGCCCGGGATTTGATGGTGGCCGACCAGGATTTGGTGGCGGTCACGGTGAACGTAACGGCGGTAGATTCGATCGCAATCATAGTTTTGGTGGTGGCCCGGACGGTCATGATGGCCGTCGTGGATTTGGCGGTTTTGGGGGCCGGTCCGGGTTTGGACCTGATGACATGAGCCCAGACGATCTTGACGGTCATTTCGATGAATTTGACGATAACAAAGGAGGACGCAACTGATGGCACAAGGTGGAGGCGGTCGTCCCGGCGCAGATAATGTGCGCAGTGACGGAACAAAATTTTCATTCAAGGAATTCATGGGTCTCATCAAACAGACCCAACCAAAATACAGCCTACTAGGTATTGGCATGGTTTTGTTGGCTGGCTCATCAGCGGTTCAAGTCTATGTTCCCAAATTGGCGGCAGATTTAGTCAACGACTTTCAAAAAGGAATCGACTACAGCTTGTTAATCAGAGTTGTCGGTCTGTTTATCTTGTCGGCAGTCGTTTCGGCCATTGGTGGTACTGTGTTGGGAATCTTCGGCGAAAACGTAATCCAAAACATGCGCAAACGTTTATGGACCAAGTTAACCACGTTGAAAGTCTCTTACTTTGATTCCGTCAAGGCTGGTGAGATGTCCAGTCGTTTGACCAATGACACCTCCCAGGTTAAGCAACTGTTGGCAGTCACTTTCCCACAAACTGTCGCCAGCATGATTACTGTAGCCGGCACCGTTTATATGATGATCAAAATGGATTGGCGGATGTCATTGGCAATGGTCATTGCCGTTCCGGTCGTGATTCTATTGATGTTTCCAGTGATGGCATTTGGCTCCAAGGTTAGCCATATCCGACAAGATGCCATGAGCCATTTCAACGGAATTGCCACTGAAACGCTGTCTGAAATCCGCTTGGTCAAAACTTCCGGCGCTGAAAAACAAGCACAAGTACGGGCCGCTGATGAAGTAGATCGTTTGTATCAAGTAGGTAAAAAAGAAGCGGTCTTCGATGCTGCAATGCAGCCAATCATGATGATGGTTTTCATGAGTATGGTTTTTGGACTGTTGGCCTACGGTATGCATCGGATTGCAATCGGCGCGATGTCCATCGGCGTGTTGATGAGTTTTCTTATGTACCTCTTCAATCTCATTGGCGCAATGCCAATCATTGCCACTTTGTTTTCTGAAATCGCCAAAGCAGCCGGCTCAACTCGCCGGGTTCGCGAACTATTGAATGAAGAACCAGAAGACTTTGTCAGTGGCCAAAAAGTCGATCTCGCTCACCAGACATTGCGGGTTTCTCATGTAGATTTTGCCTACGAGGATGCACCAACAGACCCTATTCTCACGGATATCTCCTTTGAAGCGAAGCCCAACGAAATCATTGCTTTTGCCGGACCCTCTGGTGGTGGAAAATCCACGACTTTCAGCCTGCTGGAACGTTTCTACGAACCCACAGCCGGCACCATCACCTTTGGAGCAACACCAGCGGAGCAAATTCAATTGGCGGATTATCGTCGTCAAATTGGCTATGTTTCTCAGGATTCGGCAATCATGGCCGGCACAATTCGCTACAATTTGACTTATGGTTTGGAAAAAGAGTACACGGATCAAGAACTCTGGCAAGTGTTGGACCTCGCTTATGCACAGCAGTTTGTTGAAGCAATGCCTAAAGGTCTCGATACTGAAGTTGGCGAACGGGGCGCCAAAATCTCCGGCGGTCAACGACAACGACTGGCGATTGCGCGGGCCTTTCTGCGAGATCCAAAAGTGCTGATGTTGGACGAAGCTACCGCCAGCCTTGATTCCGAGTCCGAAGCCAAAGTCCAACAAGCCCTCAGCAACTTGATGAAAGGCCGAACTACTTTGGTTATTGCCCACCGCTTGGCGACAATTGTTGATTCTGACAAGATTTACTTTATCGAAAAAGGCCACATTACAGGCTCCGGCAAACACGATCAGCTGGTGCAAAGCCACGAGACCTACGCAAGATACGTGGCCGAACAATTTAAGATTGAGCCTGCGCTAACTGCCTGACTTCAGCTGGCAGTCGTGGGCTAGAATAAAGTGGCGCCACTTCTACCAGGGGGCGCCACTTTTTAGTTTGATCACAAAGAATTCATTGCGCCTAAACACTACGAAAACAACCGCCAGCAGTCGTCTATTTCATCGGCTGTTGGCGGTTGTCTATTTTTTGCTTATCTCCGGATCACTCTTTAATTCGAAAGAGACTTTTGATAGCCGCGAATACGGGACCGGCGATCATGAAAATCACCCAGCTCCACGCCCAGTTGCCGGTATGAAAGGACCACCAGAAGTAAAATACCATCACCAACGGCCAGTACACCTTTTCAATTGCTTCAAATACTGGACTGATTTCTTCGCCACGTTGCCGGCGGGCATTGGGACCAGGGGCATCTTCGTCAGAGATAAAGATTACTTGGTCGGCAAATTTTTTATAGTAGGAGTAGACAATGCTGCCATAGATAATCAAAAATGATCCCAGGCCTACGATTCCCAGAAATAACGCCACACCGAAGGCTTCATTGTAGCCATAAGAACCAAAATAAAACAGCGGCACAAAAGCAAAAATACAGGTCATGATCCCCAACACTAATGAAAAGCGGAAACTTTTACTATATTGTGCAGTGTGATGGTTAGCAGCATCGTGAACCTCTTTTGCAATTGGGCGATCATCGAGACGTTTGGCGGCGTCGCTATAGCTCATGCCACCGGTAATAAAGAGACCAACAGCAATTGCCGCAAAAATGAACATCCCCGACAAACCGAGAAAGTCTGCCCCACGACTGCCAAAGAAGATAACTGTGGCCACTCCCAAAATTGCAATCAAGACGCCGCCTGAGATTTTGAGGGCAAATCGGCGGATCAATTGCCAAAATGTTTCAGCTTCCTCTAGCTCAATCGCTGGTCCTGTCGGAGTATAGGCCTCGCCGCTACTCAGATTGGCGCGATCTTGTCGATGACTATGGTGGTGATGGTGACGCGCACTCTGAGTATGATGAGAGTCCTGGCTATGGTCTGTCTGCTCATTTCCATTGAAAGTCTTGTCTTTAGGCCAAGCATCCGCGGTGGCGTTACTCCCAAAGTCATCATCGAAGGCAGCTGACTCGCTTACAGACTTTCTAGAGGTATCACTTTCCTTGTCCTGTTGCAGGTTCACTGATTCACTAGACTCCAACTCCAGTTCTTCTTTCAATTCATCAATGGAACCAAATTCCGAAATTACGGCGCCAATCGCTTCATGTTCGCTTTTTCCTTCTTCAATCAATGCATGGTAATGGTCTTCCATCGCCGCCAAGAGGTCCGCCTTCGCCTGCTGGCTCTGAGGGGTCTTGGGTAGCGTCAAGAACAACGTCTCCAGATAATTTGTGATAGTTTCCATTTTCAGCCAACCCTTTCTATCAAGCTATCCTGCTTCAACCTAATTCGTCGGTTGTCGGCAAGAGTCCTGCTTCTGTCATTTTTTCCGTATTTGCTCTGGCGTTAGCGGCTTTCTCTGGGGGGATTGTCGATAAAAAACGATCTACCACCTGCTTAGTCAGCTGCCACTCCTCAATTTTTCCCTGTAAAAACTCGCGACCGGAGCTGGTAATTCGGTAATAGGTGCGCTTTTTCCCGTGAGTCACTTCACCAGGATATGCCTCGATAAAGCCCTGCTTACCCAGTCGTGTAAAGGCCGAATACAAAGTGGTTTCTTTAATTACGTAACCTTCATCGGTCCGGCTTTTGATTTCCCTGGAAATTTCATAGCCATAAGAATCGCCTTCTGCCAAAAGCGTTAGGATAATTGCATCATTGTACCCCCGGATGCCATCACTGGAAATCATCGCCTCGCCTCCTTTTAGGTCAACCCTTGGTATCTTTTCGGATGGAGTCTTCTCTTTTTGCAGTCACCTCAATCAGTCGACTGCCAGTATCAAACTCTCTTACGGTCTTTGCTGTAATTACTAGGCTTTTCAAAAGTACTCCATCTGTCAAAGTAATCATAGCATGTTTACTACGACAGGTGAAGTAAATAAGCCGATTTTTTTAGCTCTTTACGAAAAATCAGTCTTTAGTCTTAGAACCTACCTGCATCTTTTTTCTTCTATAAAAAATCTACTTGTCCCCCCACGGATTCTCTGGTATCATTGCCCCAACTTGAATCGACGACAGCTCTTACTCTTAGGGCAGTGGATTATCAATCATGATTTGGAGGAATCTCGATGGCACGAGTAGAAAGTTTTGAATTGGATCACAACCTGGTGAAGGCCCCGTACGTACGACTGGCGGGATCAGAAGACCATAACGGTGCACATATCGAAAAATACGACCTGCGTTTTTTACAACCAAATGAAGCGGCTTTGCCAACTGCAGCTCTGCACACTTTGGAACACTTGTTGGCAGTCAATCTACGAGATCATCTAGAAGGCGTCATTGACTTGTCGCCGATGGGCTGTCGCACCGGCTACTATTTGATTTTATGGGGCGAACATTCCACCACAGAAGTCCGGGATGCCCTGAAAACCGTGTTGGAAAATCATGTAGTTGCTGCCGATTTTGTTCCGGCAGTTTCTGCTAAAGAATGCGGCAACTATCGGGATCACTCCCTCTTTTCCGCACAGGAGTATGCCAAACAAGTGCTCGCTCAAGGTATCTCTAGTGATCCTTTTGAACGAAAACTCTGAGTTTGGCTGATAGCTTTTTTTACAGATTTGACGGCTACACAACTTCAGAAGGCTCCAGACAACCGGCGACTGCGATTTTTTGCGGTTACCGGTTGTTTTAGTATCGATACGAACCTGTCCCTCACGTTTACAGTAACCTTTCTAAGAAGTAAAACCCGCCACCACAGCCACGAACAAAAGCAAGTTAATTGCCGCAAAACATCTCGGATGATAGACTGGATTTAGGGCAATTCAAATTCCGCCCAGTACCACAAATCAAAGGAGGTCTTCACACATGGTGGACAAAGACGAAGTCAAGGGCAAAGCAACTGAAGTCAAAGGCAAGGTTACCGGGGATGACTCTGAAGAATTGAAGGGTAAGATCCAACAAGAATTCGGCAAACTCAAAGACAAAGCGAAAGATGCCGCTGATGATGTTGCTGCTAAAGCCAATGAACTCATCGACGATATCAAAGGCAAAGACGATAAAAAATAAGTTCAAAATATGTAAGCGACTATTTCGGATTTCCTAGTAGTCGCTTTTTTTATTAATGTAGCCTAGATGATAGCCTCTATTTTACAGCTGTGGCACAGATGTGCTATCATCTTCCCAAACTAGAAATGAGGTGGCAGTTATGCCGTTTATTGCGCTTCTTTTGGATCTCTTGGCCGCCGGAAGTTATTTTGTGCAGCTGTATTTTTTTCCTAATAAGGGCTTGGAACTGATTGGCGTCCTCATCCAGTCAGCCTTGACCATTGGCTTATTGTGGCTGATGTTTCGCTATCGCGGACCGCGACACAGTAATTTTCAGCCAGAAGGTTACTCTTACTTCACCATTCGCTATGGAATCATCGTTTTATCTTTTATTCTAAATGGTATCCTTTTATTCTTGTACGGACTTAATCTTTTCGGCGGTAACGACCTAATTTTTTCAGCTTTCTGAGGAAGTCGTCATTACCTATGCATCGTAGTTAGCTTGGAAAAACAAAAAAACACGGTAGAAACGGATACATACCAGTTTCTACCGTGTTTTTTTATCATTTTGATGTCAATGCTCTCATTTGTTAAGGAAGATTGATTCCAAATACTGAGATAAAGATCATCCCATAGAACAAAACAATAATTAGAACGAGACCACCGGAAAGGCAAGCTGTACCAGCCAAAATATCAGTATGCAGACGCTTAAAACCTCGCACCAAAAGTGCTCCACTCAAAAAAAGCAGCGCTAGCATCAACATCAACGCAAGTTTGCTTTCCATCAGGATCCGCGCGTACTCCGGTCGCCCCAAAAGCTTGATCAAAAAACCTTCCATCTCTTCTGCCTACTCCCTTTTCACTATCTCTCATTTTATTATAATTATTCTATCATAAAACGTAAAATAGTGAAAGAAATCGTAAACATCTCTTATAACTTTCTGATGAAATCTTTAATAACCAACGTATCCGATACTCTTAAGGACCGTCTTTTTGCGAAGAATCCTTCTAAGAAAGCAATAATTTCCGAACCTTTTTCCTTACCCCTACACCAACTATTTTTCAAATAGCCGCATCGCTTGTTCAGCCATACGACGGCCGTATATCCAAAACAGTTCGTCGGCAGCGTGGATGTCTTCGGAAAGTGCCACCGGTCCCAGATGGATTACCGGCTCTCCCAGGGAATCTCCGCCGGAATAGACCATCATGCCTGCTACCAACAGATGATGCAAGATTGACTGGATACCAATGTCCCCGCCACCATGAGGGAAATGGGCCGTTGCAAAAGCACCTCCAAGCTTCCCTGATAACTGATAGGTGTGACCAGCAGTTTCTAGCCAACATTTCACGACTCCTGCCAGATCTGCCATATAAGTAGGAGATCCCAGAATTACACAGGAACTGGCGTTGAGCCAATCTTCGTCAAGATTCTCCAGCGAGCTGACTTTAACCTCAGCGCCCGGCACTTGATGAATCCCTCGCGCCACTTCTTCTGCCATCGCTGCGGTATTACCGGTACGAGAGTAGTACAATACAGTAAATTTCATATGACTGCCTCCATTTTGTTCTATAAAATAAAACGTTTTCTCACTTCGAGTCTATCACTCTGCTTATAGAAAGCAAGAGTCGCTGGTTTTTCAACTGATCGCACCGAACACGTCAGCCCGATAATCCTTGTGATACAGGTACCTGATGCTTTGAAAAATGCTGACCGAACACTATTTCTTAGTACAGCTAAAACCAAATTCTTTCTCATCTATACAACAAAAAGCCAACAAAGCCAGCAGCCACCATTACCCAAATCGGATTGATCTTTGTCTTGCGTAGAATCACTAAGCTACTCCCAAATAGTCCCACAGCTAGCCAATCGATTTGAGTCCACCAGCTGTGCCAATGTATTGTAGTCCCTGAACCAAAGAAGGTCAGCAAGATAATCGTGAAGCCAGCGGACATGATTAGTCCTACAGAAGAAGCCTTTAAGCCATTCAAAATGGCAAAAACCGCCTTAGATTCCTGATACCTTTTAAAAAAGGCCAGTAAGGTCAAAGAAATCAAAATACCGCCCAAGACGCAGCCTACTGTGGCTGCGATAGCTCCGCCGTATCCTTCCAGCTGCATCCCGACAAAAGTCGAGGTATTTACAGCTAGTGGACCCGGTGTCATCTGAGAGATGGTGATAATGTCAGTGAAGGTCCTTTCCGTTAACCAGCCTTCACGAGTCACGACTTCTGCTTGAATCAAAGGAATGATTGCGTACCCACCACCGATACTCAGCAAACCAATCTTAAAAAAGCGTATAAAAAGCATCCCCATCAGTTCAGCACCCCACGATCTTTTTTCCACCACAAAGAAGCGACACATAGCACACCACTGATTGCTAAAATAGCTACGACATTAATACCGAAAAAGCTGTTGGCAATAAATGCAAAGGGAATTAAACCCAAAAGTAGCGGATTTTTTTCTTTGAAAATCAGCTGGCACATATCTATCACAAGATCTACAATCATCGCTGTCACGCAAGCCTGCATCCCTGCTAAAACTGCCATGATAGTCCGATTTTGGGCAAATTCTTGGTACCAGCCGGCAATCATGCCCAAAATAATAATGGGAGGCGTAATTCCACAAAGTCCGCTGATCAACGCTCCCGGATAGCCGGCCGCCTCTTTGCCAGCCAAGACAGCTAAATTGATAGCGATAGCCCCAGGAGAAGACTGAGCAATGGCTGCCATTTCCATCAAGGTATCTTCGTCAAAAAGCTCTTTTTCTTCTACGTAATATTTACGAATCATAGGTACCACCACATAGCCGCCGCCAAAAGTGAAGGTGGAGATAAACAAATTGACATAGATTAGCCACAAATACAATTTCCCTTTTTCCATAACAAACTCCTCCATAATATATAATCTGCGGCACCAAATCGGCCAGATGATAGCGAGCAAAAACTAGCATTATCTATATTTCTGTTATGCTCAACTGTTGTTACTCTATCTAGTATAGAAGCTGTTTTACCATCTGTGAAATAATAGTATAATGGTCTAAAGATGAATTTTATTCATGTCAACTTTTCTAATCAACAAGGTATTCAGGAAACATAGCTCTCTACTCTCGAATCACTAACATATAATACCGGTTCTAAATAGCCTAGTCCCAGCAAAGGGTAGCTATCACGTCTTTTTCGCCTTGGCAATCTTTATCTTTAAGAGGCCTGCTTGATAAGACGTATAAAAAAATCTGTCAGGAGGCAGCTTATGAATTTCAAACAAGCACATATCTTTCTGGAAGTCGTAGCAACAAATAATTTCACCAAGGCCGCCGAAAATCTTTACCTCACCCAATCGGCAGTCTCCCATGCTGTCAAGGAGCTGGAAGAAGAATGTCAAACGCCGTTATTTCATCGCTTACATCGCAGCGTGCGCCTCACTACAACCGGAGAAATTTTAGCAGCGCGGCTCGGACCAGTGATGCAGGATTTTACAGCCTTGAACCAACAGCTACCCCACTTAGAAGCCGAAAGCCCTTTGAATATCGCTGCTTGTATCACGTATGGTGAAACTCGTCTGGCTGGTAGACTACAGGATTTTCGCCAGGCGGCCTCCGCCTTCACTGAAGCATCCTTTTCGGTACAAATCTACCCTGCCCAACAATCGTTGGCGTTGCTCGAACAGCGAAAAGTCGATTTGGCAGTAATTGAAGGCCAGCTTGTCCGTCAGAATCTCCGCACCAAAAAGATTGCCGACTATGCCATTATTCCTGTGGCTACACCTTCTGTGGCAGCCTCTTTTCCCGATTATCGTCTGTCTCTCAATCGTCTACTACAGCAGCCCCTGTTATTACGAGAACGCGGCAGTGCCGTGCGGGAAACATTCGTTGCAGCCCTCCAACTAGCCGGCTATACGGTTCACCCCCAATGGGAAAGCGTGGATTCCCAGACCTTGATTGCTGCCTGCCTCGCTGGCTTCGGTATTGCGTTTTTGCCAGAACCACTAGTAACAGCACAGCTGACAGCCGGAACTTTAGTCTCTTTAACAGTTCCGCAGCTGAAGTTATCAAACGATATCACGCTAGTCTGCCGCCGAGAAAGTTATTCTTCTCCGCTGCTGCGGGCATTATGGGATTTTTTGTAAGTAACGCGTGTTCGCAAGGTGTTTACGAAGAGATGGGTATGGTGCTTTGGGCGTCACCTGCCAGCTCCAATTTCCGTTTTTTTACCACAGACGCTTGTCCTACTTGACTTTCAAGGAAAGCGTGGTATCATAAACAAGCAACTTTATATGGGAATGAACGTCTCCCTTGGGCAGCCAAAACCGCTGATACAGCTGATGACTTCTGCAAACTTTTGCAGGGATCATTGGCTTTTTTTCATTTTCAAACCAATCAGCGCAACAGCCAGTGGGGAGCTGGCAGCGGATCAAAATGGCCACCGCAGCGCCGCAGCCTCGTTCACCGATTTTTCAGGAGGAATTTAAATGGAACCAGAAAAACACAACCTGCACCACACGCAAGAAACTCCGCCGCCCTCAACGGCTGCATCAGTTGCGGATACTCCGTCTACTGGACAGTCCCACAGCAACCGGACTAAGAAAGAGCCTCAGCCGGATACTGGAACTCACCACCATCACAAATCTACTGCTACTGGCGATTCAACCGCACTGACTACTACAGCCGCTTTAAAAAACCTACTCGTGATGTATGCTGCCATCCTGCTGACAGCTGTTCTTACCGGTATTTTTTCTCATTATTTACTGGCAGCACTTCATTGGGTGGGTACCTATCGCGATGGTCACAACTGGCTCTTGTACTTGTTGCCGCTGCTGGGAGTAGCCACAGCATTTAGCTACCAACAGTTCGGTAAAGGTTCTGACAAAGGAAACAATCTGATTATCGAAAGCATCCAGACTGAGGCCCACGTCCCGGTACGCATGGGAATCATGACCTTTATTTTCACTATTTTGTCCCATTTATTTGGCGCTTCTGTCGGTCGCGAAGGCAGCGCCGTTCAAATTGGCGGCGTGGTTGCCAACAAATTAGGCCGCCTGTTCCCGCTGAACAAAGACGCCCGTAAGATTGTAGTTCATGCCGGTATCAGTGCGGGCTTTGCTTCTATTTTTGGTACCCCATTGGCGGGGGCTTTTTTCGGTATGGAAATGGCTTATATTGGCCGTCTGGAACGAAAAGCGTTAATTCCTTGTTTCACCGCTGCTTACTTGAGTAATTTTGTTGCTTTGTCGCTGGGGACTGTTCACGAAGGCCACGCAATCGGACAGCTGCCAGAAGTCACTGGGCAATTGTTGTTAGCA
The DNA here is from genome assembly GCF_009933135.1 of Candidatus Enterococcus leclercqii. Lineage (GTDB taxonomy): Bacteria > Bacillota > Bacilli > Lactobacillales > Enterococcaceae > Enterococcus_C > Enterococcus_C leclercqii. The sequence goes on from NZ_MAEH01000015.1 coordinate 175,410, forward strand.
GTCATTGTCGCCGCGATTGCTTTTGGATTGTTTGGTCGCGCATTTGCCGCATTGACTCATTTTTTCAAAGCTTTTTACAAAAAGACCATTACTCAGCCATTGTTGCGGGCCTTTGTGAGTGCTGGAATCGTGGTGGTACTGATGTTAGTTGTCAGCGGCCAGCGTTTTGAAGGCTTGAGCTTGTGGATGATGGATGATGCTTTCAAAGGAACTTCCAGTCTGCTGGATCCAGTAGCCAAGCTCTTGTTCACTAGTCTCAGTCTGGGAGCCGGTTTCCAAGGGGGCGAAGTGACGCCGTTGTTTGATATTGGCTCAACATTGGGCTCGGGTATCGCACAACTTTTCCACCAATCACCGGCACTATTTGCTGCGATGGGGCTGATTGCTGTCTTCGGTTGTGCGGCAAATGCGCCATTAACCACGATTATGTTGGGAATCGATCTCTTTGGGGCCACTGCACTTCCTTATTATGTTGCGGCTGCTTTCATCAGTTACTACGTTTCTGGTCACGAAGGCATCTATACTTCCCAGCTGATCGTTCATCCGAAAACAGTACGGCTGCAACACCACGCCGGTCTACGTCTCTCAGAAATTGCCAAAACTTCTGCTGCTACCAAACAGGAGGAACACTGATATGTCCGAACATACGACAGAACACACATCGAAACAAACGCCTGAATCACACTTAACTGAAAAGAACACAGCTGAAACTATCTTACTGGAACCTTTCTTTGGCAAGAAACGTCTCCATACCTTACACTTTTCCACTCCCGGTCATCATCAGCTGGAGCTCAAGGTTCTGGAAGGCAGTGTCAAGATTCTTCATGCCAGCTACAGTGCTGATTCAGCCAACTGGATTGACACGCCCCGGCGCAAGGGCGACTATCGCCATCGTCATCAAGTGTTTGCCGGTGAAAAAGCCTTATTGGAATATGACATTGGCTATGTTCATCAACACTTGGATAAGGTCTTCCTGATGAACGGCGCCATCTGGCAAAAAGCCGTTTTAGAGCTGCGGGTGATTGAAGATGTTCCTGCAACCCCAATCCAAACTAACGACCAGCAGAAAACGGAGTCTTAAAATTGACAATTAAATAGCAGGAGTGTTTCGCAGTCCAGACGATTTACAGAATCGGTCAAGCTCACATTTTCTCAACCAGTGCCCACGAGCAAACTAGCAACAGAATCTAGAAGTGTTTTTTGACCAATACTGACTTCAAGCGTTCTTGTTTGTCACCAATCACAAATCGTGCTAGCATAATACATGAATCAGGGATGGTGTTCCCTATAACCGCTGAAAAGCTGATGACGCCTGTTGCCGAAGTTTCTTTGTGTTGCCTTGCAGCCTGGAGGAGCATTTTCGTCAACAGGTGTCATTTTTATTTCTAGACACCTCCCAAAAAAATCAACTGAAATTGGAGGAATCATCATGTCACAAGTTACTATCGAAAATATCAAAGCCCGGGAGGTATTCGACTCCCGCGGTAATCCTACTGTCGAAGCCGATGTTTTGTTATCTGACGGCACATTAGGCCGTGCAGAAGTGCCATCTGGTGCTTCTACTGGTGATCGTGAAGCAGTTGAATTGCGGGACGGCGGCGATCGTCTGCAAGGCAAAGGCGTTATGAAAGCTGTCACTAACGTCAACACTGAAATCAAAGATGCTTTGGTAGGTCAAAGTCCTTTTGATCAACAAAAAATTGACCAAATCATGATTGACTTGGATGGCACTGCCAATAAAGGCCGTCTGGGTGCCAATGCTATTTTAGGTGTTTCCATGGCGGTGGCTCGTGCTGCAGCTGCAAGCAAAAAAGTGCCACTGTACCGTTACCTTGGTGGCGTTGATTTGGAATTACCGCAACCTTTCTTCAACGTAATCAACGGTGGGGTTCATGCTGATAGCGGCATCGACGTACAAGAATTTTTGATCACACCAGTAAAACGGACATCTTTCCGCGACGGCGTAGAAAAAATTGCCAACATCTACCACACACTAAAAGGCATTCTTGCTAAAAAAGGGTTAGAAACAGCTGTTGGTGATGAAGGCGGCTTTGCTCCAAAACTAGGCAGCACAGAAGCAGCTATCGAAACCTTGTACGAAGCAATCAAAACAGCCGGCTATGTTCCAGGTGAAGAAATTGCGATTGCCTTGGACCCTGCTTCCAGCGAATTCTGGTCTGATGAAAGCAAACATTACAACTTTGAAGGCAAAGAAATGACTTCTGCCGAAATGCTGACCTACTATCAAGAACTGGTTAAAAAATATCCAGCCATCATCTCCATTGAAGACGGCTTCTCTGAACATGACTGGGATGGCTTTAAAGCGATGACTGATGCAATGGGCAACGACATCCAATTGGTAGGTGACGATATCTTTGTTACCAATCCTGCCATCTTCCAAGAAGGGATTGACCGCGGGGTTGCTAACTCCATCTTGATCAAATTGAACCAAATCGGGACAGTTTCTGAATCCATTGCTGCCATCAAAATGGCTCGTAAAAATGGCTACAGCACGATGATTTCCCACCGTTCCGGTGAAACTGGCGATACCTTTATCGCTGACTTTGCAGTAGCAATGAATGCTGGCCAAATCAAGACAGGTTCTATGGCCCGCAGTGAACGGGTTGAAAAATACAATCAGTTCTTACGGATTGAAGAAGAACTGGAAGGCTACGCCAGCTTGGCTCGTTTCCCTAAAAAATAAGCCGCAACTTGCTTAAACGAGGTGATTGCCATGCTCTATCAAGAAAAAAACGGCACCCGCATTTTGGAAGAAGCTGATCTGATTGCTGATGCCAAACGCCTAGCGCTGCAAAAGTGGGAAGACGACCGCAATGAGGTTCCTCTCCACTATGCCGACTTTACAGCTTTCGAAACCGCCTTTATCACAGAATACAAGGCAAGCTTTCAGATAGTTGTTGAAGACTGAACTATAATGAGACATTGTCCTCAGATTGTTGGCGTAGCAGGTTAATCCCACGAGCGTTCTTAACAAAGCTCAGACAACGGTTGAAAAAACTCAGACGGGAAGACTTCCTGTCTGAGTTTTTTGGTAGCTTTTTTTTAAAGAAGTGATTGCTTGATCTTTTGGCGGCAGCCTTTACAGAAAAACAAACGGTCCCCGCTTTTGAGTGCTTCACTCCATAGCAGGGACCGTTTTTGATGCATTTGTTGTCGTTTTCTTTACTTTATGTTTGTTCAAGTTACCTAGATATTCGTCACTGACCACACTTTTCTAGCGATTATTTACGAGGATAATTCTGTTGTTCACCGGCAAAGCGCCAAAGCAGACCCGCTGCCGCCAGCAAGACCAAGCCGACACCCACCCAAGTGCTGTTGGTGACTTTTTCACCCGTTTTTGGCAAATGTCCCGACGAGCTGCTGTTAGTTGGTGGTGTCTGACTACTGTTTTCTGTCGGAATCAGCTTTTTCTGGTTACTGTCATCCCTCGTAGTACTGCTGCTGTCAGCGGTTTTTTCGGTGGCCGTACTACTCGTTGACTCCAAAGAAGATTCGCTACTGTCCACAGTTGTTGAAGAAACTGTTTCTGAAGAACTGCTGTCGGAATCAGTAGTCGGCACCGTATCCGTGGTATCCGTTGAGTCCGTTGAGTCCGTTGTGCTCGTGGTACCCGTTGAGTCTGTTGTGCTTGTTGTGTCGGTACTGTCCGTGGTATCCGTATTACTCGTGGTGTCAGTGGTATCTGTTGAATCGGTTGTGCTTGTTGTGTCGGTACTATCCGTGGTGTCTGTTGTATCACCAGGATAGACAGTCTGACGCTGAGAGTACGGAGTCAGATGATTGGCGTCATCCGGCTGGCTGTCCGCCACCTTGACAGTGAACTGTGCCGGCTTATCACTACCCTCCAAAAGGGTCACAGAAAAACTAAAGCTCCCCTGAGATCCGCTGATCACCAGATTATCATCATACTCAATCTTCAGCCTGGGATCGACATTTTCAAACAACACCTGTGCCTGCAAAATCGCTGCCGAATCGCCGGAAAAGCTGACTGTGACCGGGATTGTATATGCCTTTCCAACTTCAAGTTTCATCTCACCAGAATTGAAAGAAGAAAAGTCACCACCAAATTCAATCTTGTTGACATTGGCATAACTGCTGGCCTCTTCTAAATTTTGGCTGACTGCCACCCCTGATTTTTGCGGCGCGCTTCCTGCGTTGGTTGCCAAGCCGGCTATCGGCAAACAAGCCAAAGCGACAGTTGAGATGATACTTGCGATTTTCATAAAAAACCCTCCATTATTGATAATTTGCTCAAAACAAGAGCCACTACCATTATTTTGGCAGTGATCTAGTCCAATTCCAGCTCTTACCTTACACTAAATTGTTTTAATTGTATATAAAATAGCGTCAATTATTACAAAACAGAAAGCTTTCTTTCAGAAAATCGGTTTTTCATTACAAAAACGCAAGAAATTGTACTGGCTTAAAGAATTTAATTAAAAACAACACCTCCCAAAAGTCTGTTTTACGCTAACTTTGGAGAGGTGCTTTCTTAAGCAATTATCGTTTTTTACTTATCTTTTAACTATACGGCAGTTACCACTCAAACTCAGACAAGCACTCTTCCAGTTCGTGGATTTGTTCTTCTAAAAACTGTATTTCTTCTTTGATTTCCTCTAAAGTCGCCCCGCTTCTGCTGTAGCCTTTGTAATAAGCTGTCATATAATCGGTTTCTTCCAAACTTTGCAACCGATCACGTAATTCGCCCAAACGGATCAGCTCTTTTTCATAAGTTGTTTCATTCATTTTTATTTCTCCTCTAGGCTAATGCATTAGGGCTGGCTAATTGCGGACCTTTGCCAGCTCGTGCCAAGACCCAGTCGTCATTGTCCCACATCTCGGTCTGGCGGCGACCACGAAAATAGTCCCATCGTGAATCGATTTCCAGTTCAATCAGCTGGTTTTCTGCCCCCAGTGTGACCCAATTGTAACTGCCGTTATCGTGAGCAAACTTGACCCAGAGGACAGGAAATTGCCGGAGCTGTCCGTCATCAGTAATTAATTGACGCTGTTGGTGCTCGGTACGAATAAAGGACAAACCCGCTGCATAGTCAGGATTGGCTTTGAAAAAGAGCGCCTCCGCTACGGCTTCTGAGCGCACAGTTGAAGTCAATTTCCCCACTGGGACGCTGGTAAGGTTTTTTAAGCTGACCAACGTTGTTCCTGCAAAAATGCCAATAATTCGGGGCCCATTTTTGCGAAATAGACCGTCTTTTTGGAAGCGCAAGATTGTTACTTTTTGATTGTTTCTAGTCTCGTCTGTCATTTCTACAAGCTGGTAGTCTTCAGGAAAGGTCACAAAGCGTTTCAACAGTTCTTCTTTTTTCATATTCAGACTTCCTTTGAATTTATTGACTGAGTTTATTGATAGTTTCGATAAATGTGATTTGTTCAGCCGGGGACAATGGTGCAAAAAAGTCCCGATTGGCTTTTTGCAATGCCTCAGTGATCACCTCGTACATGTCGTGTCCTGCTTTTGTCAAAGAAAGCAGATGGCCCCGGCGATCGTGGGGATTTTCTTTTCGCTCCACGTACTGATTCTCCACTAACTTTTGGATTCCCCGAGTCACGTTGCTGGCATTGACGCCGGTCAGCTGCACCAATTGTTCCTGAGGCAAATCGCCAAAATCATGCAATTTCAACAGGTAGTAGTACACGCTTGAATTCAGTTGATAAGGAGCAAGATAATCATCAATCAACTTGACATATTTACGACTGACAGCAGGTAGTTTTTTCAAACTGTCACTTTCATTTGTCCCCTGCGGCATTGGTCATCCCTCCTAATTATTATTTGCTTGCGCAAGCAAATAATATGCTGAATTTGTTCCTTCGTCAAATTTTTCGCCTCATGGACTTAGAGGGTCATTTAGGGGGAACTATAGACCAGCTGGGCGTATAGAGGGTGGACGTATTTGGTTTTCGCTCAAAAATTAGAATTGCCTGCTGCCAACTGTAGTTATCCTTTTATGCAAAACTTGGCTTAGCCCCCCTATAAAAAACCGCAGAAGACGGCTGTGACTTGCCTTCTTCTGCGGTTTTTTCATCGTTTATTGATAATTTGTGCCAATTTTTGAGCCCTATTGTTCCTGATCTTTTTTAGAAGCTGGTGTGTACAACCAGGCACGAGCGCTGTTAAGCTCCGGCATGGTGATGGCATGGCCTTGCTCGGAGGTGAATAGCGTGACATCTGCTCCCCGTTGTTGCAACGGTGCCACCAATTCAGCGAAAGCCGCTTGGGATACGATAGGATCGCCGTTGCCTTGGGAAAGCCAGACCCTTTTGTCCGTCAGCGGTTCTTGGTGAGTATGGACACCTAGCGACATCGGGTGAAAAAAGATCCCACCAGACAGCTTGGTTTGCCGCTCCAACAGCAGATGCAGCCCAATGTTCGCTCCATTGGAATAACCCACCAGTACCCAGTCCTCTTCGGCGACACCTTTTTCGGCACTCAACCGCTTGATTTCCTCGTACAGTCGGTCAGTTTCCACCTCCAGACTGTCGATGTCAAACTGGTTCAAGCCGTTGCGTTTGAAAAAGCGATTCATTCCCTCTTCTTCCACCTCGCCCCGAAAAGACAAGATACGACAGCTCCCATCCAAAAAACGAGCGATATCCACCAGTGAACGCTCATCACCACCAGTCCCATGCAACAGCAATAGATTCTTGCCGCCTGCTTGGCCAGCGTCAAAATAAAATTCCATTTCCCACACTTCCTTTCTAGGCACCGAAGAGCTGCTTGCGATGATTTCCTTGTGACTTCACTCAATCAGCTAACTTTTTGTAAGTATTTTACCATAAAGGAGGTATTTCGGCAAAAACCTTGATTCGGCGGGCTATGCACATCGTTTCACTTTTTATAATATATACGTTATACTAAACGCGAAGAGAATTTTGGGGAAGATTCTCGCATCAACGTGTAAGGAATTCTGAATCCCTCTACACATCACTTCTTAATTCCGCAGGCCTAACCAACCTGCGGATTTTTTGTGTCTTCCAACAGAAGACTCCTAAACAAGTTTGGTTCTACAATATTTAGT
>NZ_MAEH01000016.1 GCF_009933135.1 Candidatus Enterococcus leclercqii
TCGCTAAAACATCTTTTTCCCCCATAGAAACATGATTTTTATATACTTTCCAAAAGATATTGGCTAAAAATCATTGATATAAATACCTAAAGAATACTATTATGACCCACTAACATGCATTCTAGGAGTCGTTGCCAATATCTATCAAAGTCAATATAAATATTGTTTATTTCCTGATTCATCGTGTTGAGGCTAAACTATTAATTATAAAAAATGAATAGAAGCATAACACTCCACAGGCGTATATTCGGATGCAACGCGTCCTATATTATCTAATTAATACTATAATCGATTAAATTCAAACTAGTATTTCTATCCTTTAAAATTGTATTGTTGCATTCTAGACACTGGTATACAGCTCCAGATTCTAAAAGATTAAAGTTCATACTTTTACATCTATAACATATTTTACTACAAGGGTAGGTTGGGGCCACTTCGGTAAAATCAATATTTAGTTCTTCACATTTGTAGTGGAGTTGCCTTTTTAATTCATAATAGCACTCCTTTGATAACCTTTTCTGATGTTCTTGTTTTTTCATTAATTCATGAAGAGGTAAATAAGAAATCACTATTTTCTCAGGGCGCTTCTTGAGAATGGTTGTGGTAACATAGTGCCAATAGTTTTCACGAATATTTGAAATTTTCCTGTAGATCAATTGAATTCTTATCTCTAACTTGTGAAGATTCTTTTTTTCAACAAATAATTTATCTTCATTCATCCTTATCTTTCGACGATGTTGTTGTTTTAGTCTAGCTAGTTTTTTCTCAAGTTTTTTCATTGTGTTAGTTTGGTTTATTGAAGTAAATTTTTCTCCTGTAGACAACACAACTGGATAAGTTCCATCCAAGCAAATTCCCAAAGTACCACTTATTGGATAAGTTATTTGATCAACTTCTAATCCCACAGCTAAATACCAATACTTTCCGTCAAAAGAGATTCTAGGATTATATACTTTCTTATTCACCGGCAAATTTACATTCGTTTTTACCCAACCTATTTTTTCCAACAATACAGACTTATCCTTAAACTTTATACGTGTTGAATCATTATAAAATGAGGGAGTTGTTTTCTTCTTGGTTTTATATTTCGGAATTTCAACATATAAATTACTTGACCCATCTATTGTATGAAACCACTTTTTGTAAGCATCACAAGCATCTTTAACAGCTTGTTTTGCTATATTATTCGACACTAAGCTTAACCAATAGTATTTAGGCCGTTTTTTCATTTTTGTAATATGTTTTCGAATCAACTGGTCGGAAAGGAATCCCCCATCATTAAATCGATAATTCATACGTTGCATACTTATTGTATAATTATAGACCCAACGAGCAGTTCCCGCGGATTGCCATAGCTTCATTAATTGTTCATTCGTGGGACATAGCCTTATCTTTTTCCTCGAATCATTTTTTTCCCTCCCTCGAGATTAATGATCTCTTCACCAGAATATTATTGACAAGTCTCCACTAAAATCATTAATTATAAATAAATAATGAAATGGAGTCTTCACTATATTTCTGTTGCTTTGAATCACAAACGACCAGTACAGACACACACACATATACAACAAGAAAAGTATAAAAATCACTAACAAGCTCACTCTTCTCACTTCTTTCGTTGTTCCCTTCGTAAAAGAAACACACTATTTTTTTGATGACGGGTAACCTGAAAAATTGCCTACTTGACTGTATACTGTAAGATAATCCATTTTATAATAACTCTTTATAACGATGGATATAGAATCGTTTCACGATGGTCACTAAAGCCAAGTACGCCACAATAGTAGCTGCTAACCATAACCAATAATCGGTCGGCAAAGCTGCTAACCCTAAACTTTGTCCAAAGTTTGTAAATGGCAAGACCGTCCCTACAGCGATACCTAGTGAAGTAATAGCTGTCATGATAAATGAACCCCTGCTTTGAATAAACGGAATCTTCGGCGTCCGTAATGCATGTAGTACTAAAGTCTGTGACCATAAGGATTCCACAAACCAACCAGCATGGAACACAGCAATAAACGCGACTTGTTGAGCTGGTGTCAGAGTATGAAATTCTCCGCCAATAACAGCCGGACAAATGACAAAATACATGAGTAAATAGGTCGTAATATCAAACACGGAACTTGTTGGTCCTAACCAAATCATAAATTTCCCAATACTAGAAGCTTCCCAACGTTTCGGTTCATCAAGATATTCTCTATCCATGTGATCCCAAGGAATCGATACACAGGAGATATCATAGATAAGATTTAAAAAGAGGATTTGCAAAGGCAACATCGGTAAAAATGGTAAGAATGTACTGGCAACTAAAACTGAAAACATGTTTCCGAAATTTGAACTTGCTGTGGCTTTGATATATTTCATGATGTTTCCAAATGTTTCTCGTCCAGAAATAATCCCTCGTTCCAAAATCATCAAGTCTTTTTCCAATAAAATAACGTCGGCGGATTCTTTGGCAATGTCAACTGCGGTATCCACTGAGATACCAACATCCGCTGCTTTCATAGCTGGTGCATCATTGATTCCGTCACCAAGAAATCCTACAGTATGACCATTTTCGCGTAAAATCCGCGTAATTTGTTGTTTTTGGTGTGGATTTAGTTTTACAAATACGTTGTATTTTTCTACTAAATGGCTGAGTTCTTGATCTGAAATATTTGCAATATCCTCGCCACTGATTAACTTTTCTGTCCCCAAGCCAACTTGTTTACAAACTGATTGTGTTACCAAGGCATTATCCCCAGTCAACACTTTCACACCAACTCCATGCGTCTTTAAAGTCTCTAAGGCTTGTTTAGTTGTTTCTTTTGGAGGGTCTAAAAAGGCTAAATAGCCAATTAAAACCATCTCAGATTCGTCTGCTACTGAAAACTCTCCTACAACGCTAGGATTTGTCTTTTGTGCAACACCAATCACTCGTAAGCCGTCTTCATTTAATTCGCTTACCTTTTTCAATATTTCTTGTCTAACCTCATCAGTCAATTCTGTAACGGTCCCTCTAAAATCTACAAAGCTTGAGATGCTCAACATTTCTTCAATTGCACCCTTAGTGATCATTTGGGTTTTTCCACTAGTATCTTCTACTACCACACTCATACGTCTACGTTCAAAATCAAAAGGAATCTCATCAACTTTTTTGTAACGTATTTCTTTCGTATCCAGTTCTTCTTTTGCCGCATCAATAATAGCAACGTCCAACAAGTTTTTTAATCCTGTTTGATAATAACTGTTTAAATAAGCATGGCGTAATACACGATCGTCTTCCTCGCCAGATAAGTCCAAATGATACTCCAAAATGATCTTATCTTGTGTCAGTGTTCCTGTTTTGTCGGTACACAACACATCAATAGCACCGAAATTTTGAATCGAATTCAGATTTTTTATAACCGTTCCTTTCTTCGCCATAGCTGTTGCCCCTTTGACCAAATTGGTTGTAACAATCATAGGCAACATTTCAGGCGTCAAACCAACCGCTACAGATAAACCAAATAGAAAAGCTTCCATCCAATCCCCTTTAGTAAATCCGTTGATGACTATAACTGTTGGGGCCATCAAAGCCATAAACTTGATAAAGAGAAAAGAAGTTTTTCGAATGCCCGTTTCGAAACTTGTTTGAATCGGCTTACTTGATAATGATCCCGCAACATTTCCAAATAGAGTACGATTACCAGTTCCAATTACCACACCTTCGGCACTTCCGCTAATAACATTGCTTCCCATATACACCATATTCTCGTAGCTAGTTTCTGAATTATGTTGTGTAACAATGATATCTGATCTTTTTTCTACTGGGTAACTTTCTCCTGTTAGTGCGGATTGTGAAATAAACAAGTCCTTAGTTGCAATGAGTCGGATATCAGCCGGAATCATATCCCCAGCTGATAATTTGACAATATCTCCACAGACAATTTCTTCCATAGGAATTTCATCATATTTGTTCTTCCGTTTTACGGTTGCAGTTACTTTTACAAGCGATTTTAGTTTTTCCGCCGCTTGATTTGATCGCACAGATTGAATTAAAGTCATTGTTCCGCTGATCAAAACCATTGCGAAAATAATACTACTCCCAAAAAAATCACGATCTTCCGGTGCTACAATAACAACATCTGTAATAAAAGAAGTAATCCCCAATCCAATCAGAACTAACGTAAAGGGAGTGATATAGGCTTTTACCATTTCAATGAAAAATGGTGTTTTCTTTCCATATGAAATCTTATTATCCCCATATTCATTTCTTGCTCTGATTGCTTGTCCCTCAGATAGTCCTTTTTTTGATGTTTGAAATGTATCAAAAAGATTTTCAATTGTTTTTCGTGCTATTAAACCATAATTTACATCGTGATTCCCATTATTTTTAATTTCCACTCTTCTTTCCTTCTCTCCAAAAAAAATTCGCCACAATCCTATCCCAATCATTAGGTATAGAATGATATTTCCTAGCGTCTTCATAAAACTTCCTCCTTGCTAGGGTTTGGAGAGTCCGGGAACTAAAAACAAATAGACAATAATAATTGATTTGTTTTTAGTTCACTCTTTTTCTGCAAACCCAACTGCCTCGAACTACTGTCATCCATTTGTTTTCATCTCCTTTTTTTTCGAAAAGTATACTAATTCTTTTTTAAATACTTTTAATGTCAACCCATTTTCATGATAAGCATCCATTAAATCACAATACCCCATTTTTTCATAAAATCCCCAGGCTTGTTTTCTTCCAGTTAAAAAAATGATGGAAAAGTTAAAATTTCTAGCTACCTGCTCGGCATACACAATCAGTCTTTTCCCCAGACTTATTCCTTGATAATCTGGATGAATAGCCACTTGCTTTATTTGAATGCAGTTTGAAGAGCAGGGATGCATTAGTAGAGTACCTACTGTCACGCCATTCCGTTTGACCACCAAGTGAATGTCATTTATCTCACTAATAGGTGAGGCTGTCATATAGGGTTGCCCTGCGCTGGCTTTCAACAACTCATTCCGTAAGATAATCGCTTCCCTGTAAGTTTGACTGTCCCATCTAACTATAGTAAACACTGTTTTACCATGTTTCTTCCTCCTTCGTTAGCTGATAAACTTCAAGTACCTCTTTGTTTCTCGATAAATGAGCAATGATTTCCTTCATTGCTAGATCCATATTTGAAGCGGGCTCAAGCTCAACCTGTAATTGAACCATATCTCCAGCAAGGTCTTGACATACAAAATGACAGAATGATAAATAATACCGATCTAGTTGGGCGATAGTTTCTGTTCTCAGCGAAACTTCGGATGAAATTTTACCTGTAATGATCAAAAAAGAATTTTGCACGTTATTTACAGTATCAGGTCGATAAACTTCCGCAATTTGATCAAATCGATGAGAAATAAAACGTATCACAATGTTAACAAAAGTGATCACAATTGCTGCCAAGAAACCTTCTTTAATCGATCCCGCACCAATCATTACTCCTACTGCCGCTGTACACCAAAGTGTCGCAGCAGTATTTAAACCTGTAACGCTAAAACCATCCCGTAAAATGATGCCTCCTGCCAAAAAACCTATCCCACTAACTACTTGTGCTGCTATTCTTGTTGGGCTAGTATCTGTCGTAAATGTCGAAGACAAAGAAACAAAAATTGTTGCCCCCAGTGAAACTAAAACCATCGTACGTACTCCAGCTAGTTTTTTTCGCCACTGACGTTCAATTCCAATCAATCCACCTGCCAGCACACTCATAAACAACATAATTAAAAATTCATAGCATCACTTCCTCTCTACGTTATTAAAAATAAAAATGAATATGTTAAATAAAAAAACGGTTTTCCGCACAAAAACTCCGCGAAAAACCGTTCTAAAATCATCAAATCACATGACAAAATAAGACGTCGATCTAATCGTTGAGTTTTGGCACTATACAACGTAAAGACAAACATCTTAGCTACCTTAAGAAAAGCCTTGTATTCGACAATCCCTGTTCTACCCATTGGCGTCTCTCGACATTTTTGGGCAGTAGCCTATGTTTGCATAGGAGCCTCACCTAACAAATCATATTTTATTTTCATGGAAATAGTAACAAAATGAATTAGCTCTGTCAACAAATAGTTTTAGACTTGTAAAAAAAATTTGAATAATAATTAGTCAATAATAGAACAATCCGGTTTGGATATTCAAATTAAAAACGAAATTTGATCCCAAAGAATACTATGGATTTCCAAGTAACTAGGCTAAACCCCTCGTTAAGGTATGTTCACTATCTACTAGAACAATACTTGCTAAGGTACAGTTTCTCGACCATTCATATCTTCGGATTGTGGGTTCTTTTTGCCATTGCATCTCACAATAATATATAGAATTCGTATATAAAGAATCTATTCTAATAATTTTAACCCAAGTTTCGAATTGTTAATATGTCAAATGTTCGAGGTAAATATTCTACCAAAATTCTGACCTCGATAAAAACTAACCTATTTTCCAACAAACAAATTTAGACTAGCTCAGCTTGATCATCCTCATTACTATATCAGGAAATTATTTTCTCACTCCTAAATCTGCCATCAGTGGATACTTTTGTGAACTATATAATATGATATTTCCAAAATAAGATTTTTTTATATTCATACGTTATCAAGTTCAAAATGTCAATTTAGATTAGTTTTTTTCAATTTAATACACATTTATAATTTTCCAGTTCCCTGACTTTTGTAAAGTAAAACAATATTGGAAGCTATCCGTTGACTTCGAAATGACATCTAGATACTTAGCCACAACTGAAACTTGAATACTATCTCCTTTTTGTTGATAAACAATCCCAGCCAGCTCAGAAAATTTTAAATTGGTATTGATTGGTGGCATTGCGTTATTTTCAACATAATACTCAAGTTCTTTTTCTGGTGCTGTCGGATAAAGTTTGAAAAACGTCTCTAAAAATTCAGTGATTTCTTCCGTTGTTTCGGCATCAATTTTTGAATCACTTTCTAATTGTTTTGCCTCATATTTTGCCTTCTCTGGTTTTCCAATCATAGTAGGTAAATTAGTCACAATATAATTTCCCTTTTCGTCTTTATAGATTGTCACTCGATAAGCAGAAGAAGTAGGTTGTGACTTTTCCTCTTTTGTAATCTTTTGATTCACTAAAAATGAAATGACAAATTTTGTTGACTGTTTTTCAACACTTAAAATTTTCACAGATTCAACCTCTGAACTAGTTGGAATGTCCGCTCTAACCATATCTTGGCTCAATCCTAATCCTTCTTCTGTTAAATATTGACTAAGTGTACTCACTCTCTTTTCAATTGCTTCTTTGTTATTCTTCCATGAAAAGTATTCTTTCGCAAAATCGATCGTAAAATTCTCTACTCCTGAGGTATTTACTACTTCCTCTCTCACTACTACTTTTTCATGAGTCGTATGCTGATCAATCGCAGTAAAATTCTTGTAGATACCAAAAGACACACTACAAAAAAGTAAAATCCAAAGAGCAGTCACTATTTTTCGATGTTTGCCCACTGATACTATCCGTTCTTTCTTCTGTTTAGAAATCTTCTCCTTTTGACTTCGTTCAATTTTTATCTTCATCGTGATTCCTCTTTTCTATTGTTTATATCGTCCAGCGCCAATGATATGCTGTTGCCAATAGGTTTCTGTAAGATTGGTCCATCCCACTGGATCACCCGCATGGAACATTCGATTGTCTCCTGCGTAAATGCCCACATGAGTGACATAAGTACCCGCATCATAAGTGGAGTGGAAAAAAATCAAATCTCCTGGTTTAGCATCTTTCAGGTCAATATGAGTCATGGCATCATACTGATCTTGTGCGACTCGCGGAAGCTTCAGACCAACTTTGGCATAACACCATTGGGTTAATCCACTACAATCAAAACCTGTTTCAGGACTCGAACCACCAAATACATAAGCAGTACCTTCATATTTAAACGCCTCATCGAAAATTCCCTGAACCGTTTTATCATCAAATTGTGTCGTAGTCAGGTATTGTTTCACCAACAAACAATAAAACATATTCCCGTAGTTATAGCGCCAGCCACCATTTTCCTTAATCGCAATTGGATTGGAATAATGAACCTTTTGTCCTCCTGACTTTTCTTTTGAAAAAGATTCAGCTAAAGCAAAACGATGCTTTTTACCATTTTTTGCCACATGATCCAAATACCCGCCACCATAGTTATAGGCCTGAATGATACTATCTTGATCACATCCTAGCTCCTTTGCCCGCTCGACTAACGAAGCAAAGTAAACACACCCTTGTTTGATAGATGCTTCTGTACTCAATGAATTTGGAGGTAGCCCTGCCGATTCAGAACTTTGCATCACATCTTCCATCGTGCCGCCTGATTCTATTTGAATAATCGCCAAAAGAATCGGAACATAGTCTAATATGTCCGATTCCTTGGCATATTTCTCTACAAGCGAACGATGCTTTAAAACTGCCTCTGAAACACTGCTAGACCCAGCAGAAGAACCATTGCCACTACTTCCTTCACTATCGTCACCAAACAATAAACCGACACACATCACAATCCCCATAAAAGAAATCATTAGAATAGTTAGGGTGATTGTACTCAATTTCTTTATTGTCATTTTTCATCACCTTGCCTTAACTTAGCTCTATTAGAACGATTCTTTTGATAATGAAGGCTTTTTTCTTTTGCTAAAGTGGATTGATTTTTCAATTGTTGGCTACGCGTTAATTTTCGATTTACTGGCGAATGAATAGTTTGTTGGAGAATTTTACGTTCAACTTGTGGTTTCCTGCTTTTCTGCGAATCTTTTTCTAGTTGACGGCGATCCTTTGAAGGACGTTGCTTTGTAGTGACAAGTTCTTTCGCTGACACATTGGTTCGTCGATTAAAGGTAGAATCTCGCTGAGCACCCAACACTTGACGCTTTTCATCCATTATTTTTTGCCGTTGTTGTCGGTGATTGTCTCGTTGTTTCTCTCGTTCTTTTTTCTCCCGAACAAGCCCCCGCTTAAATTCTTCTGGTGCTTTTTTTGTTTTTTCTATTCCTGTATGAAGAAGATATTTCAAGTTCATTGGTGTATCAGACAACTGTTCTTTTGCTTGTTTGGCTTTATCTTTTATTCTGGCTTTTGAATCAAGTGCCACACCAACTTTTCTACCCACTAAGTTCATTCGTGAAGGTTTCTTATTACTAACTACCGGATTTTGTTCCGTCATATCAGGGACTAATTTTTGGCTATCTTGCATGGACTGGTTCTTTCGACTAGATAATTTAATGGTTTTTGAACCATTTTTCACTCTTGAAGGATTGGCTGCTAATTTCCCGCCAATTGCAGCACCCTCACCAAAAGCTAGAGTTCGTCCAACATTTCGATTGAGTTGTCGTAATTTTCGATTCATCAACATTTGAGGTCTCCGCATGACAAGTCTCCCCATTGACTGACTATCATTACTTTGAAGATTGAACATACTCATAATGTCGCCTAATTTGAAATAGATACCGGCAAAGGTCACGATTTGAAGAAACGCAACCATAAAGAACGGGTAAGTAGCTGAGATATTGAAAAACATCGTGGAGATACTAAAAGCAGTCGTAATTACTAAGGTGACCCCTGCTCGCATCATAATCGTATTGAACAAACGAATAATCGCCTTTTTTCCCAAGCTCTCATAAGTTGGTAGCATCGATAATAAGAAGCTGATTGGCAGAAACATAGCGAAAATGATAAAGAGAATTTGGGAGAACAACATAATCCCCGTCAATAAGAAGACAAAGAATGAGATACCAATATTAAACAACACCAAAAAGACCACGGTCCCTAATCGGTTCATGGTCTTTGTAATACTTAGATTCACATTGTCGTTGTCTTCAATTTCAGCTTTTACCGCTTCTTCTCGATCCTTTCCCTTATTTTCATCCGGACTCACAGATAAAATCTTATTGACCCGGTCTTCACCAATTTCTTCAATATTGGAATCATCAAATTGCAACAAGAGCCAGGGTTGTTGAACTTGAATCGAAAACAAACTATCTCGAATCAAATCAACGCTATCCTTTCCTTGACTTTCAGAATTAGGGACGACAATCTTAGTTCCTAACGTAAGAGCTGCTTCACTAACATCCGAACTGAATTCATTGATTTTCGTGATATTAGTTGGTGCATATGCAATAAAGGAACCGGACAGCAGAAAAATCACCACAAAATTAATCACTGCCCGTACTGCTTTAGTGCTTTCACGCTTAAGCAATCCTGTATACACTACATATACTCCCAAAGCCAAAATCATTAATAACAAAAAGCCAAAATAGAAGCCCGAAGTCTGCATGCCGTTTTCATTTATTCCAGCCAGTGTTTGAATATTTTTTCCAATACTTTCTGCCGTATCCGAAATAAAATCCAACTTGTAAGCTTCTTGTACCACATACCCCGTTGCATTCGATAAATACAAACTAACGGTCCAAATGAAATTTGTAATGGCGTAGAGACCGTACATTACGCTTTTTCCTAAACCATCGCCCCAGTTCCAAGGCAACCAGTCCCACGAACTATCTACAAAGAAGTCCAATTGATAGTTATCAAGTGAATATTGAGAATAAAGATTGCCAGCTTTAACGGTATCATCAACTAATCCAGTTGCTTCCGCTACTCTACCGACTAAACTTAGGAGGATGATAAGAGAAAATAGACTGACAAGGACAATTCCCACAATCCGAAAAAGTTTCTTTTTCATCTCCTCACTCCGTTCTTTCTTGAACAGGTGGACGTGTATCAAAAGCATGGAAGAGTTCTTCAAAGACTGGATGAACTTGTACCACACCAACGCGACCATACAAGTCTTGCATCAAACATTGCCCATTTTCCAAATCCCGCAGACGCTTTTGATTACTTTCATCCTCTTGATCTAAACCGAAGAATTCCAAAGTTTTCTTGATTTCATGAATATCCGTGCTTCGAAAGGCAAATTTCAGCCCAATGTTGTTTTTCAGACGTTCATCTAATAAATCATCACTATTTTGAGTGACAAAGTAGACGCCGGCATTCATCGCTCGGCCGGCACGAACCAGTTTATTCGAAAGAGTTTTTCCTTGAGCAACTTGAAGGAAGCTCCAGGCTTCATCCAAATCCACAATTTTGAAGATTTCACGATTGCTATGGATAAAATCTAAGGCAAAAGTTGAAATGACAATCAGCATGGAAACACTAAGCAATTCCATCGTGGTGTATTCTTCAAACGTAGTCTCCGCATCTGGTAAAACCAAATCTGCCACCTGAATGATATTCAATTGTTTATCCAAACTAATCGACTGAGTAATTGACCCATCTGAAAAAAGTAACTGCGCAAAATCATAATCGGTAAACGATTCAATATGATCAGCAATATTTTCCGCAACTGGTGTCCCATCATTTCGAAGCTCGGTAATGACTTGTAACAACCCACATTGATTGCTTTGGGTAACGGTTCGAATAGCTTTTCGTAAAACAGGAAACTTCTCTCCGTCCCGGCTAGAAATTCCCGTTAGGAAAGTCAGAATATCAATTGCTAGACTTTCAGAATCCTTCTTTTTCTTCATGATCACATAGGGATCAAGTAACCCTTGATTTTCTGGTTTACTAGTTAGGTTGAGGATATTAATCTCATCTGCAATTTCTGGTAAGGTTTCTTTCCAACCACCTCGCTCCCCCTTGGGATCAACAATTACTGCTTGACCGCCAAATAAGACAGCATAATAAACTAAGAGATTATTACTAAAGGACTTGCCTCCACCAAGTGAACCAAGAAAAGCGGCAGCTAACGCATTAGTGACGGAACCTTTGACTCCTTGTGAAGCCAATGCCGGTTTAAGATACACATTGCGTCCGGTATCCACGTTGTAGCCAAAATAAATCCCCTCCAATTCTCCTAACATTTGGGTTGCCCCAAAACCAAGTCCAGCAAGAAAATCAGAAGTAACATATTGGATATAGTCGTTCATGTATCGCTTACTTGAAGGTAAAAACTCTTCATGTAGTCCCATCATATCGCCAAAAGGACGGACCAGTTTTACATTGGTATCATCGTAAAAATCTAAAACTTCATCACACCGGCGCTTTAATTCGTCCAATGATTCTGCACTTACCCGAACCACATAGCTTAATTTGTACATAGATTCTTTGGATTGATCCAACGTTGTTTCTAGTTCATCCACGGAGTCCAGAGCATCTAGAACATTGGAATTAGTTTCATTGTTGGACTGATACGCATGATTATCTAAATCTTTCAGTTCTTTTTTCTTATTACGAACTGTCGCTAGTGCCTTTTTATTCGTCACGATTTCTACATTCATACTCGTGTCGATTGGAAAAGTGAATTGTTGTTGCTGGTAATAAAAGAGTTCAGACGATGGAAACTCCATCTCACCGACAATTGTATTAATCGTTAGATAAGCTACATAGGATTCATGATTCTCGTGTTCTAGTCGTAGATAACGTGGTTTCTCTTCAATCAAACAGCGACTCGGACGTAGCAAGTCGTAGCGTTTCACTAAAGTTTCGGACTTCATTTTTTTCTTTGGCAACTGAAATTCATATTCCTCAAAAGGCGTGCCTTTTTCGCCATAGATATGTTCAATCAAATAGCTCAGATCACTAGGTGTTACTCGTCTTACTTTAAATCTACGAGCTAGTTTATTTTCCATCAATTTTTCAAGCTTAGTATACCGACGAATTTCTTCATTGGATAAAGAAACAAAATCTCCCATCAAATGATGATTGACCCCGTAGACAAACTCTTGAAGTCCAGAAAAGAAAGATTTTTTCAGACTTTTTAGATTGATCTCTTCATCTGTCGCAATCAATTTGAAGCCAATAAAAAAGCGATAATCAATTTGAGTATCGCCAATCATGGATACTAAAGCATCCGTCTGTAAATCGATTCGTTGTTTAGCGACTTCTTTCAAGCGACCACTAATTTCTTTTTTCGATCGTTCCTGCGTAGCACGAATACTGCTTTCTGTCGCAATTTGTAACGCATGAATCTTCCCTTCACGATTTTGTGCAATCAATTGGCGAAAGTTATCATGAACTTGATATTTCTGTTCAGGAGATAAAAAAGAATAGTTGTACGGAACAAGTTCATAGTAAGCAAAGCACTCGCCTTCTTGATTAAAGACGAGATTATTTTCAATATATTTAATCGGGTACATAATTCACACTCCTCACTAGGGTGATTGGTTCATCCCATCGTTTTTTCTGTTCTTTTACTTTCTTTCCAGAAAAAGTAACCTTAAATCGTAAGTGATAGCTGATAAAAGATCGCAAGAATCCTAATGGTTTCTTACCATCAAACATTTTTTGTGACATAAACCAAGTGACTGCCACTGGTATACCCAAGTATTTTAAAAATACCCCCTCTATCATAGATAGCGGAGGCACATGAGCAAATACAATGACAAACAGCAAGGATAAGACAAACCAAGCCATCTGATTAAAGGTTACAGGAAAAGGTAGCTGAAAGTCATTGATTGCATAAATGACTTTTTCAACTGCCCAGATACTGGTATAACTTTTTATTTTTTTCATTATTTAACCTCCTATACAAAAAGCCACCGATAATTTTTCGGTGGCTTACAATTATTCCTTATCAATTAATGTATTAAGATAATCTTTATTGTCTTGATAATCATCTGTATTCATAAGTTGATACTTCTGGTTTTCCAGAATGATTATATTTAAACTCAAATCTGTATCATAGTCTTCTCTGTTAAATCCCAATGTTGAAATAATGCATTGAGTGTCTATAGGAATATTTTCAAAGATATATTCAAAAAGGGTTCCCTTTTTCTTATTGTCTAGCTCTGCGTGGTTAGGACTATCCATAACTAGTGGGAATTTTATGGCTTCAGGAAAAAATTCATTTTTCAGTTTAAGCAAGTTCATATACCAAATAACTGTTACGATTGGCTGGTTACTCCCTGTAGCATTCACACTATTTTTGATATTTCCAATAGATTTATCATGTACTTCCTCAAGGCCAAATTTAACAATATCTTGTTTCATAGACTTAAAGTAGAAAGAATTTACGTCTTTCTTTTTCTTCGAATATTCATTTAACTTTTTCGTTAAAATTTTACCTTCAGCGACTAATTCTTTATGATTAGAATCTTCGTCTGACCATTCTCCTTCGAGTTTAGTTTTTAGATCTGAATAGCCCTGAATCTTAAAAATTTCATTTTGACTTTCCTTAGTACCTTTCAAAATTTTATTATATTGATTTAATCTTTTTAAATGATCTTTATAGACACTTTCTTTTTCTTCAATTTTTCTCTTAGATGAAGATATAAAGCTTTGTAACTCCAGACTTACCTGAGATAAGTCTTCAATATTAATATTTTTGATTATCCTAACGTCAAGTGTATCCTCAAGATCTTGACGACATAAAGGACACGTGTGTTCATGAAGTACATGTTCAATATCTTTTTCTTCATGCCTTTTTCTACTTCTTACATCCTCCAAGGTTTTAGTAATTTTCACATAGTTACTCCTTAGGTCAGATAGTTCATTCTTTGTTTTCTGTAAGTCAGAATAGACAGTACGATACTCGCTTTCTTGACGATCTAATTCTTTACGCAGTGCCTCAACATCTTCGGGGATTGCTTCAGGAATTTCTTTCTCGATTTTTTTAAGCATATTTGCAATAGTTGTCAGTTCTTGCTCACTTAATTTAAGCTTCTCAATCAAATTATCCTTTTTTAATTTCAAATCAAAATAGTCTTTATTAAACAATCCAAAATGAGTATATAATAAAGGTTCTTTGAAGTTAATAAACTGGCCTAAGCCAGTGAATGACCCGAACTTACTTCCGTCCATATGATCTTGGTCGGTAAAACTTAACATATATGCAAATGCTGGTGGAGCAATAATCAATTTGTTATCATTCTCTTTTCTTGACGGAAGATAGACAGAAAAACCAAATAATGGATACAATACTTCAGCCAGCTCGTCTCTTTTATCAGTACCAACTATTAAGTTATATTCTGCATCAAATAACTTAAAGAAACGTCCCAAACGCAGGATAGTATATCTTATAGAATCAATCATAAAATCAACTACGAAAGTAACTGTATCCTTTTTCAGGTTATCATCAAAATATACATCTGCACCTAATGCATAATAGACACTTTTCAGAATTAACGATTTTCCTTTTTTATTTCCGTCTTCTTGATCAGAAGTAACAATATTTATACCAGATGTGAAGGATACCTTTTTAGCTTTCTGAGTTGCTGTTGAAAATAGATACACATTATTTACTATCAACTTTTTAGACATTATAAACTTTCCTCCACTTTAATCATGACTATCAAACACAATAATTCTATCTCTTCTAGTGAAAATTCTAAAGGGAATGTAACAGTCGAAATAACAACATACTGTCTAACTAATTCGAAAATTTGAGCAGACTCGAGATTATTGGACTGCTCAAGAATATCATCTCTAATTTTCCCTTCAATCTCTTGCCAATGAAAATCCATTTTAAGACGTGATATTACATTCGGTAATACCGTCATGTATTTAAGACGTTTACCAAGATTTCCTTCAGCTTCCTGTATATATTTTTTACACTGTTCCATTATTGAAACTGACTGTTCCGCATAACGACCCATAATAAGTTTAAATCGATCTGAAGTAAAACCTTTTTTCTCCACTGCCTCTATTCGAGAATTTACCGGAAACTCATAGTTTGCCTTTTCCTGAGCCTCTTGTATTAAAAGAGTTAGTAACGCCCCGGGCTTAACCGGGTCTTCACCGTAAAGTTGAACAAAGAAAGACTCAATTCGACCAACCATAGTTTCTTTAACTGTAGAAATCCCAAGATCACTATTTATAAAGACTACCTCTGATAAATCAATTTCCTCATTTGGGAATTCCGTTCTGATTGCTGACAAAAAAGCATTTCTATTCTCTTCTTCCATTTCTTCAAGCATCAGTTCCGAGTTTGGTATTCTTAAATTACCGGAAACTCCTAAATGAAGATTTGAAACTATAGCTAGTTTAGACTTAGGCATATTTTTTTCTATTTCAGTATGTCGCAGTTTATATAGAGTTCCGATAATGGAATGCTGTTTCGAAGGATCTTTTTTTGTTAAAGCCCTAACTGTATATGATCCAGCATCTTTTTTTGACTTCACCTGAAAAAACTCAAGTCTATCAAGATGATGAATTTCTACATCACAGACATAATCGAAGATCATAGTGAAATTATCGGATTTCATTAGTTCTCTTAAAAATCTGTCAATTCCCCAGTAGATTTCATAAGAAAATCGATTTTTTGACCTGGCTCCAGAAACATCTGCTTCATAATACGAATACGCATCATCAATATCCATTTTTAAACCTCCCTAAAAATGCTATTCTTATTATAGCATCTTGCAGAGAAGTCTTACTATAGCAGGTACATTGAAAATAGGACACAACTCTAGCAATTAACCATTGCACATCTTATTAACTAGTAGCAATGTACTATAAAATTATCCATTATATTCAAAAACTCCTCGATTAGTAACTAAATAGTTTCCTTCTAGTTCTAAATCTCGCCCATATGCTTCATAATCAATATAATTTTGAAGGTTAGTCGGTACCTCACCTAAAGCACCAGTTTCTTCAATCAAATAATACGCCACATCACTCATATCATTACAATCCGGATAACAAATAATATCATCCACATGTTCCATCATTTCCTCAAAAGAATTGAAGAAGGAATGTTGAATTTCTGAAGCGACTTCTCCGATTGGGGTTCCGTCTAGCTCTTCTGCTAGTCCACACAACCGATTAATCTCTTCAATCGGTGTGTACTCATCAATCTCAAATGGAAGTTCATAATCATGAATCGCATACTCCTCGTATTCATCGTTTAGTCCAATACGTTCTTTGACTTCATCAAAATCAACAGGTGGGGTAAACCACGCCCCCACCAGCTCTCCTTCATTATATTTTCCGAGGTTCGCAATATAAATTCGCATCTTCTCCATAGTTTGTTCCCTCCTTATGCCCCAACAATACGGTTAAACAAATTGAGTAGAACATCTTTCACACCCGCTGCATTAAAGACCAATCCTACCGCAATTAAGGCAATTACCAAGAAGCCAATCAGTTTGGAAAACTCACGTTTGAAGCCTAAAAATAAACCAATGACCACAATCGCCAATAAAACTAAGGATTGAGCATTGGTTAAAAACCATTGATATAAATTTTGTCCAAAATTCATTTCATCACTTTCCTTTCTTTTCCATTACTCGGTCTGCAGCTGCGCTTACATTCATCAAACACATCACAGTGACACCAATCATGCTGCCACCGATTACCAATAAAATATCTTTTGCAATTCCCATACTGATTCCTCTTTTCATATAATTAAGTTTTCAATCGCCATACTTTGTTGCTCCAAAATCTTTTTATGCCGATCCGATAACTGAGCATTCTGTACCATATCAAGAATATAAGTCGTCTGATTTAATCGATCTAACTCCTTAGCCATCTTCCAAGTAGGTGCTACTTGTCGCCCCAGCCAGTTTAACGTTCTTTCAATGGTATACGGCTTCGGTTCAGAAGTCAGTTGGATTTCTTTACGATTCCGCCCGACAAAACGACCCCATCGTTCATTCAAGGGCCAGTTAGTTCGCCTTTTTCCTTCCACTTTATCCGCAAATCGTAAATAACGATTAATAATGGAAAAAGCGGTACTTTCAATACTTCGACCTTTTAACAAGTCTTGTATCGCATGATAGGCACGGTCATTTTTCAACCGAATTTCAAAGCGATTCTTCGTTTCAGTCTGGTCTAATGGAATCCCCAATTTGATATATTGCTCATAGTCTTTTTCATACAAACAAAAATAAACCTCACTCTTGAGGCTTCCGATATACAATGTATTTCCCATCCCATCTTTTTCATCTGATTTTAAAAGTTCACCCGAATGGTAACTCTTAAAGGTACGAAACAAAGAAATACATTCTTCCTTCTGACATTTTCTCGTTAATTCAGGAATATTCAATAATCCAACCCGATCATTGATTGCTAAATCCAAGCGTTTCATCACGCCCCTTGCTTTTAGACAATCATCGAAGAAGTCATACCAGCTACGTTTTTGAGCGAGCAAAAAGGTTTCAAATTGTCGACACCCTCGCCCCCTCAATTCCAAAAGAACTCCTTTCTCTTCCTCATGAGAAAGCATCACCACAATATCACCCATGATGTATTGTTCTTGGTAAGAATAAAAGGCATAGTCTTCATGAAGCATATAGTCAAATTTCAAATGCAAAATCTCTTGCACAATCTTTCGGGCATTCGTTGTGGGAAACCGAATTCTCACGTAATCAAATAGTAACGTCAAAGGCAAATCAGGATTGAAACTTTCCAATTGGTCGAATACTTTTCTCATTGTCTTCGCAGATGCCGTCACGCCACCATTTTCCATTTGATTCAAATAGGGACGACTCAATCCACAAGCAGTAGCCAATTTATTTTGAGAAACACCATATTGAGTGCGTCGCTCTTTTAATAAACGATAATCTAAGTTTCGTTGTGCCAAGTTCTCACCTCCAAATGAGTATGTTAAATTTTTCAAATGAGTTAACATCGGGTCAAACAGCTAATTATTCTTGCTATAACAACAATTCTTAATCGCTGCTTGCTTGTTTTTTGTGTTTTTGTACCCCCCTGTTAGATACGGGGGGTGAAACATCATGGCCGGCTAACGCCGTCCATGAACAGGCACAGCACCGCAGAGGATTTCTGCTTCGCAAATCCCCCGCGGTCAGTGCCTATCAGTTTGGTTACTTAGTTGTCATTCATCCGTAATGCCATCTGCCTCAAGCTCTGCTTTCATTTCTAACAAGTATTGACGAATATCCGGTTCTTTCGCTTGGTCCGCAATCCGTTCAAATTCTGCGATTACTTGATTTATTTCAATTCGAGGATCACTCTCCTCGTCCATCAAATAAGGATCACTAGCGACTTTCACCCCATTCTTGCGAATTTCAAAGTTTAGCCAACGTAATTGCTCTTCCAATTCTGGGTCTGACTGAATCTTTCCAATCACCCAATAAACTTCCCCAATTAATTCATCATAAATCATGGACCTCCGCCTCCTTTAATCTTCTGGCAATATCAAAAACGACCGGAACTGTTACAGAATTTCCAGCCTGTTTATACAACTGACTATCTGAATTCACTTTTGCTGCTCTTTCAAAAGCCCAGTCAGGAAATCCTTGTAGCCGCCAGCACTCTCGCGGTGTCAATTTACGTATCTGATATTCTTCTGTGAGAACTGCTTGTTGGTCTCCTGTCAGTAAAGTATGAACACTCTGTTTTCCAAGACGACCACGGCGACTTTTAGAACGAGGAAAAGCCAGGTTCACACTATCCCCTGGCTTGACTTCTTGATATTCTGTTTCATTTTTGCGAACCATGATTTTTGTGCCACCTTGTTTCGTGGACAAGGTTGGCGCTGTTCCAGTGATATCATAAACTCGTTTATCTTGTTCATAATTTCCAGGCAACATACCCGCCACCAATATGCCCTCCTTTACTGGCTGAGCAATTTTTATACTCTCATCACCTGTTAGTGTTGGCGAAATACCGTCTGAACCATAGACTTGCCCACCCATCCCGCGATTGGAGGGATTAATATTCAGCAAGTTTCTGATTTTTTGATCAGATGCTGCAGACGATCCAAGGATAGGAAATACTTGTTCGGTACATGCGTCTCGAGAATGTCCGATAAGAAATACTCGCTCACGGCTTTGGGGAACGTAGGCCTTTGAGTTAAGCACCTGCCATTCCACATCATACCCCAATCCATCCAACGTTCGGAGGATCGTTTCGAACGTAGCCCCTCCTTCGTGATTAAGCAATCATCGGACGTTCTCAAGGAATAAAAGCTTAGGTTGTAGAAGAGCGGCGAACCGAGCGATTTCAAAGAATAGAGTACCTCGAGTATCGGAAAATCCTTTCCGATTTCCCGCAATTGAAAAAGCTTGGCACGGAAAGCCACCGCAAAGGATGTCAACTGGTCCGAGGGATTGAACAAGCTCGTCTGGTACACTTGTGATGTCATACATTTCCACCTCCTCTTTCGTATTATGGATTGCCTTATAGCTACGTCTAGCAAATTCATCAATTTCACAAAAGTCGATACAGTGATGTCCAGCTTGTTCCATGCCAAGACGAAAACCACCAATACCGGCAAATAAATCTAAAAAAGTCATAACTCACCCATTTCTTTGCAAAGAAAAAAGCCAAGAACATTTTCGTTCTTGGCTCATAAATAACTGTTTTACCTTTCTATTTCTTATCTAATCCAACCAATTTTCTTTGTTTTTCATTGGCTTGATCGGCAATATACTTAATTACCATTTTAAATTCTTTCGCAGTAGCCTTTTCTGATAAATCAGCAATGCTCTTATTATATTTTTTTACAATATTCGTTACTTGTTCTTTCTCAGTCATGTAATTGAACCTCCAAATCTTCCTCACTATACTGTAATGGCAAAAATAACTCAAGATTATCTGCGGCATAATGAACTTCAGAAATATTATTCATATAATCTTTGATAATGATATGAAGCAATACATCTGGATGTTTGCTCTTTACTTTTTCAATATTTTCTCTTGATTTAAAAAAAGCATTAATGAACGCTTTTTTCGGAACATGGCGACCTTCCGCAATTTCGCGCTTTTGAGTAAAATGCCATGCAGTCTTCGGATCTTGATAAACATAGAAAATTGTTACTCGAAAATGATTTTTCAATGCTCGAGAAATATTTTTTTCAGCACTCAATATAGCAAATGTAGCATCTAATATAAATGAATAGCCATACTCCAAAACATATTTGAGGGACTGTTCAACTAACCACGAAGATGCTTTTTGGAAAAGGCTAGAATTTTTCCCATTGTAATCAGGAAATTGTGTACGAAAAAAATCGGCATCAATAATCACATGATTATCATAATTTTCAGCCAAGCCAATCGCAACTTCTGATTTTCCAGCACCAGGACTTCCAGCCATAAAGACCGCATCTCGACCAGCTTCAGGGGACTTTCCTTCGATAATACAAGAAATAAACTTATCCTTATTTGCTTTTGCGTATTCTAAATAAGAATCATTCATTTCCACTTTTTTCCTCCCCTTTCTCTCCATCCATTACAAGTATTATACGTCATTTTCAGTATAAAGTCAGTCTTTGAAAGTTATTCAATTACTCCTATCTATTTTTACTAATTTGTGAATAGAACTTAAAAAATCATATTCCTTTGGAACCAATGGCGTGTAAAACTCACTGATCACGCTACCTCCTGTATCGACATAGCCACGACCTTTGATTCGCTTCATAAAGAAATTTTTATCAACTTCACCAAACATCATGGAATATCCAAGATCACTCATTCGACCCAAAGCGACACGAAAATTGAACTGATCACGAATCCCGTCTCCCAGATATTTTGCATCAGGTCTTTGACAAGCAAGAACTAAAAAGAAACCTGATTGTCGGCCTAACATGACAATTTGCTTGAGTTTATTTAAAATCACGGCACTCTCTTTTGTCGTTAACATTTCCATATAAGCCACATATTCATCAAAAATCAAGAAATTTGGCGCAAGTCCTAGATACGCATAATTCTCTCCTGTTTTGTAGTTTGGCATTTCTTTCATCGCCGTACTACGAGCCATCATACGTTCATAAAAATTCGCCACGCAAGTAGAAATCTCCTCCTTCTGATAATAAACGTGGGGCATTACGGTAGTTAAATCCGCCAAATCTGCATTTTTCGGATCGAGGACAAACAATTCCGCATCAGATTTTAGTAGAGCTTGAATAATCGTTAATAAAAAATAGGTTTTCCCACCGCCCGTACCGCCAGCTATTAACATATGGGGTAATGAATCATACGCCCATACTTGGTTTTTCATCAATCGCAAACTGCCGTTTTCTGCTACGACTTCCTCAATTCCAATCCGATTGGCGATCATATCATAGAGCAACGTATATTCGACATAAGAATCTTTCAACTCCTTTTCTACTAGCTCACAGTACAATCCACTTTCCAACTTTTTTTCCAACTTCAAGAGCTGATCCTGATACTTGCCTAGCGAGATTTGAACAAAAATTGAAAGTAGACCGTCCTTCATTCGATAATAGATTTTGGGAAAGTAACTGATTGTCTCTTTAGTTCGATTGCTATTGAGGTCTTTGAAAAAACCTTCCTGCTGCGATTGTTTCACTTCATACCAGTGATTTTCTAAAATCATTCGCGCCAGCTTTTGTCGATGCCACAGGCTCCGCCAATGATTGGGAAAAAAATGAATATAAAGTAATATCATACTCCCTGATAGTGCCATACTTGCAAGTATAAAAATCAAATCCCAGATGGACCAAGACCTTTCTATTCTTAGTAACGATAACTTTGTAAAATCAAGACTCAGAAGTTCATCGAGATAAAAGATACTCAGCCAACCTAAAAATAGGATTATCAGCCATCCAAGAACAAAGTGATAAATTAGATTTTGATCTCCTGCACGTATACGGTGTCCTTTGTAATACACTTTTTCTTCACCTCCAAAAAAAGGCCCAAAGAAGTTTAATTGGGCCGCTTTCCACTATTTTCTTTAATTATTTACCTTGGCGGGAAACTGTTTAGTTTGGATGAGTTGTTGCAAAAATCCTTCAATCACAGTGGGCATTTCCATTCCCAGTGTTTCTATCACTGATTCCGCTTCCCGACAAAGACGTTCATCTACTTCCACCACTATATAGAAAGAGCCAGCTTCGTCTAACCAATCTAGGACGTCCAACTCATCCACATTTTCTTCCGTTTCAAAAAATTCCGGATGCATAAGGAGAAACATCTTTTCATCTACTGTCAGTGCTTCATTAACTTGTTCACTCGTCAACTCCCCCTTTCCATACTGATCCAAGCAGTCTAAAATATGTTCGACATTGATTTCCATTTTC
Organism: Candidatus Enterococcus leclercqii; assembly: GCF_009933135.1. Taxonomy (GTDB): domain Bacteria; phylum Bacillota; class Bacilli; order Lactobacillales; family Enterococcaceae; genus Enterococcus_C; species Enterococcus_C leclercqii. The sequence goes on from NZ_MAEH01000016.1 coordinate 22,946, forward strand.
TTCACCTATTTCTTTCCCTCATTTTTAACATCAGAATTACCTTGATTGATTTGACGTTTCAATACCAAATCATCTGCTTTAATAAACCAATTAACTGTCGTTCCTTCACGGAAAACATAATTCGCAACAGTATCCACGACTGGGTTTACTAATTCGATCTCAGTGTCATAGCCAAACTCTCGTAAAGGTACATTCGACGGAATGCTCACTTGAATCATTCGACCTTGAGCAGATGATTTCAAATTATACGTCCGTTCTTTTACCTCATTACTAACCGTCCCATCTTCATTTTGCTTGCGTACTTCTCGACGCAGTGCTGAAAAACGCAACTTGCCAAACGTTAATTCTGAATCTACGACAATACCTTCTGCTAATCTCATATTCTCTTCCCCCTATGCTTTCACTAAATCATCGACATACAATACATAATCCGTAAAACCTCGGTTTTCGATTTCATAACCATTGGCAACTAAGTGAGGATTGACTGCTTTTAACGGTTGATCTTGGTCAAAATCTTTTTCACCGGCCTCTGCTGCTACCACTACCTCAATATCATCGGCGCGTTGTTTACTAGAATATAAATGGTAACTACGTCCAATTACAGAAGTGTTTCGACCATACCCTTCTGTGAGAATTCTTCCTTCCCCACCATAAGTTATTTTTCCAAAAGTCTCTGTCATATCTGGCACGACAAATTTTAATTCCATTATTTTTCCTCTTTTCATTTTTAGTTTTGAATACAAAAATAGCACGACCACTATAATCTGGAGGTGGTCGCGCACATTGCTTCATATAGTTAAATTTTTTCATTCAATCATTCTTAATTTCGACGATTCCAGAAGTAGTAACCAGCCGTTACAAAAATCAAAGTAAAGCCGATAAACAATAAAAGGGTGGAATTCTTTTCACCAGTTTTAGGGAATTCTTTCACTGTTGAATCTCCTGGTATCGTAGATGCTTTGGGTTGTTCTGGTGTACTAGGAATTGTTGGAACCTCTATTGGTGATAGTGTTTGCGATTTTTCTGACAAGTCTTCATTATGCTTGCCATTGATAGTTCCATCTTTATCGTAATTAATTTCCGTAAAAGTAAACTTGGTGCCTTCAGGATACTTGCCGGTATCTACTTTTTCAGCAAGCACAGTTCTGGTGAATTCTTTGTCATTCACTTCATAATCAATCTTGCCAGATTTCCAAATTTCTTTGTTTGTTCTATCTGGAAGTAAAGCATACAGGATTGTTTCAAAAGCTTCTTTTGATCCGTCTAGTACATCATGAGTAATGGAAACATCATCAAACATATCCACTACATCCCCATGAGTGAAGGTTTGTGAACCATCCTCTAAGTGAGCCTTGGTTTGAATTGATACATGACGTTCAACCGTACAATTCACCGTTTGGGCTTGATTATTCAAGCTGGCATCTTCGGCAACTGGTTCATCGCCGGCATCATAGGACTTTTTGTCTTCATATACATAATTGAATAAGACGATTGTTTTGTCCAAAACTTGTTCAGCCGTCAGTTTATGAAGTATCTCCCAAGTGCCAGCTTTTTCTTTATTGGATAACGCAGCAGTTGTTTCAGCAATCACAACTGGTTTCGCCTTTTCATCTTTTTCTTGTGCTTCTTTCGTTGCCTGAACGTCAATCGCCTGAGACACCACATACCAATCTTTTCTAATTTCATGCAGGTTGTAGCTCAATTTATCAATTAACTCAGTAGAATCTAAATTAGCTAATTCTTTGTTGCCATCTTTCCAAGTTGCGAGGGAAGTCAAACTATCTTCTTCCTCAGGCAAATCATAGAGCATCAACCGATTCAAGCTAACAGAAAAATCATTATTGGTTAATTCCTCATAAGGAACCGTTACAGTCTTAATCGGATGTTTTTGACCTTGTTCCGTAATGGTAAAGATATACTCGCTTTTGTCATAGTTTTCTTTATTTTCCTTGAAATTAGAACAAATTTCTAAAGGCTGAATCTTCTGAAATCCTTCTGGCGCCTTAACCTCTTCCAATAAATAGTCACCATAAGGAATGTTTTCAAACTTGCCGTATCCATCAAATCCCAATTGTTCATTGTAACCTGTCGTTGCCTCATCTTCAGCGCCGGTAATTTCATTGGTTCCTTCCAACGGTATTAATTTGAAAGTCAAATCATTAAACCCGGTTCCGGCAGTTCCAGCAGCAGATCCAGCAAACTTGAAGAAATCAAACCCAAAGCGGATTACTTGTTCCTTCGCTGTGACATCGCACGTAATCACCGCATTTCCCTCGTTGTCATCAACTTTTTTTATTGAGACAGGATATTTTGTTTCATCCAAAGTATAGCCTTCGGGTGCTTTCGTTTCTTGCCAATAATACTCATTGAGGGCCAAATGCTTAACCGCCACTTGATTGTTTTCATCTAGCGTTAGAGTGACTCTTTCCTCAGAAGCTTTCGTTCCTGTTACTAACTTTGGTTTAAACGCATCCGCCCATTTGACGGCTTGACCATCTTTTTCAGTAAACAAAGTGTATTCTGCACCTGTAAATTCTGCTTTTCCTTGAGTCTTATCCCCAGTATCTTTATCTTCCTTCGTCAAAGTCGTTTCGCCAGTAATTTCTTGGTTTTTACCTTCGACATGACTGGTAACAAGTGCTACAGTTTGGTTGGCATATTTCAATTCAACTTTTACTGGTTTAAAGGTGTTCACAAAACCATTACTAGCCTTTGTTTCTGTCACATAATACGTGCCCAATTCCAATGCGTCAGAAATATCTTTTGGTGTTTCCGCATGCCCTTTTTCATCGGTAGTAATTTCTTGAACGATTTCACCAGTCGGGCTACCTTTACGAATGGCAAAGGTATTGCCCGCTAGGGAATAATTCTCACTCCAAAGATTATCTCCCGTTTCTACCCCAGTCTTATCCAAAATAATTTGACCTTTTTCACGCGTATTTTTAGAAGTCACTGAAATGGTTTCGCCAGCCTTTATCGTTGCGGTCATTGGTGTAGTATCAATCGTATAAGGTGCTGGGACTGATTTTTCAGTAATCGTTACTTTTGTATCATGTGGAATCCCATCAATGTCAGCAAGCCCATCTTTATCGGTAGTAACATCTTTTTCGGGAAGAACTTTCCCAAAATCTAAATGGAATACTGTCCCTGGAACAACATTACCAGATTCCTTGTCAACCTTTTTAATTTTCAGTGAACCCTTTGTTTCAACATCAATTTTAATAGTATAAGTGTTGGGCTTATCAATTGCCCCTGCCATTACAGTTTGACTCCCAAATTTTTTATAAGTGACAGGTGTTCCATTATCTGCGGTTTTTTTTAGTGTCAGCACTCCTTGTTTTGAATTTACATTTGGTGTAATCACCAGTCGATTGCCATTAACATGATAATCAACATTTGCCGTATTTTGGATTACTTCATCAAATTCAAACAAGTTCACTCCTTCCGTATCAGTCACAGTAGTCGATTGGCCTAACACCGTTTTCAACGTAGAATTATGGAAACTTGGTTTTTTTTGATACTCTTCAATTACTCGATTGATTTTGGACTCAATCTCAGCAATGTTTATCGAACTACCATCCGGTCTTTTGATTGAATTTAGAGTATAACCATTAACTTCTTCCCAAATCATTTTTTGTGCAACTATATTGGTATCCATATCAGTACCTGCATATTTCCAAAGAACGGAAACCAATTTTGCTTTTTCTGGCATAGATGGTAAGGGATTTTTCTCATAACCAGGTGTAACCTCTGTAGGAATTTTAACTCCTGGTTCAATACAAAATACTGTTTGCTTTTTACCATCATATTCTGCATATAATGTTGTTGTTACTTCTGAAAGTATACTTCCATCACTAAATTTTCCGTTTACTTCATAAAGCTTATTCATGTCATAGGTGATTGTCACTTCTTGCGGATAGTCAAATTCGCTCGCAAAAGCATTCGTTGGTACTATTGAACCCCCGATTGTTTGACACAGTACTCCTAGAATAGCAAACAAGCGCCAATTTCTAAATCTAGTTCTTTTCATAGAATGAGTCTCCTTTCATTTTTGGGTAATAAAAAAAGACATCCAAATTTTTAATTTTGAATGTCTAGCCCAGAGTATTACTATTCAGTTTTCTTCTTTTTAGATAAGTTGTTTCTCTGCTTATAGATTTTGATTCTTCGATAATCAAACCCTATTTCTGTCATCAACTCTTCCCAATTTTTATTTGTCCTTTTCATAATTGTATCAACTGACGGTAAATTCGAGGATCCTGAAAGTTTTCGGAACTTCGTCATTGATAAATCATCTTGTAACCTTAACCGAATTAGTTCGTTTCTTAATTCTAACAACAACTCAAAATGGGTAAGTAAAGATTCCTCTGTATTCTTTCTAAACAGATGCCTTACATCTCCAAATCTCTTTTTCAATGTACTTAACGAAGGAACGTCTTTCCCTACTGATTTTTTTTCATACATCCGTTGAGAAGTTATCTTCTCAACTTTAATAAAAGTCTCTACTATTTTCAATAAATCTTTTTCTGGTGTTTTAGCCCATTTTCCATATTCAGTATTTTCAATGCCAATACTAGCTAATAATTTTTCCCATGATCCATATTTTTGATTGATAAACCACATGCTTGGAGCAGTATTTGGATTCTCTGATAGTTTTTTCTGATATTGACGACTAGATTTAATTCCGTGTTTTTCAATGAATTCATTAATTACTAAAATAAGTTTTAAGTCACTTATGTTTTTCCAAACAATACGACCATCATCTTGTTTCACAATAAAAACTCCTAGAATTTATTTAGATAGAAGTCTATCACATCAACTTTTTAGTAGAGAAGTATATGTTTTGGTTTTTTTAAAAAAAGTCGACCTTTTTAGTAACTCGGATTCAAAAGTTGCTAAATTCGGTAAATGTTTTGGTTTTTTCCGTATTACATTTGTCATCAGACTGACTACTAAATTTTTCCCTATTTTGACGACAGTGATAGTCAAAGTCGGACAATCTAGGACAATTCAGAGGAATTTGAGGAAAAAATGACCCAAAACAGCCAAAATTGGCTTAAAACTGTGATAGAGAAAAAAGAAAAAGCCCTTGATATACAAGGACTTTTCACAGATTTCAGATTTCCAAGGAAGTTTTCCGTGTTTATCTTCTGATTTCTTTGATACGAGCTGCTTTACCGTGCAATGCGCGAGGGTTAAGTCTAACGATTCACAGGTATTCCAATGGGGTTCAAACCGCGTCAAATCACTATTTCAAAGGGATTTTATTCGAGTAAGATTTGTCTGAGATATGTCACTCATTTTTCACTTTTTGCCCCCAAAAAGCCCCCTAAAAAATAGATCCTCACGATTCATTTTACGGGGGTTTATTTCATGAACGTTACTCTCCGCTTTTACTGAATAAAACTTTTTTCATCAATCAATGGTATAATTTAACTGTGGTCTTTCTCCCTTTCCTAGAATGCTGTCCTAACCAACATCTAAACCCGGCCACACTTGTCCCTTGTCAATTCCAGCGGATTGACTAGGGGCTATTTTCATCTCGTTTCAGTCAATTTAGCTAAATATTCATGTGTTATAATGATGCCGAGGTGATACTAATGCGAAAAATACTGGATACTATTTTGACCATACTATTGTACTCGTTATTGTTTTTGGGAATGATTATTGTCATCATTGTTGCTCTGAAACTTTTCTCGAAATGAATTGCGTTCTCGTTTTTTCAGTGTTACTCTACCTGTGAGCCTTCATTGATTTATTGGCTCTATGTACACGAAAAGCAGCCGGTCCTCTCTCCAAGAATCTTCCCCAAGTTTCTTGAAACCGGCTGCTTTCCTATTTGATATACGTTGTCATACATAATCTAAACAAGAAATCAATTTTTTGCAAGTAATATATTATTTCATGGACTACATAAGATATACGCTTGGCACCCAACCCCAACCGTCAACTTCCGACCAGCTGGTGGATCCGTGGACGGACTGACCTTTCAGTGTGCCAGTCACCTTGACCTTCGTTCCTTTTTTTAGGATTCGGTAGCCATTCGCTGTTTTTACAATTGCGCTAGAAAGAGATTGACTGGTGTATACGTTCAAGCTGTCAATGGTTACAGTCTTGGCGTTGGGACTAGATAAGTCACTTGCAGCAGCCCAGCCAAGACCAGTTAAGTGGTAAGGCTTCTTCTTCCCGGTTGCAAGCTTGTCAATTTTGGCAGACTTCCCACGGCTCTTGCTGGATGCTCCTTTACCATCTGCGTCTGCAAACAGATTACCAACCACTTTTACGTTTTCACCGACTTTGATCGCTGCAGATGCACTACCATCAGTAGAACCGCCACCAGAGCTGCCATTTTTCAAGCGATTATACTCGGCGATTACAGCATCACGAAAGTCAGTCCAATCACCATCATTTCGCATTTTTGAAGGACAGTTTTTACCAGACCGGTCGTAATGTGATTTTACAGTATTGACATTAGCAGGAATGCCTTGCTCCAACATCACTTGAGCGATAACCTTAATTGCATTTGCCTTGGCTTTTTTGTATTGTTCCAACTGCGTGCCGCTGATATTTGTTGTGCCCCGAGTTGGATCATAGTTTCGACAGATTTCAAAGCTGATTGATTTACGGTTACCATGACCGCTACCACCATCTCCCGCATTCCATGAATTACGATCAAACGGAATACCTTGTACCGCCTCTTTTTCATCGATGGCTACGTGATAAGACACTTGCGCTGTATTGCCAATCATGTAGCGGATTTCGTTATCTGCAGGTGCATTGTTATCAGTCTCGTGGATTGTGACAGAATCGGCATCCATGCTGTAAGGACATTTCGCACCATAATTCCATGATCCGACAAGATTTTGTCGGAAAGGCACACCATTTTTGCTACTCATTTTGTTTCCTCCTCATTTTTGATATACCCGATTTGCTTAGCTGTCTGATCTACTAGCACTGCAGCACCTGTCACTAAGATTGCTTGTACGATGTTGGCGGCATCGTATCCACCTAACAGCAATGGAGTAAGCGCCAAACTAATGCCAAGCAAGATCACTGGGATCAACTCATTTCGGATGTAGGCCGTTCCTTTAATGATCATTCCAATAACAAAAAGGGCCGGAATCATTACGAGTCCGTCCCCCACTACGTATTCTAGAATTTGATCCATGTTATTTTCCACCTTTCTTCATGTCCACAATGTCATGTTCTGCCTCACGCATCCGTCCTTCCACGTTATACATGCGCTCAACGAGATTGTTATGCTTTTCAACTTTGCGCTCCAACTGCTCAATCCTAAAAACAGTGAGCCGATTGGCAGTCATGATTCCACCAAACGTCCCACCGAGGGTACCAACAAGACTGATAACAGCGATGATTATTGTTTCGCTCATTTACATTCCTTCTTCTCACTAAAATAAAAACAACCGACTAAAAGCCGGCTGTTCCTTAGCATTTGCGCCTCCTATTAATGCAAACCATAGGCTACGTCTGCGGTAGCCCACGTTGTCCGATTATCCCATCCGTAAGATACAATAATATCCCCAACTCCACTAGTCACATCATAACCTTGGATATCAAAACTTGCGCTGCTGGTTGTCCCACTAAGTCTGATGCCGCATCTGCACCATTTTGATTGTAGCGGTACCGCCCACGACGGCAACGAAGCAATAACAGTGCCTCGGGTGTTCGCTCCACCAGTAATCTTAAAGTGCAACAACAGATTGCCTGTTGACGTTTCTTCCACGCTCGCAACATCCGACTCATTTTGTAATATGAAAGCGTTTTTTAAAGTCAATACTGCGTGTTTTAGATTGCCACTCCTTGAGTCAGTGGTAATGTAATCAAATCCCATTGCAACCATCTCGTCAAATTTGGTATCTGGCACTGTCCAACACGCAGCAGACAGTCCAGCGTTGTGAATCTTAATGACATTTGTTGCCGTTACGGTTGAATCGTTGTACTTAACGCTGATACTGGCATTTGTCCCTAACGTTTTAGTATCGGCGATGACTTGATCGGTAATGGAGTTGACTAGATATTGAACTGGAACTGCTGGGAGCCGCTTTTTGATTTCCACCAGTGCTTGGCGATCAAAGCTGATGAAGATTGCTACTTGTGTGAGATTGTATTTTGTCAAACTGGTGATGATGGAATCATAGTTTGCGGCACTGTAGTCACCAGCTTTAATCTCGATGATTGGTACTCGTTTATTTTTCTTGCATACAGCTAAAAACTCATCGAAAGTTGGCACTCGCTTTTGTGCATCCGTCAAGGCAGCAAGATTAGTACCAGTATCAATTTTTAGAGCCTTAATCTGTGCTAGTGTTTTACTTGCCACAGTTCCTGTGCCATCAGTGGTGCGATCCACCGTGCTGTCATGCATGCAGATCCAAGTACCATCGCTAGTCACTTGGATATCCGTCTCAATCCCCCAATGACGAGTGACTGCTTCAAATGCCAGGACTGTGTTTTCCGGATAATCTGCATTCGATCCGCGATGAGCGATGTAATTCACTCCCCCGTCTGCTCCTTTAAACACTTGCTTTTCAACGGCTAATGCTGTTTTTTGAGGCGTCATATAGCTAGTATTGGCTAAACCAGCCACAGCATCAGCGTCGGTTGCGATGCCGTAATTCATCACATTTTCTAATCCGACTTGTTTTGCCGTTACACCATGTGGATTTGAATTATTTTCAACGTGGGCATCAAAGTCCGTTTTTGCTGCCTGACGGACATTCTCAACGTTACCTAGACCAACCTGAGAAGCAGTCACTCCATGGGGATTCAGTTTATTTGTCGCATGAGCCTCAAAGTCTACCTTCGAAGCTTGTTCAACGTCCGTCACGTTGGATAAACCAACCTGAGCTTTTGTAACCTTGTGGGGATTCTCTTCGTCAGTAGTATGTTGCTGTAGTCCAGACTCAAGATGGTTCATCCGTTCCGCTGTCACAACTGCTCCGACGTTAATATTTTCTTCTTCACTTAGATTGTCATCATAAGGCACCCAATTTTGCTTTTCATAAGCCATTACACTGACACCTCCTCGTCATCGTCAGTAGATTTTTCCTTATTCAATTGCTTGATTGCCACTCGAAGCGACGCATTTTCAAGTTCAAGAGCAGATAATCTGCTAAGCAACTGGGAAATTACGTCCTCTGATTGAATTTCATATCCTGAATTATTCATGAGTCTCACCCCAAATTCGATTGATTGATTTGTTTGTATCATCGGTCAAAACTAACCGCTCATTTTCATAACCGAGCCGTTTCGCCTTTATCTCCCACACGAACCTTACAAAAGGTTTAGTCGAACAAACTAAAAAAGCATCTGATCTAAAATCAGATACCCAGACTCTCGCATTATCGTACGCCTGCAAGAATACTTCATAAGGAATATCGAGATTTACCACATCGGAAAAAAGTAATTCGATTGGTACCCAGACTTGGCACTGTGAATCAGTTATTCCTCTTCCAATGTCACCAAGGAAGCTTTCAGCGGTCTCATATGCTGGAGTCAGTCGTACACCATCTCTCGTAACATGAGACGCGTTTTTAGTTCCGTATACTCGAAGATCCTTGTCTACATTAACATTTGCTTGAAAAGTTGTCTTAGTACCTGAATAATTCATTCCTGTTTTGCTCAATGTAAGAATTGAACTGGAAGCATTAGAAAGAACTATTTGGCTTGCTGTGATCCCGATAGATCGTATACCCTCTCCACCATTGATGGCTAGATTAAAACTAGCGTTAGTTAGCGAAAATGAATAGTATTTAGACGAATCTGGGTTCCAAGGAGTAAGTATATCTGAGAAATAAATTTCGGAAGTTTTTGCGCTAAGTTTTGGCTTTCGGTAACCATTACTTGGAAGTCCAGTTATACCAACCGAAAAAACTCGTTCGAGTTGCCCAATATCTTCGAAGTAGACATCAAACCCCGTTGATGTGCTTCCAAGTTTCAAATAAATTGAACCACTGGCAAAATCATTTTGTGCATTAGCAAATAAAGAGGCACCAAAAGAGCCATCAGATGTTCGATTCCATTCGATACTTCCATTTTGTAATTTCATTTCATAGCTCGTACCTACTGATGAAATTGTTGACCCTACTATGCGGATTCCTTTGATTGTTCCAGATGAAATGCTATCCGCATTCAAATTAATGATATTCACGTTTGCAGCGTTGAGGGTACCCGTATTGATCGTCCCCGCATCAATTGAAGCAATCATTGCCGCTGTAATAATCGCGTTATCAATTTTTGTTTCATCTGTTAGCCAAATCTTTGCACCGGTAATTTTCAGCCATTCATTGCCATCCATCTCATCACTCAAATTGATAGTTTTGATGATTTCATCAGAAGGGGTAGCGTTGTCGATTTTGTCTTTGATATCTTGATCCATCGCCGTTGACGTCTTTAGCACCCATTCAAATACCCCAAGTGCTACTTGTTGATAAACCCAGATTTCATCGTCTGGCCCATTTTTTTTGAACCATATGTCGCCCTCTTTCGGATATTTCGGCTCTTCATTTCCAGAATAGACATTGTTTTTTCCTGCCGCATCAATTCTATAATCTATCTCGTCTAATTTCTGCTGGAGCGGTCCCCGGAAAGTTGAGACACTTCCAGCATAGGATTTGGTATCTGAGCCGATTGTCGCGACAAGTCCGCCATCAAAAGTTAGTGAATAGTTTAATACAGGAGTTTTGAAGGGCTTTCCTGCTCTGTCAAACATTGTAACCCAGTCACCAGGCTCAAGCGCTGGATTTCCCCGCCATTTCAAACTGATTGGTGGAAAGTTCAATCCTTCCACTTTTTGAAAAACATCCGACAATAACATTTCGGACATAAGATTGTTTTCGATAGAAATCTGGGCCCCTTCGGTTGACCCCACATGCAGCACAACGGTCTCATTTTCTGACTCATTGTTTGTCTGGACAACTTTACAAGATAATCCTTTCAATTGGTACGCTAGCTCATTTTTGACAAGACCTTTCTGATAGTACTCACCAGGCTCAATTGTAAATAGCGGGTCAGCGAGCGTCCGAATAGCAATTCTGCCCAAGCGATCAAAACACGCAAACCCCGCCTCAAATTGGGCAATCAAACCAATCGCCTGCCGGTAAGTGTAACCTATTGGCTCTTCAACTATATAATTGCTCAAATGAGAAAAGGAGACAGGATCAATAACTGATCCTGTCATATTTGCTATCTCTAAAGCAACTTCAGCAATTTTTGTAGGATAAGACAATTTTGATTCATACATACCTTCAAGGAAGACAAAAGCATCTCTTACCTCGATTGTAGTAAGATTCTCATTTCGGTCCGGATCTACTTTTTCACTAATATAAAATGTACCCAGCGGAACAAATTCGAAACGATCAGGAACATAGCTGATTAGACGCGCGCGATTTACTCGTGCTTTTCCAACCGGAGAAACATCATTGATGTTAGTTGGTAGACCACTTCCGGGTATTTTAATCCCAATTTCAATCTTGACCTCATCAAGTTCTTGTAGATCTTCAACTATTTCCGGAATAACAATTTTCGCTGTAGCGGATTGAGTTGACCCAATTTGAAAGTTCTCCCCACCCAGAACACCAGTAGAATACTCAATGCTCTTAATTTGGTTGTTTTCAAAAATCTTGTCTTTAATTTGGATTCGTGCATATACTTCGCGGTTCAACCCCTTAAAAGAATCGTGAAATTCTTTTGATACAGTTAGCATTTTTTCACCTACCTCTTAGCGTTCAATAAATGAGACAGTCAATCCATTCCACATACTCGCTTCAAATTTTGGATGCCAGGAGTATACAGGAATTGATCTATCTCCACAGTAAAAAGTTTTGGTGATTAATTTCCCTTCTTGCGGATCCATGTAGCGCACAGTAAAAAAGGAAGGATCAATCAAACGTAAAATCAAAGAGACCTCCGATGTATTTAGAGGTCCCCATACAATATCAAGTTTTGTCTTTTTACCAAGAACGTCTCTGACCATATCTCCGTTTGCATTTCTACCGGTGGAACTGCTGTCCAAGGTTTGGATGCCAACAACCATTTCTTTTGGTATTTTTACTTTGCTGCCAGCAATTAGAAATTCCATATAACTCCTCCTATAGATTAAGTTCCACTGTACCGATCTGTTCATGGTATTTGTTGATTTCTTTAACAGCAATTCGACCAAATTCTTTGCCACCAATATTGATGATGATATCGCCATTTGGCGCTTGCGTTGGTGTTGCTCCCATAGCAGAGATAGCATTCATCAACGTGGTTACCATCGCTGATGTGAAGTCTTGCATCCCGCCGCCTTGGTAGTTCATTTGGTCGTTATTGCTGAAGGTACTATTCGATGGTGCAAAGCTTGGCTCTTGGAAAATTTCCGGCAAGGTCAAAGCCGAACCAAACATATCCAAGCCAAGATACTCAATGGCTTGTTGGATTAATTCAGCCGCCCTTTGTGGTTTCTCAAGAGGAATGACCATTTCTTTCTTATTGCCTTCACCCATTCGGTAGAGCCCGTCTTGTGTCACGAGGCCACCATTCTCATACCCCATTTGCCAAGTTCGACGACCCAACGCCTGTGCTCGAGCTTGAGAGTTGCCGACAAACACGTCAATTCGATTTCGGCCTTTAATAGCACCGCCGACATCTACCGCATGGAATCGCTGGCCGTTTAATGTTAGATAGCTTCCTAACTGGTGATATCTTGGATCTACCGCAATATCCCCCATCTTCAGATAACTACCTAACGCATTAAGCGGGCCGCCTTCCATTGCATTGTTTTCATTAGTGTAAAACGAGACATACGCAGGATTGGAGATTGCACCTTTCCATGCCATCGCTCGATCGACAATATCACCACCGCCGCCTAGCGAGGAGCCACTGCTTTGAGGTACAGTTTGCCCATATGTTAAAGGATCGTGAGCGGTGCCACCGAATGGACCAGAACCGCCTGTCCGTAGTTCATAATGGACGTGCGGACCAGTCGAGTTGCCTGTGTTCCCGACGAGCCCTAGCAGAGATCCTCGTTGAACGTTTTGTCCTGCGGAAACAGCAATGCTATGCATATGTCCATAAAGAGTCCGAACACCATTTGCCACTTCTACAGCCACCAGATTACCAAGCCCCGTTCCAGAGCTTCTCGCGTAGGACACACGGCCAGGATATTGCGCGGGAATTTGTGTCCCAGTTGGCGCAGCGTAGTCGAGACCGTAATGCATCGTTTTTCCAAACAAGTAACCTCGATTTCCAAAACCAGAAGTAAACGAGTATGGTGGTTGTGAAAAGTGAGGAGCAAAGGCTCCCGCTCCAAATGACGAACCGGCTGCAGCTTTGGCGGCCTCTTCTTCTTGATGTTTTTTAAATCCAGCATCAAATTTTGATTTGACCCACCCAAGGGCACCGTCTGCCAGTTTTCCAACCGTGCCTTGCGCCATAGACAAAGCAGGTTCAATTGCACCTGATAGATTCGTAAATTTGGAGATAGCCGCGTTCAATAGTTTCCCAGGATTGGAGGCATACGACCAAATATCAGAAGCTATTTCTTTGACCCCGTCCCATTTTTCTTTGAACCAGTTTCCTATACCACCGGCATAAGCAGGAGCACCAAACATATCAGCTGTTTTAGGACCGCTCAAAACTGAAGTTCCTTTTGGCAAATTCACCATTAAATTTCGTTGAGAAGGGAAAATGCCTGTATGCCCGTCAGGGGTATGATAAGCTTCCTGGTAATTACCACCTAGTCCGTCATTGACTAAAGCCAATCCACCCGGATGGTAATTTGTACCTCTTGCATATGTTGGAATTTCCCACTTAGCAAGTTTCGATCCGCCGGCGCCTACTTTGTCCAATACCCAGTTAATTCCACCAATTACTCCGTTCACGCCTTTTCCAATCACGCTGGTCATACCATTAAAGATTTTACCCGCACCTTTTTTGACGGCCTCGACTCCCCCACTCAAGCCTTTACCAATTTTACTGCCGAGTCCAGAGGCCCAATCGCCAATTTTTCCAAAAACTGATGAGGCGGTAGTTTTCATTGTTTCAAAAGATTTGCCCATCTCTGTTTTTAGATTGGAGAAGGCGATTGATGCATTCTTCTTAGCCGATTCAGCTTTTGTTGAAATTTTCTCTCCAACATTGTCCCAAACTTCTTTGGTATTTTTCTTTACATCTGCCCATTTTTGAGAAACACTGGTCCAAATTTCCCCAGCTTTTGTAGTCACCTTATCCTTGGCACCATTCCAAGTCTTTGACGTCCAATCAGTGACTTTCCCCCATGCTTCAGAGGTGGCCTTCTTGATATCGTCCCATTTCTCACCGATCCACTTTCCAAGTTTCCCAGCAACTTCTTTGATCTTATCCCAGTTTTTCCAAAGAAGAACTCCGGCAGCGATAGCTAAACCAATCCCCACAACAAGAGGCCCGCCAAGCATCGTGACTAACGCACCTAAGCCAAATTTTACAAGGGCAAATGCACCGGCAAAGGATTTCACCATAGAAAGAGCTTTTATTACGCCTGTCACAATTCCAACTACCCCTGAAAGCCCATTTAGTACTGCCAATACGCTTACAAACGTGCCAATGGTTAGTACAAAGTTAGAAACTGTTTCACTATGCTCACTAATCCAGTCGCCAATGTCGGATAGTACATCGCCTAAGCCTTTGAGAACATCAACAATAATGCCGCCTGTCCATTCTGCAATTGGCTGCAAAAAATTATCCCATAACCATTTGAATGCTGGATTCAGGCCTTCAATCACCCCGTTGAGCAAGTCAATTGCGCCACTCAACAAATCTAGAAATGCAGGAATGATATTCTCGATTGTAAATTTTGCCAAAGGAAGCAAAACATTCTCATAAAACCAAGCTAACCCGCTGCCAATATTCTCGGTCAATGGCTTAATAGATTTAAGCAATTTGTCAATTGACTTTAGTAGCGGCGTAAAGTTTAATTTCTTGCCCCATTCTTCGGTGGCTCCGGCCATCTCATTAATCTTTTCTAAAAGGCCGTCCACAATTTCCAAGATAGTAGTGAAGATGGATTCGCCAACGCCACCGGCTTTCCACGCTTTCGTGAATTGCTCCGTAATATTGGTGATTGTGTTGTTCCATTCGGTCAGGATTTCAAGGATATGCCCGAGGATTGACTCACCTAAGCCATTGTCATTCCATGCCCCGCGAAACGCCTCGGCCACTTCATGTAGTAGCTCTAAAATGGCATTCCACTTGTCGAAGTATGACTGGATTAGTTTAGTTCCCCGGCCATTGTCTTCCCAAGCACGTTTAAAGGCGCCAGCTATATCACCAATGATATTCAGAACATCAGCCAACAGGATTAGGAGATTTTCAATAAATTTCTGACCGGTGCCGTTCGTCCAGACATCCATAAACGACTTGCCAATAGCAGCCGCCAAACCGATAACTTCACCTAGCGCATACTTCCAGGCGTCGATGACTTTCCGGCCTTGACTCTTCCAAGCATCTTGGAATGGTTTGAAAAAGTCCTTCAAAAGTTTTTGAATGTCAGTCATCCACTTAGGCGTCGTGTAGGTTCCAGTTGCACTACCGAAATCAATACCTGGCGCTTTATTATCCAGGCTGGTGTCTTTATCAGAATCATCATTATCCAGGTTAAGTTTGTTGATCTGGTCAAATCCCATTAACGATTTTTGGAGTTTTTTGACCTTTTCCTTCGCTTTATCCGCTGATGATCCTGTCTCATTCATCGCTTGGACATTATCATACAAACCACTTGCGCCGGCTTTGGCTGCCTCGTAGTTCGTACCGAAGATCCCCGCAATGAACGATGCAAACTGACCTGTTAGTTGTGCCAAACCAGCCATCAGCGCATTGATTGCTGGCATGATTGCAGTGTAAATCGGGTAGAACGCGGTCAACAGGTTTACCTTAATTTGATTTAGTGAAGCGGCAAATTGATCATTCGTTTTCATTGCAGAGAATAATCCGCCTGCAAGCGCACGAATCGCGCCACCCAATAATTGATACACGATTAATGATGGCAATAATTGTCGCATCGATTGAACCATCGTATTGTTGCTTCGGCTCATTCGATTGTTTCCGGCTGTTACTTTGTTGGAGCTGCTGGAAAATAGACTTCCAAACTTTCCAACATACCCAAGAGAGCTCTTCAGCCCGTTTCCGATTCCTCCAAAGCCATGAGAAATGGCGTTGGACATTCGGTTGAAGACGCCACCGTACTTAGATACGGCTCTCTCAGATTGTTTCAAGCCAGAGCCGGTTTGAGCGGCACCATTGGCGGCTGAACCCGTCTGAATAGAGGATTGGCTCATGGTGTTGTTAATACGTGCCAGAGCTTTTCGCAGGCTATTTGCTCTATCCTCTGTTTGAGCATACTCCTGTTGCAGACGGTCATTATCACTAATCAGCTTGACCATTTTTGTGGATTGCTTCTGGATTTCGGCTGAAGTTTTCAGTGACTGCGGAGTATCCTCATACCCCTTGAATCCACCACTGAAACTACCGACTGGGGTACGTTGATCAGCGTATTCAGCTTTCAGCGTCTTGATCCGTTTGCGCATGGATTCAATTTGCCCCTCGTTTTGAGCCATGGATTTCGTAATGGTATCCAAAGAAGATGGGACCGTATCAAACTCACGCTTGATGGTATTTGCCATCCCTTTTGCTTGATCTTTAAATTTAGACATCTGTGCCTGGGCACGGGCAATCTGTTCGTCGTATTTCACGACTTTTCCAGTATCGCCGGCAGAAGATGCGGATTGACGCTGTGATTTCAAATAAGCAACTTTTTCTTGAGCCGCTTTCGCCTGCCCCATTTTAGCGTTGATCTCGTTGACCATCGCATCAATTTCTTTGGTAGCCTTTGGCCGTGCTTTTCGGACGCCAGAAGCAAAATTACTCCCAACATTATCGCCAGATACTTTAGACGTTTTCTCAAGATTAGCCATCGTCTTTTCGAAATGTTGGTTCATTTTTTCCAGCTGTTTCGTAAAGTTAGTGGCACCTTTGTCGATATCCAGATTCTTTTCAGTTTTACCCATCGTACGGCCGGAAATCTGTTCGAATCGACTCATCATGCTTTCAATTTGTGGCAAAACTCGCTCAATCGATGCTTGTACTCGTTCCGTATTAACATCCAAGAGGACTTCAAGAGTTTCCAATTCCATATTTCTCACCTACCTTTCTTCTAATACTTTTCTCCGTTCACGAGTTGCTTTGATGGCTTCTGCTTGAGCCAGAAAAATTTCTTGTTCCCGAGACATCGCTTCCCGTTTCAACTGTTCTTCCGTCTTTGCTTCCTCTACCGCATCCTTGATCTGATTTAGAAATGGATAAGCCTCCTCAAATTTTGGAAACTTTTTCGGATCGTTGAAGGCAAAAACTGCAAGCCGTTGTTGGGAGTAATCAAACATGGCCCGTTCCCGCAACTCGTTTTCTTTATTTTTTTTATTCGCTGCCACCTGAATCATGATTTCCTCAAGGGTCATCTGCCAATATTCAGTGGCCGGTATACCTGCCTCGACAGCTTGAGGATACATGTGCTCCAGGAGCTCGGACAGAGTATCAAAGTTTACAGAAGGCTGCCCGCTTCTGGCTCTTGATCCAAAGATTCCCCACCGGTCACTTCGCTGTCCGCTTTTTTCTCGCCGAAAAAACCAGACTCGTCCAAGAATTCATTAATATCCCCGAAGAGATCCATCGTTGTGTGGCCCTCGTCAATGTATTTTTCAAAGGCATCCATAATTACTTTGTCGGTCACACCGCTAGTTTTGTTCGCCCCCTGAAGAACAATCAGCAGACTATTAGCCGGCGGCAACTTCACTTCGCCTTGCTTTTTAATAAACAGCCCCATAATCCCTTCGTCTAGTCGTTTTTCGATATTGATGATTGATTTTCCATCCAATCGCAGTTGTAAAGTCAACCCACCAAATGGAAATTCCTTTGTGTTGGGCATTTGTACCACGTTGTTTTTTGCTGCCATGTAAAATTCCTCCTAATTGATAAAAAATAGAGACCAGGATTTCCCCGGTCTCGATGATCTGTTGATTAGCCTTCTGATGGTGGTGTTGGTGCAGTAGATGGTGTGATATCTGGCCCATCGCTAACAACCACGCCCAAGTTAAAACCAATCGCTTGGTTGACTTCTGCACCGTCAAATTTGTAGTACGGTTCCCCGGTAAATTCGGCTTTCATGCCGTCTGGGAAAGTAATCGTCCAGTCAACGGATTTATTTGTCTCAACCAAGGCGTGAATGTCACGGAAGTTATCGCCTTGATAAATAATGGCGAATTCCATATTGTCCACATCCTGAATTCCTTTGATATAAGCTTTCTTTTCTGAGCCCAAGTGAGTGACATCCACTTTCTCTGGATCAGAACCCAATGCGGGAATCGATTTAACCGCAGCAACCGGCTTACTCGTAGAACCGTCCTTGTAAGTCAGTACCGTTCCTTTTGATAATAGACCTGCAAAATCCATAGTTTAATTCCTCCTATTTCTGGTAAACATATTTCGTGACATTATCAACGACTGCCGATACCTCAATAACAACTCGTTTAAGGTCGGCAGTATTTGCATCTTTGGCGGTGCCCGTAAAACCAATCGTTCCAAAGGTTTCTAGCACTTGTGTAGCTATGGCAGTAAGGCTGCCTGTTCCGTATAGCTCAACGGTAATCGTCCACTGAGTTTGCAACTCTTCCCCTAAAGCATCTATCTGATACGGCTTGTTAACTGTCCGATAGATTGCTGTGGGAAAAGTCGTCCAGTTTGACGGGTAATCCGTAGCAACTTTTTTGATCTCGGGAACCGACTTTAGGACTTCAACTGTCACAGATTTCATGTTGATAGTTTCCATCTATTTCAGCTCCTTCAGTCGTTTTTGGACGTGTTCTTTGTAGATATCTGGTGCTTGCTCCACGATTTCCTTCAAGGAAGGATATAAAGCTGGACGTGCCGGCTGACCGCGGGTTAGGAAGAAGTCTTTCCCTTGGATTGTAATCCGAGGAATACCGTAAATAGCTTCTAAATCTATCTCAACTTCGTCAACCGGAATAAACCATGCAGAAGTTGAGTAGACAGGAGTAATCCCTTCTGGCAGATCTTTCTGACTTGCCTGACCAACTGGCCCCGTACCAAACTCGCGATACATGGCTTGCTCTTTGTCAGACCAGATACGCGCAACAATTTTCCCTTGAGCGTTGATCACTACTTCATTTTTATAGCTTCCGGACAATTCACCACTGCCGTATTTCACGCTGGAATCGATACGAAGTTCTGTTGCTTGCTTGATTAACTCAGTAATTTCAAACGTTGCATCCCACATCGCATCTTCAAGGATTTTCGGCGTAGCCTTCAGCTTTCGACGCAAGCTGTCCAGTCCCTTAATCTCAACTCCCATCAGAAACACCTCGCTTTTTCAACGTGATATTCAGATGAGTAGAAAAAGGTTGAATAGCCACAACTTCATAGTCTGGATCCTTGTCCTTTGAAACGTACATACAAATGCCGTCCTTTTCGTTCTGCCCGGCTTTTAGCTGGTATCCTTGATACTTGCATGTCTTGACGTAAGGAAGGCTCTCACCATAAATCTGAGCCATTACTTGACCACCAGCCGATTGAACATTCATTTGCAATTCTTTGGGGTCCTCCGAGTAGGTGATTACATCATTCCCCTCATCGTCAGAAGTAACTTTTCGATGTTTCAACCAAACCGTTTGAAGCTCACGCTTTCTTAGGCGCATAACGCTTGACCACCTTCCCAACACGATAACGCCGCAAACCAGATTGAATATCTGGAGGGATATCGATAATGAAAGTTTGAGAAATGCCACCTTCACTACGAGAAGCCTCCCCCTCATTTCCTTCACGATTCCATGTAATCACAGCTAATTGGCGAGCATAATAATAGAGTTGTTCTGGAATATCTTCAGAATCCCTCCCGGTAAAATCGAGGACGAGGATTAAAGCATCCTCGATTAGACCTTTTAGCTTAGCTTTCTCATTCTCGTCACTAACGCCTAAGCGGATTGCTAAGGAATCAGTCATTTCTTTCAGCTTTTCCTCATCCATCAATTAGACCTCCTTACTCTCCGCCAGTGCCGCCAGGAACCGTCACGGATGGCACATAGAGTTTGTGCTTAAACTGAACGATCCGAACATTTTTAGGCTCATATACCCGTTCCCAATTCGTCCCCAAGGCCAACTCTGCATTTGTCGGTGAAGAACCCGCAACAGACTTGCTGGTGAATTTAACACCACGCGGGTGAAGCAAGAAGTGTTGTCGATTGACAAGAATATCATCCCCAGCCAACGAATCCCGGTCTGTCTCAGTCGGCACGGGAGCTGCACCATTCCCCAGTCCAATTGCTCCGGCACCGAAGATGTAAGACGTGAATACACCACCATCTACCGGCATACCGTCGTCCACAATAACCCGTTTGCCCATATAGGTTGGAATCTTGGTATTGTCAGAAGCCAACAAGAATTCAATCAAGTTCTGTTTCCGAAGGTTGGCATACACAGAAGAATGAACACCGATTGCTGTCAGTTTTTCTTCTGCATCCCCCAGTTTATACGAAGCATCAATGAAGGTTTCACCAGTGAAGGCAGCAGCATTTCCAGTTTCGGCAGAAATATCCAGGCTGTTGCTCGCCATTTTAGTAGCCGCTGAACCAAATACGCCTTTTAGTGTAGACAGCAACGTAACCTGCTGACGACGTGCCCAGTAAGCTGCCACCAGATCACCGATCGCGCGCATTGGATCGTCCCCAGACAAAGCCTTGGCCAAGTCATTGGTTTTCCATGCTTTTCCGCGCATCAACAGTGCTGCAATGTCTTGTCCGGCATCAATTTTATCTGTTTCCAGCGGGGTGCTGTCCGATAGCACTTCATCGTCACCAGCCAGATCATGCCAAAACGGCATATTGATTAATTTCCCGCCCGCCGTGGCCAATTTATCCAATTCTGGATCAGCCACCACAATTCCTGATTGATACAAGGCAGATAATTCTGCAGTTCTTTCGATGACGTAGCTGTTAAAAACCTCAGGTACAATTACGTCACTAATTAAAGTTTTCGCCATTTACTATTCCCTCATTTCTTATTTTTGGCTTGTTGCTTCAATAACTTCGCACGTTCCGGGTCTTCTGTTAAAATCCGTCCTTGCTCAGTCAAATTGAAAGATTCTTTAGACCAAGGATTGTTACCAGCAGCAGATTGACCATTTCCTAAAGGTTGATCAGCCGAATTGGCTAGACGTTTGTTAACCTCAGTTTGCACAGCCTCATCAAATGAACCAGTAGCCTTCGCAAAGGCATCTTTTACCTTTTGATAGGAATCGTTACACGCATCTGCATCAGAAAAATTCAATAAATCAGTCAGTTCAGCAGGTAGATTATCTTCAGTCAGTTGGACAGTAACTTGAGCTCGTAATTCACGAGCAGTGATATCAGCCTCCCGTTTCGAAAGAGCATCTTCTCGCTGTTGACGCTCATACTCAGATTTTTGATCTTCATTCATCTGTGCTAGTTTCTCAGCCTCGGTCTTTGCCTGTTGAATTTCCTCGTCTTTTTTCTGAACAATGGCTTCGGTAGCTTTCTTTACCTCTGCAGCGATAATTCCAGCCATTTCAGCACGGGTGAATTTTCTTTCTGGCGGATCCTGTTGTTGATTTTCATCATCAGCACCAGTCTCTTGTTCGTCGTCTTGTTCAGCAAAAAACTGCAAATTCATTGGCAATTTAAATAAGTCTTTCATAGTATTTCCTCCGGCGATTACGTCGCTACTCGAATCTCGTTTAACGCCCGGCGGCTAGACAGGTCCTCTTTAACGCCTGGAACAAGAAAAAAGGCATAATAAAAAGCCTAGTGGATGCTAGACTTTAATACACTCATTTGATTCTTTCGTGTAGGTATCAACATAAATCTCACCTTTGTCACCGTTGTGGGTCACTTCATATAGCGGTGCGCCTTTAATACTGGCGCTCAAAATGGCTTTATTGTTTTGTAGAGTTTTGCATGACCAAACTATAAATACATCAAAATGAGGTACCGCTCCGCTAGGATCAGCAATAGCTTCCTCAATTTTATTTCGTACGATTCCCTTGCACTTTGCAATAAATAATTCGTTATCCATTATTCTCCAACCTCTCTCAACGCATAGCCTGCTGTGCTGGTGTTGTTAAATACTGCCTGACGAGTTACACCTGTTGCTTTCCCTGTATATGAAAAAGAGAATCCGGTAGTTGTTGGTCTAAAATTTGTTACATCATTAAAGTGATAGGTTTGTCCGTTATTTGTGAATACAATCAATTCCATTTTGCAAAATCCTCTCTTTTGATAAATAGTTTTTTCTTTATACTTCCATTTCTGAAATAAGCTGCGATTTAGCTACTTCCATCATACCAATGGCATTCAGAGAAGTACTCTGAGTGTAAAAGGTCGAGATGATTCCATCAGGATTGACGCCCACAACAACAATGCTGTCTGCGTCTTCGAAAAATTCTTTGGATTTATCCATGAACTCTTGATTTGTCACCCCGCGCTCTTTTTTCTGCTTAATCAGGTTAAAATCATCCATTCTACTTCCTCTTTCCTAAATGACCTTCCACTGACACAGTAATAATCAACTTTTCATTCATCACTTCTGGGATGTCAATTTCAGACATTGCTTTCTGAATTGCATCTGCTTTGGAACAACAGGTCACGAAAGTGAAATCCTTCCAATGATTCCAAGCATGGCTAAAAGTTACTTTAAATACGTTCATAGGATATCTCCTTTCTGTCGGGCGGTTTTTTGACGGGTAGCACGAAAAGACCGACTACTTCTCGTAAGGTCGTCGGTTGCCAAGGATTATTCTGTTTTAGCATAGATAGTTTCTCCTTTGGTATAATCTTCTTATCGGCTAGTGGTCAGTCGAAAAACTGATAAGGGGGTGAAAAAATATGGAAAAGGACTTCCAGGAGTTTATAAAACAACTTGATCCAGAGTATCTAGATTTTATTTCGCAAAAGATTACAAACGACTTTGCGAAATCTAACGGATATCCTCCAGGGGCAATTCCTCAAAAGGATTTTGTTAGTTTTACAAACTATTCTTCAAGAATTACAACATTATTGCTATTAGACAAATACCATGAATGGTTAAATAGTTAAGTTTGTGCGAGGAAACTTTGACGGATCATTTTTGGATAAAACTTCCTTAGCAGTTACTTCAAAAGTCATCTCGTCAATACTACTAGGGTTATGAATAATCTTTACTAACCGTTGCTCTAAGTTGCTCCCGACAACTTGGAGCAACTTTGCTATTTCTTCTGGTGATCCATTAATTTTGATTTCCATTGGAGACCTCCTTAATTTTGAGTACAAAAATAGCACTCAATCGCAAACCTGCGACTGGGTGCTATATCAGCAACGTAAAATTTAATTCATCAAAAACATCATTCATTGACTTTCCATCAAAAATTTTTTCATCAAGAGCACCTGACCAATCATCTGAATGTCCGATAGCTATTTGATTGTTAGGACTTTTTAAAATGACGTATCCGTTATCGGGATTATCAGGATCATCATTGTTGTAGCCTATATAATAATGCTGTCCTTTATAATAGAATTCAATGTCTCCGTGAATTTCCAAGCTGAAAAGTACATCATCTCGTAAACTCATTTTGGTCCCCTCCAATCATCAACTATTCTTTCTGCAAGTGACCGACTACGTTCCTTCTCTCGAATGACTTTCTTTTGCCTGTCCCGCTCATATGATGACCATTCATGAACGTGAGGGACTTCTCGGTGTTCTTTTGGATTTCCATGATCTGAGTAATCAATATCTTTCTTTGGCTTGCCCGTTTTGCCATAATAGCGGCGGCGCTCCAATTTTCCTCCATCAAAGAAATCTTTTACCGAATTAGGGTTAGACTCAAAAGGCAGCTTTCGAACATCGTTAGTTTTAACAAGCGATTCATAATCACTAAAAGCACTTTTCATGGTCTTTACGTCCTGATAGGTACTCTTCAGTTGCTGCCATTCATCACCATCATTATACTTGATTTCCTGAAATTCATCCAATGACGGCGGTGCGTATTCCTTGCCAATCACACTGCGATAATGCCGATACTGCTCATTGTCTTTCGACCGATTGAGGATCATTTCCTTATGCTTGGCGATCTCTTCGTCTGAATACGACTCACGGAGCTTGTTGATCCAGTCCTCGTAAGTAGCCCGCTGTGGTAAATCAAACGTCTTCCCGCTTATTGGATCATTGGCAATTCTCATTCCTTCTAACGTTCGTTTGCCAAAATCAGCGATTGCGATTGTCCGGCACCACGGATGGAACGGTGGGTAGTTTCCTTCTGCTCCGTTGACCACGGCTTCAGATACCTTGTACCGCTTGTTCTCTTTTGATTTTGACTGACAAATGCTAGAAGTGCGAAAGTCTAAAACGACCACTAACCGGTAATGCTCAACCCCATTATCAATCCAAGATTTCAACTTTGCTTGGTTCGCCATATAGTTGGCTTCCGTTCGGATTAACCGACGAGCTACACCAACAGAAGTATCAAACTCTTTAACAATGGCCTTAACCATATCCTGCTGACTCATGCCGGTGAGGGCTTCGACAGTAAAAAGCTCCTCTAAGCGTTTGGCTAGCTTTTCTGTGTCGTTCCAGATTCGCTTGGAGTAATTCGACCCGTGCCAATGGCTTTCCAAGATATTTCTGGTCTCTTTGGTGGAAAGCTGTTTGAACTCACTCCGGGCACTTTCCCAGTCTGACTGATTCCATATTTCAAGCTGAACGCCTTTAGCCTCCAGGCGTTGGATAGCCACATTGGCTTGCTCACGCTGGTAGACTTTCTGAATGGCATCCACAAAATAGCCAGTAGATTCACTCAGTTGAACGTCAGCAATTTGACGGGCAACAAGGTGAGCTTTAGCCTTCAAGTCTTCTGCACGAGTGATGCGGTGTTTCATCGCTAGAGCATCCAGCCGCTTCTTAGCTGATGCTTGAATGTTCGGATCACTGATATCCTTCGCTAATCGCTGAAGCTCGACCAGCTGTTCAACCGGCACAGTTTCATTCAACAGCGTTTTGAGTTCGGCTTCCTCGTAGCCTGTCTTCGCTTGAGCCCGTTTGAAAAGCTTCTTGGCTTTCTGGGTCAGATACTCTTGGGCTTGGCGATAGGCTGAGACAATTGTCTTTTCTACCTGCTTTGCACCGTCGTTAATGGCTTTCTCGTCTTCAAGAGCCCGGCGCTGCCAGTAAGATAGCTTGTTACTCTTCTTTGCCATCTACCTCACCTACTTAGCAGAACCAGTGAAAACCCCAATAGTGAACTGAAGTGCTTGTTGTTCATTGAACCCATTTGTAACACACTCATCAAACAAGAATTTTCCTTGTTTAGCTAGAATGCTCAACCCTTTTTGCGTTTCAAAAAAAGCAGCTTCTAGTGTTTGATTATTCTCGTTCATTTTCATCAGTTCTTCTAACTGTTTTTGATTCATCTTCATCCTCCTCGTCAGGTTCTTCATCCAAATCACTGTGGCTATCATCAGCCTGAGAACCCATGGCCCTTTGCTGAAGAGCTATAGCTTCCTCTTTTTCGAGATTTAGTTGTTCTAGCACTTCATCCACATCTGATATGTCCGGCAGCCAGGTCAACAGGAAGCGCAAAGGTAAAATACCAGCATTGTAGGCAGATACAATTTGATTGATAGTATCTGAAGTATTAACTGGCAGATTTGGCTTCAGCCTAATCTCTACCCCAGTCACATCAACTTCTGGACCTTTGAGGTTTTGAACGGTGGCAAAAATCTCCAGCCGTTGCCGTAGCCCTTTAATCATGTACCTAGACTTAACAGACATCAGCTGAAGGAGTCCAAATAATTTATACTTCATAGCTTCTCCCGACACATTTCCGGCAAAGTTTTCGTCGTTCATGTTCGGCACATAGGTTACTTTGTGGAAGTCATCCAGAATCGCGTCTCGAAGCATAGAGACGTTGCTTTCGTTCATTTCCTTGGTCAAATAGCTAGCCGACGTTTCTGAAGGAAGACCAGGCACCTGGAGCATACGATCCTCCATCAGTGCTTCACCGTCTTTATCATCCAACATGAATCCTTGAATGAAGAGAATAGCATCTACAAAAGCTTCCTTATCATTCAACCGGTCTGACTGGAGAAGGTTATAGGCATCAATCAAGCTGATAGCCTGTTCGAAGTCTCCCTGTTTCTCCTCGTTATTTCGATACTCGATTACTGGGACACGGCCAAAGTAATGCGGTAGAGCCTTAACAAATGTGTATCCACTCTGCCCTTCTGTGTCAGATTTAAAGGTGATAATTCGGTTGTCGTTGTAATACTTGTACAAATAATGGTCGATGCCACCTTCCAAATCGTAGACAGGTTGGACGTGTACCGCAAAGAGTGGATTCTTGTCGATGGTGTCATCTGTCACGAGAAAAATTCCTCGCGGGTCAATGCAGCGGACATCGGTTTCGGTTTCCGCCTCAGATACTTTTCGTAAATATATCAATTCGTACCCAACACCAAAAGTCGATAGATCCTTTTCGAGTTCCGTATCATGGCTGACGATATCAATTCGATCGTACTCATCCAAAATAGCAGAAATGTCGTTTCCTTCCGAAGCACTGTAGGCAATTGGATTGCCCACCATAAAACCCACATTCATATCTACCACGTATTTTGCATGATTAATAAGGAGCCTATTATTCGGTGCTGAATCATCCTCTTTGATTCGGTTCAGGATTTCTTGCTTGCCGTCGTAATAATTCGATAGCTTTTCAAGCCGAGCCTTATTGTTCAGATGTTGCTCCATACAGTAATTTAGCAGTTCCGTTGATGGGTTATTTAGATCACCAGCGATCTCTCGATTAATTGCAATTGCCATGTTCTCACCTCTCTTATAGTCCTCTGATTTTCTTGCGGACCACTGCTTTTTTAGATTTATTCAGGATAGTAAACACGAAATAACGCAAAGCATCCATGGCGTGGTCATTCGTTTTTACAGGCTTGTCCTCACCACGATCAGCAGCCTTTTTGTCCCACGTGTAGCTACTAAACTCTTTCAATGTATTCACGCAATCCACATGAATCTTGATTTTTTCCTCGTTCAGCATGGTGCCTACAAGCCGGATTCCATCTAGTACATCATTCTTGGCTTTCCGAATACGAAACTTCCGCTCTTCCAATTCGGCAATAAAGGAGGCCGCCGATGGATCCACGATTACTTCTTTGATTCGAATATCTTTAGTAAATTCTACTAGTTCATCAGCAAATTCTTTATCGGTCTTCTGCTTGGCATTGTCACGGCCTGAATAGTAGTATTCTTTAGCGCAGTACCAGATTCCATCTTTGCCCTTTTGCCACAATAAAAAAACGGTTGCGTTTTGCGTACCGTAGTCGATAGAGATATAGGTTTGACCAAAAATAAAATCCACCATTGCATCATAGCAATGCTTGGCTTGGTCAAACATGTCGTAGATAATACCTTCTGCTACCGTCCACAGACCTAAGATATAGCGCTGATAGAAAACTCCTGAATACATGCTGCGATAGCGGGCTTTAATTCGTTCGGAAAGGCTCAGATTATCGTCCATTGTGAAATGGAGATAGACCAGATTCTTCTCAGTCTGCTTATCAATCCAGTTAGTCTTAAACCAATGATACGGACCGTCCGGGTTGCAGTTGAACCACATCTTAGAACCATCCACTGACAAACGGCCTGTCGCTTGATTGACAAAGGATTCTGGCATCAAGGCTACTTCATCGAAAAACATCCCGGCTAGCGTGATCCCCTGGATGAGGTCTTGGGACCGTTCATCCTTCCCACCAAAAATATAGAAATAGTTGGTGACATTGCCACGGGTAACTTCCAATAAATTGTCTGCACGGTGGTCTTTGAACCGATATCCTCGGGCAAACAGCATCAGTTTTAACCAAAAGAGAACATTTCTTCTGAAAGAACCTATTGTCTTGCCTGCCATTCCAAAGTTTTGGTTGGCAAAAGTTGACATGGCCCACATGACATACGACAAGGACATTGAAATAGTCTTTCCGGATCGAATAGCACCATCAGCAATGATACCGTCCTTGTTTCGAACTGCTGACTTTTTAGTCCACCACGTTAAGATTTGTTTCTGTTTTCGGGAAAACTTCTTAAATTTAAAGACAGATACTTTCATTCCTCGGGCCATAGTTCTTCACCCTCCGATTCCAACGCTGCTAGGAAGCCATCGTCTGGAATTTCACCATCTGGTTTATCAATCGTAGCTTTTGCGGTTACTAGCTTGATTTGCGCATCCATCAATTCTAATTTCTTTCGACGAGCATCCTGTTCATCAGCTATTGCTACGAATTGTTTAATTAAATTAGCCAAGGTGGACATGGCACGGGACTGGGCATTCATAAAAGCTGCTTGTTTGTCCCAGGAGTATTGGAACTGTCGAGTTACTTTTGTTTGAACAGCATTTCCAGTTTTTATATCAATTAGTTTCGGATCAACCTCGACTGTCACGATATCTTCCGTTGAGTCAAACTGATCTTGCACATACATAATTTTTTGAGCACGAATGATTGCTGTGTACTGAATCATAATGTTGTTCCAGATTATATCTGCCGGGTCAGACGTGTATAGTTCCTGAATGATCTGCCTTGTATCATCGGGTAACCAGTTAGCGAATAAACCGTGACTAACAGAGTTTTTATTCCTAGGTGGTGCCCCGCCCTGATTACTGGTAGCATTTTGATTTCCAAACATTGAATCGTAACGCTCTTTTTCATTCGGAACGCTCAGTTTCGATACCTCGCTCCATTTATCCTCGGATTTCCATTTTCGGACAGTCGAAGCAGACACGCCTAACTCATCGGCAATATCCTTTAAAGGCTTAGTCTTATTCGATTCTATCCAGATTTTATAAGCTTCATCCCGTAGCGGATTTCGTTTTCGGGCCACATCTTCACCACCTCTTTTCAACTGTGTTGTTTTGTAGACTGCATGAAAAAAGACACCTGCGTGCACAGATGCCTTCTCATACATTATTCGATACTACAATCTTAAAACTTTTTTCTTCTATTGTATATGACAGAACTATGACATATTTATGTCCTGCTTATGACCTAAAATTAGCAATTCGTACATCTTCCAATCCTTGACTATATAGCCGAGTTACATGACGAAAAGAATAATGCTTCGATTCAGCAATCTCATCAAAAGACAAGAGATCAATAAAATACATCTCCAAAACTTCAGCACACCGTTCATCATCCAAAGCATCAAAAGCAAAACAAGCTTCTTGTCTAATCCTATGACTTGATTGAACCAAATTATTAATTCGGGTATTCAATTCTTCTTTTCGAACTAATAATTCATCAAGTGTAAGAGGCTGTCCGCCTCGGGGCATATCAGTAATTTCTTTACTGTTCAGTCCTTCAAGTTTGAAATCCAACTCAGAAAGTTTTTCTTCTAAGCGGTCAATCTTTGCAATGCATCGGCGATACTTTTTCAAATAGTATTTTTTCCTTTTTGTTTCCTCTTTCAAACTACTACCTCCCATTTGACTGCATATACATGTCATCTTGAAAAGAAATAACCGCACTCAATATTCTATTAACCAATGGATGATTGTTGTATTTATTCCCAAGCTCACCTAATGAGTGTACAAGCCAGCTCCAATAATCATCTGAATCAAAAGAACAACGTTGCAAAACTTGATTCGATGCGGCCATCCATTTTTGAAGATCATCAAAGAATGCTTTCCAGTCCATCATGGCTGTAACGCTTTCTCAGGAGTCATTTTATACTTGAAAATTCTACTAGAGATTGTAGGTCTTGGAATTCCTGTTTCCTTTGACCATTGAGCAATATTCTGAGTTTTTCCGTTACAAGTAATTAAGTGATTCGACCTTTGATTGTTCATTTGAACATTATCATTGGCCCAACGGCAGTTAGAAGGTTCGTAATTTCCATTAACGTCGATACGATCTATTGATAATGAATCACCATACCCATTTTCCAATGCCCATTTTCGAAATACCAAATAATCACTAAACCATTCACTACACATTCTAATTCCCCGACCTCCGTAGTTAGGGTATTCCCTCCTATTTTTATTTGTAGTTCTTGTTTTGATACCAGCCCAAATTCGATACAACCGTTCATTACTATATCCATGCTTATAGCTTCTCTTGCTTAATTTTTCCAAGGCTAAGCAACCACAACTCAAAGTATGACCTCGTCGCAAACTATCACCTAACACATTTTTTTCATTTCCACAATCACACTTACATAACCAAATAATATGATTATTTCTATTCCTTCCAGATTCAGCTAATACCGTCAAACGGCCAAATTTTTTCCCAGTTAAATCAATTTTCTTCATATTCAATCCACCTCCATAATTTTGATATATATACCAGGTAGTTTTGAATAAAACTTTTCAACCACCATGCTTACAATTAATTTGTCATCTGACCAAAAGCCTAGATCTGTGCAACAATCTAATAATAATTTTTGCAAATTATCTACATCTGGCTTAGTTGCTTTCCATTCCCCATCCTTATGCTTACCTGACAAGGGGAAACACCACTTGGCAATCAATCGAACAGGTCCAGTGAATTTTTTCTCTGGTGTGTTCGGCCCCAAATGTGCAGTCAACTTAGCTCGCGCTGCTACTAAATCCGGTGGCTCATAAAATATCGGCTTCCCATTTTTGACAGTGATTTGCTTTTGCTGGTGAGTAGTAGTTGGCACCTTAGCCATTGGCATGAAAAATTCAATCATCTATCTAGCCTCCTTAGGCTTAATGCCGTTTCGTTCCATTTCCCGACTGATTTCCTCTTCAATTTGGCGAAGGACCGTCTTTTCTCGATGGACATCTTTCGGATCAGCATTGGGACGTTGAATATAATATTGGAGAGCATGTTTGATAATTTGTTTTCTGGTATATGGTGACATAAAATCAACTCCTTTAAATTAGTGATTTCTATTTTTCTTTTCGTTCTGCCTCCTTGCCGATGAAAAAGCCAAGCATCAATGTCATTATCCAAAATACAAATCCAACGATGATTTTGATAATCATTTCAATCCTCCTAGTTGTCTAATTTGGTGGTTAGCGGACTAATTATATAAATCAATCTCGGCACCATTTTCAACCTCAAAAAGCGAGATAGTTGCACCGTAATTTGCCTCTGTTAAAAAGATTTCTGTTTCTTCGTTTATCTCTACTTCCCAATCAGGATAGTTCTCCTTCCGAATTTCACCCATTTTTTCAATAGCTTTCTGTTTATCATCAAAGCGCCACACTCTCAAAACTGTGTATGCAGGCATATCTTCAAAAACTAAATATGTTTTCATGATATTTCTCCTTCCAAGTCAGTTAATTCCGTCAATGACGGTATTTTATTGGTGGTTAGTGGACTAAACTATTTCACTGCTTATTCCGAGGACAACATATCCACCCTTTTGCTGATAGTCCGTTATAAACGTAATTCTAGTTTTGAATGAGTCACCTGTGTAAACACTATTTTCGTCGATTTCTTCTAACATGATAATATCTCCGACTTTAAAGTTGCGGTCATTTTTCCTAATTTCAAAACGTTTTTTACCTTGAATTACAGGCTCAAAAAATTCCTGCCTAATTTTTAGTTTGTGTTCCATTGCATTTTCTTCCTTCCGTTAATTCCGTCTTTTAAGGCTCTTTGTAAGTTTTGTACCAATAACTTTGTTTAAAGAATTATTTTCTGCAAAGAAGCCTTTTAGTGCTGGATTCTTTTTCATGATAGCCTGATTTCTAGTTGTCTCGTTTTTGAGTAAAGTCGATAAATATTTTGCTTCTTTTTCTGTTAAATCTATCATGTCGTTACTCCTTTAAATCCGTCATTAGTAGACTGGTCTCTTTTCACATGGTTCATTAAAATTCTCTGCGTTCGTTTCCCAAAATTCATTGACAGCTTTCTCATATTGTTCAGTATTATAAGAATAGTCTTCGCTATCTTTTGGCAGATGAATTAAATTGTTATTGTAATAAATGGCGGCAGAAAGCTTATTGTATAATGGTTCATGGTCAAGCCACGACTTACCAATTTCCATAATTGTGACTGTTGGTCCCGTACTTAATCCACTCAGAACTCTAATCTTTTGAGACATCATTTGTAATTCCCATGCTCTAATTTTTTCAGCTTTTGTGGCCACTGATTTTTCCTCCTAGTTGGTAATATCTGTCTTTGGTGGATTAACCATAGTTAGCTAAAATATTCAGCAGATGCATCCAAAACTCCTGCAATTCCGGGAAATGGTTGTTTAACCAGAAAAGAATTTTCCGAAGCACCTCAATCGTCTCCTGATTCATCCGCTTCCTCCCTCACATCAACGTGAACTTTCCAGCCACACTTGCACCAGCGATCAAAAGTAAAGTCATCAATAATGAGTCCACCTTCACCATTTCCAATGAAGCTATTCCCACATTCGGGACATTTGATATATTTTTCGTTCAGTTCAATGCATTTTGACATTAACAACTTATCCACCTCATTTGCGTTATTTTATACTGGTATAGTCCTATTTCTTTTTCTCTTTCAATATCCAAATTCGTCATGCTGTAACCATTTGTCAATATCTATCCCCCAAGGGGAGATATTGACAAGGTTAGCAGACAGCGGTGTGACAGTGTTTTCTAGCTGTAAATAGCCAGTAAAGTTTTACTAGAATGTGACGTAATGAATGTTTTGTAAACAGCAAGTAAAGTTTTACTAGCCTTTTACGATTCATCTTGATCTTTTTTTTGAACATATCCTTCTGATGTTTCGAACAAATCATGTTTTTTTACTTTGTTGTACACAGTCTGACGTGATACATTTAAATACTCTGCCAACTCATTTACTTCAATCGGTCCTCCATCAAAAGACAAAGCGCTAAAAGCAGTTTCTAATTCTTGCTTACTTTTTTCACTTCGACTGACATTGGCTTTCTTGGTCCCCTTTTTCCATTTCTCCCTTGGCTCTTCCTCAAGAGAAATATCTTTCAAACTATCATCCAAGACATGGACTGGGTACTTGAACCAAGCATTGATGGGGTCAAACTTTGGAAATTCTCGCAAAGTCCCTTCTATCCGCCAGGCCGTAGCTTGTCGAACAGCACGGATTGCATTTTGCCGGCTTTCTTCTATTAAAGATAAAAGCGGCTGAGACTGAATAGCAGCCATTAAATGATGCCCCATTTGTTTAGGACTATAACGATCATCTTGCCCGATGTTGTCATATCCCGGATTATATTTGTTGATGGCATCCGCATAGACCTTGCATACTGCCTCATTTTCCAATGCTATATAACGATCTTCGGTGACTGGTAATTCAATCAAGTCCAAAATGGCATCGGGATCCCGTGCAAAAACTCCGGAACCAGAAGAACGGTCAATTGAATTTTTTCCACCTTGGCTGCCTTTCGAATGATGGTGACAATAAATCACTGCACAGCCCAGTTCGGTGGCGATCTTATCAAACTGGTTCGTAAAGTTCGCCATCTCATGGGCACTGTTTTCGTCACCCGTCAGAACCTTGTAAATCGGGTCAATAATTACTGCCATATAATTAGACTTCTGGGCCCGACGGATTAATTTAGGAGCCAACTTATCCATTGGAGAAGTTTTCCCACGAAGATTCCAAATATCAATATTTCCGACATTCGTATGGTTCGTACCCAGACAATTATAAATATCAACAAAGCGCATTTTGGCGGAACGCTCATCTAACTCTAAATTGACATAAAGAACTTTACCCTGAGCGCAGTCAAAACCAAACCATTGCTTACCTTCTGCAATTGCTATGGCTAGTTGAATCAAAGAAAAAGATTTCCCGGCTTTTGATGGCCCAGCGATTAACATCTTATGGCCTTGGCGCAACATACCTTTTATCAGTTCGGGTGCCAATTCAATTTCTTGATCAAATAAATTTTCCAAACTTTCGGGATCCGGCAAATCATCATTGACGCTCTCAATCCATTCTTTCCATTCATCCCAAGTGGCTTTGCCGATATTCGTATCAATGATGAATTGTTTTTTGTTCCCACGAGTAATCCCCGGCATTCGGCTTAAACGGGAAGGATTTCGGTTCTGATTATCAATACTTAGGCCATTCTTTTTGCAGACATCGTAAAGATAATCCACTCTCTTGCGGTATTCGGTGTAATCAGAAGCATCTACCTTAACGATTGCATGGATGGATTTTCCCCCGCTGTACAAAAGAGCGGTAATTGGTAATTCCAGTTCCCGCATGATGGCATTTTGTTTTTCAATGCCCATGTTATCCGATTCAACTAAGGCATAGCGAAATTCGGTAACATTATCGTTTTTTACTCCCTTGCCATCTAAGGGATTGAACCGAATCCAGGCTCCAGCTTCCGAATTGTAATCACCTAACACAGCACCAATATCATCACCACAATGATTCAAAGCCTCAATTAATTGGCCGGCTGTTCGGTCATAGGCACCCTTATTAGATGGCTTCCACTTCCCATCTTCATCTTGCCAAGATTCCATGTTATAAGCCACGGTTTCAGATGGTTCAAATAATGTTTCTAGGTAGCGAATAATTTGACGAGCCGGTTCCCATCTTGTGGGTTCATGAATTTCTTGACCTTCTAGCCAGTTTTTATCGACAATGACGAGCTCATCACGTTGAACCGTATCGTTCCAGTCTAATTCGTAACCGCCACCTTCATTTTTATAAGGAGAAACCCAGCCGCTATCTTTTGCCAACTGGGTAATGGTAGCTCCTGTTACTGGTTGATTGGTTCCTTCAAAGCTATCCCATTTTTTGAAACATTCTCCGCTGTGGTAACGTTCAGGATCGGACTGGCTCCAACTATCCCAGTCTGCCGCTGTGTAACCTTCGTGTTTTAAAGCCATGCCGACATTGACCCATTCCTGATAACTAAGTCCAGCTGGATTCACATATTCCAATAATTCATTTAAATCAACTTTATTTTCACTCATAGCTTCACCAGTTTCTTCGCATACGGATTCCAGCGAAAACATTCCCTAGTCCGAATATTGATCACTAACTTTGTTCCACAAATTGCTATTGCTGAAAAATGTTCGCTATCAATCTGACGATATTTCCGCAATCCTTGATAGCCGAATTTTTCCACGATCAAACGGATTTTCTTTTTTGGCATTTGCTATCCCTCCGGTACATACGTAGAAGGAATAACACCTGCAGGAGTTCGCCAGCCACTCGCAGCAATTCGACTAATCATTGAACGGGCACTTTCAAACGTCCAAGTTCCAACTCGTTTGAAACCACGTTGTTCAAGCTGTCTAATTTGTCGAGGAGTAGCCAGGCCAGCATTCTTTCGCTTATTCAAGCGTTCTAGCATCAGGCTAGCTTTTCCCGCATTATCAATTTGATCAGGTAGAATTCCCAGTTTTTCTAAAGCTTTTACCTGTTGGTCAGAAGGTGGAGCCATTTCCCAACCGAAGGAAGGCACGTAGCTCGTAAGGTCTTCAGCTTGAATAGACATTTCAAATTGCAATGGATCTACTAATTTTTGTTTCCGACGACGCATTTCCGCCAATTGTTTAGCCAAGGCTTCTTCACGTTCGGCCACAACATCTTTTTCTGCTTGTACTTCTGCTTCTTCGAGATCAAGAGCGATTCCTTCTGCCCCAGCTTCCTCGATGTTTTCCGTCATCTTCTTGGCCACATCATCAGAGGTAGTAATCAAATGTGCCGGATGGCAAAGCTCATGGCGTTCGGTATGCCAGAGAAAATCTAGCAGTAAAAGTTCTTCTTTTCCGGGAGATAATCGAGTTCCCCGCCCTACCATTTGACTGTAAAGAGAGCGAACCTTTGTCGGTCTGAGAACTACGATGCAATCAACTGCCGGGCTGTCCCATCCTTCCGTTAAGAGCATTGAATTACAGAGCACGTTGTACTTGTCGTTTTCGAAGTCTTCTAGGATTTCCGCCCGGTCCTTAGATTCACCATTGACTTCCGCAGCACGAAATCCTCGGTCGTTCAAAATATCTCGAAACTTCTTAGACGTTTTGACTAATGGCAAGAAAACAACTGTCTTCCTGTTTTTACAGTGCTTTGCCATTTCATCAGCTATCTGATAAAGATACGGGTCTAGTGCAGTACCTAAATCCTTGGTGGAGAAATCTCCAGCTTGTTGCTTCACGGCTGAGAGGTCTAATTTAAGAGGAATCGTCAGAGCTTTAATTGGGGAAAGAAAGCCTTCTTTGATGGCCTTAGGTAACGTGTACTCGTAGGCCAAGGATTCAAAGTATGTTCCTAGGTTTTGCATGTCCCCTCTATCAGGAGTTGCGGTAACACCAAGAACATTTGATTGTTCGAAATGCTGTAACACTCGCTGGTAGCCATCACTGATAACATGGTGAGCTTCATCGACTACAATCGTGTCAAAATAATCGGGAGGAAACTGGCTAAGCCGTTTCTCCCGTTGCATGGTCTGTACGGATCCAACGACTACCCGGAAGAAACTTCCGACGCTAGTCTGTTCCGCTTTTTCGGTTGCTGTTTTAAGTCCAGTCGACTTTTCTAGTTTATCGGAAGCCTGGTCAAGCAATTCACCGCGGTGGGCCAGGACGAGCACACGCTCGCCCAATTTCACCCGATCCTCGATGACCTTACTGAATACGATTGTCTTCCCGCAGCCGGTAGGGAGGACTAAGAGCGTTCGTTTCTTCCCAGCTTCCCATTCCTGTTGGATGGCAGTTCGTGCTTCCTGTTGGTAAGATCGAAGTTTCATAGTGCCTCCTATGCAATAATCGTAATCCGGCCAGATTCAATTTCTTCAGCCAACTGATCCTTGAGATACTCACGGATATTCACAATTGCCTGATTTCGCCAAGCACCACCATCTGCTTCGAAGATGGCACCACGAGGACCGTCTTTCATCCGGAAAATGAACTGACTCTCAGGTTGTTCAACTTCCAGGAACGTTCGATACGGAGCTAAGTCGACTGGATTAGGTACTCGTACATCCGCTTTCGTTGCAATGCCTTGATTGATGGTAACTGCTTGGCTCACACCATCGTCACCAGTTTGGCGGATATTATCCTCGGATACATTTCCCACTACTTGTAGCAAGATAGCTCGGTGATCGTTTGGCACAAACTTCGATTGCAGGGCAATATTGAAAGATTCCATGTCGTGGAAATAGCCGAAGCCAAAATCTGGAACAATAGCTTGTGCGACAGCCAAGGATTCCCGGTTGCCATCAATTTCAAGTGGTCCTCTTAGATAAACAGTCGTTTCATTTTTGATATGAACCAGCAGCGACGTATCTTTCCGCTCAATACCTGATTTGATGTAATTCACAAATCCAGACAGGGTATTGATTTCAAGAGCTGATTTTGCGACGATAGCTCGTTCTCGAATTTCCGACACATTTCCCTCTTGGTCTACGCCAAAAATACGACCGTCATCTAGTTCTACAATACGTTCATCGGGACGTACCCCTAATGCTGCCAATCTATCAATTGCTGCTACTGTTAAATCCATCTAAATCATCCTCTCTTTTGTTGTAAATCAATAATTTGTTTTTGCTTTGCTTGCTCTTTTTCGATCACATCAATCGGTACCCCGACATCGGTTTTTACTTCGCCATCCACGGGATCAATAAATGTTTGACCAGGTACGGTAGATTTCAACTCATGAGCTTCCACTTTGCCTGTTGCTAGATCCTTACCGGTCAATACAGTGGTTGAGACACCTTCTACAGGTGCAACCTTGACTGAGAAATCACTCGATACGGTTACAACTTGGCGGTTCTCGTCTGGCTTGAATTCAAGTTTGATTGTTACGCCGCGTTTGGCCGTTGCTGGTGTATTCGGATCATGAATATTGGCAAATACTTTTTCGAGTTCGCCATTCAGTTTTTCCTGAATGGCGCCGTTCGCTAATTCTGAGAGCTGCAAGTCAATTTCTTTTGTCATGAATCCGTCCCCCTAAAATGCCCCTGGTGTGTAATTACCTGGTTGTTGTGGAGCTTGATTGAAACCAGTTTGTGGTTGATTTTGCATTGGCTGTTGTGGGTAAGTTGGTTGTTGTGGCACTGTCTGTTGATAATTTGGTTGTGCCACTGGTTGACCAAGCTGTTGAACAATCGTTGGCGTTTCCTTATCTGCATAGTAAGAAGAATCGCTTGGGTAAAAACGATCTACTTCGTTGTATAAATTATCTTTATAGGTTCGGTTCTTAATCTTCACAGCCCCTCTTGCCCCTACTACGTTATTCCAGTTCATCTTCAATGGTTCGCCTTTGCGCTTTTGACCAATTGCAGAAAAGAACGCAGATAGTAAGCCTTCCGTAGAAGAGTGCAAATAAAGATTATTTACAACTGTTGCTTCTCCTTTATCCGTTGTGATTTTCAGTGTAATCTTAGCCATGTTGCAGGCAGATAATTTTGAACTTGGCCCAGGAGTATAGCGAGCACGTTCGAATTTATCTACTGTGAAAATATAATCTCCTGGTTCTAGTACGATTGGTTCTGTACTGTCTTGTTGAATTACGTCATCCCATCCAAATTCATGATCTTGATACATATAAAATTCCTCCTATTATTTAAAATGCTTGTTTACTACGATTTTCTTGAATCATGGCAAAGACTTGCGGCCATGCTCCTACTAAAACACCATTGATATAGCCTTCTTCATAATTAGCAATCGGTGTTCCAACGGCGTAATACCCTTTTGATTCAGTTGCCATTTGAATCTCAGCAGGCAAAACATTATTTTGAATCATCAAATCTTTAAGAGCTTGAGGAATCCCCGTGTAGTCTACTGGATCAGGTGCAAAATTCGGCGTAGTATCTGGCTGGATAACTGTTGGTTGCTCAGGTTGAACTGGCGTCGGAATTGTCGCTGGTGCTTCCGGTGTAGGCACAACTGGCTCTGGAACTACTGGTGCTGGTTGTGTAACTGGTTGTACGGGTGAAAAAATATGCGCTAAATGTGCAAAGTTCAAATCCATTTCATCAGGTAAATTAAACCGATTCTTCGCATCCCATGCTGGATGATGAGTGGTATAAATGACCCGTTTCCCACCTTGTCCTTTGAATTTAGTACCTTTATCGTCGGTCGCCACCGACATTGTTTTGTAATTACAAAACAGCACCATGTCCGCCCATTCCTTAACAAGGGCAGCAGTCTTTGCTGTGGTTTTATTTCCAAGTTTTAACTCCCAGCGGTCATACGCACCTAATTCATCTGGTTGCTCAAATTTCGTAATCTTCGCATGGGCAGTTAGTACCACGTTAATTCCCATTTCAATTAGGTCGGTAAGACGATTCAAAAATTTCCCAAACTCTTCTTCTAATTGGATATAGCCCTCGCCATAGCCAAACTTTGTAATACTATCCTTATTCCCGCGGGAGCAGACAAA
This sequence comes from Candidatus Enterococcus leclercqii, assembly GCF_009933135.1. Lineage (GTDB taxonomy): Bacteria > Bacillota > Bacilli > Lactobacillales > Enterococcaceae > Enterococcus_C > Enterococcus_C leclercqii. Next base: position 62,359 of record NZ_MAEH01000016.1, read on the forward strand.
TTCGGTTGCTAATCGTTCAGCCCAATCAATCGTATCCACCACTAGGGTTTTACAAGGCATGGCTTGCTTAACAAATTCAATTTGTTGCAGTAGCATGGTCCAGCTACTAGGCTTATCAAGACGGGCAACATCCATGTTATTGGTACTACCTTCCGTATCAATAAAAAGTGGTTCTGGAAATTGCGCTGCCAAAGAGGACTTACCAATTCCTTCTGGACCATAGACCACTACTTTTTGTGCCTTCGCAATAGGACCTTTCGAAATATTCATTAAAATGTTCCTTCCTTCCATTTAGTTTGTTGAGGTGCTGGTCCGACCTCAATTGCATCCGGAGTAACAGTTTCATTCTTCACTGCGTAACCATCCTCGATAATTATTTCGCATTCATCGCCAGTGCTGACCCGGGTGGCAATCGCCTGTAGGCCTTCTTGTTCAAGCCATTGGCCAAACTCTTCTAATGACTGCATATCCATCTGTTCCAATTTATCCAACAGAATAAAGCCACAGTCTGGTTTCAGTTTCCGGACGATTGCCGTGGAAACTTTTAACTGATCAGACCCGGACATGTTGTCCCAGCGTTGACCGTTGTAGGTCAGCTCCCCTTCCACTACAGATAGACCAGGCAAAGGCAAATCAGCCTTATCAAGTAATTCAGCTTTCTGTCGACGAATTTCATCAATCTTGGTAGTTTCGGCAATATACTGAGCTTCGTATTCTTTGGCATCATCTTCGGCTTTTTCTTTGTCAAGATTGGCCCGGACTTTCCGATTGATTTCATCAATTTGTGCCAAGTTCTGTTCCAACTGTTCGGTCGATTCATCTTGTAAATCCACTGCGGACTTTTGAGCAATTTCTAGGTTTTGTGAGGTCTCAGCATGCTGCGCTTCCATCTGCAGGAGCTGTTGGCGAGTTTGCTCAATCCGCTGACGTTCGAGCTCCCACTGCTGACTGATTGCATGGACTTGCTCCCGTTTCCGTTGATTCTCGCCATTTCTTGCTAGAATCTCTTGCTGTTGGGCAATTAGCTCGCTAACTTCGACAGGTAATTTAGGCGCATCCGGATAATAGGTTTGTTCAGCCGCATATTTCTTTTTCTGATCAGCAATCTGACCAATTGCGTGACGATGATTGTAGATTTCCTGTTCTAAGCGTTCCAATTCATACAATTGAGGACCGACACCGATAATTTGAAGGAGAGTATTCGCCTTTTCTTTGCTGGTAGAGTCCATAAATTTTGGAAGGTCAATGGCAAGCTCCTCTACGAAGCTATTTAGGAGGTTCTGACCGCCTTTTTGGCCGTTAGGGTCAACTACCTTCAAGTCTGAATTCTTTCCCTTGCGCTCCACAATCAGGCCGTTGTCCATGACAATATGGAGATGTGGTGGATTTACTGAGCCTTCTCGATGAGCTTGGCTAGGCTTGTACTTGTTGCCACCTAGACCCCAAGCGATTGCATCTAATACACTAGTCTTGCCTTGGTTATTATTCCCGCCCACAATGGTTAGGCCATTAGCGGTTGGCTCAATTTTCACTGCTTTGACGCGCTTGACATTCTCGATTTCGAGTTTATTAATTTTTACCGACATCTAATTCCCTCCTAAATATGGCAATCCACTAAAGTAAAAAAGTAATCCGGATATTTCTTGAGTACATCATTAAATTTTGAACTATACTCTTTACGACTTTCAGCAGTCGCAGAGTTGATTCCAAACCAACCCATTTCACCTTTTTCAAGCCATTCTCCTTCGGGGGTGACAATAGCAAAAGTGGCAAAACTAGATTGATCAATCGCATAACTCTCTCTATCACCAAACTGATTCTTGTAGTAGTCCCCACTCAAGAAGCTTGGAAAATCACTTTTTTCTTCGCCAGGTTTTAATTCGTGCCCCTCTACTACTACATCCCAAAAACGAATTGCTTCTTCGTATTCTTTTTGAACTATTCCAAGGTTGATTTTGTTAATGATTGATTGATTTGCATATTTCCCATCAATTAATGGAATTCCGCCATCCCAACGACCACCAATGGAATACCAATCCCACTTTCTATTAGGGTTTTCCCAATACCCCTTTTGATTCATTTCCTCGTCAAAATCTGCATCATCATCAGGATAGAATTTCAAATACTTTTTAGGGCAATCATCCATATTATTTTCTTGAAATGGAGCCAATGCTTTATCAACTAAATTCTTGCTTGGGCTTTTTGTAATAACTCCTACAGAAAAATGACTCATTTGTTTTTACCTCCGAAAATCTGATCAAAGATATTGGAAAACTCGCCGATATCTTCTTTTTCTGATACTGTCTCCGTAATTTCTATAGCTTTTAATCCTGCTTCACGTAAAATTTTCGTGGGAATTGGTAGATCTTTATCAAAATCTCTTTCTTGAGCTGCTAAACAAAACGCTACATCAGTTAAATTGCCAGTAAGCATAGTTATTACATTGGATTTCTTATTCAAGGTGCAAATCCCTGACACGCCTTCTTTTTTGCACTCCTCTTGTAGCTCTTTTAATAAGTTTTGAATTTTTTCGTTAATCATGATACGCTCTCCTTAGTATTAGTATTGACTGACTCATTGCTTGCCGGCCGAGTCGGTCTTTTTTGTTGCCAACAATTCTCCATTGGGTAAAAAGTATTGTTCTGTACGCTGACCATTAACGATTACTATGATCAAAATCAAACTGATTTGTTTTGATTCGATTGAAACATTTGACGGGTTCTCTACTGTTTTAACCATCGTAGTGTCCTCCTTTTTCTTAGGAATATGGGCAAAACGAGCATCATTAAATTTATCCATAGCCTTCTTAGACTTAATACTAGTTGTCCCATTTTTAGGAGACGTATTAATTGTTCCGTCTTTTCTTAAACGGTTAATTTTCCCTACCACCTGTTCGTAAGTCCTGTTGCACAATCTTCCGAGTTCTGTGTGATTGCAGCAATATCCATTTTCATCAAATTGAATATTCACTAATAGAGTATCAACTTCTGTTTGGGTCCAGTTTTTCTGAGCAATAGTTTGTTTCAACTTGCCGGTTTTTTTGAGCCTCATAATCCTACCGCCAATTGAACTTTCCGACCTATCAAGACTGTTCCCAATATCTGCGTAACTTTCGCCTTTTTTGTACATAGCAATAATTCTTTTATCTTCACTATCTGTAAACTTTCGCCCTTTAGGATCAAACGCCTTGCTAAAATCAGTTTGCGGAAATTGTCCATCTCTTCGTAATTTGTAGATTTTTACATCTACCGATTTCCGAGTACGACCTAACTTTTTTGCAAGTTGTTCAACGTTCAAGACCACATTTGTTTCAGCAAGAAGTGCATTCTTTTTGAGGTATTCGATTTCTTTAGTAGTCCAATTTTTCAATCGAATCACCCCCTTCTAGCTCGTTTACCCAACAAGTAAGTTCCGCCAATGATTACTGGTGACCAGGTAAGGCATAACGCTGCTATAATTGACTGACTTGCCAGAAATGCCACAACGGTGGAAAAAATTCCAAGAAACACCAAAAACAAAATCCATTCGAACGTATAATCTTTAATTTCTTTCATTTCATTCTCCTTTCGCCAATCATAGACACTGCTAGAAACAGGGTGCCAATCGCCGCAGCTAGTAAATAAATTTTCATGACCGTTCTCCAACTCGCTCATAGTGAAGGCGCTTGGCGGATTCGTCCTGCATGAATCTTTCATAAATCTCCATGTTGATGTAGACCTCTTGCGACGTAACCGCAATGTATCCTCCCCGGTATTTCGGAACTTTGAACTTTTTCATACGTCGAACGTAAGTTGACTCAGAGTAGCCTTTCTTTTCCATGAACTCTTTCTTGGTCAGGATATTTTCATTCACTGGAATTCCTCCCTACTCTTCCCAAACCCTAAAATGTCATCGCCGTTTCGTGTTGTTTTGATTAAATCAGTCATTTGTTATTTTCCTTTCTTTTCTTTGGTATAATTTCCTTATTAGCTAGTGGTCAGCTGAAATACTGATAAGGGGGTGTTAACAATGAGTAAAACTGATAAGGAACTAGCCATTGATGTAGCCATCGCTGTAATCAATGCCCATCCTGCTACAAAAGTTGCACTTAGTAGCGGTGGTAGCACAGAGGTATATGGACTTGACCTGAAATCAATCAACAACATCATTCAGTCTGTTCATAAAACGCTTCAAAGTTTGCCTGAGGAAAAACATTAACACTCGCAGTAACTTTATACTTTTCATTTAGAACTTCTAGGTCCGCTAGGAGTTCTTTTGCTTGTTCAAATGTTTCAAGTTGCGCTGTTATGGTGATTCCAGTTGATTCTTCCTTCCTCATTTTCCGTTTCCCTCCTATCGAATTTTGTATTTTGAAACAATATCCGTGATCTGTTTCCAATGATTATCCGGATTTTTCAAAATTTTTCTCAAGTACTGTTCTGTGATGTTCATTGCACTAGCAACATCTGGAATGCTCCAATTATTGCTTTCGAAGTGTGCCATGATTTTTTTTACCGTCTCTTGCGCATTCGCCATCGTACATCCTCCTTTCTAGAAATTAGAAACAAGTTCGACAACATTTTTCTAAACTCCGTTGACATTTTTAGATTGATAATCTATACTGAGAACATAGTTAAATAAGACATAAAAACACTGTTTTTATAGCTTTCTTGGCGGTCAGCTTATTCTAATCAGGTGTATTTTTTACTGTCTTTTTTGTTGGCGAACTTGTTTACAAGAATCAGTATAGATTATTAATGTATTTAAGTCAATAACATTTACATTATTTATCTAAATTATTTTTGTGAGCATTCAGAAAGGTTGATTTTCAATGAATACTTACGAAAGAATCAAAGAATTAGCGAAACTAAAAAAGATATCAATCAGACAACTAGAAATTAACTTTGGTTACTCAAATGGATATATCGGGAGTTGGAAAAGACAGACTCCTAATTCGGTTGAATTAGCACGTTTAGCTGACTACTTTGATGTTAGCGTAGACTATCTTCTCGGCCGTACGGATAATCCTTCCATATCAAATGAGGATTCCAACAAGTCCATGGCTAAACAAGTTATGATGCGCATGAACACAAACGGATTAACCGAAGAGGACCTAGAAGACATAGAGAAGGAAATGGAAACATTTTTTAAATGGCGTTTGGAACAGATACGACAAGAACGAGAACAAGGTGGCAAGTGATATGTCAGAAGCTGTAGATGAGTATTTACATTTTTCTCAATTGATTAATTCAGAACTCGCTCTAATGATGTTAGATAGCGAGATGAACTCTGAAAATTACAATCGACAAGTCGTTTGGACGCAGATCTTACAACAAGGCGTTCAAATTAGAGGGTATCGTTTTCCCGGAAAATCTAGGGGAGTTATTTCTGGAATGATTGTTAAAGATGAACTTGAGACTACTCTCACTTACAATATGTCAATGCCAATTAATCACCAAAATTTCACCATATCACATGAGATGACTCACTTTTTACATCATATGAAATCGGGAACTGGAATGTTTTCTGATACGAAAGATTGTTTGGAGTATAGTCCTGTCGAGATGATTCAAGAATTTCAAGCAAATATTGGAGCATCTGCTATCCTAATTCCGGATGCTGTTCTGATTGCTGAACTAAAAAAAGGAACCGCACCTGTCCACCTTTCAAAAAGGTATGGGATTTCAGAAGCGGCTCTATATATGAGACTTGCTCAGACAATGCACACTCACATCGGTTCTTCCTGGGATCTTTCTCGAAAATCAGCATCCCGAATGGTGAACACTAATGCTACAGGATCACTTCGAACACTTGGGCATAATTGGGAAAAAATTGCTATGTACACTGATCCTTTTTACGAACTTTTAGCGATATAAAAAAGCCCATGCTGCGAACCTCGATTTCGAGATATCGTAAAAATATTATTGGAGGAATGAAAAATGGCGAAATTGAAATGCCCCAGCTGTAAGAGCACTAACGTACAATTGATCGGGACTGATGTGAACATAAAGAAAACAAAAAGCAGCTCCAGTCTAAATTTGAACCCATTGAAACCATTTACCGTCTTTAATCACAAAGAGAAAAAAATCAAGAAAAAATCTAAGGGTAAGGTCGCAGCGGCCGTTTTAAGTGGCGGTACATCCCTTATGTTTGGAGGAACAAAAGATAATAAGTCCCGAGAGTATCATTGCATCGAGTGCGGCAAAGTATTTCGCGGAAAGTAGGGCTACCTTTCCGTACCTAAAACCAATCTACTCGTATTTTCGACAGAGATATACTCTTCAGGAGGATAATAATGAAAAGTAAAATAAAGAAGGCCAGAAAAAAACTACATGAAGATGTAGCTTCTATTTACTTCGGAAAACCTTTATTTGCGAGGATTACTTTGTGGATTATAATAGCGATACTCGCAATTGATCTAGTTTATCGCTTTTTAATCAAATAGTTCAGTTTTCAAGTACATCAATCAAAAAAAACACCCACTGCCCCTGACAAGAACGTGGATGTGTTGAAAATAAACCGCAAATAGGCTTATTCGTTATGCCTATTTTACCAAAGATAGGAGTGGATTACCAATGTGGATTGAAAAAAGAGCAAATGGAAAGTACAGGTATTCTGAACGGTACGAAGACCCCTACACCGGTAAGCTCAAACGTGTCAGTATCACCTTTGACAATAAGACCAGGCAGACGCAGAAAGACGCTCAGTATGCACTAAACAACAAGATTGCTGACGCGATGAATCAGATTCAACTAAAGAAACCGAACATCACCCTCAAACAGCTTTATGATGAATGGTATGAGGTCTACAAGCAGCAGGTCGCAGAAGGTACCTACTACCCAACTAAAGATATGCTTAAAGCACCGCTGAAGGACATTGGACACGATGCAATTGTAAACAAAATTGATTATGTACTCCTAAATAAGATCCTCGATGGCTATGTCTACGAAAAGGAACTCTCCAACTCATATGTCTCCACTATCAAATCAAAACTGAACCAGATGATGAAGTATGCCGTTCGTCAAGGATATATTATAAATAATCCAATAGAAAAGGTAGAAATCAATTTCAAGAGAAATACTGGTGGACAGAAGATTAAAGATAAGTTTCTTGAAGATGATGAGTATAAACAGCTAATAGCATATACTGAGAAAGCAAATAGCCGATATGCCTTACTTTTCCAATGGCTTTATCTCACCGGTATGCGTGCAGGCGAAGGAACTGCACTCCAGAAATCTGACGTTGTTCAGCAAGAGGACGGCGAATGGATTGCAAAGGTTGACGGAACCATGCTGGCGAAAGGTCGCAAGGTACACGAGATGGCGAAATCCAATATGCCCAAAACAGCTGCTGGTGTACGTGACGTCATTCTGTCTTCGAAGGCTGTCGAAATTTATCAAAAACAGTTAGAAATGAATCCAGAGGGTTCTTTCCTGTTTCAGACATCTCACGGTACCCCCTTTCAGCTGCAGGCCGTCAACTCATTTCTTCGTAATCATAAAGTTCGAATGGGCTTTTCCGAAGATAAACCCCTGAGTTCGCATATCTTTCGCCACACTCACATTTCAAAATTAGCTGAAATTGGTGTCCCTATGTATGTGATTCAAGATCGAGTGGGTCACGAGGATAGCAAGATTACACAGCAGATTTATCTCCATGTCACGAAGAAAACAAAAGAGAAGCTCGCCACAAATTTAGAACTGCTTTGAAAGCTTGCCCCCATTCTGCCCCCAGAGCTAATATTTAGAGCTATTTTACACATTTCCCACAAACAAATATAACAAATAAAAAGAAAAAGACCACTGATTTAACAGTGGTCTTTCGTCATTCATATAACAGATATTAACGACGGATTTCTTTGATACGAGCTGCTTTACCGTGCAATGCGCGCAGGTAGTACAGTTTCGCACGACGAACTTTACCGTAACGTACGACTTCGATTTTTGCAACACGCGGTGTGTGCAATGGGAAAGTACGTTCAACACCCACACCGTTAGAGATTTTACGAACAGTGTAAGTTTCGCTGATACCAGCGCCGCGGCGTTTGATAACAACACCTTCAAACAACTGGATACGTTCACGAGTTCCTTCGACAACCTTTGCGTGAACACGTACAGTGTCCCCTGGGCGGAAAGCCGGGATGTCAGAGCGTAATTGCTCTTGAGTCAATTCTTGAATCAATGGGTTCATTTTGCATTCTCCTAATTTCCAAACATTCATAAGGTCATATACCCCAGCGGAATATCGTAATTGTTGAGCAGTGCGCTCACCAAAATATGTTACCACACAGATGAGCCCCTGTAAAGTAAATTTTATAAACGGCATCTGGATGGCCTACTTCTCTTCCCCATGACGGATGCGGCACAGTCGGCGCTTAAAACTTAGCTGAAAGGCGCCTGCTGCTCCTAAATTTCCAGCAGCAGCTAATAACAAGATAACCTCCAAGCGATTGGGAAGTAACCAGAGCAACAGGAGCACTAATCCGTTGACACACGCAGTAATTTTTAAAGCCACTTCTTCGCCGCTGAGAGCTTGTAGACTATACTTGTGAACTTCATAAAATGGTCGAGTGCTTTCACAAAGAATCACTACACCCAAAACCGAGACAGCCGTCTGGGCAACTTGAGGAATATCTGTTACCAAAGAAATCAGTGACTTTTGCCAAAACCAACTACAAATAGCCAGAATCCCATAAATTCCAATAATCAGTTGTAGCGTTATTTTTGGTAGTTGCCTAGCTTCATCTAACTCTCGCTTTCCAATTTTTTCACCTATAAGAACCAGCAACCCGCTGCAATACATAAACATCGGTGCTAGAAAAATCTCGGTCAATGTTCGGCAAACCTGATAAGCGGCAAATATCAGACCACCTAACCGGACAAGAGCGGCCGTCAGTAGGACTTGGAACACCGAACCTTCTAGCAATTCTTGTAAAAATAAGATTCCGCTCTTTTTCAACAGGAACAGCCATTGCTCTCCTCTGATGCCTCTTAGAGCTGCTAATTCATCTCTCAATAGCCAACCATAATATAGACAAAGTATGGCTTCAGAGGCTAGACCGGCGCAAGCAATGCCAATATCCGCTCGTTTCCTGTCAATAGTTGGACTGCCAATAGCCAAGTCAAAGCTAGCTGTACACCGCTACTAAAGACTCCAGCACGAAAAACAGCGCCGGTTTTTTTGACAACTTTCAACTGATTTGATAGTGAAAACACGCACAGCGTCAGCAAAATGTGCCAACTACTAATTCTCATATAGCGGTTTCCCAGCTCAAGAAGTTCACCATCAAACCGATAGATTCCTTTCAAAATCACACCGCTAAACAGCAGACCTAAGCTGACGAGCAATACGCCTAAGCCCAAATTCAATAGCAACAAGGATTTGAACAAAGTTCGGGCAGCTGGCGAATGTTTATCCTCAACTCTTGAAGCATAGATCATATAGGAAACTGTTCCACTACCCAAAATACCAATCAGAGAATACAAGAGTCCGTCTACCGTCCCAATCACAGCGATGGCATTCGCAGAAATATGACCGGAAACAACTGCGAGCCAAAATTCAACAATTAATTGAACAATATTTTTACCTACAAGCGGCAACGAAAAGGTGTTTAGTTCGTTACGCAGATTACGATTTTGATTCATTTTCAACAACCCTTCCACTGAACTGAAAAGATTATTTCTGCGTAAGCAAAAAAAGACCGCTAGCCGCCGTCTCCCAAAAAACTCTGCTTGTCGCACCTTTTCAGGATCAGTTATACAAAAATTCATCTCAAATAAACCTCCCTTAGAAGCTTATTTTTATCCGTTTGGAAGATGAATTATCGTACAGGCGCTGCCATTTTGGCATCCCGTCCTTTCATGGTTGTTTCTCCTATAAAAAGCATAGCATGGAAAACAGCTGTTCTCAAGAAAAAGTAAGCGGTCCTGTTTTGGTGTTGTCGTCAGTTCTGCTACACTAAAGAAAAGACGCACAAAAGGAGTGAGCTTCATGATTATCACTGATAAGTTGCTTCAAGAAGATATTCCCCAGTTTTGGGCTATCGACAAAGCGGTTTGGACTTGTGACAATACCCCGGCGCTTTTTCAATACGAGGATTTCGACCGCTATGCAGAAGGACTTTGGCGGCAGCAACTTTTGATAGCCAAAGACGAGAGCACCGGCGAGGTTTTGGGTTCTGTAAGCTATCACCACCCTTCCCCTCTGCCTGGACACAGCCGCCAGTGGGAATTGGGCATCAGCATTGCCCCTAAAGCGCAAGGGCAAGGCGTTGGTCGTCGCTTAATGAAGGAATTGATTCGCCGGGCCCCCGCAGAAAAAATCGGAAAAATATCATTGAAAGTCTTCACAACGAATCCAGGTGCCCGTACTTTTTACAAAAAGCTCGGCTTCGTGGACGAAGGTCTCCTGCAAAAAGAATTTTGGCTGGACGGTCGCTGGGTGGACGAATACCTTATGGCTTATTACATTGATGACACGCTCTCAGTCGAAACTTAAAAAAACAACTCAGGCTCCCTGCCGGTCAACTAAGGACCAAGGCGGGTTTCTGAGTTGTCTTTTTAGTTTTCTGTGTCGTTTTCTGCAGCTGTCTCTTTTTTTACTGCTGCTAAGAGTTTCACCATTTCAGGTGTCAGCGGGAATTTTTCCAGCATATCTGGTCGTCTGGTATAAGTACGTCGAAGAGATTCTTTTAGCCGCCATGTTTCAATTAGCTTGTGATTGCCGTTTAACAAGACTTCCGGTACCGCCATGCCCTTGAACTCAGCAGGACGAGTATATTGGGGATGCTCCAACAAACCAGTAGAATGAGAATCAGTTTGTGCAGAGGTTTCATTCCCCAAAACTTCTGGTAATAAGCGGACAGTCGCATCAATCATAACCATCGCCCCCAGCTCGCCACCGGTCAAAACATAGTCTCCCAATGAAACTTCATCGGTCACCAATGTCCGAATGCGCTCGTCATAGCCTTCATAATGTCCGCAAATAAATACCAGGTGCTCTTCTTGAGAAAACTCTTCTGCTAGTTCCTGATCGAATTTCTTGCCAGCAGGATCCAACAAGATTACCCGCTTTTTGGTATCCGGGGTCTCAGCTTCAATCGCTTTGATATTGTCATAGATAGGCTGCACTTTCAAAAGCATCCCCGCACCGCCGCCATAGGGATAATCGTCGACAGTGTGGTGCTTATTGTCAGAGAAATCTCGAAAGTTGGAGACATTGATTTCCAGTAATTCTTTGTCCCGTGCTTTGCCGATGATGGATTCTCCCATCGGGCCTTCAAACATCCGCGGGAACAGTGTCAATACATCAATCCGCATCGTCCAACAACCCTTCCGGAATTTCTACTGTCACAACTTCATTTTCCAAATCGATTTTTTTCACTACAGATTCGATATAAGGAATCAGCGCATCTTTTTGTCCTTTGCGCTGAACGACCCAAACATCATTGGCTCCTGGTGACAAAATTTCCTTAACCTTGCCAATAACCCTGCCGTCTTCTTCTACTACAGTTAACCCGATGATTTCATGGTAATAAAACTCATTTTCTTCAAGATCCACCAAGTCTTCCTTCGAGACCTTCAAAATACCATCTCGAAACGGCTCCACATCATTGATATTAGGATAGCCTTCAAAAGTCAACAGATCAAAGTTTTTATGTTTGCGATGGCCGGCTACTGTCAGTTCTAAAGGTGCTTTATGCTCTCGGAACAACACGAGTGTAGCTCCTTTTTGATAACGCTCTTCAGGAAAATCCGTCTGGGAAATCACCCGCACTTCGCCACGGATTCCGTGAGTGTTGACGATTTTTCCTACATTTAAATACTCGGTCACGATGGACGCCTCCTTAGTTGATTCAACAGATCAGCTCTTTTCAGATCCGTTTTATTTTAGCATGTTGGCCGCACCTTGGCTACTTGACTTGTGGCAAATAGAGGTCAATTCCTTGCGAGGTGGCTTCGATCATGACCGTCTTCGGCGCTTTTCGCAGACGCCACCCCAAATAAAAATCCCCGATACAAGAAGCCCCGTGGGTAATCAGCAGCAATCCCAGCCAAAAATAAACACCGAACACTGCCATAAGCACTCCACCAATCATAGATAATAGAACAAACGGTGCCAAAGTAATCCAAATAAACTGCCCTTTCGTGTAGCGACTTTTGGGACTAGTCACATGAGAAAAGCCATTTTTGACACCTCGTACCAACTTTTTCCCCGGCGCAAAGGCTTTGAAAAAAAGTGCGTGCACAGCTTCATGAAGCAGCGTGACTCCCAAGTAGCCGCCGAAAAACAGCAAAGCATCTGTCGCAAAAGCCAAATGCTTGATAGAAACTTGCAAGCGGTCTGTCAGCACCCATGCTGTTGCCAATAATAGAATAAACAATACCAATGCGCCCCAGTTTAGACGCAGGGCTGTCTTAGAACCTTCCAATAGGTTATATGATTTAAAAAGATACACTGATCTCATTCCTGTCTTTAATGAATTGCCGTTATTATATCATATCTTGCAAGTGTAACCGTGCATTTTCTGAAAATCATCAGAATATTGACGAAATTTTAAACCCCTACTTAAAATTCCTATGACACGAATGATAAGAGCCGCGAATTTCCTGCTTGAGCACCGGCAAAATCGCCTCACCTTCATTCTTCCTCCTCACGCAAAGCTCCCACACCGGACAGCAAAAAAAACGCCAGATTTTTCCGGAGGCTATGGGTAGCCGACCGCCAAAGGGAGGAGGCTGCCGGCACTCATTGGGAGAGGATAAATATGGAATAACCCTGATCGGCTTTCACCAATCGGATAGGGCTCGTTTTAAGGGGCGTCAGCGTAAAGCGCTGTGCCTTTGGTTTAGTGATTTTTACTTTGAAGCGTAGGCTGCTGTCACCGACAGCTTTAATTAGATATCGCCCACCACGCACATCAGCAATTACAAAGCGCCCAGTCTCGTCGGTCACAGCCGCCAACTGTTGGCCGTCACGTTGCACTGGAATTTTGCCATTTTTGGAATACAATGCAAATTGCAGTCCGTTGATCGGCTGACCTGCTTCATCTTGAATTAAAAAAAGCAGCTCGTAGCGACGTCCTTTGATCAATACACCTCGCAACCAACGAGAAAATAGCCAAAGCAACAAGATAACAGTCACGACTGCCCCGCCGAGAATCAGAATCTGTTTCAGCTTACGATCATTGTCAGACTTGTTCAGTTCTTTTTTCATTTCCGGAACGTAGGGAATTCGATGCCCCCGTACTAACAGGCGATGAGAATTGATCATATACGGCGTACATGTCAGCAAGGTAACCAAGTCTTTCCCTGCTTCGATATGCAAATCTTCCGTTTCAGTCGGCTCGATGACCTTCAGCTGATCTATTTCATAGGCGTGGGTCTCATTATTGATCTCAATATAGAAATGGTCGCCTTCTTTGAGATTCGGCAGATCAGTAAACAGTTTGGCTTCTGGCAAGCCTCGATGACCAGAAATCACGCTGTGGGTATCTTTGCCTCCTGTTGGATACGAAGTTCCTTCCAGCAGTGACGTCCCTTTACTTAGAAATAGATCCGTCGTTTCATCAAAAATCGGCAGCTTGACGTTGATCTTCGGAATGCGAATAATTCCAATCGTATGGGTCTGGTAGTAGTCCGGTGTCGATTCTTCTTTGACCTTCTTGCGGGCATCAGAAAAAGGATCTGCCCCGGGATTACTGCCTTCTTTGGCCAGTTTTTTATTCTTGGCCTCTTGCTCAGCTTTGACCTTTGCCAATGCTGCTTCATTTTCCTTGTTGGCCTTGTTTTGATAGTAGGTAATAATCTGCTGATCCAAAATCTCGTTGACCTTGTCACTGACAAATGGATACAACAGAGCAATCACTCCAGCAACCAAGATAGCAATCATCAGAATATCGGTGATCAATCGTTTGGTATGTTTGGGTGCTTTATCCTTTTTTTGATTGCGTGTTTGGTTTGGCGCTTCATTACCGCCATCATTTTGCAGATTTTGCGGCGGTTGTTGCTCCGAGTTTTTTTTTCGTCCCATCTTCTCAACCTTTTCTTTGATTCTATGTAGTAGGAGACGGCGGCAGCTAATCAAGCCGGCCACCGTCTCTGAGCATTTTTTTACTTTTCTATCTCACTATTCTATTGAAACCACTCACTTTAAGCAATTGTTACTAACGCTTACTTAAGCATCTTTCAATCAACCTTCGATATGACGGCGCCCTTTAGCAAAGTACACATACGCACCACCGATTGCTGCAATACCGACTGCTACAAAAGCAACGATCCCCATGCCACCAGTTGAAGGAAGTGTGCCTTTGTGTTTGTTATTGACTTGCTGCAACTCTGTTTCGCCATCATCAGCCTTAAATGTCACACCCAGGTCTTTTGAAGGCAAAACATAACCTTCTGGAGCTTCTGTTTCTACAAGTGAGTATTCAATTTTGTTTCCTTTTTCATCATTTTGTGCCAAACCATTGACTGTGAAGACACCATCTTTTCCAGAAACGAAAACAGTACCTTCAACTTCAGTATCCACCCATTTCACAGCATATTCTGCAATCAAGTCGCTGGAAGTATATGACTCTACTTTTTCCCCGTTAGAATCTTGATACTGAAGATATTGTTCGCCTTTTTTTACAACAAATTTAGCATCTTTTAGTGTTTCACCTGTTGCTAGATCTTTTTTGACAAATTTCTTACCATATGTTTTGACTTTAGCAGTATCAGTTTTTGGGTCAAAGTTGTTAACAAATGTGACTGTATTATTTATATCAGTGGCAATCGTAGCACCTGGTTTAATCTTCATGGTAGCTTTGAATTGAATCGTCTTACCAGCATATTTAGCTAACTCTTGGATATGATTAGTGAAATAAAGAGTGAACGAGACACCATCTTCTGCAGTATATGTTGCCAAATTGCCAATCTTTATTTTGTCCTCCTTGATAGAAGCAGAGGCCAGAATATCATCCTTAGTCGAAGTCAGTTGGAGATTTTTATCATACGTATCCTTTAATTTAAACTGTGTATAGTCTGCAATATCTAGAGGGATCTTCTGTTCAATGGTGAACACGATAGGAGCATTAACATCAAAGTCTTTTTCTTTTGGTGTTTTAACCGGAGCAGGCACTTGATAGTTATAGGCTTCAGCTTCCTTAGCTTCTTTCTCATTTTTAGTTTTATCAAAATAGTAATAGGTAATATTCAAATCGTTATCTACGTGAGCAGTAACCACCGCTTCTTCCCCAAAATGATACCCCTTAACTGTTTCGACTTCATAAAACTTATAGTCACCAGGGGATAGCAACAAATCACCAGTCGTCACAAGACCTTCCTCATTAGAGGTAAATATTGCAGCTTCTGTTTTAGCCGCTGCTTCATCTACAGTGAAATTGTTATCACTACCAAGGTATTTCTCCTTATCATTTCTCAGCACAAATTTTGCCCCTTTTAAAGGATTTGCTGTGCCGTTAACGTCTACACCAAATTTAGTGAATTGAAGAGCTTTCGTTACGACTTCATTCTTTGGATAGACATGAACTTCTGAACGATATTCATTATTATTATTATTATTGTCTGTTACTGAAGGCAAACCCAATATAAAGGGTGCAGATTTGGATTGTACGACACCTGCAGGAAAACCTGTTTCAACAAAAAGATAGACTGCGTTTTTCCCATTCGAAGTAGTCGGTAAATCGGACTCAGATTGTCCATTTTCGTCTGTTGGCTCGAATGCGATTCCTTCCGCGTCATTAGAAAGTTGTTTGGCAGCAGTAACAGCGGCATCTTCCTTTTGTTCCTTAGAGCCAGTTGCAGCATTATATGCTTTCCAATATTCAGTAGTTACATCATATGCAGTAAAAGTAACACCTTCTAATGGTTTTCCAAGCTTTTGGAGTTCTTCTTCGCCAAATTCATCTCCATTGTTTGATATATTTATATCACCTAAATCAGAAAATTGTCTTTTGTGCAAAATCACCGTTTGCGTTTCTGGCACTGTTTCTTCAGCGCTAGCTTTTGTAGCGAACCCGCCAAGCCCCAGTAAAAATGGTAATACCATGATTACCGATGCAATGATTCCCCATGCTCTATTTCCCGATTTCGATTTCATTTTCATTTCTCCTTTTTCCCTGCTTTTTTATTGTTCTGCCACAAGATGACCACTACCACAGCGATCAAGATGGCGCCTAACCAGATCATAGAATGATTAACCGTATCATTGGTTTTCGGATAACGAGCCGTTCGATGTGTTTTTGGCTGTTTCGGTTTTTTACCGGTATCCGGAGTTTTTGGTTTATTCGGTTCGTTCGGTTCATTTGGTTCACTTGGATCAGTCGGTGGCACCTCTGTTTGCAAGTTGACAACTTTTAACGGCAGGTCCCCGCTTTTTTGATAACTGTCAGCACTAACTGTGAAAGTGACAGGTTGATTACTCAATTGATAGCCGGCGGGTGCTTTGACTTCTTGCAGGCTGTATTCCCCATAAGCTAATCCGTTGATTTCAAAGGCTCCTTGGCTATCTGAAACAAGGGTTACCAGCTGATTATCCGCTGAATCTTCCGTCCATGCATAGCCGGCTTCGGTCTTAGTCAACAGCTGGTCTTTGTTATTCAAAACGTGAAATTCAGCATTTTTCAAACCAGTCGTTTGTTCTTTCAAATCAACTTTTTTGAATTTCATTCCGCCAGTTTCTACTTCGACTTTTCGTTCAATCGTCTCATGGTCGGTATCCAATTTGGCTATGTTCGTAAATAGATCGGTTTTTAAAACTTCTGCGACAAGCTGCATCTCATAGCTGACTGTCACGGTCTTACCGGCAAATGCACCGAGGGCTTTAATATCTGTAAAGTCGATTGTAAAGCCGTTTGCTCGTGTCGAGACATTGTACATACCGGAAAGCTCGTTGCCTTCTTGCGTCAGTTTCAAACTATCTTTTTGATAATGCAAGGCAGAATCAGAATCATCCATGATTACAAACTTCTTATAATCCAAAATGTCCAAAGGTATTTCCGTGGTTACCTCGAAGGGAATGATATCGCCAAATTCATAACTTGCATTCTTGCCAATAACTTCTTTTTTGAAGCTCGGCTTTTCATGAGGAATCTCCTCGTTCTTCGGATAGAGATGAATCGTAGTCAGAGGTTGATTTTCTGACAAGTACACCGGCAACACAACCACCATATTTTTTGCTTTTTCCTTCACGACACTTGGCGCTTTTGCTTCGTGAAACAGATAAACAGCATCTCTGTTTTGGAAGTCTTTTGCAGGCAACTGGAACTGAGCCGTGCCTTCTTCCCCTGCAACAGTTTGTGTGACAGCCGTTGCTGCGGATGCTTCCAATTTATCTTCAGACATATTGCTGAGAATATTTTGGGCATCTTCAACAGACTGCCCCTCTTTTCGCAACTGATAAAACTCCTCTGACACATCATAGGCTGCAAAAGTCACATCATTTAACCCGCGATATTCCTTCAACAAATCAGCGTGCTCACCTGTCGTATCACCAATATTTGGAAGATCTTCAGGTAGCTGACCATCTGGAAAGACGATTTTGTGAAGAATAAAGTCAACATTTTCTTCACCAGCTGCTTCTGCGCGTCCACCGGCAATCAGTAACGTTGGAATCACTAAGAGAGCAAATAACGCAATTTTCATCACTTTTTTCATTTATGCCACCCCCTGATCTTTACGACGAAGGAAGTAGATCCCTGCTGCTGTCACCGCAATGCCACCAGTCAGAAGAATCAGCCAGATACCCGAACCACCTGTCGCTGGGAGTGGGACTTTTGGTGTGTTTTTGACAGCAAACTCAATCACTTTTGGGGATTCACCTGTAATCCAATTGTCAAGTATTTGATCAACAGAGTTACCCACCACTGAAACAACACCATTTTCTTTAATTTCAATAGTAATCGGCTTGTCTAAAACTTGATAACCATCAGGTGCTTTCTTCTCTTCTAAACTATATGTTTGTCCTCTGTCCAGACTTTGTGAATAGTTATCAGGCAAAACATAGTGTCCTTTTTTAGTCTCTTTGAGGGTAACACCATCATCTGGTAGACCATTCCCCTTAAGAATGAATTCTGCTCCAGATAGTAGAGTTTTTTCGCTGTCGTCTGATCTTTTAATAATTTCCAGTCCAAGTTTGGTAAAAATCTTTTTATTTGTCCAAGTATTGTTGTCGCTAGTCCCTATTGATTCATAGCCAGTCGGAACATCCGTTTCTTTAGTAGCCGTGTATGTGAAATTCTTCCCGCTGTTATCAAACTCTGGAAGCCAAACTGTTTTGTTGGAAACCTGGATAGAATCAAAACTTTGTTCCCATGTATCATGGCCGTCTTGTTTGTCCATTTTGACTGTTCCGTATTCAACACCATTTCTTGCAATTGAAAATGACACATCGGTTCTTCCGGTTTTATCGCCATCAAACTCTTCCCAAATCTTTTTGATTGAGATTTGTGTCCCAGGTGCTTTACCAGAGGGAATCCCAAAGTCAACTTCATTTGATGGGTTATTCCCATTTGGTATCAGCGTGGTCTGCCCATTCATTTGATACCATTTGTTAGGAACAAAATTTTCATCCTCCGTATTGATGTGAAGCTGGTAATGAAGTTGAATTTCCTGTCCTTTACCCAAGTTCAGATTTTTTAAAGAAATCAGGTCATTGTCATTGCTTATCTCTAACGTTGGTAATATCGCAGTCGAAGACGTGACACGTGAAATTTCTACAGAATTTTTATCTAACAAGAATTGTTCCCCAATAGGATCTGATACCGTACCGTCGTTGATTGTACTTGTCAGTTGAACAGCTTTCTTTGTCAGATAGTCAGAGATCTCAGATGCACTTTCTGCAGATTCATAATAAAAAGTACCGTCCGTATTGGTGGTAACAATTTTTTTCATTTTTTCTTCTACTTGTTCTGTAGACAAGTAGCTTTTATCACCAGTGAGTTGAATACCCAATCCATGAATTTCTATCCCACGATCTTTGATTAATTTTGCTTCACCGAGTGTGGCAGGGTATGTGTCTGCAATAACTGGGCCGCCTTTTCCACCAGCAAAATAGCTTGAAGAGAGTTTATCTGTACTACCTTGGCCCTCCACTTTAGTACTGAATTCTGTTCCATAAACCTCACCATCAAGAGTGCTAGCTTTCGTTACTTTGTAGGAGTATGTTGGCACACCATCAGTCAATAAGACGATGACATTACGGCCGGTCCCTTTGAACATGTTACCTGCCTCACGCAAGGCTTTTTGCGTAAATGTTCCGCCATTTGGTGTATGACTCGCAATTTTAGTTTCAATTTCTTTTTTGGCAGTCGAAAAATTACTTAAGCCAACAGAAAAGTTGGTGTAGTTCCCATTGCGGTCCCCATCCTCGCTCGAATACCCAACGTATCCTAAACTAACTTTGTCTGAAATGCCACTCTTACTTATTTCATCCAAAAAGTTTTTAACACCTGTCTTTGCATATTCCACTCGATCATTATCTTTCATGCTTCCGGACCAATCGACAACTAGAACAATATTTAGTGGCTCAATCTTCTTTTTCACATTTCCACGAACATTTAGGAACACATCAAACAATCCTGGAGTGTCGGTTTCCTTAGCGTATTTTCGAATTGCAAAGTCAGCAGTTTCACCTTCTCCTCCATATTCAATATAAGAGTTCGTATCATTCTTAGCTGAACCATCCCAGTTGGTTACATTATCCCAACTAGCAGAGGTTCCACCTTGATGATTTTTCACATTTTCATTTCCATTAGGAACCCAACTATTCTCAGGATAGATTCCGGAATTGTCTGTTGTATATGTGGGTACAATGTTTTTGTAATCAATCTTATCTTCTTGAACAGCAGCACTTCGCGTAATCAGCTGCGCTTTGCCGTTCTCGGCATTCCGTGCTTCTGCTGCTTTTTTCGCTGCTTCAAAGGCAGCATCGTCTGCATCACCGAGATGCGTCGTTTCTGTTTCTGTCGAAGAGACCGTCTCGCCAGTTACATCTTCAGTGGTACTTTCTGATACTTCCCCTTGTGAGCTTTCTGTTGTCGTCTCGGTGTTGCCTGACGTTTCCGTTTCTGTCGTTGCACTGCTCTCTTGAGTAGGTTCTACTTTGACTTCGATTGAAACCCCGGGATTACCCGCCAACAAATCATTGTCACTGTTTGATTCAGTTACTGCTGTCTCTGCAGACTGGAGCATTGCGGCATCATCGGCGGTCGCTTTATCGGCCGTTGCTTCTGCAGCTGGTACTTCCCACAGATGAGGCACTGCCGTCACACTTCCCAGATCTCCTGCTGTAACAAATGTCACCATCGTAGATCCTAGTAACGTTCCTGTTGCTTGCTGTTCCTGCAGACCTCCAACAAGGTTCCCCTCCAAATCCGTCACACCCAACACCAGATCCGGATTTGAATTTTCAGTAACCGTTAGTTGATCCGGTACTACCGTTTGTCCATTGTGGTCTGTCAGATCCAGCGCAAAACGAGTCGGTGGATTGTGACTCTCCTTATTCAGTTTTAATGTCCACATAACATGATCAGAATCGGCATCAATAGGAGCGTAACTGAGAGATGCCCAACCAAGATCATTGTGAAACAGTTCTTTTTCATCCGGCTGTTGTGTCACAGCGATAGCAGTTATATTGGAAACTGCCATGATGATGATTTGTGCAAGTAACACAAAAAGAGCCGAAAAGGTTAAAAACTTCCTCCGCTTCATGGTCATTTTATCTACCCCCTTTAATTTTTCTCCCATTGGTAGACATCATACGCAGATTTGTGCAAAAACACAAAAGAAGCTTTTATTGGAAACAACAGGTTTTCAGCGTTTTCATAAAAAATTTCACAAGGCATATTTTTTCAATTGTTCTTTACTAAACTTTATTAAAATTTAAACTTGTTCTAAAAAGAAAACAATTTTAAATTATCAAACGGTTCAATATGCTATAAATGCCTTTAAGTTGATTCAAAGATATTCTAACCTTCGTTATTAAATGAAGTGACATTTTGTTCTGCATTGTTTTTTTCATTTTTCAATGATTTTTCCTACATTTGTGATTTCGTTCACTTCTCTTCATTTTTTTAGCCAAAAAAAAAATCGAAAAACATCCTGAAAAGAATGTTTTCCGAAATATTACCATCGTTTTCTGATTTATTTCACTGTTGAAACTGCCATTTCCAAAGCAGATAACGGGTCTTCGTCACTTGCCGTGTAGACCACTTGATCTCTTTGCCAGGTCACCGTACTCGCCCGATAATTCTTTTCACTAGCCAAATCAATAGTAATCATCCCCACTGATTTTGGTACCGGCAAAAAGGCTTTTTCCAGGTATTCGACGACTTCTTTGGCAGTGGGAACGGGATCTTGTCCTTCGACATTGCTGGCTCGAACGGTGAGCGCCCAATTCCCTTCTTTCCAGTTGAGGTAAGAAGAGCCTGCTGCACCTTGCATATAACCGGCGATATTGTGTCCGAGATTGACCTTTTTACCGCCGTCGTCATAGACATAATCGACCGCATCTTTGGCCTGTCCGACAGTTTGATAGGTGGTCTTCTTGAAAGACGCAAAGGGTTTCTCATGGTTGAGGTCCTTGTGGTTCATGATTAGCGGCTGGTCCAGCGCATAATACAGAATACTAAAATTGTCTGTATCTCCAGTGCTGGCAATATTCAGATAGCTGCCGCCAGCATGAGGAACCGCAGAAGGCATGACGACGTCTGCAAAGTGCTGCTTTAGCTCCTTGAATGCATCCGGTGTGGCATTGGCAGCTGAGCTCTCTTCTGAAGACTTGCTGGAACTGGCGGTACTTGAATTACCAGAACTTGTTGTCGTAGAGCTGGCAGTGCTACTAGCTGATGCCATGTCACTGCTTGTTTTTTCAGAAGTCTGTTTCGTGGAGCCGGTAGCTTGGGATTTGGTCGTTTCTGTCGCTGAACTCGCGGAAGACTTCGCGGTTTCTCCAGGATGACCACAGGCGGACAAGAGGAGCACCCCTATTAATAAAAAAACACTCTTTTTCATTACCCTTCACCTCGTTTTCTTTATTTAAGGGTAATCCTTACAAGAAAAAAAGACAAATAGAATGCGCTTCTTACAAGAGTTCCCCAAACCAGTCACCAACAGTGTGGATGGCCTGTTTCACAAAATTACTAGCTTGTGTCAGCCATTGCTGCAAATTTCCTTCAGTGGTTACTGTGTTGAACCAGTTGCTCAAATCGTCACGATAGATCCAAATTAAAAACAGTGCAAAAGCAATGCCGATTAATCGCCACAAAAATGAGCCAACTTTAATGATACCGATGATAATAGCCAGAATAACGATTACTGCGATAATCTGTTCCATAAGCTCACTTCCTTTCTTATACTGAGACTCGCTATCTTCACTAATTATCTCGTAAAAAGCTGCGGCTTTCATGAGTCCTAAGACTGAAAATCAGCAGGTAAGCTGAACAGAATCGCCTCAGGAAGCTTTTTCTCAATAAAAAAACCGGGAGATCAAATTAGATCGCCCAGTCCATAAAGTACTTTATCCAAAACATGCTTGGTGGTAGTCGAAACATCTGTCATAAAGCTCATCAAGCCGTCCCCAGCCACCGATTGGCTGAACCAAGTCACGATATCTTCTTTATACAACCAGATCAGCAGGATTGCGGCAACCAATCCTATCATACGCCATAAAAATTTCGCATACTTCATCACTGCCACCAGTGCACAGACGATGAGGATGACCAAAACAACAGTTAACATCCGTTATCCCCCTTATTCTCCAGAACCTTTCACTTGCAACAGAAGCGCCCGCAATTCCCCAATCGAGGCACGTTTCCTAAATCTTTTCCTAGATTACCACAAGTCGCGACTGAGTAAAACAGCTCTTCAAGACTATGAGAAATTTCTCGGCGTTTTTTGCGGATTTTCAAGTATTCCTTGGCAACCCGATAGGCTGAGAAGTTGTAGTTGGATAAGAATCTGATAACAAAAAAAACACCGCTTTCCGAAGAAGAGCGGTGTTCATTAGTATTATTTGCCGTCAAGGATATTCAGACGAACCTTTTTGGGGCCGTCTGTCCGCACACCGTAAACAATTGTCCGAATGGCTTTCGCGACCCGACCTTGTTTGCCAATGATGCGACCAATATCTTCCGGCGCGACGGTCAAGTTATACTCGAAAAATTCATCGGATTCGACGATTTCCAGGTTCACTTGATCCGGTTCAGTAACCAGCGGACGTACGATCGTCAAGACTAAATCTCTTAAATCAGTCATAGGCCGGCACCTTATTTCGTAAACTTAGCTTCGTGATGTTTTTTCATAACGCCTTGTTGAGACAAGATGTTACGAACTGTGTCAGAAGGTTGCGCACCTTTAGACAACCAATCCAAAACCAGATCTTCTTTAATCACGACTTCTGCTGGGTTAACCAACGGGTTGTAGGTCCCTACAGTTTCGATGAATCGTCCATCACGAGGAGAACGAGAATCTGCTACGACGATACGGTAAAAAGGTTTCTTTTTAGAACCCATACGTTTCAAACGGATTTTTACTGCCATTACTTACACCTCCATATAATTTTCTCACAATGGGTAGTTTATCAGGTTTTCACGACGGTGTAAAGAGTTTTTTCTTTACAGGTAAAAAAAGCGGCTTTGATTTAGAATTTATTGCCTTGCAACTCCAACAAAAATTATCATTTATCGATAAATAATTATTGATGAAAATAAAATGACTAGCTATCCTTAAAGATATAAAGAACTAAATTTCTGCATAAGTTTCAATCGTTTCGACTAAAAATCCAGGTACTGAAAGGAAGATCCCCATGAAGAAAAAACGGATTATTCGTCTGTCAAAGGTCCTCTCTCTTCTTTTATTCTTTTTGTTGGCACTTGTTTGCTTGGTGTTGTTACTAGGAATTGGCAGCCTTTTTGTCAAAAATAGCAGTTTTAACATCCAGCGACCCCACTCGCAGGGTATCATCTTTTTTCATGTGTCTTTTGGCCCACTCGATGAGGGAAGTACCGAAACCAGCAAAATTGCTAATCTACTCGCGCTTATTTTTACACTTCCTCCTTGGATGGCTCTGTATTATCAAGCAGGTTCCTATTTTGCTTTACTTTCAGAAGGGGCCTCCCCTTTTGCTGCCCCACTAATCAAAAAAATGCGCCAAGTGAATCTACTCTTGTATGTTGCTGATCTTCTGCCGTTGTTGGTCTGGCCGCTGATTCAATGGTTGTTTACCGGCAGCTTGGACATTTCCCTCGTCTTATCAAACACGCTGTTTATGGCGATTGTGCTAACTATTCTAATCGAAATCTTCCGCTATGGCGCCGATCTGCAGCAGGAAGTCGAAGAAACAGTCTAGGAGGGAAAGGTTATGATTATCTCTCGTCTGGATCGAATGATGGCTGATCGCAAAATCAGCCTGAACGAACTTTCGCAGCAAGTAGGGATCACCAATGTCAATTTATCAAAGCTCAAGAACGGCCACGTCCATGCGGTGCGCTTCTCTACATTAGATGCCATTTGTCGGGTATTGGACTGCCAACCAGGAGATATCCTGGAATATATTCCTGATTCGCCTATTAATGAAGAAAAATAAGTCTTCATTGACCCCAGTTAGGCATATCTTTTGTTTTTTTACTCCAATCTCGATAGAATTTAGTTATAATGTAAAGCTTTTTGTTTAAATATAAACACATAGGAGGAACCATTTATGACAAAGAAAATCGGTTTTATCGTCGGTAGCCTGCGCACTGCTTCTTATAATAAAAAAGTAGCAGAAAAATTTGCAGAACTGTTACCTGCAGGATTTGAAGCAGAATTTATCGAAATTGGTAATCTGCCTTTGTACAACGAAGATCTGGATGCAGAAAACAATGTACCGGTGGAATGGCAAGCCTTTCGTGACCAAGTAGCTCCGCTGGATGGGATTTTCTTCTTCACCCCTGAATACAATCGTTCGGTTCCAGCTGCACTGAAAAATGCGTTGGATGTGGGTTCTCGCCCATATGGTGCCAGCGTCTGGGGCGGCAAACCAGCCTTGGTGGTCTCCGTTTCTCCAGGTGGTATCGGTGGATTTGGTGCCAACCATCATTTACGCCAATCCCTTGTTTTCTTGGATATGCCAACTTTACAACAGCCGGAAGCCTATATCGGCGGTATCGTTAATTTGGTGGATGAAAACGGTGTAATTGCAGAAGGTACCGTTAACTTCTTCCGCACAATCATTACAAAATATGTTGATTTTTACAACAAGCTGAAAGCATAAGCTAGATAAAAAAAGCGGAGACACAGCTCATTTCTAAGTGATAGCAAGAAAATCCCTCAACTTAGTAAACAAGAAACTAGTGGTGTTAACGTCCGTCGAATAAGTATTGCCAAGCGAAAAGACAAGCAATTTTCCATGCTTTGATGGAAAGCTGCTTGTCTTTTACTTATAGTGCACCTTTGCTAAGTTATCGTTAGAGGACTGGTGACAGGAAGGCTGTCACCGTCCTTTATTATTATTCTTGTATTACGTTTGCTGCAGCTCGCAGTAAATCCCCTGTCAAATCCAATGAATACTCCCAGAACATCAATCCTCGCAGCTCCTCTGCCATTACATATTCCGCTTTTTCCTTCATTGAACGTTCGTCGTCAAAAGACATGAACTGCTCCCCATCAAAATAATACGGCGCATGGGCTTCTTCATCCCAATAAAGGTTTTCCGGATGAGCGTCAAACAGAGGCTTTAATTGATTGTAGTTGTTGGTCTCGCCACCAGCTGCCTGGGCTTTGGCTCCTACAGGATGCTGGGTATCTGCGAAGCCTCGCCAGATACGACTGTAAAATGCGCAGCCGATAACAATTTTCTCATTTGGAATATTTTTTGCCCGCAGATTTTCCACCGCTTCCATAACGCTCAATTCTTGGCCTTGATAGGGAGCTAAGTTGGTATGGTGACCGGCGATTTTAGTGAAACTCCCCCGCATGTCATAAGTCATCACATTGACAAAATCCAGATAGTCAATATATTCATACTTTTCGTTAGGGCTCATGGTATCCAAAAGCGGTTTGGCTGCTCCGATAGCTGCTGTCAAAAGATAGCTGCGCCCATTGTTTGCCGTCAACTCGTTTAACTTTTCCCGTAGCTCTTTGACAAAGCTCAAAAAATTAGCGGCATCCTCCGGTGATGCTTTGATGCCCGCCAGATCCATTCCCGGGTACTCCCAATCCAGGTCGATACCGTCAAAATCATAGCGTTCCATGTAGGCGATTAAGTTTTCAATCAATTCGTGACGATTTTCAGCAGTCGCCACCCCATCAGAAAAACCATCGGCACTCCAACCGCCAATACTGATACAGCTGCGCAAATGAGGATGTTCTTGTTTTAATTCATTAACCAGGTGAATCTTTTTCAATTCGCGGACGATTTCCAACTCGATGATGTTTGCAAAGGCATAGTTGATGATCGTCAGTTTTTCTGCTGCAATGTCTTCTTTCTCCCATACTTTGTTGTCGTCTAAATAAGCAATAATTTCTTTCATAAATCCTCCAATAAAATCGGCAATGCCATTTTTTTAAGCGATTACATTTTCACTTTAAAGAAATGCGGGTTCTTCCTCAATATGTAAAAGTTGATCGACTGTGTGGGATTTTTTTTGGCACTAAGCTGCTGCATTGACTACTCAATACGTCTATTCTCTAAATAAAAAAGCAGCGTAAAGAGCGGCCTCTTTTACACTGCTTTAAAAAACTTTCGAAATATCAAATCCTGAACTTAATCCATAACCAATTGTCTTTAGCCACTAGCAGTTATTACTGCCTATCTGCTATCCTCGGCCTTTCAAAGCGCGCTTTTCCAAATGGGCTTGCCATTTTTCTGAGCAGAATCGTCTGATCTGACCAAAGAACAACAACACTGTCGCAATCGTTGCGGCAATCACAAGTACAAGAATAGTCGTGCGGATGGCACTTCCTAATGGGTAGCGCCACACCACTTCACTGTCGCTGTCTTGCAATAAGTTTGAATAGAGATATGTGTTCCAGACTGGATTGAAGACCGTCAACATATAAAAGCTTGAGTAGAAAGTCATCACAAACCAAATTGGCCAACGAGATTCGGGATACAATAAAAATTCACCATCATGTTCTAAAGACAATGTCTGATATTTTCGATAGGCCCAGACTAAACACAAAAGTGCAACAAAAACCATTATAATTCCTAACAGCCAGTTTCCCGAATTTTTCCCGATATCAAAGGGAAGCATCTGCTGATACCCAAAAATTATATCCTCTGAACTATAGTCAATCCCGTGGCGCATCATACTGATTAGATCCGTCACTTGAGAAAAACCTTGTGGTAGATAAATTAAGGTCCACATAAAGACAACATAGGTCAATGGTCCGAATACTAAGTTACCTACCATCGTCCCCATAAAGCAGCTGATCAAAAAAGCAAACAGGCACGTCATGAAGCTGGTTCCCATTGAGATGAACAGCTCGCCCCAGCTGGCATTCATATACGGTGCCGGAATTCCTAATTTCACGGTGACTACTAGAAGCAGACTGCCGACAAGAAAGGCCGCAAGTACCGGGAGCCCGACATAAAACAGCTTTCCTAAAAAAAGTTGACGCCGGCTAACCGGCAAGCTGAACAAAAACCGATTGAAGGCCGTCTTCTGATCGACAAAAAACAAGAGGAAACCACTGATTGCGATGAGACTGACAATGACAATTCCTGTATTTGCTAAGTATTGACTGTAATAATCGTCCTGGGAGTCGTATCTTCCTGAAGCCATCTTTTTGAGTCGCTCATGAGGTCCTTCATTCCCGTACCCTGCTTGAAAAAAATAGGAAGCAAGCTCGACTGACTCATCGAAAGTCAATGTCACTTCTTTGATATTTCCTTTGTCATCACTGTACGAATAGCTCTCGGGATATTCCTGAAATTCTTTTTTATGTTCCTCGCTACGAAGCCAGTTTTGATTTTGATGCCAATTATGGACTGCCGAAAAACTCATCAAACAGAAATACCCTAAAACGAGAACCAGCATAGCAATTAGCGCTTTGCCATAGCGCTTCATATAGATTTCTTTGACCATTTTTTTCACTTCCTTCTATTGAATAAAACCTTCCCTGCTGAGATTGGCTTCAAACAGATCTTCCAAAGACAATGGCAATTCTTCCATCAGCAGTGGGTCCTGTTCTCGAAGTGCCGCAGCTAAATCTGGTGTAAACCGTTCAAAAACAGCCGTAATCACTCGGCCTTGAAGCGTAAGCAGTTTGGAGTTTTCCTTGACGACATCTGGTATTTTCTTGGTTTTGAAAACCAACTGCAGCTTACGAGCATTTTCTCGCATCGACTCCAGACGATAGTCGCGAATGATGGTTTTGCCCTTCAATAGTAGGGCGCGATCAATAATATCTTCCAGCTCTTTTAAATTGTGAGAAGCAATCAGTGCACAGCGACCATGTTCACCAGCAATATGTCCCAACAACATACCGATGACCTTTTTTCGAATAATAACATCCAGCCCATCAAAAGGTTCATCCAATAGCAGATACTTTGCACTAGAAGAAATCGCCAGAATCATCTGGTAAAGTCCTTGCATCCCTTTTGACATTCGACGATAGCTCAAATGATCCGGCAACTGGTTTTCCTTCATCAGTTGCAGATAAAGATCTTGATTAAACATAGGGTATGCTGCGCGATAAAAGCCGTTGATTTTTTTCAAATTATAGGTTTTCAAAAAGTTGTCCAACTCATCAATATAAAAAATCTCACCCTTTTTGGAAACCTCTTGATAGATGGAAACATCGTCAATGAGTATATCGCCGGCTTCTGGCAGGTAATCACCAGCCAGGGTACGAAAAAGAGTGGTCTTCCCCGAGCCGTTACGACCGATAAGCCCGACGATTTCGTTGTCGTACAACTCGAAGTTAATTTGATTGATGATGATTCGATCATCCATCTGCTTTCTGAGATTGTTTACTTTCATTGCACCATCCCTCCCAAAGTTTCATAGCTGTCTCGAATCCAGCTGGTCATTTCCTTTTCAGTCACTTGAAGATGGATGGCTTCCACGATCAGTTCTGCAAAGTTTTCTTTGACTTGCCGAATCTTGAATTCATCCCGCGGCTGATCACTAACTTTATTGACAAAAGTTCCTTTGCCTTTAATTGTGACCAACACCTGCTCAGACTCCAACACTTTATAAGCCTTACTGACTGTATTCGGATTCATTAAGAGAATTTTTGCCATCTCTCTGACAGAAGGCAGCCGGTCGCCGGCATTTAAGACACCTTGTAAGACTTCTTCTTTCACTGCCAGAACCAGTTGCTCATAATAAGGCTTACTGGATCGTTTATCGATTGTCACCATCGGCTTGCTCCTTTCTTCAACTGTTCTACGTGTACTACTATACACAGTACACAAAAAAGCTGCAATCTTTTTTGAGAAAAGTTTGTTAGACTATAGAAAACCACCCGAGGAGGAGAACTGAAATGACGGAAAAGAAACGCTGCCACTGGGGAACTGCCAGTGAAAAAATGATGAGCTATCATGATGAGATCTGGGGGGTGCCGGAATTCGACGATCAGAAATTATTTGCCAAGCTAATCTTAGACATGAATCAAGCTGGTTTGAGTTGGAACACGATTTTAAACAAATGGGAAAGCTTTGAGAGCGCCTATGATGGCTTTTCAATCGAAAAGGTGGCAGCTTTTACGCCGGAAAAAGTGGCCGCGTTGATGGAAGATCCCGGCATCATTCGCAATCGTCGTAAAATTGAAGCCGCTGTTAACAATGCCCAAAAGGTTTTACAACTCCAAGCAGAATTCGGTAGCTTCAGCAATTATCTCTGGAAATTTGCTGGTGGTCAGCCACAGGTCAACTATTGGGAAACCGAAGCTGACGTACCCGCCAATAGCCCCCTATCCGATGCTATCAGCAAAGATTTAAAACGCCGCGGCTTCAAATTTATTGGAACAACCATCATCTACGCCTTTTTGCAGGCAGTCGGTATCATCAATGACCATACGGTTGACTGTTTTCGCCACGACGAATTGCTGACAAGTTGGGCGCATTCACAAAATACAGAACAATTCCTACCAAAATCGTAAATCTCCTTGCAGCTTTACGATTTTCACTGAGGATAGCAGCATTGGCTGTTACAATAAAAGAAAAAAACGAGGACAAGACATGATTAAATTAGTCATAACCGATTTGGATGGCACCTTCTTGGATCCTGACAGTCGTTTCGATGAAGTCTATTACCAAAAAGTTCGTGAACTTATGCAAAAGCAGCAGGTAGCATTTGCCCCTTGCACAGGAAAGCAAAGTGAACGAGTCGAAGAACTGTTTGCGAACGTTGGCTCAGATGATCTGTGGATCTTAGGTGACAGCGCCAGCCGCATTAAGCACAACGGCCAGTTTGTCTATGAATCGCTTCTTTCCAATCAGACGGCACTGGTCATCATCGCCAAGCTACGCGCCTTGCATCAAGATTACGGGATCATCGCGCGAACAGACCAGACAGCTTACATCGCTGCCGACACTCCAGAAAACTGCCGAGAAAAAATTCGAGGTTCCTACACCAATGTGACTGAAATCAAAGACTATCAAGAAATTACGGATGATTTTGTCAAAATTACACTCTTTGATCCTTATGAGCGGGCTTTTGAAATTCGGCCACAGTTAGCGGAATTTGATGATCGGGCCTACATCGTTGCATCAGAAGCGGCCTGGATTGATATCACAAATCACCAGGTTCATAAGGGAACCACGGTTGCCAAACTACAAGAAATCCTAGGAGTTACCTCGGCAGAAACGATGGTTTTTGGTGACGGCTACAACGACCTCGAATTGATGACCTGTGGCAAGTTCAGCTTTGCCATGCGTAATGGTTTTCCCGAGACTCAGGCTGTCGCCCGCTACATCTGCGGTAGCAATGCAGAGAACGCCGTATTGACAACAATCGAACAAATTTTGTCACTGCAAGACTGAACTAAAAGCGGACAATTGCCACTTTCCCGTAGGAACGGATAAACAATCAAAAACAAAATGGTGACCGGCCAACAGTTCAGTATCTTAAATAAGGCAATCGTTATGTCTTACTCCGTATCTGAAGTTTTTTAGTCATGAAAAGACGGCTATCTTCCATTAAAATTATTGGAAGAGGGCCGTCTTTTGCAGCTTGTATTCGGTTGTTTTTTTCATAAAACAGCAATAAGACGATTGTCTGCCTGCTTTAGAAAATCATTCATTTACACTCGTTTTGCAACAAATAAGTAATGAGGCATCTCGATGCCCCGATAGTGTTTGACGTAGCGATCCCGGATAGTCATACCATTTCTAATAGCAACGTTCATCGAGGCCAGATTCGTATCACGGACTGTCGAACACACCTCTGGCAGCTGCAGTGTTTCAAATGCATACTTTTTGACAGCCTGAGCCGCTTCTGTCATATACCCTTGGTGCCAAGCGCTGGAAATCAGATGGTAGCCGATTTCCGGAAATTCTTGTCCCTTTACAGTTTGCATGGTGATGCCACACTCCCCGATTACCGCACCATCGCTTTTGTGCTCAATTGCCCAAAGTCCGTAGCCATATTTCTCATAGCTCTGGAGATTCCATTGAAGCCACTCAGCGATTTTCGTTTCGTTAAAGGCACCTTCATAAGCATACATCACCTGGTCGTCCCCTAAAAATGTTGCTAACAAGTCTTCTTCACCGGGTTGCCACTTTCGTAAGCGCAAGCGGGGAGTTTCTAAAATCAGTGTCATAGTTGCATGCCTCCCTTTAGTAATCGCCATTCTTTTTGTAGCAATCCATAATCATACTGAGGATACCAGTTGCCTTCGTGGTAGATACTCTCGCGATTTGTTCCTTCCAAAATGAATCCCAGTTTCTCATAAAGGGCAATCGCCTCTTCATTATAGCCATGGACAGACAGCCGAACTTTGTGCAATCCGATATGATCAAAAGCAAAAGCAAGGAGCAATGTCATTGCCTCTTTGGCGTAACCCTTGTGGCGACTAGTGGGATCTAAAATAGCCAGACCAATCTCTCCGTTGCGATTTTTGACTTTTATACCAGACAATGTGATAAATCCTACCGCCTGGCTATCTTCAATACGCCGGATCACAAAACTAAAGTCACTGTTGCTCTGGGTATCTTCAAACATCGCCCCCCAGTCTTTTTCTTGAAAAGGATGGAAGATGTCTTCCGGGATTCCTGCCATCATCTTTTTATCCCACTGCCACACTGCAAAATCACTGCCGTCTCCCTCCCGATACTCGGTGAGATCAATTTTTGTTCCCTGCATCATACGTCCTCCTCACATTCATCCGCAGTTTTCAAATAGATAACTTCTGTCGCTACCTGCTCTAAAAACACCTCATCATGCTCGACAAGTAGCATCGTCGGCTGTGTCGTTTTGATCATTTCTTCCAACTGTTCTTGATTAAAAATATCCAAATAATTTAATGGTTCGTCCCAGATGAAAAGTTCCGCTGGAGTTGCCAGCGACTTAGCCAACTCCACTCTTTTTCGTTGCCCCATACTCATCTCCTGAATTCGATTTTGAAACACACTTCGTTCAAAACCCAACTTTTTCAAATTGTTCAACAAATCCTGATAGCTGAGTTGATGGCTTTCAGCAAATTCTGGCAACGTGCCACTGTTGTCCTCATAATTTTGTCTGACATAGCTGATTGCTAATTGTTGAGGCCTTATGATTTCGCCAGTAGCTTTTCCAGTAAATTCTCCTCTAAGCCAGCGGATGATGGAAGATTTACCGGAACCATTTGCGCCTTGGATGGCTAAGCGCTGCCCTTGATATAACTCAAAAGAAATCGGTGCAAACAACGGCTTTTCCTCGTAAGAAAGCTGCAGGTCAGTTACTTTCAGCAACAAGTCATGGTGGGTAGGTTGATAGTTAATCTTTAGTGGATCGATGTATTCAATATCTTTCAGCAGCTCTTCTTTCTCTGAAATTTGATGTTCCATCCGCCGCTCAAGATTCTTCGCTTTTTTCATCACGCGAGCAGCTCGCGCACCGATAAAACCGGTGTCGCCAATTCCACCGCTGCCTTTCACATTCGCCTTGCCATATTTGTCCTTCTCTCGACCTCGGGACCATTCCGCTTTATCCGCAGCTGTCTGTTTCAAACGGCCAATTTCTTTTTTCAATTTTTGGTTTTGGTCCTGTTCAAAGCGATCTCGCAGCTGCTTTTGATCTTCATAAACCGAAAAGTTCCCCTGATATAGCAGCAAACGACTCTTCTCAATGGCTAGGATATGATCCACTACCTCATCAACAAAGCCCCGATCATGGCTCACCAGAATAAATCCTTGTTTTTTTTGCTTTAGATAATCGGCTACTTGTTTTCGAGCTTCAATGTCCAAGTGATTGGTTGGCTCATCAATCAGTGGGAAATTCACCTCATCCACAAATAACAGCGCCAACAGCACCTTTGTCTGTTCCCCACCGGATAGTGTCGCAAATTCTCGCCACAAAATATCCGGATCTACTTTTAACAGATTCAGTTCCCGTTGAATCTGCCAATCCTCAAAATCCGCTAACTCTTGTAACAGATAATAAGTCAGCTGCGCCTTATTTTTTACCGGTTGGGGAAAATAAGTGAAGCTCAGCTGATGGCGGATTGTGCCGCTATAAGGCAGTTTATCTTGTAAGATATTCAGCAGCGTGGTTTTTCCCCGGCCATTACGTCCAACCAACCCCAGCTTCCAGTCTGACTGGATTACTAATTGTGCATCATCAAAAATATTTTGCCCTTGATTGTCGTAGCCAAATGTCAGATGTTTGATTTCAATCGTCGACATCGTATCACCTCTTTTAACGTGTATCTTCTTTAATGCACCACGAGACCTTTTGACGATTCCAGCGTCGAAAAAGGCCCTTCCTATTTTCAGGAAAGGCCGGCACAACTATTTTGCCCACAAAAAAAGCAAAAAAGACCTGCCGTAAAAACACTGCCAATCCCGAAAATCTGCACACTGAGTCCTTGATCTTACAAGTGTTCAGTCTTAATGCAGCTTCAACAGATTGGTCAGTTTTTCAACGGAAGATCCCTCATTTCGAATTTATTGTAATCAGATTAGCACGCAACAACACATTTGACAACCCCCAAGCACCATCCACCAACTTTATCGATACGGTAGCAGACAATATTCGCCATCTTTCAAACGAAATAGTTGCAGGTTATGGGCCTTTTCAAACTTCGATAGACGTTTCTCGATATTATCGCCAAAAAGGTCATCACGATCGTAATGGGGGAAGACTGCTGTATCTATTAATTTCAAACCAGTAAAATCTGTCAATTGTGGATGATTCATTTTCGGAGTAAATTCCTCGACAACAGCAATAGTCGGGCCTAATACCATCGCTCCAGCACTGGTTCCAATTAAAAATGCCTCTTGCTCTTTCAATTTTCTAAAAGCAAAATCCCCTTTTGCTTTACGAATTTCTGCCAACAGCTCGTAAGGATTGCCGCCATTCAAATACACTACCTGCGCCCCTGATAATATTGCCAGCGGATCATTAGCAAAATCAAATAAGGTGACCTGCCCTCGCAAAAAGCCCATCTTCAAAAATTGATTTATTGTCTTCTTGACATAGCAATTATTACCTCGCTCCTTAGCAGCCGTTGTCACGATACACACGTTCAATTCGGCAGGATATCTTTGGTGAATAGCTAACTCCTCCAAAAAAACGTTGACAACAGCTTTCGTAGAAAATCCCGTTGCTGTCAGCAGTATCGGCATGGTATCCACCCCTTTTAATAAAAGCTTAGTGGCTAGGTCCTTGGTTCAGCGAATGGGCTTTAGCTTGTTTTTGGCCTTTGCCTTTGTCTTTTTCTTTTCCCGCTAAATAATAGCGCCATGCCAGTTGGATAAACAAAATCAATACCCCACCGATTCCCAACACTGCATAGGCCAACATTCGGGAAGTTTGGCTGCTTCTTGTGGCCGTCTCGGCAAAGTCCCATTCACTTACAAAAAATCCCAGTGCCAAAAACAGTACACACCAATAAATATTTGCTAATCGCCAGAATTTCATCATCAACACTCCACTGGCAAGCGCATACAAAATTGCCCGCCATTTTCTTATAAATAAATTATAGCACATTCATTTTACAATCAGTTTCTCATTTTACGAAATAGAGATGTTTTTACTAAAATATTTTTCGGAGAGAATGGTCAATCACCCTCACAAGTATAATGTACAGCGAATTATCTCTAGATTTCACAAGCTGAAAATAACCGTTGCAAAAAGCATCCAGATTCTCTTCAGGAAAAGGAAATGTGACAATAGTTGAGTCACCGTCCTACGAACCGAACAATACCAAACGGGAGCCCCCAAAAGCCGAGTATCTTCCATTAAAATCATTGGAAGATACTCGGCTTTTCATTGCTAAAAATTTCAAAGGCCGACTTTCCTTGATTTCATCAAGGGAAGTCAGCCTAATTCACTTCTCTTTACACGTATGATCATGTTCTCTCTTCTAACTAAGACATCAAGGTAGTCACAAAATTTCCTCATCCGTATACTTTTTATTAATTGTGATTAAACATCCGCTATTTAGCACTTGGAAATTACTTATTTCACATTTCCTCTTTTTTCTCTTAATTGTTCTTTTTACGATAGAAAAGATAAAGAGCGGCTGCTAAAAAGCCGATACCGCTAAGTGAGAGATACCATGTGGAGCCTTCACCGGTTTTCGGATAGGGCTTATCGCTTGTTGAAGAATCGCTGTTTCTTCCGGTTGTTTTTTCAGTCGTATCTGAAGAAGATGACGACGTTTTTTTAACGTTAACCATGTGCAGCTGCAGCACCTGTGTCTCATTGGCTTTCTTGATGGTAAATTCCAAAGGTGTTGGATCCAGCTGATACTCAGGTAATGTCTCTTTCTCAATCAGTCGATAGCTGCCAAAAGGAAGTCCTTTTATAAAAATACGACCATTGTTATCCGTTTTGTAAGTAGCCATTTGAGTACCATCACTTTTTTCCAAAGAGAAAACAACACCGGCCATCACTTTCCCTGTGTCTTTGTCTCTTTTTTCAAGGGCGATTTGCCCCGTGGCGGTGGTCTTCTTGTGATTGATCACAGTTATGGTTTCTTCATCAGTTTCTTTGTTGCTGACATACAAATGATACAGCTTTCCATCAGGCTGGTAGCCGTTTGGTGCTTTGGTTTCAATAACATCATATTTACCAAATGGCAGGTTTTCAAAATAGGCCTCTCCCTGATCGTTTGTTACCGATTTTTGGATAAATTTTTGTTCATGATCGTTGCGAATAGCAAATTCGGCACCTGCTAAAGGTACGCCGTTTTCATCAAGTTTAATAATCTTTCCACTGCCCAGTTGCGTTGCTGTTTTAACATTGACCCACTTTTCTATGGTTACTGGTTTTTCCTCATCGTAACCGACGCTGACTTTCTTCACCAGATTAGTGGTACTATAGCCAGCCGGCGCTTGCAATTCACGAACTTCATAAATGCCTTGAGTCAGGTCATCAAAACGAACTTTTCCTGCAGCGTCGGTTTCTTTTTCAATATATTCTTTTTGTCCCAGCATACGTAGACCAAAAAGGGCCCCACTCAAGGCAGCACCACTGTCTTGATCGGTCTTTTCGATTTCCAGTGCCCCTTTTTGTACTGCTCCTTTTTGATTGCTCCAATTTCCTAAATTGATATCTTGACCAGTTTCGCTGACTTTCACCACTATGGGTCTTGGTGTCAACTCGTAACCTGCCAATGTTTTTAATTCTGCGACAGTATAAAAAGCCCCGACATTTAGATCAGAAAATTTGACGATACCATTGCTGTCTGTTTTTTTCGTGACAAATTCATGCTGACCAAATTCTCTAACGCCAAATTCCACACCGGCTAAGGGTTCTCCAGTTTCGCCATCAATTTTGGTTAGTTGGATCGTTCCTTTTTTGGTTTCCTGTGGTTGATTGGTAACTTCGACAACTTTTCTTTCTCCTTGCTCGCCTACATAGATAATTTGAGTATGGGGATCGAGTTGGTAGCCATCCGGTGCTTCTAATTCGACCACCTCATAGTAGCCCGCATCAAGCCCGGCAAATTGGGCATTGCCCTCTGCGTCTGTTTTTACTTTGACAAATTCGTGTTCTCGTAAGCCCCGCAAACCAAAAACTGCACCAGCTAAATCATTGTGGCTATTGGCATCACTTTTATGGATAGTAATTGCCACTTTTTCAACTGCTTTTTGCTGATTTTCTAAGGTTATACTAAAGGAGGGAGCGTCTGCATCAATCGTTACTTCATGGATTTCGCTGGATAACTCGTAGCCAGTGGGCGCTTTCGTTTCAATAATCTCATACTCTCCATAATCAAGGTCGCTAAAAGTTAAATTCCCTTTAGTATCCGTTACTTGTACGGCGATAAAGTTGGTTTCTCCCTTGGCACGAATACCGAATTCGGCACCAGCCAATGCGTCCTTTGTCTCACTGTCTTCTTTGTACAAGTGCACTTCGCCATCTTTTTCTTGATCGATTTCTGGTAGCCATGGATTGTAGAAATTGTGGATTTCCATGCCGTCTCGTTGGTGGAGATTTTTAACGAAAACATAGCCATTAATGCTTCCTGAATGGTAAACAACAGTTGCCTGTGGTGCGATAACACTGCCAATGGTAAAGCTATGGTAATAGTTTTTTCCATTGTCTTTTCCGTAATTATCGGCGCCATTTTCATTGATTCCAGGTAATGAAGTATCCGGATAGCTGCCGTCATCTTCGACATAGTTGGTGATACTTTGCGCATTTGGTAAGTAAAAAGAAACTTTGCTTGCCAATTGGCTATAAGTACCGGCATCCTGTTGGACAGCTCCGGCGATACTAGTACCATTCATGACGATTTTTGTTGCATTGGAATTAACGATAATCTGCTTGTAGCGATCCCCTTGCAAAAACTCTGCGGGAATCGGCAATGTCTTGATTTCTAGAGGATCTTGTTCATTGGCCAGCTTTAACACTAGCACTTTTGGATCATTGGTAGAGGCATATAGCTGGATGCCGTCTTTATCATAAACCTTTTCCCCTAATTCACTGGTCAAGTAATCGAGTTTTTTTACCATTTGATCTTCTTGTTCCTGTAATTTGGCAAAAGCACCATCAATGAGATTATCACTTGCTTTATAGGCGATAGCAGAGAACCACTCGCCTAAATTTTTGTAAATCCAATCACTCATATTCATGCGCCCGACTAACCAACCTTGTGTCTTTCCGTTGGTGGTTCGGTTTTCTACTACTGGTTTTACCCAGTCATTAGTGGCACGGTTGTCAATTTTTCCACCGATTAAGACGTTTACGTATTGGTCATCTCTAATGGGGTCCCCGATGGTTGTATTTACTTCTCGAAACGAAGCGCCGTAAGTAAAAGTTTGCAAATCATCGGGAAAAACACTATCTCCTTTAACAGCCAGCGCTCCTTCTGTATCGGCAAGGTTAGCAGAATGCTGCCCGGTTAGATACGCATTATAGTCCCAAAGATTCCCCAGCTTGTCGTCGTCTTCTGCCGGCAGCTCCAACACTGGATTTCCTTTGACAGCTTTACTAGCTCTTTGCGGCACCACAGCTTTACTTGTCTCAGTGGCGGTACTTTCTGTGGTTGACACACTCGAAGTTGTCCCGCTAGTGTCCGTTCCAGTAGTTTTAGTCGTGGAAGCAGCAGACATTTTCGACTCTATTGTTGCTGTAGTCAGAGAAGCAACTGCTGCAATAGTCACAGTCACGGCCTTAGTCTCTTTTTTACCTGCGACATTTTGTATCGCTGTCACAGTGTATTTTCCGGCTTTCTTTGCTAGATACTGATAAGTTACAGTTCCCGCCTCAGCTTTCATTTTTTGTAAATCAAATCCGGTAGCAGGTGTTACTTCAACCGTCACCGCTTCAGGATCTGTAGCAGAAATCACTAGTTTTCCTTGGTCGGCTACGTTGGTTGGTAGCGGGTCAAAGGCCAGTTTTAACCCGACGTCTGCAGCCCACGCAGAACTGGAAAAAACAACAGATAAGAAAATGGGTAAGATAAGTGTTCCGGCAAAAAGAATTTTCCCTAACTTTCGAATCATTTTCTTCATTATAAATCCCCCTTTAAAGCGAGCATATCATCAATAAAATGATCTTACAAACAAATGAAATCGGCCCAACTATGGCTGCCACTCCGTTTCAATTTTCAGGTTGTCCGTGGAATCTTTTCATCTCCAGATTAGAGATTGCAGTCAAGGCTGGACTAGCGTAAATTTGTTACATTAACAACAAAGGGAATGTGATCTAAGCAATTTCCAAGCGCTAAACAGCGGATGTTTAACCACAATTAATAAAAAAGTATTTTGAAATTTTTAACAATGAAAAAAGAAGTCACTTCCATTAAAAATAATGGAAGTGACTTCTCTTTTGCTTGCGTCTCACGTTTGGTATTGTTCGGTTCACAGGACAGTGACACAACTATTGTCCCAGCCCCTGCCTTTGCTTATTTGCGTTTTTTCTTTTTCTTGTTCTTTTTCACCATGCGGTTCATGGCCATTTTACCCAGCTTGCCTTTAACACCAGTGCCAAACATTTGATCCATTCCTGCTGGCATACTCCCTTTAGACATTTGCTGCATCATTTTTTGGCTTTCTTTGAACTGCTTGATGAAACGATTGACATCCACCACTGAGTTGCCTGAGCCGGCAGCAATCCGTCGGCGACGACTTGGATTCAACAGATCTGGATTTTCCCGCTCTGCTGTGGTCATGGACAACACGATAGCTTTTTGTCGTGCCAGCAATTTCGGATCGACTTTGACATTCTCGATACCTGGAATCTGACTCATTCCCGGAATCATCTTGATCAAATCTTCCAGCGGGCCCATGTTTTGAACCTGATCCATCTGTTCGATAAAGTCATTGAAGTCAAAAGAGTTTTCCTTCATTTTGCGGGCCAGTTCTTCCGCTTGCTTTTCATCGTATTCTTGTTGGGCTTTTTCGATCAGGGTCAGCATGTCCCCCATTCCCAAAATACGGCTGGCCATCCGGTCCGGGTGGAACACTTCCAGATCGGTGAGTTTTTCGCCGGTACCGGTAAATTTAATCGGCGCACCGGTGACTTGACGAATGGACAGAGCCGCACCGCCTCGGGTATCACCATCCAATTTGGTGATGACAACCCCGGTAATCCCCAACTGCTGATTGAAGCTATCGGCTACATTGACCGCATCTTGACCGGTCATAGCATCAACTACCAACAAGATTTCATCCGGTTGAGCGATTTCTTTGATCTGCTTTAATTCATCCATCAAAGCTTCATCAATGTGCAGTCGTCCTGCCGTATCGATCAAGACATAGTCATTTTTCTTTTCTTGAGCCAAAGCCATCCCTTGGCGAACGATTTCTACCGGGTTGACCTCGGTTCCCATATCAAAGACGGGCACATCCAGTTGCTGGCCCAATACTTTTAATTGGTCAATGGCCGCCGGACGATATACGTCTCCTGCAATCATGAGCGGACGCGCATTTTCTGTCTTGATTAGCTGATTAGCCAATTTCCCGGCAAAGGTAGTTTTCCCGGCCCCTTGCAGCCCCACCATCATGATGACTGTCGGGATCTTCGGTGATTTATTCAGCGGAACTGTTTCTTCCCCTAATGTCTTGGTCAGCTCTTCATTGACGATTTTGACAATCTGCTGTGCAGGGGACAAGCTGTCCAATACTTCCGAACCGACTGCCCGCTCCCGAACATTTTTAGTAAATTCTTTGACTACTTGTAAATTGACGTCGGCTTCCAACAATGCCAAGCGGATCTCCCGCATCATTTCCTTAACGTCAGCTTCACTTACTTTTCCTTTTTTACGTAAACGGCTCATGGCCGACTGTAAACGTTCTGTTAAACTCTCAAATGCCATAGTGTGTTCATTCCTTTATTCGTCGATTTCCTGAATCTTTTCCACAAAGTTGGTCAAGGTCGCATCATTGGGATACTGCTCTTGCAAATAGCTGGACAGCTCCTCCAAGACTTCTCCTCGTACGATGTAATCTGAGAAGAGATGCAACTTGCGCTCATAGTCTTCCAGAATTTTTTCGGTCCTTTTAATATTATCATAAACCGCCTGCCGACTCACCTGAAATTCTTCCGCAATCTCACCTAATGAAAAATCATCGGCGTAATACAGTTCCATATAGTTCATCTGTTTTTCCGTCAAGAGCGTGGAGTAAAACTCAAACAACGCGTTCATCCGGTTGGTTTTCTCAATTTCCATTGCGCCAACTCCTTAAGTGAATTCTTTGATACTTGCCGCTGTGCATTGGGAAGTCTCAGCTTTCTGTCAAAGCCTGCTGCCAATTTTCTTCTGAATAAACTTGCAGCCCATTTTGTTGAAACAATGCGGTGGCTACACCCACACCAGTGATCTTGGTTCCAGAAAAACTCCCATCATAGATCATCTGACTACCGCAAGAAGGGCTGCGTTCTTTTAAAATAAGTCGATTGATTCCCAGTTTTTGCAACTGAGCGAGTGCGTTGACGGCGCCAGCTTTGAAGGCTTCGGTGACATCCTTTCCCGCCGTATCGACGACTTTAGCAGTTCCCTGCCAGACCGCAAAACCGTCCCCACCAATAATCTCTGCCGGCTGGCGAGGGGTGGACAAGCCGCCTAAAACCTCTGGACAAATCAACAGGGCTTTTTGCTCTGACACCAATGCGGCCAACTCGCTGATTTTTTGTGTGCCACCGTCATAGCGACAACAGATTCCACCAAGACAGGCGCTGATTCCGATCATTGCATCGGCTCCTTTTCTGAATTGTCTACTACATTGATACCCTTCAACATACTTTCAAAAACACGAAACTTCAGTTGCCATTATAGCATTTTTTCAGCGGCTAAAATAGTAGCAGTCTGGATTCTATGCTAGAATGAAAGCAAACAATTCCGGCCATTGTTGACCTCTTTGTACTTTTATACTACTGGCGGTAATGACCGGTTGCTGCGCCCATAAGAACATCTTTAAAGGAGCAATTATGAAAAAAGTATTGATCGTAGACGACGAACCCTCAATCGTGACCCTTTTGACCTTCAATTTGGAAAAAGAGGGCTATCAAGTAACTAGTGCCACCGACGGAACCACCGGTCTTCAGCTAGCTCTCACCAATCACTTTGATTTTATTATATTAGATATCATGCTGCCGGGCCTAGATGGTATGGAGATTACCAAAAAGCTGCGGCAGGAGAAAGTCGAAACACCTATTCTGCTGCTGACAGCAAAGGATGATACCATCGATCGGATCTTAGGGCTTGAAATCGGGGCCGATGATTACCTGACCAAGCCGTTCAGTCCACGAGAGGTTTCTGCGCGGATGAAAGCCATTTTTCGCCGTTTGCAACCTCGAAAAGCTGCAGAAAGCGACAACGCCGATAAGAAAGAAATGATTGATGAAAAAAATGAACAGCTAACCATTGGTGCCATCACGGCGGAT
Source organism: Candidatus Enterococcus leclercqii (assembly GCF_009933135.1). GTDB lineage: Bacteria > Bacillota > Bacilli > Lactobacillales > Enterococcaceae > Enterococcus_C > Enterococcus_C leclercqii. The sequence continues at coordinate 104,807 of NZ_MAEH01000016.1, forward strand.
CTCGATAATTTCGAAGTACGGGTAGCCGATGAGCCGATTTTCCTTACCCCCAAAGAGTTCGAATTGTTGGTCTACTTCATGAAGCGCAAAGATCGGGTAATTGATCGGGATACCCTTTTAGATCGCATCTGGAACTTCGATTTTGCCGGACAGAGCCGAATCGTGGATGTCCATGTGTCACATTTACGGGAAAAGATTGAAAAGGATCCTAAAAATCCGGAATACCTGGTGACGGTTCGCGGCTTCGGTTACAAGTTTCAAGAACCGAAAGCGAGTCTATGAACATGAAAAAGCACTACGGTGAATATTTGGCCTGGCTGACAGTCCTATTGCTGATCTTTGCTAGTGCTTGGCAGTTGATTGGCGGTTTTTACCAACGACAGGTCTTAAGTCAACAACAAGATTATCTGGAAAAAAAAGGGGAACTGCTGATTCGAATGGCAAAAACCCCTGTCAGCCAAGAAGACTTGGCCCACCTCAGCGAAGACTATGTAACGGCCTCTGGTGAACGAGTGACCCTTCTGGATGGGAAGGGAAACATCCTTCACGATACCTTTGATCCAACCCTGCAAGGCACTCGTAGTGATCGACCGGAAGTCAAAACGGTATTGCAAGGTGGCAAACTGGGCGTCTCCTTACGAGAAAGTGATACGTTGGATCAGGAACTATTGTATGTGGCACTCCCGATTACAGTAGACGGCCAATTAGACAAGATTCTCCGTATCGCTGAACCCACGGCTGGCTTCATGGCCGCATCTGGCGGGGTACGCCGCTCTATCTTTGTCGTCTATAGTGTCCTCTGCCTACTGATTACACTGTTGATTTTGCATTTTTTACGACAGAAAAATCGTCCAATTGAAAAAATCCTGCCTGTCCTAAAAAAAATGGTGGCTCAGCCGGAAAAGACTGAACTGATTATGCAGACTTCGCCTCAATGGCAAGAGTTGTATCAAACCATCAACAAGCTCAGTGAACAGCTGACTGAGACCTACCAAGCATACACAGCTACTGAAAATCAGTTGCACACCTTGTTAAATGAATTGATGATTGGCGTCTTTATTTTAGATGATCAAAAACAGCTAATCATGATGAATCCTACGATGAAAGAACAATTGGGACTTTACGGAAAGCTGCAACTGCCTTCAGAATTTGCGGCAATTATCAAGGACCCTTCTTTGATTCAACTGATTTACAGAGTAAGCCCGCAACAGCCCGTACTACAAGAAGAACTGAAATTGAAGTTACCAGAAGAAAAAGTACTGGATATCAATTTGCGTCTATTCAACGAGCAGCAACAGTTGATGGGGATTTCTTATGATCTGACTCGCATTCGTCAACTGGAAAAAATGCAGAAAGACTTCGTGGGCAATGTTTCTCACGAACTAAAAACGCCAGTCACTTCACTAATTGGCTTCACGGAGACATTACTGGATGGCGCAATGGCAGACCCTGACACCACCCGCGAATTTTTGCAAATCATGCAACAGGATGCCCGGCGTTTGGAGCGTTTGATTAAAGAAATTATTCAATTGTCTAAAACCGATAACCCGCCGAGCTATGAACTGCAGCCCTTGAAGTTAGCGACGATCTTTGAACAGCTGCAGGAAAGTTTTCGGCATTTGTTAGCGGAAAAACAGGTTCAGCTGCGCTTTGAAGGGGACGCTCCAGAAACCTGGTACACCAGTCGGGAATTGTTTTACCCCATTGTCAAAAACCTAGTGGAAAATGCCATCCAGTATTCTCCGCAAAAAAGCGAAGTGCTTCTTCATTGGGAAGAAACTCCGACAGGTGCCTTGAAGCTCAGTGTTCAGGACCAGGGAATTGGGATTGAACAAGAGGACCAAGCACGAATCTTTGAGCGTTTTTATCGTGTTGATAAAGCTCGCGCCCGTCATTCTGGTGGTACTGGTTTGGGCTTAGCAATCGTAAAAGATTACACCGAATCTCTAGGCGGCAGTGTCAAATTAGACAGTCATCCCGGTGTGGGTTCGCGCTTTACTGTCCTTTTGCCGCGAAATGTGCCTCACCAGTAAGTAGCGACAATTGCTCCCTATCCATGAACTGAAACAGCCGAAGCCTCCTTGTAGACGACTATTTGTTTAGTCGACACAACAGAGGCTTCGGCTGTTTGGTCTTATCAGCTGGCAAAGAAGTGCCAAATTTCCACTAGCTATATTCATATGGCGCTTCGTACTCTTGAATGAGTGAAAGACGACAGAAGGCAGAGTTTGTCGCAGACTTCTTATTTTTGAAGTCAAATGGTTTCATTTTCTACCTTCTCAGTTGTATAACCAATGCGTAGGAAGATGAACATTCGTCTCATCACAAGGAGGAAGTTGTCATGAAAATTTTAATTTTAGGTGCTCACGGAAAAATCGCCCAGATCGTGGAGGCTCGTCTAACCAAAGAAGTGCCAAACCTAGAGCAGACCTTATTTTTACGTCACGCTTCTCGCATGGAGCACAGCGCAAAGACGCAAACAACCGTCATCGAAGGAAGTGCCGATAATCCTGCTGACCTGGCAAAAGTTTTACCAGGAAGCGACATCGTCTACGCCAATCTGGCAGGAGATACTATCGAAACCGAAGCAAAAGTCGTAACTACTGCTATGAAACAAGCAGGTGTCAAACGCCTGATCTGGATTTCAACTTTGGGAATTTATGATGAAGTCCCTGGCAACTACGGGAAATGGAATCATCAGATGCTGGATGGCGGCTATCTGGAAACTTACGCTGCTGCGGCAAAGATTGTTGAAGAATCGGGATTGGATTATACAATCATTCGCCCAGCCTGGCTGAGCAACAAAGAAGAAATTGATTACGAGCTGACAGAAAAAGGTACTCCCTTTAAAGGGACTGAAGTTTCACGAGCAAGTGTTGCCGATTTGATTGTAAACCTCATTTCCGACCCAGCTTTACACATCGGCAGTTCCCTCGGTGTGGATAAACCAGGCACTGCTGGAGACAAGCCGGAATGGTATCGCTAAGCAATAATCAGCGCTTGAGTTTTTAACAACGAATAAAATCTAGTCACCCTCCTGCGAAGTCAGCACTGCCAATGGTGAGCCACATGCAAGGAAATGTGACCTACGTGATTTCCAAGTGCTAAATAGCGGATCTTTAACCACAATTAATAAAAAATATACGGATGGGAAAGATTTATAACCATCTTGATGTCTTAGTCCGAAGAAAGAACATGACCATACACGTCAAGGAAAGTCAGCCTTTGAAATTTTTAGCAATGAAAAGCCGACGATCTTCCATTAAAATCAATGGAAGATCGTCGGCTTTTGGGGTCTTACGTTTGGTATTGTTCAGTTCACAGGACGGTGACTCAACTATTATCACAGCGTCTTCAATGGCAGCTTAAAGATTTTTGACCTGGCCATCTGCTGCGCGTTCAACTTTCATTTCTTTAATCGACAAGTAGCCCAGATCTTTTACAGGCCCTGTTTGGACCGTATCTTCCAGCATGTAATCTAAGAATTTCTTCACATCACCGCTTGGCTCGCCTTTGGTATACATGTGTTCATAAGACCAGATTTTCCAATCATTGGTGGCGATATTTTCTGCAGTCGGTGCCACACCATCAATCGACAAGCTTTGAAGAGAATCATCCAAGTAAGACAATGCCAAATAACTGATGGCCCCTGGTGTTTCTGCAACAATTTTTTTCACGGTTCCTGAAGAATCCTGCTCCTGTGATTGAACAGATTCCGCTCCGTCTAATGCCCACTTTTCGAAAGTCGCACGGGTACCACTGCCGGATGCTCGATTGATGACGGCGATTTCTTGATCCTTGCCGCCGACTTCTTTCCAATTTTTAACCTTGTCGGTGAAGATAGCTACCAACTGCTGTTTGGTCAACTCTTTGACGCCAGCTTCTTTGTTGACTACCGGTGCCATTCCTACTACAGCCACTTTATGATCGACTAATTCAGCCGCCGGTACCCCTTCTTTTTCTTCGGCAAAGACATCCGAGTTGCCAATCTGTACCGCACCAGAAGCTACTTGTGAAAGCCCTGTACCGCTGCCACCACCTTGCACGGTGATTTGATAATTGGTATTTTCTTGTTCAAATGATTCGCGAGCAGCATCTACCAGCGGCTGTAAGGCTGTTGAGCCAACTGCTAAGATTTCCACTTTGCCACCCTTGCTAGCGGTATCCCCGGTTTTGGTATCTGCTTTACTTTCATTGTTGCCACAACCGGCTAATAACAATCCTGCGGCCAGTACGATCATACCCATTTTTTTCAATTTCACTTTGCTCTCTCCTTTTTTGTAACGAGTACCTGTGATGACGCGGCAACCATTTCCCATTTGCCTTTTACGCTCCTTGCCAGATTGTAAAAATATGGCTGCACCTGTATCAGTGGTACGCTTTAACTTACAAACCCAGTTTAGCAACAGGATGTAAAACTATCGCCAAAAGTATGTAAAGTTTGGATAAAGCCCTGTAAAGATTTCGTAAATTGTCCAGTAGTAAAATACTCAAAACGTGAGACACAGTAAACAGACAAGTAACTTCCATTAAAGAACCGGAAGTTACTTGTCTATTATTTGTCACACATGCCAAATGGTGTCGACCCTTTGTACGTATGATAAGACCTGTTCCTTTCACGAAGGAAAATCACAGCTATTTTCTAATAGCTATTTTCATAGAATAGACCGTTTTCCAGCCGCCAGTCCTTTGACCTGCGTGCTTTACTTCAACGAATTTTTCTGTCCTTCCACATCCTTCAAAGCATCTCGCACCGCCAGACGGATGACCCAATAAAGAATCACAAATCCCAGTGCAAAAAACATCAAATTGACCAACAAATTCATACCGATGAACATCGTAATCCCCCCTATTTTATGTTGCGTCAATCATAGCATAAAGGAAGTGCTTCTTGTTAAAAGGCTTGCGGATTTTCCGCGCGATTGTCCAAGTGGACAAGATAACGCCAACGACAGATCAAAAATAAGACAGCCATCAAAGCGACATAGCAGGCAATGATGATGAAAAAGTAATGCCAAATACTCAAAGAAGCCAATTGGACAATTCCCCAGTAGGCAACTGCTGAATGCAAGGTAGCCACGATCATTGGAATAAAGAACATCCCCATCATCTGCTTAGTCACAATTTGATGGCGTTGCTTAGGTTGAAGACCGATTTGATACAGACTACGATGGTACCGACCTTCTTTGTCCAGATCACCAAACAAGCGGAAATACATAATTGAAGCGGTAAAGATAAAGAAAACGCCACCCAACAAAACACCAATCATCAAAATTAAGCCGTTGTCCTGCCGCTGTCTTTGCCACACTTCGAAACGAGACTGATAGCTGATATAGTTTTCTGAAAAATTCTTTTCATAGGCTGCTTCTCGTGCTTTTGTCGAAAGCGTATCATCACTTTCTATTTCCTGCATTCTAGACGTAAATTGCTCTTGGCGCTCGTTTAACAGGGTCAAAATCTTTTGATTGACTTCTTCATCTGATTGCCATTCCTTGAAATCGATAATCTGGAACCTTGTCTTCCCGTAATACTCCTCTGGAACTGCAAAGTCAGCCACCAATTCGTCAGGTGCTACCAAAAAGCGATACATGGTGGCAATTCGAAAGCGGGTCGGTACCTGGGTAACTGTGAGCTGCTTTTTCTGGTTGCCACGGGTCAGAATTGTCATGGATTCCTGACGCTCAGCAGCAGATTTGTTCTTGATTTCTGTCTGTTCCGCTGCACTGGAAGCTGGTGAAATCAACTCATCGACTGCCGGATGCAGTTCTTGTCCTCCCAGCGCTTTTGCTACCCGATTGTAATCACTGGCTTTCATGGCGTAAATCATATAAGTACCGTCTTCTTCATCAATTCCTTTTGGAAAATACTGGGTCGGGTAAGTATCCGCGATTTCATAGACCACCTCGTGTCCCGCCTGTTTGATAGTATCAACGATTTTTTCTCCCATTTCCAAAGAAGCTTGACCATCCCCGTCGTTATCTACAGAATCATCCAAAACATAAGCTGCCGAAACCGAATTGCGACTACCGGTCTCAGAACTGCCTAACGCACTGGTTACACTGATTCCTACCAAGGCGACAGAAGCGGTACAGGCAATCAGCGCATACATGGTAGCATTTTCCTTGGCTTTATAAATGCCTTCTGCAATTCCCAGCAGCTTTTCCCCCTGCCAGTAAGAACCTCGGTGTTGTGCCCATTTATAAAAATAGACCACCACTTGATGAAAGAATAAGAAGGTCGCAAAAACCGTCAGCAAAACACAAGCTAAAATCCAAGTCAGTGCATAGCCGTTAATATTGTGGACAAACGCCCACAATGATCCGTAGCCGGCTACCAAAGCAACAAAGGCCAGAACCACCAATACAGGATGGGTTTTCGGCAATGGTTGCGGAGTTTCATCGCTTTTTCCCAGTTGGTTAAGATTTTCAGTCTCAATGCGAAAGGTCATCACCGTACTAATGAATAAATACAGCAGAAGAAAAATGCTAATCGTCAGCAGAATCCCTTTTGCAGGAAAATAAAAAGCCAAGCCCGTTGTAATCCCCAGCAAATTCTGAATGACGATCAAAATAACTTTGGTGAATAAGACTCCCAAACTGACACCAGTAAATATGGAGGCGACACCCAGCAGCATATTTTCGCCAAAGAGAATTTTCCGCAAGTCTTTAGGCTTCATTCCCAACATCAAATAAATGCCTAAATCTCGTTTGCGGGCTTTCACAAATGTCCAAAAGGAATACCACAAAAACACAATAGACAGCAAAACGATTAACACCTGACTAGCAGCCATTCCCAGATTAGCCAGTTGACTTACGTTATCACTGGAGCCGTTAATTCCGTTGGCCATTTGCGGATGGAAAGTAAGCATGGCAAATGTGAAAAAGACGAAGACCGAGAACGTACTAGCCAAAAAATAGCTGCCATAGGTACGAGCAGAACGGAGAACGTTATTAATAATCAGCTTGAAGAAGCTCATGAGACCGCCCTCCCAAGTGACTCAAAACAGTCAATATTTTTTGATAAAATTCTTCTCGGTCATCGCCTAAATAGATTTCATTATAAAAGCGGCCATCTTTGATAAAAATAACTCGATTACAAAAACTTGCCGAAAAAGCATCGTGAGTTACCATCAATGTCGTTACTTGACGTTCTTTATTCATAGTCGTCAAGAGCTCCATCACGGAATTGGCTGATTTGGAATCCAAATTTCCCGTGGGCTCGTCCGCCAAAATCAGACTAGGGTCATGAATCAGTGCCCGACAGATGGACACTCGCTGTGCCTCCCCACCGGAAAGCTGATAAATTCGCTTGTTTCTCAGGTGGGCGATCCCCAATTCCCCCATCAAACGCTCGGCTTCTTTCATCATTACAGCGGGCTTTTCCCGATCCAATGTCAAGGGCAACACGATGTTTTCAATCACCGTTAGCGGCGCCAACAAGTTATAATTCTGAAAGACAAAGCCCAACTTGGTTCGGCGAAAATCTGCCAAACGATTCTTGTTGTACTGATGAGGATTTTCTCCTTCCAATACAATACTGCCAGATGTTGGTTGATCGAGGGTCGCGACACAATTCAATAAGGTCGTCTTGCCACTACCTGATGGTCCCATAATGGCAACAAACTCCCCTTTTTGAATCTTTAAATCGATTCCTCGTAAGACTTCGACGGTAACTTCGCCGTCATAGTTTTTCACCAACTGCTTGATTTCTAATAATGCCATGGCGCTTTCCTCCTTGAGTTTACTGTTGAGAACTATTGAATTTCTCTAGTTGATAATAGGAAACTGAGCAATCACTATCCTGTTGGTTGATGAGTTCTTCTTTGACTCCAGTCTATCAAGGGACAGCCTTTTTACCTATTTGTTAAGTTGACGAAATTCTTACAATTTCGTAAGACAACTGGTAAAAGAGCCAGTCAGCCTTTCACATCCAGTTATAAACAGCTGCGCTTTTATTAAAACTAGCCAAAGGGGAATTTTTTGACGATAAAAAAGCCGAAAAACATGCCTCATGTTGCGAACTTCTAACAAGGAAGTCGACAATTCTTTGAGGAATCTTTCGACTAATAGCTGCAATCTTTGCGCTATATAATTTGTGTTTTAGTCAGCGGCGTCTACTATCCTGTCAGGAAACACCAATGTCACTGTTGTTCCAATTCCCACCTCAGAAGTGATTTCAAAATCAATACCCAATTCAGAAGCGACTTGATCTGCTAAATAGAGCCCCATTCCGGTGGCTTCCCCTTGCTTACGACCATTTTCTCCAGTAAAAAAAGGCCTTTTGACCCGGGGCAGATCCCCCGCGGGAATACCGATTCCGCGATCTATAATCCGCAAAACAACACTGCCATCATAAACCGCGCCTTCTAGCAAAACGCTTTTTTGTGGCAGTGAGTATTTGATACTGTTGATCAACAGCTGCTCAATCAAAAACTGCAGCCACTTTTCATCAGAAATCACTTGCAGACCTGGCTGGATTCTGACTTCAGGGAATACTTGATGCTGTATAAAGAAATTCTTCTGCTGGTTCACAGTTTTGTTGACGATTGTTGCTAAGGAGAGTTGTTGCAAAACAAAGTCCCCACCAAAGCCATCGCTCAAGCGCGCTTCGTTCAAAGCCAAATTCAAGCCACTTTTCAGTCGCTGGGTTTCTTTCAAAACCTCTACGGAATCCATTTTGTTTTCTTGTGCCATCATTTCCAATACACTGATGGGCGTCTTCATCTGGTGGGTCCACAAATTCATAAAAGTAATCTGCTGCTCCCGGGCACGGGTACTTTGCATCAGCTGGTCTTCTTGTTGCTGCAATAGTCCATTTACTTTGTAGCTGATAATTTGGCTCTCACTATCGGTATCTCCGGGCAAAATCGTGCGGGTCTTTCCGGATAGAAAATCGTACCAGTGGCGTTTTCGCAGATAGTCAATGAAAAAGCAGCCGCTTAAAAGCACCAATCCTAAAAAAAGCAAATAACTTAATAGATGCCAATTCTCCCATTTTGCCAATCCTAAAATCAAAACTATGAACAGCTGAACACCAAAAACCAGCAGAAACTGCAATCGATGAGTTTTCCAATACAGCCTCATCACTCTTCCCCCCAGTCCAGCTGATACCCTTGCCCTCGCAACGTGTGAATTTTACCTACAAGTCCCATATCTTCAAGCTTTTTTCGCAACCTGCCCATGTTTACCGACAACGTATTGTCATCGACAAAGCGTTCATCGTCCCATAATTTCATCAAAAACGTTTCTCGCTTCACAATCGTAGGCGCGTTTTGGATCAACAGCTCCATCAATTCCCCTTCTTTTTTGGTTAGAAGTTCACGCTTTTGACCATAACGAATCTCAAAGCGCTCCGGAAAATATTGCAGCTCTCGATAGCTGAAGATCCGTTCACCGGCAACAGAATATTCACCATAGGCTCGTCGCAAGTGGCTTTTAATTTTGGCAATCAGTACTTCATTGGCAAAAGGTTTCACTAAATAATCATCCCCACCATATTCCATCGCCATCACCTGATCCATGGGATGATCTCGGGCGGACAAAAAAACGATTGGGACATTGGAAAGTTTCCGCAATTCCCTAGTCCAGTAAAACCCGTCAAAATAGGGCAGATTAATATCCATCAGCACCAAATCCGGTAATAATTGGGCGAACTCTTTTGTCAAGTCTGCAAAATCTTGGGCAGCAGTGACGGTAAAGCCATATTTCGCAATCGCCTCTTTGACCACTTTGGCTAAGGCGGCATCGTCTTCAATCAAAAAAATTTTCATTTACTGTGCCCCGTTTCTCTACATTTTTGCTCCTGTATGAACCCCACGTCCCCTTCAATTCTATCAAACTTAACCTACGATGGTAACCCACAATCCAGCAAGTGCTCCGGCAACCCTTATCCGAAAAAAAGTCGTATACTGAGACTATCAAAAAGAAAGAAGGTCATGATTATGTTAGAGATCCATTACATTCCCATCGGTGACGAAGAAACAGTGGCAACTTATGACAAGGCCAGTGACTTTGTCGCAGCCCAATACAAAGAAGTCCCTGACTTGCAAGACAATTACCGCGTGACCAAAGCTTTGGTGGACGGAAAAGAAATCGAACTCAGTGACAAAACCATCGCTGGCTTATTCGCCTATTTGAATAAGTAAAATAAGTTTTCTACCATAAAAAAAGCCGAATCAGCCGCACATTCTTTCCCAGTTGTTGGAATATGCGTTTGGTTCGGTTTTTTTAGGCGCACAAACAGGCATGGATTACTAAATACGCCTTTGTGGATAAGTTCCGTAAATAACAGCAAAATTGTTTCATAAGCTGTGAAAACATAGCGAGAACACGATTCTGGCAGAATGAAAATAGTTCAATAATCGACCATTTTCCAATACTGCAGCTGCTGTAAATCATGAAAAAGCGGTTACTTGGCGGCGTGATTTCTGCCCTCAGTACACAGCCAATTTGCGACGCTGTCATAGCTGCCGCCTGTTTAACCGCGCTTTCACTTCTTCAAGCTACCAAAAAAAGGCTGCTGACTATTGTTGGCGATTCAGATAGTCTGATAGTCGCTTCATTGCTTCTTGTAGTGTTTCCATGCCAGCTGCATAGCTGATACGGACATAGCCTTCTGCCTCCGGACCAAAAGCGATTCCCGGAATAACAGCCAATTTATTCTTTTCTGCCAAATCAATGCAAAAGGCCATCGAATCTTGGCTGAAGCCTTCTGGAATCTTGGCAAAGATGTAAAAAGCGCCTGATGGTTTGGCTACCGTAAAGCCCATCTGTGTCATTTCTCCGTAGACAAAATCGCGACGTTGCCGGTATTCTTCCTTCATCACATCTGCATCATACAAGCCCTCCACCAAAGCACGAACCGCGGCTTTTTGTGAAATTGTTGAAGCAGCAGTAACCAGATATTGGTGGACTTTGATAATCTCAGCAGTCAGCTGTTCCGGCGCAAAAATAAAGCCAATCCGCCAGCCGGTCATGGCGTGGGATTTGGATAAGCCATTGATCATCACTGTTTGTTCCGGCAAGAATTCTGCGATGGAGACATGGGTCTGATCGTAACTCAACTCACTGTACACTTCATCACTGATGACAAATACCGGATAGTTTCGCAAAACATCAGCGATTGCTTGCACTTGCTGCCGGTTATAAGTTACCCCTGTAGGATTGCTGGGGTAATTCAAAATAACTGCTTTGACCTGCTCGCCATGTTCTTGCAAGGCAGCTTCCAAGCGCTCTGGTGACAATACAAACCCGTTGTCAGTCGTATCAATATAGACTGGTTTTGCGCCTGCCAGAGTGATTACCGGCTCATAGCCTGGATAAATTGGTGCCGGTAATAGCACCTTGTCGCCAGCTTCCAGCATTGCCAGCAATGAAGCAGAGATGGCTTCTGTTGCCCCTACGGTCACCAATACTTCTTTTTGAGGATCAAAGGTCAAACCATATTTTTCCTTCATGAAAAAAGCAGCTGCTTCCCGAACATCTGTCAAGCCTGCCATGCCACTATAATGACTAAAATTGTCGGTAATCGCCTGACGCCCAGCTTCTTTGACATGCTCCGGCGTATTGAAATCCGGCTCTCCCAAAGTCAGTTTCAACATACCTTCAATCCCGGAAACACGCTCATCAAATTGTCGGATGAGTGATACCGCAATTTTATAGACTTGCTTATTAAAACGTTCATTCATATTCGTCATCGAAAAACTCCTCTCAAAAAATCTGTTTTGCCGCCAATGGCACTCTGGCTGCTTTATTCACAGCGTAACAGACGTTTGTTTATCCTACATCCTATCACAATTTCCTTCAACGAAAAAGTAAAAGCCGGATAGAAAACGCAAAGCAGCGTTTTCTATCCGGCTTTTGTTAATAACTGCGATCAAAATAAGGACTAAGCATCCACGGGATCAGATTCAGGCTGATTTGCCACTTCTGCCAAAGATGCTTCTGCCTCTTCTTTGACTTTCTTGAGGTCAATGCCTTGTTGATTGGCGGCAAATACACAACCACAATAACATTGGCGATAGATATCATATTCTTTGCACATTTGAATCGACCGTTGATAGCCCCCCCGTTTTTTAAAATCGGAAGGCAGATAAGCTACATCATATATCTTTTGGATATCCAGCCCAATCTCATTGATCAATTGGGCATCTTTCATTGGCGAAATCGTCAAGGCACTGCCAAAATAATCAAACCCCAGCGCAACCGCGGCTTCTGCCACCAAGTCCAGTCTCATTTGAAAACAGGCGCTGCAGCGTTTGCCTCCTTCAGGCTCATCCTGAAGCTGGCTTCTACGAACTAAGGCAACGAATTCATTTGGTTTATAATCAGCAGCAATGAAGCCTACTTGTTGACCCGTTTGTTTATTAAAGTCTTCGACAAACTGCTGTTGCACCAATAAACGTCTTTGATATTCTGCTTTTGGATGGATATTCGAGTTTGCAAAATAAATAGTAACGTCGGCATAGCTCGTCAAAAATTCCAGGGTATAGGTGCTGCAAGGTGCACAACAACTATGGATCAAAATCTTAGGTCGCTGTTTTTTATTCTGCCAATTTTCAACTAATCCCAATAACAATTTATCGTAATTTACTTTTGTTTTTAACGGTTGTTTTTCAAGTGCTTTCATCTCGCTATGGGGTTCCTCCTGCTTCATGATTTTAAACGTCCATCTATTATAACCGAATGGCCGAAACAGTTCTCGGTTAAATCAGAACAGTTATCTTTCATTTTTAAAAGAATCAACTAAAAAAAATCTCATATAAAAAAGAAATCGGTACAGTTGCATTGTTTCCCTTGATAAATGAACGTAAAATGAAAATGAAATAACATATATTCAGGAGGTGTTCTATGAACAAGCAACTATATCGGCTACCTTTAATGTTATCTATTATCCCTTTTGTCTACCTATCTCTTTGGCTGGATACATATTTTCAATCTGTACTGGGCTTTTTCTTTTCACTGGTCTTAGCCGTTTTACTGGGTTTTTATTTCAAAGCTTCAGGTCAACTACGACTGTGGGTTTTAGGCAATATCGTCAGTACCTTGATTTCGCTTGTCTTACAACATCAGCATCCTGAATGGCATTTTTACTACCAGCCCTTCAATCCTTCTTGGTTAGTTTTGGGGCTCTCCTTACTGTATCTAATCCCGCAGTTGTTCGGCATCTTTTGGGCCGCATTCTTGAACATCAGGATCTCCAAAGACGATCGAAAAATCAGTGTTCATAAAAACGGCCGCTGATTGTTGCAATCATAGGAAAAACCGGACCCAATCAGACTATAGGAGCTGTGATAATAGTTGGGTCACCAGCCAACAAACCGAAGAAACCAAACATGAGATTCCAAAAGCCGACGATCTTCCATTAAATCATTGGAAGATCGTCGGCTTTTCATTGCTAAAAATTTCGACTGTAGGCTTTCCTAGATTTCATCAAGCCAAGTCAAGTCAGCGCCCTTCACTTTTTTTCTTTACAGGAATGGCAGTGTTCTCTCTTTGGACTAAGGCATCAAGAATGTCACAAATTTTCCTCATCCGTATCCTTTTCATTGTAGTTAAACATACGCTGTTTAGTACTTGGAAATTACTTAAGTCACACTTCCCATAGCCTGTATCACGGTTAGTAGTGATTGTATTTGGAAATAATCCGCACTATCTGATTGACTTTTTTAGTACGACAGGGCTATAATAGCCCTGTCGTACTAAAACCATTATACGATAGGCTATAGATATATTTAGGAGGTATTTTCAATGGAAAAATACAAATCATCATTAGAATCTAGCAGTAAAATATGGACACGAGATTTTATACTTATTGCGATAATAAACATGGCTATATTTACCGGGTTCAACATGATAAGTATAGCCATGCCCTTGTACGTCACTTCCTTGGGAGGAGCAGACTTCCTAACCGGACTTGTTACTACTTTTGCTACTGCTTCTGCTTTGATCATCAGAGCCTTTACTGGCATACTCTTAGACAAATTCGGATTTAAAGCAATACTTATATCTGGTATCGGAATAATGGCGGCCAGCACAATTGCTTATGCTGTTTTCCCTATTGTGGGTGTGATTTTAGCAATCCGTTTATTACATGGAATTGGTTGGGGACTTAGCTCAACATCAACATCAACCATTGCCTCAGATGTCATCCCAAAAAAGCGATTCGCTGAAGGCATCGGCTATTTCGCCCTTACCTCTTCTCTTGCGGTAGCCGTAGCACCGGCTCTTGCTATTGCAATTGTTCAAAATATTGGAATGTTACCTGTAATTATCATTGCTAGTGGATGTACCATTTTAGCAATATTCCTATCATTTTATGAACATTACCCAAAACAAACCAAAGTCGCTCATAAGCAAAAATTCAGCTTTACTAATATGTTTGACAGAAAAGCCTTGCTGCCATCTGGTCTTATGCTTCTTGTTAACTGTGCATTTGGATCTGTAACAACTTTTATCGCTCTTCATGGACAAGCTCAAGGTGTTCAAAATATTTCTCTCTATTTTACAGTATATGCTATTGTTACAATTATCAGCAGACCAGTTGTTGGAAAAGTTATTGATAAAGTAGGATTTTACTTACCATCTATATTATCTTTATTAGGAGTCGTAATGACGCTGGTTATTATTTCTTTCTCTACAAATATTACTATGTTTTGTCTCGCGGGAATTTTTGGAGGCCTGGGGATTGGTACAATTATGGGGACGCTTCAAACAATGGCGGTCTCTTCTGTATCAACAGAAAGACGAGGTGTAGCCACATCGACTTTCTTATTTGGAGTAGACGCTGGTATTGCTTTGGGAGCCGTAATTTCTGGAGCACTTGCGGGGGCTTTTGGATATAGTATAATGTTTTTATTAATGTCTGTATTTCCAGCTATCGCTTTGTTAATAGTTCTTTTATTTGGAAAAACTAAAATAGCAGACTATTCAACTAAATAAAAACAGAGGTAAATATATGAGAAATGATACTCGAAAAGAAATATTAGGTGTAGCAAAGAAGCTTTTTAACGAACGTGGGTACAATAACGTTTCAACAAGAGACATAGCTAATGTGCTTAATATCAGCAAAGGAAATCTTACTTATTACTTTAAGAAGAAAGAAGACATAATAGAAGCACTCCTTACTGAAACACCTAATACACGAGTGAAAAATGCACCGAAAACTCTAGAAGAACTAAATTTTTTCTTTGAGGATATGCAAAAAACTGTGCAAGAAAATGCTTTTTATTTTTGGCATTACACACAATTTGCAGAAATATCATCAACTATTCAAAATATGCAGTTTGAAACGCTCAATGAAAATCAGTCTTTGTTGGAGAAAACAATCCTTTTATTAAATGAAGCTGGTCTAGTAAAAGAAGAACAGTACATCGGAGAATATAATCGTCTGATAGATACACTTTTACTCTCATGCATATATTGGGTTCAGTTTGGACTTCTCAAAAAGACCACAGAAGATAACTTTCTAATACAAGCCTGGAGTATAATGTATCCTTTCTTAAGTGCTGATGGAATAGAAGCTTTAAACGATATAATAAATCCCGAATGGTTTAGTAAATAGAATAATTACTGAAGAGTTTAAAATCAAAAACAGAAGATATGATTTCCATACACACTTTTACTGTGAAGTTTAAGTGTGTATTTTTTATGACTTTAGTCAATTTCGGGCGCAAAGCTTGCGAAAAAAGCCAACTGGGCATTTCTATACGTGGATGAAATAGCTTTGGCTATAAAAAATCCTTTCGAAATACTAGTAAGTGGCGACCAACCGCTCATCGTATCGAAAGGAGTTTTTTCATGTAAATGACGATAAAAGTCAGCAGACACTTGTTGGATTTGTAAGTATCACACTATATGCAATCATAATGAATAAAGGGTAAACGGATGAAGAATTTTGTGACAATCATTGTGTCTTAATCTAAAGAGAGAACATGACCACACAGGGAAAGAGAGAAAACGAATGACGATGATTTTCCTTCACGAAATCTAGAAAAGTCTATGTTTGGAATTTTTAGCAATGAAAAGCTGACGATCATCCAATGATTTTAATGGAAGATCGTCAGCTTTTCGTTGCGCCTCACGTTTGATCGTGTGCGTTTTTCAGAGGAGGGTGACTCAACTATTGTCACAGCAGCTCCTAGGTTACTTATCAAACTTCTTTTAAATGGATCTTTTTGATAATCAGCTTATCAAACATCGTCGTCTGATTATCCTGTTCACCAATCACTTCTGCTACCACATTTTTACCTTCGTGTTTCTTTCTTAGCTGATAGACGATTTTGCCGGTCTGTTTCAATTCATTCACCATATCCACGACCCCGCCAAAACCGGTCTTTCGAGTAATAAATCCTAAAGCCACCATTCGTTCATCCAGGTTTTTCGCTGAAACAGTTGAGCCGGTGATCAATGCTTCTCTCATGACATTCAAAAAGTCATCTAGTCCGTCGACTGTTTCAATCTGAGTTTCTTCTGGCTCTGGTCGATTGTGGAGTTCTTGCAGGAGGTTCTCATATTGTTCCTGTGTCAGCATGACCCCTGCGACCTTTTCGCGATTAAAAACATAGACGGCGGTTCCCGCTTGACGAGCCTGATCAAAAACATCCATCGGTGATTTTTTAACTTCAGTGATCGACGTTGTGGGCACTTCCAACTTTTTCAGTTCCATTCTGGTCACTCCTAATATGTCTGCAGATACCGAAATACACAGGTATCCGGCTCAAGTGCGATCCTTTCTTTAAAAGGCCGCGGTCTTATTCAACGTTCACATTATATCATAAACCGACCTTTTCACCACAGCCAACTGAGAAAAATCTCACGGCTAAAAAGAACGCTTGTCTGCTTCCTTAAAGTTGATATGGCTTATAGAAACCCCAAAAATGGAACTGTCCGCCTCTCTTCTACTTTCTGATTTCTCAGTGTCACTGACAGCTTAAGTTACTTTTCTTATAATACTGTAGTCAGTCACAGCTCAGAAAGACAGCTATTTTTTTATCTTCAAAGTCAACGCATTGATGGCAACAATGATGGTACTCAACGACATCAAAATCGCGCCGACAGCCGGATTCAAAATAATTCCAATAGGGGCCAAAATACCTGCGGCTAACGGAATGGCGAAGATATTGTAGCCGGCTCCCCACCAGAGATTTTGGATCATTTTTCTGCGGGTCTGTTTTGCTAAATCGAGAAAGTGCAGAATGTCTTCCGGATTGGAATTCGTCAACACCACATCAGCTGAATCAATGGCAACATCTGTACCGGCACCAATCGCGATTCCAATCGTGGCACGAGCCAAGCTAGGTGCGTCATTGATTCCATCGCCAACCATAGCCACGCGGTTGCCTTCTTTGGTCAGCTTGGCAACAATGGCTTCTTTTCCGTCTGGGAGGAGTTCAGCATAAAAGTTATCCAAGCCCAGATATTTTGCAACAGCTTCTGCGGCGTGCTGATTATCCCCAGTTAACATCACCGGCTCGATACCACGCGTTTTAAGAGCTGCGATAAACGTCTTAGCTTCCGGTTTAATCTGGTCCCCTAAGGCAATCAAAGCTGCCAGCTGATCATCTACCAGAAGATAGCTGATAGTGTTTCCCTGTTCTTGATAGCTCGCTGCTTTTTTTGCAGGAACGGTTATTGACAAGCGGGTCAGTTCCTTTTCATTGATGATCTTTAGCTGATGCCCATCTGCTTCACCAGAAAGACCGACACCGGCGATATTTTTCACATTGGAGCCGGCAGCGGGGGTTATTTTTTGCTCTTCCAAATATTTCATAATCCCAGTAGCGATTGGGTGGTTTGCTGAAGACTCCAAAGCACCAATCCAAGACAACAGCGTTTGATCTTTTTCTGTGGTAGAAAAATTTTCGAATCCGGTCACGGCAAAGGTTCCGGCCGTCAATGTTCCGGTTTTATCCAATAACACCATATCCAAGTCATGGGCATTTTCCAAAGCATTGCGGTTTTTCAGCAGCAAGCCATTTTTAGCAGCGATCGAAGTGGAGCGAGCAATCACCAATGGAATCGCCAATCCCAGCGCATGGGGACAAGCAATTACAAATACCGTCACCATACGATCCATCGCAGTTGGCAAATCACTGACAATCAGCCAGACAACAAAAGCTGTAATCCCGGCTGCAAGGGCAACATAAAAGAGCCATTTTGCAACTTTATCCGCCAATCCCTCCAACTTAGACTTTTCTGATTGGGCACGGCGGACCATTTCCATCACTTTTGCCAAATAGCCGTTTTCACCAGTGCCTGTCACTTTGATTCGAATCGTGCCATTGCCGTTCACCGAGCCGCCAATGACGTTATCGCCCACCTGCTTTTTGACCCCACGGGACTCGCCGGTCACAGCAGATTCGTCTACGGTACTTTCACCGTCTTCGATGACACCATCCGTTGGCATTTTGTCGCCGGCACGGACGATTAGACGATCACCCTCATTAACAGCTTGCAAGGAAATTTTTTCTTCCCCGCCATCAGCAGTGATGCGCGTCACGGTATCCGGCAACAATTCCGCCAGTTTTTGTACCGCATTGCTGGCATTAGAAATGGCGTTCATCTCCACCCAATGCCCTAAAAGCATAATGACAATCAGTGTCGCCAATTCCCAGAAAAAGTCCATGACGTGCTCGCCATGAAGAAAATGGTTAGCAATAAAAGCATAGATACTGTAAACGTACGAAACGGAAATCCCCATTGCAACCAGCGTCATCATGGCAGGACTCTTTTGTTTCAACTCCATCTTGGCACCACTCAAAAACGGCTGCCCTCCATAGAAGAAGAGGACTGTCGCCAAGATCAAAACAATCCAATCCGAACCTGGGAAGGTAAATTGAAATGGCAGTTTAATTCCCATCATCGGAGACAATACAATAATCGGAATCGCCAGCACCAGGGAAAGCCAAAACTTCTGCTTAAAGTTTCCCATATGCATGGAATGATCCATCCCCCCCATGTCGTGGCCCATGTGACTCATATCATGGCCCATCATTTGATGATCCATCCCACTCATATCTTGATGATTCATCTGACTGTGATCCATTTCACTCATATCTTGGTGATTCATTTGATTGTGATCCATTTCACTCATATCTTGGTGATTCATTTGACTATGATCCATCTGACTATGATCCATCTTGGACATCTCTTGATGGTTCATTTGAGAATCCCGTGAGTCATTTCCTAATGGATTTTGTTTTTTACTATCGGACATTTTATTCACACCCTTCATTTAGATAACTTCCTTTATCCAATCGTATCATTTAAGTAAAAAAAATTCATTTTGTGAGCATTTCTCCCACAAAATGAATTTTTCAACATCAAAGTTTCTTGCGATTCAAGCTGAGAGAATTCAACAATACGCTGACTGAACTGAAAGCCATTGCACCACCCGCAACAATCGGATTCAAAAAGCCTAACGCGGCAAAAGGAATACCAATGGTGTTGTAGATAAAGGCCCAGAACAAGTTCTGTTTGATTTTACGAATCGTCGCCTGCGACAGCTCGATCATCTTGCCAACATAAGTCAAATCACTGTGAATCAAGGTAACATCCGCGGTTTCCATGGCGATATCCGTGCCATTTCCCATAGCAATTCCGATATCCGCCAGAGCCAAGGCAGGTGCATCATTGATTCCATCCCCCACCATGCCGACGACTTCACCTTTTGCTTTCAACAGTGCCACTTTTTCCGATTTGTCTTCAGGTAGAACTTCCGCAAAAATATGGTCTGTTGGAATTCCTACTTGTTTGCCAATATATTGCGCTGCTTTGGCATTGTCACCGGTCAACATGTAGACTGCAACACCGGACTGCTGCAACTGAGCGATAGCTGCTTTTGAGGTCTCTTTAATCTGATCGGCAACAGCAATGGCCCCCAAGACACTGTGCTCATCCGCTAAAAGCATCAGTGTTTTGCCTTCTTCTGCCCAACGACTGATTGCCCCATCATAAGCTGAAATTTCTGCAGCATCTTTCACAAAATTCCGTGTACCTAAGCGATAGTTCACACCCGCAACCTGTCCAGTGATCCCAAAACCAGGAACTGCCGCAAAATTGCCGACTTCTTGTAAAGCGGTCCCCTGTTCCTCAGCATACGCGATAATCGCCTGTGCCAATGGGTGCTCTGACTGATTTTCCAAGCTGGCAATTACTCCCAGAAGATGGGGATCACTCAGCTGTAAATCAGTCACGACTGGTTTTCCGACAGTGATGGTACCGGTTTTATCCAAAATGACACTGGAAATATGTGAAGCCGTCTCCAGCGCCTGACCACCTTTGATCAGGATACCGTTTTTGGCACCAAGCCCAGTCCCTACCATGATGGCTGTGGGAGTAGCCAATCCAAGGGCACAAGGACAAGCAATAACCAAAACTGCCACACTGTGAATCAATGCCACCTGCCAATTCCCAACAATCAAACCGGTAGCTATCAGTGTCACAAGAGCTGCAATCAACACTACTGGTACAAAAATTCCGGAAATCTTGTCGGCAATTTGTTGGATAGGAGCTTTTGATCCTTGCGCATCCTCTACCATGCGAATAATCCGGGCCAGCACGGTTTCGTTACCGACCTTCAGCGCCTTGATCTTGATTGTACCCGTTGTATTTACCGTACCGCCGAAAATCGTATCACCGACACTTTTTTCAACAGGTAAGCTCTCTCCTGTCAGCATGCTTTCGTCGACAGATGTTCGACCATCAAGAATCGCAGCATCTACTGGAATTTGTTCTCCGGGCCGCACGAGTAGTTGCATGCCAACGGTAACTTGTTCTAATGGCAGCTCAACACTGCTGCCATCTGCCTGCAAAACGCTGGCAGTTTTTGCCTGGAGCCCCATCAATTGCTTGATTGCATTAGAAGTTTTCGTCTTAGCCAAAGTCTCCAAGTATTTTCCCAACAGAATCAAAGTAATAATCATGCCGCTGGATTCAAAATAAAGTTCATGGGGTTTGCCAGCAAAAAAGCCATTGTAGACACTCAACAGATAGGCCGCCGTGGTCCCCATTGCCACTAGCACATCCATGTTTGGTGCTTTGGTTTTAATCGCGTGATAGGCACCTTTATAAAAGCGCATCCCCACCACAAACTGAATCGGTGTCACCAACACCAGCTGTACCCATGGTTCATGAAAGAACATAACCAGTGGCTGATGAACACCTGCCATCATCAGCAACATAGCAATCATCAATGGAGCTACCAAAATAGCACTGACAATCAAATCCCGCTTCATATTCCGTAAATGGCGGGCTTTTTCTTCTGCCACTTGTTTCTGATGGTTTTCATCGTCCAAGATGGCCCCATAGCCGATTTGCTCCACACAAGCAATCAGCTCCTCAGCCGTCAAATCGGTATAAGAAACAGTTGCTTTTTCTGTCGCCAGATTGACATTCGCAGAAAGAACCCCCGGCTGTTGATTCAGTTCCTTTTCTACACGGGCTGAACAGTTGGCGCAAGTCATGCCGGTAATCACAAAGCTCTGTGTTTGCGTTTCTTCACCTGCCGTCTGTGCCTGAGTCATCAGATCACCTCAGCAGGATAGCCGGCTTCTGTGACTTTTGTCGCGATTTGAGCTGCAGAAACCTGGCTATCATCAAATTTGACGACGCCGTTTTCTTTTTTTAAATTGATCTTCACTTTTTGGATTCCCGGCAATTCATTGATGCCGTTTTCTACTCGAGCTACACAGTGTTGGCAGCTCATGCCTTTGATTGAAAATGTTTGTTTCATAATAAATTCCTCCATTTTATGATTATGATTTCATATTCGAGCTTGTTGTTTGGTGTTCCCGACACTCACATTGTCCTGGAACACAGTTGCAGTGGATCACGGCTGCCGGTGTTTTTTCGGACAACGCTTCTTGGATCATTGCGATGTCTGCTGCCGTAAGTTCTGCTTCTTGGACCAAGTCGGCGATCGTCATACCGACTTTTTTCGCACAGATGTGGGCGAAGAGATTTTCAGTGGCACTTTTCATCGTTGCTTCTTCCCCGACTGTTGGAAAATAAATGTACTTCTTCCCACAAGGCTCAGTGCGGACCGCATCTTTTTTCACTAAGCGTCCCAAAAGCGTTTTGACTGTTGCCAGCTTCCAATCCATCGTTTGTCCCAGAATATCAGCGATTTGCTGGGCATCTGCTTGACCCAATGTCCACAAGACTCGCATCACTTCCCACTCTGAATCCGAGATTTTCACTGCCTCAACTGTCGTATCGATCGTCTTTTCCATGTCGCACCTCCTTTGTTTACAAACGTAATCGCTCCTTACACAAATGAGTTTACACTTGTAATCGATAAAGGTCAATAAAAAAAGAGCAGAAAAATAAAATTTTTTTCTGCTCCCTCTGAGAATCATCAGAATTTCAATTTAAACCGGCTTTCAGCCAAGAAGGGTTTACCCGGCTCCAACAAGATACTGCCAAATTGTGGGTAAGCTTCTGTCCCAGGGATTGACTGGGGTTCGATAGCCACAGCCGCATGTTGTGACATCACCCCATTCTTAAAGGCCAGGCCGGCTTCGGCATCACGAGTTGTATAAATGACAACTGCAGGTTCTGTCGTTTGTAATTCCAGCGCAATCTTGCCATCCGGTGCCGTCAACGTCAAAACAACACCGTCATTGTCATCAAAAACAAATGGGTCATCCAACAAGGTCTCCCCGATTTTTCTACCAGCCAAAAAGTCAAATTTTGTGTCAGCTACTGCTAATAGATTTCCTGTCGTTGTCACATCCTCATTGGTCTCCCCCACTTTGGAAGCGCGGATCTGCAAGGTATGCTCATCGATCGTATTTTCTGGGCTGCCGGTTAGATTGTAATAGCCATGGTTCGTCGGATTGAAGATGGTTGGCTTGTCCGTCTCTGCTTCAAATGTGAAGCGGTAGTCGTTTTCATCTGTCAAACGATACGTGGCTTTCACTTTGACATTTCCAGGAAAACCGTGGGCCCCATCTGGATCAGTGAAAGTAAATACCACGCCCGCTTCCCCTTCTTCTTGAAATGGCGTAGCGTCAAATGTTTGCTTGTCATAACCTGCCAAGCCGCCATGTAATGTATTGCCGGATTGACTGTCCTCGGTATGATAGGTTTCGCCATTCAGCTGAAAAGATGCGCCCGCCACTCGACCGGCGATTGGTCCAATCGTTGCATTGTAATAGGGATTTTCTTGATAACCTGCCAAATCTTTCGGGCCCACCAAGATATCGATTTCTTTGCCTTCTACCGGTACAATCAAATCCAATGCCCGGGCTCCGAAGGGACTAAGAGCCAATTTAATACCGTTTTTGTTTTCTACCAGATAATAATCTTGATAGGCATCATTGTGTAATGCTCGAACTGTTGCCATCTGTAGTTCCCACCTTTTTTCAATTATTGTAAGTCCTTACACTCATTTTCCAGTATAAGGCCTGCAAGAATAGTCGTCAAAGTTTTTTAGTGATATTTACTTAATAATTTACTTGATTCCTTGTTTTAATCGAAGTCGCCATGGTTATTTATTGTTATGAACAGCACAAAAAAACTCTCTGCCATTAACAGAGAGTTTGCAACTGGGGTAGCTGGATTCGAACCAACGCATGAGGGAGTCAAAGTCCCTTGCCTTACCGCTTGGCTATACCCCAATAAATGGTGGAGGAGAGTGGATTCGAACCACTGAACCCGAAGGAACGGATTTACAGTCCGTCGCGTTTAGCCTCTTCGCTACTCCTCCATCTGAGCCGGTCGCATGTGTTATCTCAACCCGACTTCATTATGATACTAAAAACCTTTTTTGATTGCAAGTGTAAATTTCAATTTTTTTTACAAGAAAGTCATTTTTTTATTCAAATAATTCCTTTGAGGTTCAATCATGCAGATTATGCTGCATCAAAATCGCTTCTACCGCCAACTCGACAGTCTTGTAAGCCCCCAAGTCCTCTTCTCCCAAGAACGCTTCATGCTCTTTAGGTCCTACTGTCATTACTTCACCGATCATTTTTTTGCCAATCAATAGTTGATTGACGGTATAGTCGGTACCTTTAATGGTGCGCTTGGTCTCTTCCACCCGCACTTCGATATCTTTGTTTTTCTTAGACATGGTCTTCACCTCGTACTGATAATCTGATAACCTCGCGACTTAATCGGCTATTGCCATTGATTCCGCCTAACTAGCTTACCACAGCCATCAAAAAAAAGCACGAGAATAACGCAACCAGGCCTTTCACTTGCAGAAAAACTTCATTGCGACTTTTTTAAGGATTAGCCTTACATTTTTTGGTAAAGCTTTGGTAGCCGATAAGATTGAAAATAATCTAGAATTATCTTTTCGTGGCGCGCAATCTCTAACGGTAGCTTTTCAAATGTAAACCAGTGAGCGGCATCCGTTTCTGAAGTTTCCTGCACTAGCTGTATATCGCCGGCATTTCCATAATAACTAATCACGACGTTGGAGCATTGATCCCCATTAGGATACCTATAGAAAAAGTCCGGTCCACCAAAAACTTGTACCAGCTCCAGACTATCTTCTTTCAATTGAACTCCTGTTTCTTCGCGTAATTCACGTATCGCAGCACTACGAGGATCTTCATTGATTTCAATCGAGCCCGCAGGTAATCCCCAATAGTTATTGTCTTTGCGATGAATCAACAGCACCTCTTTTTGAGAATTGACAAGAATCACCGAGACACCGGCAGTCACTACCACTCGATTGCCAATCACTTTGCGCAGTTCCATCAAATAACCCATCTGCTTTTTTCCTCCTCAAATCTCACTGATCACTTTCTCGGCAAATAACATAACTAGCTGCCAGACTACACGATCTGATACTTCTGATAAAATTGCTTCATGGCTGTCGTAATCTGTGCCTGTGTCACAGGAAAAATCAAGTCCTGACAGACCAACTCAAAAGAAAGGCACATGCAAAACTTGGTGTAGCAGAGATTAAAGTCGTTTTCTCTGGATTCAACGGCTGCCTGTAACACCTGTAGCCACTCCCCAGATTCCACATCTGTCAGTTGTCCACTGGTTAAAAGTGCAAGATAGGGTTTGACCATTCGATCCTCTTCACCAAACAGAAAATCCTCGACTTCCACCAATCCTCGTTTAAGTCCCTTCAATACCCCAACAATATCTTGTTTTTGAAATGCTGGAGACAATACCGCAGCTTGTAACAAATCGGCCCCATGAGCAAACGCATGAGCCCAACCATACTCAGAAACAAACCCGCGATTATCCTTTTCCTGTTGATAATAAAGAATGGCAGCCTCAATGATTTGCCGCTGTTCGGATGCATCTGGCCATCCATCTCGTTTTTGAAAGCGTAAAACCACTGTCAAAAAAAGACTGGTAAAGCTTCGAATAAACACGCCGTTGCCCTTCCTTTGATCAATGTCAGTGAACAACAGCTCATCATTCAAAACCTGAGCCAAAAGTTCCTTCCGAAGCGAAAGTGGGATTCGTCTTTCTTCAAACAAGCGACACCAGCCACTGTAAATGCCTTCGTCCCGAAGATCAGGATCTAAATCCCCGATATGAGACAGCATCCACTCTCCCCACTCTTTTGACAACATCTGATTGCTCGCTAAAAATTCTTTGAAACTGATGAGGTCCATATACGTACCCTCCCTCTGTGATCATTGTTGTTCCTACGAAAAATTCTCTTTCGCTTTCCTCAAAATTCCCGTCGTTTACGCTTTTCTTTACTGCTTTTCGCTATTCCGTTGGCAGTCGTTTCTTTTTACGCCACAGCTTGAGGATCTCTGTGGTTGAATGATTTTGATAAGAATGATAAAGGTGCTGTTTGGGATCTAACACTTTTAAGAGGCGCGCCAAATTTTCTGAGGCCTGCTTACTGATAGCCAGCATGTCATATCCCCCATCTGTTTTCCCATAGAAAAGCCCCGGTAAGTTCCCCTGTTTGAGTCTTGCCTCAAAAAAAGGAGCAATGACCAACACATCCATCGCTGAAAACGGCACGCCAATCAGTTTGCTTGTCTCGAGCCAGTCCACTGCTGTCGTTCGCCACAAACCGCTCTCAGTCATAAACAAATAGATGCCATTATCGTAGTCGAAAAGTTTTTGATAGCTGTGGGTCGCTTTTTTTGTCACTGCCTTGTCACTGGATAAATTACTGCTCACGCCTACTGGTACTGCTGGCAAAACTGTCTGCCAAAAAATCTTTTCCGGCAAAAGTTTGGTGGCAATGGGTTCAAAAATTTCAGTTGCCAGAAAATCTTGCTGCTCTTGAGTAGGTGCCTGATCTCGACATAAAATTTTCCCGCTGTCTGCAACCAGCTCTTCTGTTTTCAAGTTGTTCAATGCCATGATACGTTCCTCCTGTAGCTGCAGCAGCTCGTCTAGAGAAAAGTCATAAAGCATCGCTAACTCTTTTAGCATTCCAATATCCGGTAAACTCTTATCCAGCTCCCATTTTGAAATACTTTGGCGAGAAATTCGCAGCTTTTCTGCAACCTCTAGTTGTGACCAACCTCTTTGCTGCCGCAATGATTTTAGACGACTTCCTATCGTCAGCATCAGACTACCTCCTTTCGATGACAGATACCAAAAAATTCGTCGCACCAATTTGCTGCGCCAGCTTTTGTTGCCGCAACAGAGAGGTGCAGCCCTTGCTGATTGTCGGTTTTTCCTCAGCAAACACTCCGCAGGCGACGACTTTCTCCAGTTTAACTTATTGGGTTTACTCTTATTGTAGCAATCTTTTGTCGGGCACGAAACAAAAAACAGAAGCCTTCATTTTTTCGAAGTCTTCTGTCGTTTCCTTCAATATTCTAACCTCAGCCTTTGGTCAATACTACATCAATCACCAAATACCCGGCACCAGTGAGTAATTCCCGAATCTTTTCGGTATTGCGAGATTCGACTTGAATCTCGACAATGGTGGTCAGTTCCATGCGATTAACAACAATTGTCAATATGCTCAGATCATTGTCAGAAAGCAGCCGGGCAATATCTGCCAAAATTCCCTTGTGATCTTCAGTAATCTGTAGGCTGACACGAGCTCCGCCATCATTGTAGCCGGTGATTTTGAGAAAAGCATCAAAAATATCGTTATTGGTAATCATCCCCACCAGCTGTTCTTTCTCCAACACAGGCAGAACCCCTACATTATTTTGACGCATGCGATAAATCGCATCTTCCAAAAGATCATCCGGTGCAATTGTTAGCACCTTTTTTTCCATAACGTCAGCCACCGTTGTTTTGTTTAGCAAATAGTTGGCTTCATAGACACTCAGGCTGGTCGCTTTTGAGGGCATGGCTTCTGCGATGATCCCCTCTGTAATCAACCCGACTAACTTATCGTTTTTCA
Organism: Candidatus Enterococcus leclercqii; assembly: GCF_009933135.1. Lineage (GTDB taxonomy): Bacteria > Bacillota > Bacilli > Lactobacillales > Enterococcaceae > Enterococcus_C > Enterococcus_C leclercqii. The sequence goes on from NZ_MAEH01000016.1 coordinate 132,110, forward strand.
AAACTGGCAGCCGGTGGATGTCGTTTTTTTTCATCAGATCTACCGCATCGAAAATCGGTGTTGTGGGACTGACGGCGATCACATTTTTAGTCATAAAATCACGTACGCTCATGGTTTACCCTCCTAAATAAGCTTTCTTGACTTCTTCAGATTCCAATAGCTCCTGTCCGGTACCAGAAAGCACGACTTTTCCTGTTTCTAACACATATCCGCGGTCAGCCACTGACAATGCCATTTTGGCATTTTGCTCGATCAACAAGATTGTTGTTCCTTGTTGATTGATTTCCTGAATAATAGAAAAAATTTCCTTGATGAAAATTGGTGCCAATCCCATCGATGGTTCATCCAACAATAATAGTTTGGGCTTAGACATGAGGGCCCGTCCCATGGCTAACATTTGTTGTTCGCCGCCGGACAATGTGGCTGCATCTTGATTTTTCCGCTCTTTCAAGACGGGAAATTTTTGGAATACTTGCTCGTAATCTGTCTTTATCTCCCCGTCTTTTCGCAGATACGCCCCCATCTCCAGGTTTTCCATCACCGATAGGCCGGAAAAAACATGCCTGCCTTCCGGGACTTGTGACAACCCGTTAGCTACAATTTTTTGCGGTGCTGTCTTGGTGATTTCATTGTCTTCAAAAGTAATCGATCCTTGTGAAGGTCGAATTAGTCCGGAAATTGTTCGCAGAATTGTTGTTTTGCCGGCACCATTCGCACCAATCAAGGTCACGATTTCACCTTGGTTGACTTCAAAGGAAACGTCGTGGACCGCCTGAATCATACCATAATGAACGGCTAGATTTTGAATTTTCAACATCACATCTCGCCTCCCAAATACGCCTCGATAACTCGAGGATTGTTTTTAATCTCATCTGGCGTCCCGTGAGCAATTAATTGCCCGTATTCCAAAACATAGATTCGTTGGCAAACTTCCATCACCAGACTCATATCGTGTTCAATCAACAGGATAGTAATCTGGAAATCTTTTTGGACCTTGCGAATCAGCTGTGTCAAATCGGCAGTTTCTTGTGGATTCATTCCCGCTGCAGGTTCATCCAAAAACAACAGTTTGGGATCGGTTGCCAATGCCCGTACGATTTCCAGACGCCGCTGTTCCCCATAAGGAAGATTCTTCGCCAAGGTCTCTCCTTTATTTTCCAAGCCAAAAATCGCCAACAATTCCAGCGCTTTTTGCCGCAAATTCGCTTCTGTTTTATAAAACTTCGGCAGACGCAGAATACTACTGAAAAAACCTTCTTTATGCTTGGCATTCATGGCAATCAAGACATTGTCCATCACAGTCAGCTCTTTGAAGAGACGAATATTTTGAAAGGTACGGGATAATCCGGCAGTAGCTACTTTATAAGGTTTCATGCCATTGAGTCGTTCTTCTTTTCCTTGATTATAAAACAAGACATCCCCACTGGAAGGCTCATATACGCCAGTCAATAGATTAAATAGCGTCGTCTTACCGGCGCCATTTGGTCCAATCAGTCCAACCAACTCGTTTGTGTCCAGTTCTAGATTCACATGGGAGACGGCTGCCAGGCCGCCGAAGTTTTTCGTCAGATTTTTAACGGTCAACAGAGGCATCTGCATCCGCTCCTTTCTTAGTAAATTTATGGAAGAGCCCTTTTACGGAAAATTCCCAAGTACCTAAGAGTCCCCCAGGTTTGAAAATCATAATCACGATTAAAGCCAGCGCATAGATAATCATTCTAAGAGAGCCGGTATCTTGCAACAACGTGTTCATTACCCCCAGCACAATTGCTGCCAAAACAGCACCGGTAGTCGAACCCATGCCACCGAATACCACAATAATCAGAATATCCACTGATTTCATAAAGCCATAGTCACCGGGAAAAACTGACTGCTTATAACCGGCGAACAATGTGCCCGCCACACTGGCAGTCATGGCCCCAATCACAAAAGCCATTACCTTGTATTTTGTAGTGTTAACACCCATGGATTCCGCTGCAATTTCATCTTCTCGAACTGACAGAACCGCTCGTCCCGGCCCACTGTGAATAAAGTTCACCACAATCAGAATCGTCAATGCAGCAAAGGCAAAGACCATTTCCCATGTCGTATATTGCGGAATTCCAAAAATCCCTGCCGGTCCATTAGTGATTCCGTCCATGTTGACAATCAAAATACGAATGATTTCAGCAACTCCCAAAGTGGCAATCGCCAGATAATCTCCCTTCAACCGCAACGTTGGTATCCCAACGGCCAATGCAACAACGCCGGAAATTACGACGCCGGCCAGCATGCCCAAAAAGAAGCCACCATATGTGGGCAGTTGCATACCCAAAATTGCGCCCGCATAGGCACCGATAGCCATAAATCCTGCATGTCCCAATGAAAATTGACCGGAATAACCAATGATCAAATTCAATCCTACCGCCAAGATCACATTGATTCCAATATTGACGATGGCATTGTCCAAAAACAAATCAATGATTCCCAGATTGTAGAGCATAAATAAAATAAAGTAACAGCCGACGATCAGTGCCAGCCAGATTAGATTGTATTTTAATGTCTTTTTCATGACTGCCACCTACACTTTCTCTTTGACATTCTTACCCAATATACCTGCTGGACGTACCAGCAAAATGATGATTAAAACCAGATATACCAAGGCATCTTTGAAAGCTGAAAAGCCCAACGCTGTGGCAATAGTCTCAATCAGCCCGATAACAAATCCCCCTAGTGCCGCACCAGGAATGATCCCGATTCCTCCCAATACCGCAGCGACAAAGGACTTCAACCCCGGCGCAACCCCCATCATAGGATCGATAGAGTTGTAATACAATCCAATCAACATCCCACCAGCCGCCGCCAGTGCAGAACCGATGGCAAAGGTGAAGGAAATCGTTCGGTTGACATTAATCCCCATCAATCGGGCGGCATCGCCATCCACTGAGACAGCTCGCATCGCTTTTCCCATCTTGGTCTTTTGAATAATAAGTTGCAATAGAACCATCAAAAGCAGAGAAACAAATAAAATAATCAGCTGGATATTGCTGACTTTAAGGATACCCAAATTATAGGTTTTCAGTGCAATAACCTGCGGAAACGGCCGTGCATCCGATTTAAAGAAATAGGTCATCAAATTCTGTAGCAAATAGCTAACTCCGATGGCTGTAATCAAGGCAGAAATCCGTGTCGCCTTACGCAGCGGCCGGTATGCCAAAAATTCGATCACAACTCCCAGACAGGCACAGGCAGCCATCGCAATGAGCATCGCCGGAAAGAAGCCGATTTTCGCGTTATAATTCAAAATAAAATAGCCGATAAAACTACCAATCATGTAGACTTCACCATGTGCGAAGTTGATTAGCTTGATAATCCCGTAGACCATCGTGTAGCCCAATGCCAACAAAGCATAGATTGAACCTAGAAATAGCCCATTCACCAGTTGCTGTACGATCATTTCCATAGCGTCACTGCCCTTTCATTCAAAGCCTAAAAGGAGGAACGCCCGTTACGGACGCTCCACCTTTGCAATCTGTATTTATCAAGGATTAACCACGTCGGCAGTTGTTTCCTCACCGTTTTGCATACCCAATACGACAGCAGATTTTTCCGGATTGTGTTCTTTATCGATGGTCATTGTTCCGGTTACACCTTCGAAATCTTTCAGCTCTGACAACCCTTTTGTGATGGCTGCTGAATCAGCGGACCCTTGATCTTCGATGGCTTGTTTTACCATATAAACAGCATCGTAGCTAAGGGCATTGAAAGACGACGGTTCTTTGTCATATTTCTTTTTGAAAGCCTCGATAAACGTTTTTGCCTTTTCGCTGGTATCAACTTTGGTGGAGAAGTGAGAAGCGTAATAGACTTGATTCACATTCTCTTTGCCGGCGATTTCAACATATTTCGGATCAGAAAATCCATCTGGCCCCAGGATTGGCACATCGATACCCATTTCACGGGCTTGTTTGGTAATCAAACCAGTTTCTTCATAATAACCTGGCAGATACAAAACATTGAAGTCTTTATCTTTAATCTTGGTGAGCACCGCCTGGAAGTCCTTGTCTCCTTTGGTAAAATTCTCTTCGGCGACGATTTCTCCTTCATAGGCATCTTTGAAAGCTTTGGTCAGTCCCTTGGCATAGTCGCTGGAATTATCCCCCAAAATCGCTGCTTTATCCGTTTTCAGCGTTTCATGGGCATAGATTGCCAATACTTTTCCTTGGAAACTATCTTGGAAACAAGTCCGAAAAGCGTATTCTTGTACTTTGCCATTTTGAACTGTAATAGAGTCATCCGTCCCAGAAGGTGTCACCAAAGGTACTTTGACTTTAGTCGTAGTCGGCAGAGACGCTTTGACTGCCCCAGAGGTTGCCGGTCCAACAATCGCAACGACACCATCTTTTGTAGTCAAGCTGGTAGTTACTGAGACTGCTTCTGTACTGTCCGATTTATTGTCTTTGGTGATTAGTTCGATCTTTTTCCCATCGATTCCGCCGGCAGCATTGATCTCTTCTACCGCCATCTCGATGCCTTCTTTTTCTTGGTTGCCGTATGCAGCGACTGCACCGGACAATTCCATATTCATCCCCAACTTGATCGTATCACCGGAAGTATTGCCACTACCAGTCGAGCCCGACGTATCAGAGCCTGATCCTTTCGGTGCCGCGCTACAGGCAGACAACAGCAGCATACCTGTAAACAAAAACGCCAATTTCTTTTTCATCCCATTTCCTCCATTTTCTTAATAATTATAATAGAGCTTCTCTCCAAGTATGCTTTTTAATATACTGAAACTTTCATGACAAGTCAATACAATATTCAGAAAATTCGATTATTTCTGAAGAGAATGTTTTATTAATATAAGCTCATCTTATTATAAATATTTTATCATAATAAAAACGAGATGAAAAATAATACCTCAACTGCTCTCAAACAGCAGCTTTTCAGCGCCAGCTTTGACAGCTCTCTTCTTACAACACCAACACTCTGGGAACGCGGCTATTGTAAGTCCCAGCTTCTTAAAAGAATTTACGATCATCAAAAAAGCTTCCGCAAAAAAATTGCAGCAGCTTTCATGTTTATCGTTTCCTTATTATTTCTAAGTCGGCGGGTTTGCCGCAAGACAGTCTAAGAGACATCAGGATGGCTCACAGCGGCATTTTGTTCTGCATCAAGGAGAATTAACTTCCTCTTCGCTGCAGGATTACTTGATTTCTCAAGCGAACGCCCTCTTCATAAATCGGTTCTGCATAGTGTTGGATAAAGTAGTCTTTAACCACCGCAATTTGGCGAAAGCCCTTTTTTTGATACAAGGAAAGCGCTGGCGAAGTCAAATCCCCAGTCTTGATTAGAACAGGCTTTTGCGGTGCTTGCGCCGTTGTCAGTGACAGACACTCATCTAACAGGCGACTGCCGATCCCCTGATTTTGAAACTGTTGAGCAACCGCAACGTTTAAAATCTCAAATTCCTCAGCTCGTTCTTCAAAAACGGTAACACCCACAGCCCCGGCAGCAGTCAGAGGAGATAGCGCCTCAGCCTTCTCTTGCCACGCAATCAGCACCCGGCTGCGCTCCAGATAACTCGCGACCAACTGCCGATCAGGATCAGCATCTAAAAGTAACGACCAGGGCAGCAGTTCCTTTTGCTGTTGCGGATCGATTTCTGAGATTTTCAGCTTCATTTGGCAGGTGCTCCTTTTCGATAAGTATATATCGGTCGTTCCTTATCCACAGTATTGCGTTTCAAGGAAAACTTGCGGGGAACATAATCGATACCACCTTTGACAAAGGGGTGGCACCGAAGAATCCGCGCTATGCCCATCAACAACCCTTTTATAGCCCCGTGGACTTGGATCGCCTGAATCATATAACTGGAACACGTAGGATAATAACGGCAGCTAGGAGGAAACAAAGGTGAAATAAAGCGTTGGTAGCCCCGCACCATACCAATTAACAGACGTTTCATAAGGTGAATCCCTTCTTTTATTGTTTCTCAAATCATAGCTTCTTTCCAACTAAAAAACAAGGAAACAACTCATTTTCACCCATCGCTTAGCCGAAACAGCTATCTTTTGAATGCAAAAGGAATGTGCCCCAAGTAATTTCCAAGTGCTAAACAGCGGATGTTTAATCGCAATGAATAAAAAGTATACGGATGAGGAAAAGTTGTGACCCTATCCATGTTTTAGTCCGAAGAGAGAACATGACCATCCGTGTCAAGAGAAGTCAGCATTTAAAATTTTTAGCAATGAAAAGCCGACGATCTTCCAGTGTTTTTAATGGAAGATCGTCGGCTTTTTTGGGGCCTCACGTTTGGTATTGTTCGGTTCGTAGGACGGGGACTCAACTATTTATCCCGGTCATATTGTCATTATCAGCCTAAAATCGTCACTTGAACCTGACGCCGGCCCCAAGCATAACATTGGTCAGCGGTAGAAAAGTGTACATCGATAATATTGCCTTTGATTGCGCTACCTGTATCTACGGCATAAGCTTCACCATAGCCTTCAACGTAGAGCCGTGTGCCCAACGGAATCACACTCGGATCCACTGCCACTGCAATCGGATTGCTCAACAGGTTTTGCCCAGTAGCAGTAACAGTACCGCCACCTAACGCATCAGCAGGATCGGAACTATACGCGGTGGATTCCATAATAAGTGTCCGGCCACCACTTGGCGCTGCACTCGTTGCTTCTTGTGCAGCGGCTTGTTCGGCTGCCGCTTGTTCAGCTGCTTCCTGTTCAGCCTTTTCTTTAGCGGCTTTTTCAGCTGCTTCTTTTGCTGCTTTTTCTTTTGCGGCCTTCTCTTTGGCGGCTTTTTCACGAGCCGCTTTTTCTTTGGCTGCCTTTTCCTTGGCAGCAATATCTTTTTTCACAAGTGTCACTGCTTGATTGTCTTTGCTGACTTCAGCAAGTGACGTAGACAAATTCATTACCGTATCTTTTGCAACGATTTGTGTATCAATCGTCGCTTCTTCCGGTTGGTTTTCATTTGCATATACTGGTAACAGACTTCCAAATGCCAAGACAGCAGTTGCACCAATCAATGGCCATAAACGAGTATTCATAAAGTCGTTTTCCCTCCTAAGTAGCTCACGAAGGGTATCTTATCACGGGGTCTCCCCCCTTTGGTTACAGTCCTGTTAAGGCTCTTTGACACAAAAATAGAAAACGCTTCATTTTTCGTTACAAATGAAATAAACTCTGTGTAATTTAATTTTAACTCGAAGCCGAATCGTTAAAATAGCCTGATACAACAGGAATCTCTTCTAAAAAGATTAAATTAAAATGATAATTGGATTCCCACCTCTTACAACAGATGGATTCTTGAAAATCCGATAAAAAACTCGGAAATCATTGTACTTTTTCAGCTAAAATAGGCCAATATTACAAAACAGTAACAATTAATTCAGTCTGGCATAGTCCATAATTGACTTTCTGTCGCCAGAATAATCCGAGCAGGTAAACCAGCCAGAAGAGATTTTTTAAAGCGGCAACAAAAAAATACTCGGGTGAAGACCAGAATTGTCCTTTCTCTGCTCCAATGAAACTAGCCTTTAGCAGCTATTTTAATGATTTAGTCGTGATTCCCCCATCTTTTTCATAAGCAGCTAGCGCCAATTGCCGCAGTTTTTCATAGTTTGGAAGATTCAGGTATTTTTTTTGTTTGAATTCATCAAAAGCGGTATACAGCGCTACAATCTCAGCAAAATCCCCTTGTTGCATTTTTAAGATTGGGGTTCCATAGAGGCCTCGTAGTATCCGGTAAGCGCTATTTGCCTTGCCAAATAGCTTCAGAAACCAACTAGGTGTGACAGAATACCCATTTTGAGTCAAGATCCGAAACATTTCTGGATAAGCAGCGGCAGCCAGGCGCATGATTTTCTCTTTCTCTTCTTTTGAATAATCATTTTGCTGGAACAAATAGTCCAAGCTGTTTAAGATCATCACAAAACCACCGTGACTTTTCAACCACTGATCAAGCTCTGAATCAATTTTCCATTTAAAAGCTGTCGTAGCAAACGCTGCTGCTAGTAAGGGTTCAATTGCTGCTGAAGAGGGCTGACTGACTTTTAAACCGCCTGTCCCAAATCGTAAAATCGCAATCTTCCCAGCGCGTCGTGTGCCACCGGTCGTTTGAAAGCCAAATGCAATGTTCTTTTTCGACTGGCTTTGTGCTTTTAAGGCTGTCGCTAAACCAGTTGTATCCATCTGATTGCCTACAAAGATAATGTGTTGACTGGCATTACCGGCTAAAATGGGCAGGACCATGTTAAAATCACTGTATTTCATCGTGACAAAAACGAGATCATAGAAATCTTGGCTTTTCAACTCTTCAATCACATTGATTCGCTGTCGCGTCGTTTTACGCTGCAATTGATGATACAAAACCAATCCCTGCGCCTCTAAATCGCTTTTACGTTGATTACGCGCTAATAGCGTCACCTCATTTTCAATATTCTGTGCCAAAACAGAGGCTAAATAGCTTCCCTGAATGCCTGCACCATAAATTAAAATTCGCATCTCGTTCTCCTTTTCTCAACAGGTGTTGATTACTATTCATTCGTACATTATAGTAAGGAAGAACAGCTGCCACTACAATCAACAAAAAGACGAAGCTGTTGAGTAACCAACAAAAAAATGAAATTGTTAGGAGCTATCCTTCCTATGGATCGAAGAAAGCGAAAAACACAAGCGGCCATTACACAAGCACTTTTGTCCCAGCTGCAAAAAAGCGACTTTGCCACAATAACAGTTAGTCAGCTTTGTGAGCTGGCTGATATCAATCGCGGGACCTTCTATTTGAATTATCTCGACAAGTTTGACTTGTTGGAAAGAGTTATCCAAACAGAGATCGACACCTTGATTACCTATTGTCAAACAAGCGAGAAGACTTCCCAACCATTGACTGCCACCTTTGCCTACTTAACAGAGCACAAAAACCGTTTTAGTCTTCTTATAAAAGCTGACACACAAGATGTGTTTAGTTCTTATCTAGTGCGGTACTTATTGAAAAGTGAATTGGCCAATGCCAGCAGCAGCCAAACCGAAGCCATCTTTATCGCAAATGGCGTAGTTGGCGTTTTGAAAAACTTTTTATTAAATCCTAAAAGCAACGGAAACGAACTGATAGAACTGGAAGTCTTTATTGCCAAATTCAAAAAAGTCTAGTCATTTACAGCAGTGTAGCAAGCTGAAAGAGACAAACAGCTGCTGGTATAAGCAAAAAAAGAAGCCTTTTTCCGCAAGTAGCGGTGGCTTCTTTTCATTATTATTTGATGAATTCAAGAATGTGGGTCCATAAACCTGGGTAGAACACCTTTAACGGCATACCGCCGCCGATCCCACCGTAGCCGATCATGGTCCCGAGTATAAACATACCCATAGCCAATAAGATCACGATTAAGATCTTCACCAATGTCGTCAAAATGTAACGGTTCAACCGCATAGGTCTAATTTCCCCTTTCTTTTAATGAACAGCTTTCAATTTCTATTATTACGTAGGATAAGCTTACGCAGTTACTGCTGACTTTTTATCGGAAACTGACTGACTATCAACACGTTCAACTGATGCCCCTAATTTTTGCAGTTTTTCATGGAATTTATAGTAGCCACGATCAAGATATTTCAAGTTACGAACACGAGTGATACCAGTCGCAGTCAAACCTACCAAAATCAATGCTGCAGCCGCTCGCAAATCTGTTGCATAAACCAGTGCACCTTGCATTTGATGACCCCCTTCAATGACAGCTACACTGCCATCAATCTTAACATGGGCGTTCATGCGGCGCATTTCTTCTAAATGTTGGAAACGATTTTCAAAGACTGTTTCGGTAACAATGCTCGTTCCTTGGGCCAACATTTGAATCGCAGTCATTTGTGCTTGCATATCTGTTGGGAAGCCAGGGTGAGGCATGGTTTTGACATCCGTTGGTTTCAATACAGCTGGGCCTACTACTCGGAGTCCGTCTGCTTCTTCAGTGATTTTAGCACCCATTTCTGTCAATTTAGAAATCAATGGGCGGTTGTGTTCGCTGATCGCATCCAAAATCAAGACGTCACCTTGTGTCATAGCAGCTGCCACCATAAAAGTACCCGCTTCGATACGGTCTTGAACAATGGAGTGATTAACCGCATGAAGATGATCCACGCCTTCAATTCGCATTGTTTCTGTACCTGCACCGTGGACAGATGCTCCCATTTTGTTCAGGATGTTTGCCAAGTCGACAATTTCCGGTTCACGAGCCACGTTTTCAATGATCGTTGTCCCTTTGGCTTTGACGGCCGCCATCATGATATTTTGAGTCGCACCGACACTTGGGAAATCTAAGTAGACAGTATTGCCTTGCAGACCATTTTCAGCGATTGCCTCAATGTAGCCATCTCGTTGATGGATGGTTGCTCCCAATGCTGCAAAACCTTTCAAATGCAAGTCTATTGGTCGCTTACCGATTGCACAGCCACCAGGCATAGCAACTTTTGCATGACCATTGCGGGCCAACAGTGGTCCCATAACAACGATAGACGCCCGCATTTGACTCACCAATTCATAAGGTGCTTCTTCCTTCAAAGGCTTTGAAGCATCGATAGTTACTTGATTCATTGCTTGATCAAAATCGACAGCTACATTCAGCTGACGAATTACTTCGTTCATCGTCAAGACATCTGACAGGATTGGTACATTTTTAAGGGTTGTAACGCCTTCTTCAGCCAACAATGTTGCTGCTAAAATCGGAAGTACTGCATTCTTGGCTCCTTCGATTTTAACTGTACCTTTTAATTGATTACCACCGTGGACGATGATCTCTTCCATAATTTTCCCTCCAGAAATAGCTTTGAGCATGAAAAAAAGCCCAAAATCTGTACTATTATACCATATACCGATAAAATTAGTACCATTTTATTTTTCAATTATTGAATGTCAAAAAGAGGTTTCTGCACAGAGCCAAAATCTCCAAAAAGAAAGAACTGGCCTGATAGCCAATGACGATAGCTACCAACGACAGGAGTAACCGAACTTGAGGAGTGTGGTACGACCGAAAAAAAGTATCCAACCGAATCGCCTTCAGACTCCAAAATGCGAGATAAATAAATGCGAAATGACTTACGATCCGTAACATCGCATCAATTCCATAGAACGCCATAGCACCCCTGCTTTCAAAAAAACTCAATACGTAGATACTACCATAAATACGTCAGAATGAAAAATTACTTTCCTCGCCTGAAAACTTTCAACGGTTTTTTAAAAGTCTTCTCCTCATTCTACCGGCTTCTGTCATTTATTTGAAACAATTATCATCAGATTTATGTAATTTTTTTTCAAATCTTCAAGCATTCTGGGTTCATCGAATCAGCAGGTCTTTCGTTCACTAGAGAATCTAAAGTTTTTATTAATTGTTGTTTAAGATTTTTTCTGGCATCGATTGATTGGAAAAAGAGTTTAACCGGTTTCAGACACGTTCAAACCAATCATTACTTGCTTGGGAGGCTCTTCGAAGCAGTTGTTTTACTGCTCTTCTTCAAAAATCCTCTTCGTTCAAAATAAAAAACCGCCGGAAAAAATCCGGCGATCCTCGATTTATTGCAGATTAACCGTGTTTGGATACATTGATCCGATTGATGGCACGATGCAATGCAACTGTTGCCCGTCGCAACTGGTCGACATCGTCTGACTGTTTGGCTTCTTCGATCATCTTCTCTGCTCTGATCTTTGCCCGTTCGGCACGAGAAACATCGATATCTCGTTCTCGTTCGGCACTGTCAGCAATGATCGAAACAACATCGTCACGCACTTCCATGATCCCCCCATTGACTGCAATCCAGTCAACGTGGGTATCGGAATCTACCCGTTTTACACGGACCTCATCGATTGCCAAAGGCGCGATGATTGGCGCATGCCGCGCCATAATTCCGATTTCACCACTGAGTGTTTTCGCAACGACGATCCGCGCATGGTGTTCATACACCAGACCATCAGGTGTTACCACGTTTACGGTCAAATATCTTTCTTCCATGGGCCACCTCTTTCTGACTGCACAGCTAGTTCAAGCCGTCAGCTGCTAATATCCCAGTTTTTTCGCTTTTTCAGCGACTTCTTCGATTCGTCCAACACTACGGAAGGCTTCTTCAGGAAGGTCGTCATATTTGCCTTCAAGGATTTCGCGGAAGCCCTTGATGGTTTCTTCAACTGGAACATATGAACCTGGCAGGCCAGTAAATTGTTCAGCGACATGGAAGTTTTGCGACAAGAAGAACTGGATCCGGCGAGCCCGGGCAACCAGCACTTTTTCTTCATCTGACAATTCATCCATCCCCAAAATGGCGATGATGTCTTGCAGTTCACGGTAGCGTTGCAAAACGTGTTGGACTTCTGTCGCAACCTGGTAGTGTTCTTCGCCGACAATTTCAGGTGCCAAAGCACTTGAAGAAGATGCCAACGGATCCACCGCAGGATAAATCCCTTGTTCGGTCAATTTACGTTCCAAGTTGGTAGTCGCATCCAAATGGGCGAAAGCTGTTGCCGGCGCCGGGTCAGTATAGTCATCGGCGGGAACATAGATCGCTTGAATTGAAGTAATAGAACCCTTCTTAGTCGACGTAATACGTTCTTGCAATTGACCCATTTCTGTCGCCAATGTTGGTTGATAACCCACGGCTGACGGCATCCGTCCTAACAGAGCGGATACTTCGGAACCCGCTTGAGTAAAACGGAAAATATTATCAATAAACAACAGCACGTCTTGGCCGGCTTCATCACGGAAATATTCTGCGATTGTCAAGCCTGTCAGGGCCACCCGCATCCGGGCACCAGGCGGCTCATTCATCTGACCAAACACCATGGCTGTCTTCTCGATAACGCCTGATTCTTTCATTTCGTAATACAGGTCATTCCCTTCACGGGTACGTTCGCCAACACCGGTGAAGACTGAAATACCGCCATGTTCTTGGGCGATATTGTGAATCAATTCTTGGATCAAGACGGTTTTACCAACACCGGCACCACCGAACAGTCCGACTTTACCACCTTTTAAATAAGGGGCCAACAAGTCGATAACTTTGATCCCAGTTTCCAGGATTTCAGTACTGGTAGACAATTCATCAAAGGCTGGTGCACTTTTATGGATACTGCTACGTTCGGCATCTTTGGCAAAAGGTGCCTCCATATCGATTGTGTCACCTAAAACGTTGAACACACGACCTAGGGTGTCTTGTCCAACTGGTACGGAGATAGAGCTGCCGGTATCGACAACCTCCATTCCCCGTTGCAGACCGTCTGTTGATTCCATGGCAATGGTCCGAATGACACCGTCACCCAGCTCCAAAGCTGCTTCCAAAACGATCTTGCTTTTTTGTTCATCGTTGCGGTACACCACAAGGGCGTTATTGATATCCGGTAATGATTGATCCAACGAGAATTCCACGTCGACAACGGGACCGATGACCTGAACAATCTTGCCTGAACTCATGTGTTTTCCTCCTTGCTTCGTGTGCTGAGAGCGCTCGTTTCAAGCTCTTGAAAATCGTCGTTTCACTGGGGAAGACTCCCCCAATGAGCCACGTATTCTCTTTCTCTGAAACGGTTGTGTGTTGTAATTGTCGGAGCGAACCGACTGCCAACACACGACAGTTTGTCAGCACCGGTTATTTCGTAATCATTCCAGAGCTGCTGCCCCGGCAACAATTTCGGTGATTTCTTGTGTAATCGCACCTTGGCGAGCTCGATTGTAAGAGATCGTCAAGTCGCCGATAATATTACGAGCGTTGTCGGTGGCTGTCTTCATGGCAGTCATTCCGGCAGCATGTTCTGCCGTTTTGGCATCCACGATTGCTCCGTAAATCAAGCTTTCCGCGTATTGCGGTAACAGTTGATCTAAAATTGCTTCTTTCGAAGGCTCAAACAAGTACTCCTGTTCGTAGCTTTCGGCTTCGTCAGGATCCAAGTCGGTGATAGGCAGCATCTTTTCCACGCGGAATTGACTGGTCAGAGAGTTGATATGGTGGTTATAACATACGTACAGCTCATCAAAAACTTCATTTTGATACATCGTCGTTGCCATCGTCACAATCTTCCGTACTTCTTCAAAGCCAGGTTGATCTGACAAATTACGCAGCTCGTATGCAAGATTGATGCCTCGAGCCTTGAAAAAATCTGCGCCCGTCGCTCCGATGGCAATCATCACATAGTCCTCTTGTGATGTGTGATCGTCTTGGAGCATCGTCATCATCTGTTTCAAAATGGAACTGTTATATCCGCCCACCAGTCCGCCATCAGAAGTGATGACGATATAGCCGGTTTTTTTCACTGGGCGACTGATAAGCATACTATTGTAGTTGACGCCGTCTTGCACATTGTTGGTGTAGATGTCTGTCAACTCTTGTGCTGTCATATGAGTGACCACTTCTCGTACTTTCTGAGCATAAATCTGAAAGTGTTTCGAATGACTTTCAGATTTGGTCAGTTTTGCGGCAGATACCATCTGCATCGCATTGGTGATCTGACTGGTTTTTTTCGTAGAAGCGATGCGTTGCTTGATCTCATTCAAGGAAGCACCCATGTCCGATCATCCTTTCTTGTACTAAAGTAAAGTCTTAGTTCCCGAAAAAATTAAGAACGGTCTTCTTCCATCGTCTTCAATTTTTCTTGTGGTGTTGCAGTGCGGCTATTGGAAGCCATAAATAAGTCTTTGGCTTCTTTGATTGCTGCATCCAACTCTTGTGCATCCGGCAAGTCCTTAGTGGTCCGGATGGTTTCAAACAAGTCATCGTGACTCGCTTCAATTTGTTCAAACAAAAACTCTTGGAAGTCCAAGACTTTGCCCACTGGGATACTGTCGATAAAGCCGTGAGTTAAGGCATATAAAATCACAACTTGTTTTTCTACTGCCAACGGATTGTGCAGTTTTTGCTTCAATACTTCAACGGTTCGACGACCGCGGTTTAATTTTGCTTGCGTCGCCTGGTCTAAATCAGAACCAAATTGAGTGAAGGCTTCCAGTTCCCGGTAGCTGGCCAAATCCAGCCGCAGCGTGCCGGCAACTTTTTTCATCGCTTTGATTTGAGCAGAACCCCCAACACGGGAAACTGACAACCCAGCATCAATCGCTGGACGCGTACCAGCATAAAACAGGTCGCTTTCCAAGAAAATCTGACCATCAGTGATAGAGATAACGTTGGTTGGGATATAAGCCGAAATATCACCGGCTTGGGTTTCAACAAATGGCAGTGCAGTCATAGAACCGCCGCCTAATTCATCGGATAACTTAGCAGCCCGCTCCAATAAGCGAGAATGCAGATAGAAGACATCCCCTGGGTAGGCTTCACGACCGGGTGGCCGGCGCAAAAGCAGTGACAATTCACGATAAGCAACCGCCTGTTTGGACAAGTCATCAAAGACGATCAATACATGTTTGCCGTTGTACATGAATTCTTCACCCATTGCTGTACCTGCATAAGGTGCGATGTACAACATTGGTGCTGGCTGAGAAGCCCCAGCTGAAACGACAATCGTGTAATCCAATGCGCCAAATTTCCGCAGTGTTTCCACTTGTGCCCGGACGGTTGAGTCCTTTTGACCAATCGCTACATAAATACAGATCATGTCTTGACCTTTTTGGTTGATGATCGCATCGATAGCAATTGAAGTTTTCCCGGTTTTCCGGTCACCGATAACCAGTTCCCGTTGGCCGCGGCCGATTGGAACCAAGGCATCGATGGCCTTCAAGCCGGTCTGCATCGGTTCAGAAACTGATTTACGCTGCATAACTCCCGGTGCCATCGCTTCTACTGGTCGGAATTTAGTTGTATTGATTGGACCTAAACCATCGATGGGTTGCCCCAAAGGATTGACGACACGACCAATCATAGCGTCCCCAACAGGAACTTCCATGATTTTACCAGTACGTTTAACTTTGTCACCTTCACGAATGGTTTCGAAATCCCCCAGGATGATAATCCCGACGTCATTTGTTTCCAAGTTTTGCGCCATACCGAATGCACCGTTGGAGAATTCCAACAGCTCACCACTCATGGCATTTTCCAAACCGTGAGCCCGCGCGATACCGTCCCCAACATAGGTGACAGTGCCGACTTCTTCAACTGAAAGCTCACTTTGGTAATTTTTGATCTGTTCTTTGATCAAAGCGCTGATTTCTTCAGCTTTGATGGCCATTCGATTCACCTCTTTACTAATGTGCTGGACAGCATTGACTAGGCCAATGCCGACGAGCTTCTACTTCAATAATTCCCGCAGTTTTGTCAACTGGGTCGCAACACTACCGTCAATTACCCGATCCTGAACTTCGACGATCACGCCGCCGACAATAGCAGGATCAACTTTTTCGGTCAACTGCGCAGTTTCATATCCCAGTCGTTTGGCAATCGACGCTTCCAAACGGCTCTTTTGCTGATCAGTCATAGGGACAGCTGTTGTCACCTGACCTAAAATCAAGCCTTGTTCTTCATCGTAACGACGTTCGTATTCGTCGATGATCAACGGCAAATCCGCCAGACGATTGTAGCGATTGACCACTAGCAGGAAGTTCTTCATAATCCCGGAAAACGGTGCTGTCAACTGATCTAACAACTGTCGTTTCGCTGACAGATCTAAGCGGACATCACTGAGCAAGTTTCCCAAATCTGGAATCTCTTCGTAAATTTTGCGGAGGCTCAATAAATCATTGTAGACCGCTTCCGACTGATTCTCCTCTGCCGCCAGTTCGAAGAGAGCTTTGCCGTATCGCTTGCCTACGGTGTATTTATTTAGCTTCATTTTGTGAACCCAAACCTTCGATATATTGGTTGATCAATGATTCGTGGGCATCGGCAGTGAGTTCCTTATTCAAAATCTTGGCTGCGATTTGCAAAGAAAGGTCAGCGACATCGTCTTTGACAGACGTCATGGCTGTTTCTTTTTGCATTTCGATATCCGCTTGAGCTTTGTCCTTCAAACGGGAAACCTCTTCTTTAGTTTCATCCAAGATCTTTTGACGGCTGGATTCTCCACTGTCTTTCGCGGTTTTAATAATTTCAGCAGCTTCAGATTGCGAAGACATCAATTTTTGTTGACGTTCTTCTTCCATCTTGGCAGCTTTGAGCCGCGACTGCTCCGCTGAATCTAAATCATTGGCGATCTGATCTTCACGTTTCTTCATTATATCGGTGATTGGTCCCCATGCGAATTTCTTCAACAGGATTAACAGAATCAAAAACGATCCCGTTACCACCACCATGCTCGAGATTGTTGTGTTTTGAATCTCGGCAAGTACCAGATGATTCAGCATACGCTTGTACTCCTTTACTTAGGCTGATAACGTTGCGTTCAGGTGCATGTAAAAAAGCGAAAGGCACCCATCGCGTAACGTTTGCTTTTCGCTTTTATAATCTTCTACATCAAAACGAGAATAAAAGCAATTACGATACCCAAGATTGGCACAGCTTCTACCAGGGCAACCCCGATAAACATCGTTGAACGTAATTGACCGGCAATCTCAGGTTGACGAGCCATTGATTCCAAAGTTTGTGAGATAACGCGTCCGTTACCATAGCCGGCACCGATTGCGGCACCTAATACTGCGATTGCTGCTGCGATTGAATTCAAGTCCATAATTTTTTTCCTCCTAAAGTTGTGAAAATTGATAATGTTTGATGCATCAGTGTTCTGACTCCACCTTGTGGCTCATGAATACCATGGACAAAGTGACGAATACATAAGCTTGGATCGCACCGATAAACAGTGAGAATCCGATCCAGATCATCTCAAGGGGCATCACAATCGGTAGTGACCACCAGCCTAAACCGTTGGCCATCGTAACGATTAATCCCAGCAAAACTTCGCCGGCATAGATATTCCCATAAAGACGTAACCCCAACGTGATCACGTTGGTGAACTCTTCAATGATCTTGATTGGCAGCAAAAACGCCACCGGCTCCAGGAAGGAGTTCTTGATGTAACCGCCAAATCCAAATTTTTGGACCCCGAAGAAATGAGTCATGACGATCATCATCATAGCAAGAGACATCGTAACGATCGGGTCGGCTGTGGGACTCTTCCATAGAGAAAGCTCCTGTCCGCCGCTTTCAACAGCGATCTTAGTGACCAGACCAATTTCATTTGCAACGAAAATGAACAGAAACAAGGTCACTGACAGCAAATGAAAGTTGTTGACTTCTTTTGTCGAAAGATTGTCTTTCAAGATGCCCCGCACAAAATCGATCAACCATTCGATCACATTCTGCTTTCCCTTTGGCCTCAATTGCAAGTTGCGGGTACATATGAAGACAAAGGCAAATACAATAATACAACTAAGCAAAGTCATGATCACCACAGTACCATCGAACCAGACTGGACCGATTTGGAACATCAAGGATTTTTCTTTCAAAATTCCTCACCTCTTTTCCTGCAAGATCCCTCAAAATATTTTGGTAAATAATGCCAAAAAAGCTTTAAGGCGGGTAACCACTGGGTATCATACCACCGTGAAAAGAAAATTTCAAAGTATTTTCACGAAAATTAGACAATCACAAATTTTTGCCTATTTTTGGATGACGCGACGGCATTTCCCACATTGGATATTCACAACAGAAAGGTCTTTTTTTAGTCAAAGACCTTCTATTATTGATTAAATGCTAACAAAAAGGCCTGATTTAATAAAGCAATAGCCCTTGGTTGGTCACAAAGAATTTAGATAAGAAGCAGATGAGAGAAAATGCTTGTTTTCTAAATTGTACTTTTTTCAAGGAAGATTTGTTGATTTCAGGTAGCAGCCCTTACAGCCGCCCTTCTTTTGTTTTTCTTCAAGACATTCTCAGACTGTTCTATTGTCAGCCCCGATCCTTCAAAGCTCGTGAAATCTGACGTTCTTGGTCTTTTCTCTTCAATGTTTCCCTTTTGTCATATTGCTTTTTCCCTTTGGCCAAACCAATCAATACTTTGGCATAACCATCTTTGATATAGACTTTCAAAGGGACCACCGCCATTCCTGCTTGCTTCATTTCTCCATATAAGCGGTCAATCTGTTTGCGGTGCATCAACAATTTACGGGTTCGCAAAGGATCGTGATTAAAAATGTTGCCCTGCTCATAAGGGCTGATGTGGACGTTGTACAAAAAGGCCTCGCCGTTGCGGATTCGGACAAAGCCGTCCTTCAAATTAATCCGGCTGTTGCGGATTGCCTTGATTTCAGTTCCTTGCAGAACCATTCCCGCCTCGATGGTATCCACGATTGTGTAATCATGACGGGCTTTTTTATTTTGGGCGATCAGTCGGCCCTCACCTTTTGGCATGTGGCTTCCTCATTTCTAGTAAAAATTTCTCGTTTTGCAGCTATGAAAAGCGGTTTGCGCGGTTTACCAGTAAGCTTTCCAATGCTTTATTGTTACTTACGGCCTTTTTTCTTTATCCCTTTATAAAAAGGCTTTTTCGTTTTGCTCTTATCTTTTCGTCCTTTTTTTCCAGCAGATTCTGCGGAACGATGGGCATTTTTCTTGCCGGCTTTTTGGTTACTATTACTTTGACGCTCCCGCTTGTCGTTATTCCGTCGACGTTTGCGGTTTACTTGCGGTCGTTGCATCGGTTCAACTTCCTCAGCAGATACCAGCTCAAAATCAATGTCCTGGGTTACCGGATCGGCTTTGACGACTTTTACTCTGACCTTTTGACCAATTTTAAACGTCAGCCCCGTGCGTTCCCCCACCAAAACCAGCTGGGTTTCCATATAATGGAAATAGTCTTGTTTCAAAGTATTGATATGAATCAGACCTTCGATTGTATTAGGAAGTTCTATGAAAAGTCCAAATTTCACCACAGAGCTGATGATGCCATCAAACTCTTCTCCGACGTGTTCGGCCATATATTCGGCTTTTTTCATGGCATCGACTTCACGTTCACAATCCACGGCCCGCCGTTCCATCTGAGACGAATGCAGCGCAATCTCTGGCAATTTTTCAGCCCATTTCTCCTGATTTTCACTACGGATATCTTCTGAATAAGAGCGGATTAGACGATGCACGATCAAATCAGGGTAACGGCGAATCGGTGAAGTAAAGTGAGTATAGTAATCCGCAGCCAAGCCGTAATGTCCCAGGTTTTCCTCGGAATACTTCGCTTGTTGCATAGAGCGCAGTAACATGGTATTTACCACGAAGGACTCTGGTTTTTCGGCGACGTCGGCCACCACTTTTTGCAGATCTTTTGGAGTGATGCTGCCTTTAGTGGCTCTCACTACTAACCCCAATGTTGCCGCAAAATCAAAGAAGCGTCGCAACTTGTCTTCTTTTGGTTCTTCGTGAATCCGGTAGATAAATGGCAAGTGGCGTCGATTGAAATGCTCCGCGACGGTTTCATTGGCAGCCAGCATGAAGGACTCAATTAAGCGCTCTCCTACCCCACGCTCTCGCAACAGAATATCTTGGGGATTGCCATTTTCATCCACCAACACTTTAGCTTCTCGATCTTCAAAAGAAACAGCACCACGGCGGATTCGTTTGTTTTCTAAAATACGGTGCAGCTCTGCCATCTCCTGAAACATAGGTACCAAAACGTGGTAGCGAGTCATCGTCTCTTCATCGGCTGTTTCAAGTATTTGATTGACAGCAGTATAGGTCATGCGCTCAGTCGTTTGAATAATACTGGAAAAGATTTCGTGTGCCACCACATCCCCATTTTCATTAATTTCCATTTCACAGCTCATAGTGAGTCGCGGCACGCGGGGGTTCAAGGAACAAATGCCATTAGACAAGCGCTGTGGAATCATTGGAATTACCCGGTCAGTCAAATAGACACTCGTCCCTCGTTCAAAAGCTTCTCCATCCAAAGGGCTGTCCTCCGTAACGTAATAAGAAACGTCAGCTATATGCACCCCTAAAAAGTAATGGCCATTTTCCAATTTACGAACGGTCACCGCATCATCCAGATCTTTGGCATCTTCTCCATCGATTGTTACAATCAGTTGCTCCCGCAAATCCCGTCGCTCTGGAAACGCCTCGGGATCAATGCTGTCAGGAACGCTATCCGCCTGTTTCAACACCGCTTCCGGAAAAGCTGTCGGAATCCCATGAGCAGCAATAATCGACAAAATATCCATTCCCGGATCATTTTTGTGTCCCAATACGGATTTGACGATTCCTTCCAGACTAGTGGCATAGCCTTGTTCCGGATAATGGGTGATTTCCACCAACACGATGGCGCCATCCACCGGTCGGATGCCTTCAGCGGCTACCATTACTTTTAATTCCGCCTGCTTTTTGTCTTTAGGTTTCACAACACCATATAAATCGGTTTCCGCGATTTCTTCTTCGGAAAACAAAGTGAACTCTCCTACCAACTGCGTGATGGCCCGTTTACGAACTTCTACCACTTTGCCTTCGGGTCCCTTGTCGCCAAAGGGATCCGCAGCGGCTGTGATATCCACAGCAACAGTATCACCATCCATGGCATAGCCGGTTGCCCCTTTGGGAATATAGATATCCTCTTCTTCCGTGTCATAATCGACAAAGCCAAAGCCCCGCTCATTTCCCCGAAAGACGCCTTCAATTAAAACTTGCGGTTCAGGCAGCTTGATTTTTCCTTTTTTGGTAAAGACTAGACTGCCTTCTCGTTCCATGGCTGCGATGGTCTGCACTAGCGCTTTGTAATCCGCACTTTTTTGTAATTTCAGACCGGCTGCAATCTCTTCGGCGGAAAAACTCTTTTTCTCCTGGCCGCCGATATACCGCCGAATCTGTTCTTTCAAATTTTCTTTCACTATTTTTCCTCATTCCAAGGTAGATTTTCAATAAAGTTCAAGACGGTCGCTTCAAATTGTTTATGGACCGGATCAACGGTGATCACATGCCCACTTTCGGCAAACCAGTGAAGACTGACATCTGTTTGCGGCAATGCTTGCAGCGTTTGATAAACCGTCGTTGCCGCGATCATCTCGTCTTTGCCTCCTTGTGCCAGATAGATTGGCACCTGTAGAAGCGAGAGTCGTTTTGCAACCTGCTCTCCTAGAGCTTCGATTGCTTGCAGCTGTCCGCCAACCAATTCGCTAATCTGTCCCAACTTCTCTGCTTGTAGCACAGGGTCAAGACCGACTGTTTGATAGACTTGTTCGGCATAACGGAAAAAGTTTTCCGGTACTTGATTTTCAGTTTTGAACAGTGGTGAGCAAAAAAGGCCCCCACCGATACTCTCCGGGTGCTCTTCTTCCAGCAAGTCCATCGCCAAAATGCCGCCCATAGACAAGCCGAAAATGGCTACTTCCTCACATTCTTTGCGCAACTGCAAAAATGCCTGTCGAGCATCTTGTCGCCAATCCTCAACCGAAGCCGCCAAGATATCCAATGGCTCAAACGTGCCGTGTCCAGTTAAGATAGGTGCCGACACTGTATAATCGTTTTTTTCCAAAATCCGACTGAGCATCCGTACATCATTGGAGCTCCCGGAATATGCATGTAATAGCAGAATGCCTCGCCGACTTTTTTTCACAAAAAAAGGCCGCGGTAAACTTGGTTTTCGTTGCATCTTTTCTCACCTCGCAAATCCCATTCTATCACAACGCAGCAGAAATATCGGCAAAAAGAAACGCAGGCGCATCCTACGTGGCTGTTGTGCACAAACTAAACAATACAAGTAATCTAGCTGCTGCTATTTTAAGAGCTGGGCTAGTGAAAAGCTGACTGTTTTTAGCGATTATTGAAGAAAGCCCACTGTCGCCAGTTTAATTCATCGGAAGAGGAGCTTTCCAGTATTTCTTCCTCCATTACGCAGTTGTAGACTGAACAATCAATTAGCCTTTTTAGCAAAAAAACCGTGACCTGCAGCTTTACAGGTCACGGTACAGTGTGCTTATTTTGATGACAGATAAGCCAATAAGAACAGCAAGATCATCCAGGTAGCACCCATGATCGCCGTTGCTCGTTGCATGACAGCTTCAAACCCGCGGGCCTTCTGCTTACCGAACAATTCACCAGCTCCGCCTGAAAAGGCACTGGCAGCACTGTTTTGCTTGCTTGGTTGCATCATGATGGCAATAATGATCAAAACCGACAAGATGATGACCAAAGCCAGTAGAAATTCATACATTCGGTGATAGCTCCCTTCATTGCGAAATACGTCTAATATACTTTACCATATCCCCACTTTTTTGGCTACCTGAAAACGGCTTCCAAAAAAAATTGCATTCTGTTTTCAAGGTCAGTAAACCTACGAGCTTGTACGAAAGGAAATTTTTCAAGAATAAAAAATGAAAGCCTGCTTGTCCCTCTACCTTTCATCAAAAAACCGCTGATCTCTAAAGACCAGCGGTAACAGCGAAACAATCTGTAGTCAAGACCCTCGCTGGATAAAACTCTCACTATTTGCGCAATACGTCGCCGTATTCCGCTTTTTCATTGAATTCCTTTTTCGCAAATGGACACAATGGAATAATTTTCAAATTGTCGCGACGAGCTTTTTCTACGCCTGCTTTAACTAATTTTTCAGCGTAGCTTTGGCCGCGGTATGCGGGGTCTACATAAGTGTGGTCGATGATGATCAGTTCATCACCAGCATTTGACCAAGTCATTTCACCGATTTCCGCTCCTTCGTCATTGTAGAGGGCAAAACGATTTTTTTCTTCTTTGATTTCCATAATTTACTCCTGCTTTCTGTTATTGATGGCATCAACTGAACAATCAAGTATTCCGATTGTTAGTTTTTGCGAATAAACTTCAATGCGCCGGTGGGACAGGTATTAATTACCCGTTCGTTGTCATCGGCACCACCGTTATCGGCGATGATCCAAGGGCGACGACCTACTTCAAATACAGCAGGATTGCCTCGCACGCAGTTTCCAACATGGGCACAGATGTCCTTGTTGTAATAAATGTCGATGTCTTCACCGGTATATTTCCGATACCCTTGAGCCAGCAATGATTCCTCAGTGTTCTGTGCATCACCGATTCTGCTTCCGTCCATTGTATTTCCTCCTTTTTACACTCACGTCAATCATTTATTTTCTGACTAACGCAACTGCGACATGATGAATTTTTCATGCAATAATCTGTCATTGAGCTGTGCTCTGCTATGCAGTCCCCCACAGATATCCCTTTTTAAAATAACCACTTTAATTGAAGGAACACACATGGCTTTCTCTCAATAAGAAAACGCTTGTCTCAAATCACTTACATTTTATCAGCGAAGGGAAAATGTTACAAGTATTTGTATTCATCGTCACAATGTCTGAAAAAACCGAAAGTTGCTATAATTGATTTGAGGTGAAAAGATGATCAAAAAAAGCTATCTGATCTTTCAAGGTACAATCTGGGTGGTCTTTCTTTGTTTAGACCTGCTCCCAAATAGTCCTGAAAGATTCAGTGACCCGTTGAAATACTGTGGACTGTTGTCGTGTCTCGGCTTCGTCATCTTACACAGAAAACAAGCTGATCCAATCGATTGGCATCATTTATTTTGGGGGCTGGCTCTGACTTGCGGTTGCGACTACTTCTTGTTATTTACGGATTCCGCCTTTTTTCCACTTCTGATCTTTGCCGGCGTCCATGTAATCTACAGTCATCGCAACTTTCCCCAGCTACAAAAAAAGATTGTCCTCGCATATGTTGGTGGTGCGCTGCTTTTGCTATTAGGCATACAGCAGAAATGGTCGTACAGTATCTTTTCTTCCGGGCTGTTTTATGCTGTTTTTTTGCTGACAGATGTCATTTCAACCTTTCGATCACAGCATCCCAAACGACAGCTTCTACAAGTTGCACTCCTCTTATTTTTACTTTGCGATATCACGGTAGCAGCTTTTAATTTGTTACCGGGAAGCACCCAGAGACTTGTCGGTCCGTTGATGTGGTTCTTTTATTTTCCAGCCCAAGTCCTCTTAAGCCTCAGTGCCGCTCCCCTGCAGCTTTTAACAAAAAAATCGCCGCCTGGAGATACGGCGCTCTCAGCACGAAATGTGGAGTAAAGGAGTAAAAATGTAAAAAAGGTTCGACTGCGGGCAATTAACGCCCCTCAGTCGAACCTTTTTTAGTTCAGTTACTCTTTGATTTAGCAGCTTTCGGAAAATGAGTAGAAATAAACGTAGCTACCGTTTCCCAATAGTCAGCGGGCTGCTGTGTTTTTGCCTGCATGTGTCCTGTCGTTTCAAAGATGACACAGCTTTTCTCACCAGCGGTAGCCTCCATCAAAGTCGTCGTCTCCGTTACGGGTACCAATGGATCTTGCCGATCATGAAGAAACAGTACCGGCAGATGATTGCTCCCCAACTGGCGGGTCACTGAAGCCCGGATTAAAGAATAGCCCATTTTGCGACGAGCATAACGGTTGGCTAATACCATAAACCGATTCACCGGATATTTGGTGTATTTGTGCAGCAGCCACTTGAACTCACTGTAAACAGAGGTATAAGCACTGTCGGAAATAATCAGTTTGACATTGTCCGGCAATTTTTCACCGCTCGCCATCAAAACAGCCGCTGCACCTAAAGAACAGCCATGGAGAATGATTTTTGCAGCGGGGTCCTGCTCACAAATTACTTGGATCCATTGCACCAAGTCAAGACGGTCTAACCACCCCATGCCAATGATTTTTCCCTCGCTGCGCCCGTGTCCCCGCAGATCCGGAACCAAAACGTTGTATCCTTCATGATAATAATGCATAGCAACATCAGCCATATCTTGAAATCCGGTACTGCGGTAGCCATGAACGGCGATGACCCACCGCTGCCCTTCCTGCAAAAAGGCGGCACCGGTCAGCCGCAGACGATCCGGTGTTTCAATCTGCCAAGTGTTTTCCTGCAGCCAAAAATCAGCTCGCTCCTGCTGCTTGGAGTCGGTCACATCTTCCCAACCGGGATTCAACAGGCGGGCGCCGTCTTTCATAAACCAATCATTCTCTCGTTCCACGGCTGCATTCACAAAGAACTTCGCCCAACGGTTCAAGTAAATCAATCCTGAAGCAAGGAGCGCCAACAGCACTATCAGAACCAAAATTATCCATTTTATCATTAAATTCATCCTTACCCATTACTTTTGATGCTTTGATTACGATTCATTCCTTCAAGGCAAAATTTGCCAGCGATAACAGGCTAACCAAAAGTCCTCAATCGTCCGATAAAATCAGCTCTCTTAAAACTCTCGGGACTCGCCTCTGTCTTGCCCAAGAAAACTCACTTTTTAGTTTAACACGGTTTACAGCCGTTACCAAAAAATTGTCACAACCTTTACGCGGGCTTAATTTTCGGCAATCCCGTATAATCAAACTCGTAAAGGACGACAAGGTACCGCTCTTGCGTCCTTTGACTGACAAATCTCACACATCAAAGAAATGAGGGAGCAAAATGAATTATCGTCTGACGTCACAATCCGTTTTTCCATTAGTAGAAATTACATTGAGGAAAGGCGAACAGATTCAGTTAGAATCCGGAGCAATGGTTTATCACAACGGTCAAATTGATCTTGAAGGACACATGAATGCCAACGGAAAGAAAGGAATCGGCGGTGCTTTGCGTGCGCTGGGTCGTTCAGTTACCAGCGGAGAGAGCTTTTTCATCACCACCGCTACCGGCAAAGCTGACAATGCTGTGATCGCCATCGCACCCTCGACACCCGGCACAATCCGAGAACTAGCCATTGGAGCTACTCAATGGCGCTTGAATACTGGGGCCTATTTGAGTTCTGACAGCGGCGTTCATTACAACATGGTTCGGCAGAATATCGGTGGCGCCCTCTTTGGTGGCACTGGCGGCTTATTCGTGATGGAAACAGCCGGTAGCGGAACGATGCTGGTGACCGGCTATGGAGATATCGTGGAAGTCACACTGGATGGCAGCCATCCTTTTGTCGTAGATAACCATCATGTTGTCGCTTGGAGTGACAGTTTGAATTACCAAATCGAAGTGGCCTCTGGAGTCTTTGGCTTCAAAACCGGCGAAGGACTAGTCAATACCTTTACCGGCAGCGGGACAATTCTGATTCAAAGCCGCAATATCGAAGCCCTAGCAGGTTTGATCAGTCCTTATATCAGCACCAGCAGCAATAACTGACAACTAGCCGCCTGCTTCTCAAAAAAACGTCAGAAAGCGTTTTACTATCTATTTGTAAGCTTATGTTTTGTACTTTTTTCAAAGTGGGAATACAATAATAAAGTAAGTTATCAAACAACTATCAGAAAGAAGTGGACAGTATGTCAACAATCAATGCAGGCGTGGCAATGGTCAAAGTCATGAAGGCTTGGGGAATTGACCACATTTATGGCATTCCTGGAGGTTCCTTCAACTCCACCATGGACGCATTATACAAAGAACAAGATGAAATCAAATACATTCAAGTACGGCATGAAGAAGCAGGTTCGTTGGCAGCTGCGGCTGATGCAAAATTAACCGGCAAAGTGGGTGCTGTCTTTGGTTCAGCTGGTCCCGGTGCGAGCCATTTAATCAATGGTCTTTACGATGCCCAAATGGACCACGTTCCAGTATTGGCATTACTTGGTCAAGTAGCCAGCACAGCTATGAACTACAATTCTTTCCAAGAATTGAATGAAAATCCAATGTTCGCCGATGTCAGTGTCTATAACCGAACAGTTATGACACCAGAAAGTTTGCCCCATGTCGTAGACGAAGCAATCAAAGCCGCTTACCAATACAACGGTGTGGCTGTAGTTACAATTCCGGTTGATTTCGGCTATGCAGAAATCGAAGACAACTACTTGCCAACTGCCTATACCCGTCAAACAAGTTTGCCACAGCTAGACGAAGCACAATTGGAAAAAGCACTGCCTCTCATTGAAGAAGCCAAACAACCGGTGCTTTACATTGGTCAAGGGTTACGAGGACATTTTGATGCGATTAAAGCCTTTTCTGAACACTTCAGCATGCCGATCATCAATGCGGTTTTAGCTAAAGGCATCGTTCCAGACCGTTACGAAAACTATCTCGGTTCAGCTGCCCGGGTCGCAACCAAACCTGCCAACGAAGCTGCCGCTGCTGCCGATTTGGTGGTTTATGTTGGTACAGATATGCCCTTTACCCAATTCTTCGTTAACCCGGCAGCGAAATTTATTCAAATTGACATCGATGCTTCCAAATTTGGCCGTCGCCACAAAGCTGACGTTGCTATCTTAGCAGACGGTGCCCAAGCTTTGGACCGCTTAGTAGAGCTGGGAGCTTCCCGTCCAGCTGATGAATGGTTGAAAGCAAATCAAGAAAATATCAAAAACTGGCATGCATGGCGCCACAGCTTCGACAACTTCGACGATGGTAAATTGTTGCGTCCTGAACCAGTCTATGCGGAAGTTAACCGAATCGCCAAAGACGATGCGATTTTCGTTGTAGACGTCGGTAACGTCACTACTCATTCCGTACGTCATCTGGATATGAACGGCAAGCAAGCCTTCACGACATCCGGATGGTTTGCAACGATGGGTTACGGGGTACCTGGTGGGATTGCTGCCAAACTCAGCTACCCAAATCGCCAAGTATTCACCTTCTCTGGTGACGGTGGTTATGCCATGAACATGCCCGACATCATCACCCAAGTCAAATACAAATTACCAATCATCAATGTTGTGTTGACAAATGATACGTTAGGCTTTATTCAAGCAGAGCAAGAAACGACTAACACCGCGCTGTTTGGTGTTGATTTGGCAGATGCTGACTTTGGTAAAGCTTCTGAAGCACTGGGAGCTAAAGGATTCACTGTAACCAGTTACGACCAGTTGCGGCCAGCCTTTGATGCTGCTGCTAAAGCAGAAGGTCCAGTCGTGATCGAAGTTAAAATCAAAAACGAAGATCCACTACCTGTAGAAGCTTTGCAATTGGATTCTTCCAAGTTCTCAGACGAACAAATCAAAGCCTTCTCTGATAAGTTCCACGTTCATGATATGCCTACATTGAATGAACTTTTAAGTAAATAAGATGATAGATAAAAAACCTCCGACGAGAATTTTTCGTCGGAGGTTTTTTATTCTGCTATTTATCTTACCTCGTCAATAAGCGATTAATCCTTTACCGAGATTGTTTGAATCCAACCCTCTGGTGCGGAACTATCGCCAAACTGGATGCCCGTCAGTTCCTCATATAGTTTACGAGTCACCGGACCGACTGCGGTTTCCGAATAGAACACATGGAAATCATCACCATATTGAATACCACCAATCGGACTGATAACCGCTGCAGTTCCGCAAGCACCCGCCTCTACAAAACGATCCAACTCAGCAATTGGGCAGTCCCCTTCTGCCACTGCCAATCCCAAACGATGCTCGGCTAAGTACAATAGCGAATACTTCGTGATGCTTGGCAGGATAGAGGGGGATTTAGGAGTTACAAATGTTCCGTCAGCCGTAATTCCAAAGAAATTGGCAGAACCTACTTCTTCGATTTTAGTATGGGTTTCCGGATCCAAATAAATGCAGTCGGAAAAATTCCTTTCATGAGCCAATTCTCCCGGCAGCAAGCTCGCAGCATAGTTTCCTCCCACTTTAGCGGCTCCGGTTCCTTGTGGTGCGGCTCGATCGTAATCAGACACGATAAAGTTCGTCGGTGCCAGTCCTCCTTTGAAATAAGCCCCTACAGGCATACAGAAAACTAAAAAAATATACTCATTAGCAGGATGGACGCCGATATTTTCACCCACACCAATCAAAATCGGTCGAATGTATAACGTAGCTCCCGTCCCATAAGGCGGAACATACTCTTCATTGGCCTTGACTGTTTCCTTAACACCTTTCAAAAACAAGTCTTCTGGAACCATCGGCATCAACAGCCGTCGTGCACTCCGATTCATTCGCTGGCTATTCTGATCCGGGCGGAAAAGATTGATTGCGCCATCTTTGCGGCGATAAGCTTTCAATCCTTCAAAACATTGCTGCCCATAATGTATTGCTGGCGAACCTTCATGTATATGCAGGATATTGTCCTCAATCAGTTCCCCATCATCCCAGGCGCCGTTTTTCCAATGAGCAATAAAACGAAATGGGGTTTTGATGTAGGAAAATCCTAGCTCATCCCACTTAATATCAACCATCCTGATCCCTCCGATCTATTTTTTCTATGGTACTACAATTTTTTGCTGCTGTCATGAAAATGTTGTAAAAATTTTCAGATTATTGCAAGCAGCTATTTTCTTCCATTTGCAGGAAGCTTATTTCATGCTGTCGGAGGGCAATAACTTAAAAAGGCCCCTACCTGACAAGATTGTCAAATAGGAGCCTTCATTCAGCGCGAATCTTTCCTTACGAATCACTGCGAAACAACAAGTTTCTCAGCGAGAGTAACATAAATTTCGCAGATTATTTGTTTTTCAAGTTGTAGAATGCGTTAACGCCTTTGTATTCAGCAACTTCGCCCAATTGGTCTTCGATACGCAACAATTGGTTGTATTTAGCAATCCGGTCAGTACGTGACAGAGAACCTGTTTTGATTTGACCAGCGTTTGTTGCAACAGCGATGTCAGAGATTGTAGAATCTTCTGTTTCGCCTGAACGGTGAGAAACAACTGCAGTGTAGCCAGCTTCTTTCGCCATTTCGATAGCGTTGAAAGTTTCAGTCAAAGTACCGATTTGGTTCACTTTGATCAAGATTGAGTTACCAATCCCTTTTTCGATACCTTCAGCCAATTTTTCAGTGTTGGTTACGAACAAGTCATCACCAACCAATTGGATTTTGTCGCCCAAACGGTCAGTCAACAATTTCCAACCATCCCAGTCGTTTTCATCCATACCGTCTTCGATAGTGATGATGAATGGGTATTTTTCAACCAATTCAGCCAAGTATTCAACTTGTTCAGCAGAAGTGCGTTTTGCTCCGCCTTCGCCTTCGAATTTAGCGTAGTTGTAAACGCCGTCTTCGTAGAATTCAGAAGCTGCACAGTCAAAGCCAAGACGTACATCGTCGCCAACTTTGTAGCCTGCTTTTTCAATTGCTTTAACGATTGTTTCAACAGCATCTTCAGTTCCGTCAAAACGAGGTGCAAAACCACCTTCGTCACCAACAGAAGTTTCCAAGCCGCGTTCTGCCAAGATAGATTTCAAAGCGTGGAATACTTCGGCACCCATCCGCAAACCTTCTTTGAAAGTAGGTGCGCCGACTGGCAAGATCATGAATTCTTGGAAAGCGATTGGTGCATCAGAGTGAGAACCACCGTTGATGATGTTCATCATTGGAGTAGGCAAAACTTTAGTGTTGAAGCCGCCCAAGTAGTGATACAAAGGAACTTCCAAGTAGTCAGCAGCTGCACGCGCAACAGCGATTGATACGCCCAAGATAGCGTTGGCGCCCAATTTGCCTTTGTTAGCAGTGCCGTCCAAAGCGATCATCGCTTTGTCGATAGCCATTTGATCGCGGACATCGTAACCGATGATAGCTTCAGCCAAGATGTTGTTTACATTGTCAACAGCTTTTTGAACGCCTTTGCCGCCGTAACGGGATTTGTCGCCGTCACGCAATTCAACTGCTTCATGTTCCCCAGTAGAGGCACCAGAAGGAACCATACCGCGGCCGAATGCACCTGATTCAGTGTAAACTTCTACTTCGATTGTTGGATTACCACGTGAATCCAGGACTTCGCGTGCATAAACATCAGTAATAATTGACATGTTTTGTCTCTCTCCTTTGAGTTTGTTTTTCTAAAAGGCCGAAGCCTCTATGAACAATTTTATTGAACTTATGGAATTTCTGCAAATCAAAACTCGCAATTCTCATAAGAAATTCAGATTATTTTACAGCTTTCAACAAAGCTAAGAATGAATCTGCTTCCAAACTAGCGCCGCCGACCAATGCGCCGTCAACGTTTTCTTTCGCCATATATTCAGCGATATTTTCTGGTTTGACAGAACCGCCGTATTGGATCCGAACGCTTTCAGAAACTTCATTGTCATACAATTTTTCAACTGTTTTACGAACCACACCACAGATTTCATCTGCAATATTAGCATCCGCAGATTTACCAGTGCCAATAGCCCAAATTGGTTCGTAAGCGATAACCATGTTGGAGACTTGACCAGGAGTCAAATCTTTCAAGCCAGCAGTGATTTGTGTTTCAATCCATTCCGCTGTTTTGCCTGCTTCATAAGTTTCCAATGATTCGCCACAGCACAAGATTGGTGTCATGCCGTTTGCAAAGATTACTTTCGCTTTTTTGTTGATTTCTTCGTCTGTTTCATGGAAGTATTCACGACGTTCGGAATGGCCGATGATGACGTATTCGATTCCCATGTCAGCCAAAGCTGCTGGAGAAGTTTCACCAGTGAAGGCACCGGCATTTTCCCAGTAGCAGTTTTGAGCTGCTAATTGTACTTCTGAGCCTTTGGTTTTGCAGCGCAGTGGTGCCAAGAACAATGCCGGAGAACCGATGACTGAATCCACAACATCTTTTGAAGGGATTGCATCTTTAACAGCCAAAGCAAATTCTTTGGCTTCGGACAATGTTTTGTTCATTTTCCAGTTGCCTGCGATGATTGGTTTACGCATTTGAGTTATCTCCTTTAAAATTCGCTTGCAGTACTCGGTTGAGTACGACAGAAAACACGGGAACCGGTCCAACCGAGGAAAGCCTCGGAAGAACCTTTTTCCGTTTCGAAATTATTTATCGTTAATTGCAGCCAGGCCAGGAAGTGTTTTACCTTCCAAGAGTTCCAAAGAAGCACCGCCACCAGTAGAAATGTGTGTAAATTTATCAGCAAAGCCCAATTGTTCAGCTGCTGCTGCAGAATCGCCACCACCGATAATTGTAGTTGCACCTTCCAAGTTGGCAATTGCTTCACATACACCGATTGTACCGTTCGCAAAATTAGACATTTCAAACACACCCATAGGTCCGTTCCAAACGACAGTCTTTGCACCAGCCAAAGTTTCAGCAAACAAAGCGATAGACGCAGGACCGATGTCCAATGCCATTACGTCGCCTTCGATTTCCCCTTCGATAGTTTCTACAGGGACATCGTTTGAGAATTCTGCTGCACAAACATTGTCGATTGGCAATACTAATTTGTCGCCGGCTTCAGCGATTAATTCTTTTGCCAATTCGATTTTGTCAGCTTCAACCAATGATTTACCGATTTTCATGCCTTTTGCAGCGTAGAAAGTATAAGTCATACCGCCACCGATCAAGATCTTGTCCGCTTTTGGAATCAAGTTTTTGATTACGCCGATTTTGTCAGATACTTTTGCGCCACCCAAGATAGCAATCATTGGACGTTTTGGATCTTCAACTGCTTCACCGATGAACTTGATTTCTTTTTCCATCAAGAAACCGGCAACAGTTGGGATACCTGTAGAAGCAATACCTACGTTTGAAGCGTGGGCCCGGTGTGCAGTCCCGAAGGCATCATTAACAAAAACATCCCCAAGAGATGCCCAGTATTTGCCCAATTCAGAATCGTTTTTACTTTCTTTTTTACCGTCGATATCTTCGAAGCGAGTGTTTTCAAATACCAAAACGTCGCCGTCTTTCATGTCAGCAATTGCAGCTTCCAATTTTTCGCCACGCGTTTCAGGCACGAAAGTAACTTCTTTGCCTAACAATTCACCCAAACGTTTAGCAACTGGCGCCAAAGATTTGCCAGCTTTATCTTCTTCAGTTTTCACACGGCCAAGGTGAGAAAACAGAATAGCTTTTCCGCCGTGATCAATTACATATTTGATAGTTGGCAGGGCTGCTTTGATACGAGTATCGTCGCCAATCACGCCATCTTTCAAAGGCACGTTGAAGTCGACACGGACCAAGACTTTTTTATCTTTTAAATCAAGATCTTCGATAGTTTTTTTAGCCATGTTGGTTCATTCCTCCAGTACATTGATTTCATTGCAAACGAGCTGTTCAGTAACAGATCGGAAGAAAAAAAGCGGGGAAGCGACGCGCTTCCCCGCTTCAAGTTCAAACTATGAACGCGTTATTGTAAGAAATCTTACAAGTTAGCGAAGTATTCCAAAGTACGAACCAATTGAGCAGTGTAAGACATTTCATTGTCGTACCAAGCAACTGTTTTAACCAATTGTTTGTCGCCAATTGTCATTACTTTTGTTTGAGTTTCGTCAAACAATGAACCGAAAGTCATGCCTACGATATCAGAAGAAACGATTGGGTCAGCAGTGTAACCGTAAGATTCGTTTGAAGCTTCTTTCATTGCTGCATTGATTTCGTCAGCTGTAACTGGTTTTTCCAAAACAGTTACTAATTCAGTCAATGAACCAGTTGGAACTGGTACACGTTGCGCAGCACCATCCAATTTGCCGTTCAGTTCAGGGATAACCAAACCGATTGCTTTAGCAGCACCAGTTGTGTTAGGAACGATGTTAGCAGCAGCTGCACGGGCACGACGGAAGTCACCTTTAGGATGTGGAGCATCCAAAGTGTTTTGGTCGCCTGTGTAAGCGTGGATAGTTGTCATCAAGCCTTCAACGATACCGAATTTGTCTTGCAAAGTTTTAGCCATAGGAGCCAAGCAGTTAGTAGTACATGAAGCACCAGAAATAACTGTTTCTTCGCCAGTCAAAGTTTCGTGGTTAACGTTGTAAACGATTGTTGGTACATCGTTACCACCAGGAGCAGAGATAACCACGCGTTTAGCGCCGGCTTTCAAGTGCAATTCAGCTTTTTCTTTAGAAGTGAAGAAACCTGTACATTCCAAAACGATATCTACGCCAAGTTCGCCCCAAGGCAGTTCTTCAGGGTTGCGGTTAGCCAAGACTTTAACTTCTTTGCCGTTTACGTTGAATGAACCTTCGTGAACTTCAACAGTACCGTTGAAACGACCTTGAGTTGTGTCGTATTTCAACAAGTGAGCCAACATTTTAGCATCTGTCAAGTCGTTGATTGCTACTACTTCGATTCCATCTACATCTTGGATACGACGGAATGCCAAGCGTCCGATACGTCCGAAACCATTAATACCTACTTTAACTGTCATTTGAGATTTCCTCCTTATGAAAATCAAAAAAGTTATTTATTTTAAAGGGTCGCCCCTTTTAAAATCTCGTTTGCAGCGGCTTCATCTGTGATGAGCCACGTTTGCTTCGGTGCATTTTTCATATAGGCACCGATTGCTTTTGCCTTGCTTTTGCCACCGGCGATTGCGACGATGATGGGAACTTTCTTCAGTTCTGCCAACTCGATGCCAATCCGGGGGACTTTATGAACCACTTCTCCTTGTTCATTGAAGAAATAGCCAAATGACTCGGCAACGGCGTTTTGCTGTTTGAGCATCACGATCTCGTCTTCGGTCATCTTACGGCGTGCAGCCATGTGAACAGCGCGTCCAATACTGTGAATTACACAATTTGCGTGACTGATCAAATCCAAAACTTCTTGGATGGAAGGCTCAGTCAACAAGGAGCGATAGGTGGCAGCACTCAATTGTTCTGGGACATACAAAGCTCGGTAGTCTCCATTCGTTCGCATTGCCATAACAGAAGCAACGGAATTGGCCTGTACCGTCACTGCTTCGCCGATTCCTCCGCGGGCAGGTACAAACAGGTTGTGGCGTTTTTCGCTTTCCAAATTGGTCAAGCGTTCTGCCGCAGCGGCCATCGTTGAACCGCCCATTACCGCTATTATATTATTACCTTCCGGAAGCAATAAGTCCAATGATTCGTTTAAACAGTCACCGAACTCTGCGACGATTTTTTGCTGTCGATCACTGTCACCAACTGAAACTAAGCAACGCTGGATTCCAAAATGATCGGCTAGCTTTTTTTCAATCTGGTGCATCCCGAAGAGCTGATCCATGATTTTTCCGAGGCTGTTATAGACGTCTTCGCCTTTTTCAGTCAAGGTCATGCCGCTTTTATCAGCATTGATCAATTGCAGTTTTTTCAATGTGTCGGTCTCAGAACGTAAGACACGTTCTGTCAATTCCAAACTTTCCGCCAGATTGCGTCGGCCAATGGGCTGCATCCAATAGATATTCCGCAGAATTTTGAAACGTTCCTGCAGCACAGCCAGGATATCCGGTGCGACTGTTTCGATCAATTTTAATTCATCCAGCACACGGCACCCCTCCGAGGGACTATTTTCGTCCAGCATAGACCTAAAGTGACCCATCTGGTCTAAAAAAAATGAAACACGCTGAAAAATCAACGACCTCACATGTATGATAGTACCATTTCTGAGCAGTTCATGCAACCGAAACAACCTATCTTTCCAACAGCTTTTCATAGATTTTTTTACGATAACAAAAAAACACAGCAGTCTCCTTTGCTGTGTTTTTATTAATCCTGCCTTTAGTCAAACCGTTTTCTTTTGGATGAACTGGGGATTTTCAGTGCTTCGCGATATTTTGCAACCGTCCGTCGAGAAAGCTCAAATGATTCGGCTTTCAATAATTCGACCAGCTTTTGATCAGAGAGTGGTTTTCCTTTATCTTCGTCATTAATCAGCTCTCGCAGTCGTTTTTTGATGGTATTGGCTGAGATGTCTTCACCGTCTTCGTTTTGACCGCCCACTTTTTGACTGAAGAAGCTTTTGAGTTCGAAGACACCGAACTTCGTTTCCATATATTTTCCATTAACTGCGCGACTTACTGTGGATTCATGTACTTCCAGTTCATCAGCGATTACTTTCATGGTCAGTGGTTTCAGCGGCCGATGTTCCTGCATAAAGAAGTCTCGCTGATGTTCAACAATTGCCCCGGCGGCTCGTAGGATTGTATCTCCCCGCTGTTGAATCGTCTTTTGCAGCCATTGGAAATCCTGCTTCTTTTCTTCTAAATACTTGATTACTTCAGGGTCCTTGCTTTTGGTCATCTGATCAAAATACGTTTGTTGGAATTTAACTTCCGGCATGCCGCGGCGATTGGAAGAAACAAGAATCTCTTCTCCTGTTACTTTTACCAGCACGTCTGGAATAATGTATAAGCCATCTGTCGAACCAAAACTCGCACCAGGGGTAGGCGTCAGAGTTTGAATAAAGTCAAATACCCGCTGAATGTCAGAAACCGGCACCGCCAACGCTTTAGCGATTTCTGGCCATTTGCGATCCACCAGCTCTTGAAAATGCTCTTCCAATACTAAATAAGCAATCTCCGGCGCCGCATCATCTCGTTCTGTCTGTAACATCAAGCACTCTTGCAAATCTCGAGCCCCGACTCCCGGTGGATCCAACTGTTGAATCAGCGTCAGTGCATCCAGCATCTGAACGGCATTTGCCCCTGTTTGATCACAGGCCTCATCTAACGTGGTGGTCAAAAATCCGTTGAGATCGATATACTCTACCAGATAAAGTACCAGTGTTCGTAAATAAGTATCGCGATAGTTCAAATGAATTTGATCAATCAGATGCTCAAACAGTGAAATACGGGTATCCGGGATTTGATTAAGGTAATTGATTTCGGTCCCACTGTTTGACATTGGCTTTGAATAATTCAATGTATAGTTAGGCTCAATCACTTCAATGAGCGGATTCTCCATGGCTTCACTGTCTACAAATTCAGACAGTTCTTCCACTGAGTATTGCAGTACTTGGATGGATTGCTGCAATTTCTGCGTCAGAGCAAGCTTTTGCTTTTGTGATTGCGCTTGCGAAAAATTTTGTTGAAATTTCATGAAATTTCCTCTTGTCTTTTTATGGATTATTCGTTACACTACTTATTGTTCGGCGCTCTTAGTGTAGTGGATATCACGTAAGATTCCGGTTCTTGAGACAGGGGTTCGATTCCCTTAGAGCGCGTCATTAGCAACATAGTTGATTATACTGGAATTTTTCCGGATAATCAAAACCAGAGTGCACCGCTTCCTAATTGGAGGCGGTGTTTTTTACTCTAGCTGTCTATGAACCAACGAACTTCTGAATTTAACAAGCCAATCATCTTGTTGGAAACTACTATCAAATGGATTACGACGATGCTCATTGCAGGCTAGCTGCTCTCAGCCGCTTGGCATAATTTCTTTTGGAATTGGTTTCATTGATAACCCCACGCTTGGATTTCTTCTAAAAATAAATTCTTTTTCGCGGATAGTCCAAATGGTTGCGACAATTCCTGTGTCAAAGTCTCTAGAAAGAACATCGCCATACATATAAATAGAAGTGAATGACACTGGCTTGCCTTAATGAAATCAAGATTAGTCAGCGTTTCAAATTTTGAACAATGAAAAACCAAGTCCCCTCCACTATTTTTTAATGGAAGTGACTTGGCTTTTATTGTAACTCACGTTTGATAGTGTTCGCTTCGTAAGAGATTGTTTAGACTATTGTCACTGTTCCTCATTAAGATCAGTGTTTTTCTTCGTCTTCATCCTCATCATCGAAGTCGTCATCTACGTCGTCATCATCAATAATGGAAAGATCTTCTTCGATACCACCAGGGACTTCTTCTTCATCATCTGATGGTTCATCTGCGCCGATTTCCTGCAGATCAGAATCGTATTCAGCGATTTCTTCATCATCGTCGTCATCGTCGTCATACAATTCTTTATCGTCTTCATCTTCCGTCAGATCGGTGTCTTCCGGATCATCGTCGTTATAATCGATTGCATCATCGTCATCATTGATAAACGCATTGACACGTTTGCGCTTGCGTTTTTTAGGTGTAGTTTCTTCGTCCTCATCTTCCAAGCCGGAGTTCAGCTCTTCATCGATGGAGTCAATTGCATACCAAGAACGCAATCCCCAGCGGTTTTCTCCCAATGAGATGAAACTGCCGTCGATGTTCAAGTCAGTATAAAACTGAGCCAGAGAATCGCGAATCTCGCTGTCGGATTTGCCAAGATAATTTTGGATTTGGTTGACCAAATCAGAAAAATCCATTACATCGCCTGTTTGTTCCAAAATTGCATGGGCAACTTCGATCATGGACAGCTCATTCTTGTTGAGCCCTTCAAATACTTTAATTTCCAAATTAGGACACGTCCTTTCACAGTCTACCCTTTATCATACAAAAACCAACCGCAAAAATCAATTTTAATTTTCAGACTGTCGGCAAACTTATCTTTCCCTTAGACGAGTAACTCCCGACATGGGCAGGCAAATCTTCATCCACCGAAAAATTCTTTGGAAAAAATCAAGCCGTAAAGTCCAAATCAATCTGATAATTTCCTACCAGTTCATCTGCCATAAACAAATCGTATTCAACAAAAATCTTACCAGATGTCGGTCGATCTTTTAGGCTAACCCGCAAATTCCGAGTGTAAGTGCCAAATAACATCTCGCCATAAGGAGTTCGATAACTGGTCTTCACCGTTTCCCGATAGACGAATTTCAATTTCAAGCGCATCTCACCTGAGCGGGTCAGCTGAACGGCACCGTCTGGCATAATTTTAATTGTGACCGGCACTTCAACACCGTCTGGTTGCAGCTCCTGGTAGCGAATGTACAAGGTATCGCCAATATTGACGATTTGACCGCTAATATCGAAATAAAAATCCTGGGTTTCCCCGTGTTGCGTGACTTTGGTGGCCAATTTGATAGACACCGGCAGTCCGTTTTTGATTGCCATAATTGATACTTCCCTTCTTGAATCTTCCCGCACTGTCCCGGCTACTCTGATTTGGGAGGTGCCAGTGCAGAGCTTTTTCTTTGAGGCGGATTTTTGTGACAGCTTCTCTGCCCATGATCGCCGCAAGTCACTTGTCTGCTCCGCCGTTTTTTCTTTATTGTTAACGGATTTTTACTTTTTGTCAATCAATCGCTTTTTCTCAGGACATATAGGTTATTTATTTATGGCTTTTCGTTTATAATATTGGTGTAAATCTTCAATTAAAGGAGTTTTTTTATGGGTACCCCCCTGATTTTAGATCAAACGCTTTACCCGCCAGATCAAAATTTGCTGCCTTTTGCAATCACGGACGTGCTGACGGAATATATCGGCAATCACGAGGAACCCCTGCTGCACTTCTGGCAATTGGAACACACGATGATCTTAGGCATGAAAGATACCCGGGTGCCTCATTTAAACGCTGGGATAGCTTCCCTGCAACAAGCCGGAATGGACGTAGTTGTCCGAAATTCTGGGGGGCTGGGCGTAATTGCCGATGCTGGTGTACTCAATATTTCTTTGATTCTCCCTTTGAAAGACACCCCCTTAACCACTGCTGCAGCCTATGAAAAAATGCTGGCCTTGACCCAACGAGCCTTTCCGGAACTGAGTCTCACTACCGGTGAAGTTACAACTTCTTATTGTCCAGGTGAATTTGATCTCAGCGTCAACGGTCGCAAAATCGCCGGCATTGCCCAACGACGGATCAAACAAGGTGTGGCGGTAATGATGTATCTGAGTGTCAACGGTGATCAACAGCAACGGGGGCAAATCGTTGAAGACTTCTATCATCAAGGCCTGCAACAAGCATTTGGAACCGATGGCTATCCGCCAGTAGACCCAGACAGTATGACAACGGTGGCCGACTGTCTGGCATCTCCTATCAGTATCAAAGAAGCGACCCAACGCTTTTGTACTGCCTTTCATCCAGCTGCTCAAATCATAAACAGCAGTCAATGGCTGCTGGCAAATGGCGACCTTGAGCTGTACCAACAGCGGATCAACAGCATGATCCAACGCAATCAGTTAATAAAGGAGTTGACAGAAAGTGATCTGTTATAAAGAGCAAATGCTCCCCATTGAAAAAGTATTTCGTGATCCCGTCCACAATTATATCCATGTTCAGCATCAGGTGATTCTTGATTTGATCAACGCCAAAGAATTCCAACGATTGCGCCGAGTCAAGCAATTAGGGACTTCTTCTTTTACCTTTCATGGTGCCGAGCATACCCGCTTTGCCCACTCGTTAGGAGTTTATGAGATTGCCAGAAGAATCTGTGATATTTTCGTCCGCAATTATTCGGTTGAAAAAATCGGTCCTGGCGGTTGGGATGATAGTGAGCGTCTCGTTACGCTGTGTGCTGCCTTGCTTCATGATTTAGGACATGGGCCCTTTTCTCACACCTTTGAGCATATTTTCCACACAGATCATGAGGCTGTCACTGTTGAAATTATCACTTCACCGGAAACAGAAATTTTTCAGATTCTCAATCGAGTCGAAGCCGGCTTCCCAGAAAAAGTTGCTAGTGTTATCACTCATGAATATCCCAATCCGCAAGTAGTTCAGATGATTTCAAGTCAGATTGATGCTGACCGTATGGATTACCTGTTGCGAGATGCGTATTTTACCGGTACCGAATACGGAACCTTTGATTTGACTCGTATTTTGCGAGTGATTCGGCCGTATGAAGGGGGAATCGCATTTTCATACAGTGGGATGCACGCAGTAGAGGATTACATCGTTAGTCGCTACCAAATGTATGTCCAAGTCTATTTCCACAAAGTCTCCCGGGGGATGGAAGTTATGCTGGAACATTTACTGGATCGCGCACACGAGCTTTATCAGGATTCTCCGGAAATCTTTGCAATGCATTCCCAGCTTTTAATCCCTTTTCTAAAAGAAGAGTTCACCTTGGCTGATTACTTGAAGTTGGACGACGGTGTTTTGACCACTTATTTCATCCAGTGGGCTGATGAAGCAGATCCACTTTTGAGTGATTTAGCGAAACGTTGGCTGAATCGCAAGCCATTGAAATCTGCTGCTTTTGATGAAGAAACACAGCTGCCTTTGATTGCTGAATTGAAACATCTTGTTGAAACAGTCGGCTTTGACCCGCAGTATTACACGGCTATCAATTCCAGCTATGATCTGCCCTATGACTTTTACCGACCGAAATCTGGCGTTCATCGTACCCAGATTGAACTGCAGCAAAACGATGGCACCTTGATAGAGTTGTCAAAAGTCAGCCAGCTGGTGGCCGCTATCGCTGGTCAGAAAACCATTGATCACCGTTTTTATTTTCCAAAAGAAATGGTTGACCGTAAAGCTTCCGCCAACTATGATTTATTTAGCGATACGTATCAGGAATTTGCCGCCCATATCCATAACGGCGCCCTGATCTGATACTCGAAGGATTTAAAACGAGGAATCGCCTAAGCGGTCCCTCGTTTTTTCAGCTTTCAGTATCCTAAAAAAGCAAGAACACCCCGCCCGGCTGAGCAGTTTTACTTTTTTATTGCCTAATAGTATGAAAAGCCGTTACCCCTCACGCTAAATAAAATGCAGCTGGCTACTGGCTTCAAATTGCACAGCGCCACGGGTGTTCAATACTGCAAAAGGAGAATTACACTATGTCAATCCGCATGATTGCCATTGATATCGATGGCACCCTGGTCAATTCAGAGCGAAAAATCACCGAAAAGGTTAAACAAACACTGATGACTGCCCGAGAAAAAGGCGTCAAGATTGTGCTTTGCACCGGTCGTCCTTTTCCAGGCGTCGAACCGGAACTAGCTGAGCTAGGGCTAGTGACCGCTCAAGATTATGTCATCACTTACAACGGCTCGCTGGTTCAAAATGTCGGCACAAAAGACACGATTTTCTCTGCCGGGCTGACCAACGACGACTTTTTAGAGATCAATTACATGGCACAAAAACTAGGCGTCCATCTACACACGTCTTCGACAGATGCCATCTACACTGCTAATCGCGACATCAGTCCTTACACTGTCTATGAGTCCTTTCTGGTGCATATGCCCATCAAATACCGTAGTGCAGACGAAATGATGGCCGATCCAGTAGCAATCATCAAAATGATGATGATTGACGAACCAGAAATATTAGATGCGGCAATTACGCAACTGCCAGCTGAGTTTAGAGAACGCTACACCGTCGTAAAAAGTGCGCCTTTTTATCTGGAGATCCTGCATCAAGGGGCCAGTAAAGGTGTCGCCTTGTCACACTTGGCCAATCATCTTGGCTTAAAAGCAGATGAAGTAATGGCGATTGGGGACAACGAAAACGATCTGACTATGATCGATTACGCTGGAATTGGTGTCGCCATGGCAAATGCCATCGATGAAGTCAAAGAGGCAGCCGACGTCACCACTGCTTCCAACGATGAAGACGGCGTGGCTTTAATCGTTGAACAGTACGTTCTTTAAGGCTTGCTTTGATAAATAGTCCATTTTGAAGACAAAAAATCGTTACATGCGCGCCTAAAAGAAGTCGGTTATCATAAACCAGCACCACCCTCTTTTTTGCGACTCTCATCTTTTTACAATCCTCATTAGTAGAGCAACTGACGAGCGCTGTTTTGCACAAGTGGACAGCAAGTCCGCTCTTTCACAAAAAGAATTGTGGCAATCGTCTAGTTAACCTCATACGAAGCGAGTACTACCAAGCGTGAGTTACAGTAAAAGCCAGGTGCCTTCCGTAAAAACAGTGGAAGGAACCTGGCTTTTAG
Organism: Candidatus Enterococcus leclercqii; assembly: GCF_009933135.1. GTDB lineage: Bacteria > Bacillota > Bacilli > Lactobacillales > Enterococcaceae > Enterococcus_C > Enterococcus_C leclercqii. The sequence goes on from NZ_MAEH01000016.1 coordinate 175,267, forward strand.
TTTTTAAAAATTTCAAACATAGAATAATCTTAGACGTATGGTAGTGTGCCTTTTTCTGAGTCTGACACAGGGATCGTCACCGTCTCTTTATTACATTACCCACTATTTTACCGGTATGATACTCGTTCAACTGTGACGTGTCAGCAGCCATTGTTCTACTGCCCAGCGATGGCTGCCGCGTTTTAACAGCATCAGAGCTTTTTCAGGCGCATGCCACTCGATAACATTGGTTTTCTCGGTGGGTTCTGCAACCTGGCTAAAAGAGGTGACTTCATAAAAATAGCCCGGATGATAAAAATAAGTGTCCCGGTGGCGGGAATAAAAATACTCCACCGCTTCTCCCAGGTATTCACCGATAACCACTTCAAAACCAACTTCTTCCAGCATTTCCCGCCGGATGGCCATCTCGTGATCCTCGCCTGCTTCAATCTCGCCTCCTGGTAAAAAATACGCCCCATTCGGCGCCTGCACCAAAACAATTTCCCCAGTAGCCCGCGGAATCACTACATAAGCGCCATAACGGGCCTGATAATTTTTATCTGTTACTTTCTCACCAAATACCGGTCTTTCCATCCACAAACTCCCCATTTCCCCATTTTCTGATAATTTTACCGAATCCTGCGCCGATGTACAAGCAAAGAGCTGATTTCTTATCACTGCTTTGTTGCTGTGTTAAGATGGTAATGACAGGCCAGACCTGTTATTTTCAAACTATCGGCAGTCTCGCTGCCTCAAAAAGAAAGGAAGATCCTTCTATGAAAATGGCACACACCTGCGTTCGGGTCAAAGATCTGGAGACCTCACTAAATTTTTATCAATCCGCATTTGATTTTGTGGAAACCTCTCGTCGCGACTTTCCCGAAAACAAATTTACGCTGGTTTATCTGACATTACCAAATGACAACTACGAGTTGGAACTGACCTACAATTACGATCATGAAGCTTATGATCTTGGCAATGGGTACGGTCATATCGCCATTGCTGTCAGTGACCTGGAAGCTCTTCATGAAAAACATCAAACAGCTGGTTTTGAAATTACTGAACTCAAAGGTTTGCCGGGAACTGCCCCTTCTTACTATTTCATCGTCGATCCCGACGGTTATAAAATCGAAATCATCCGTGAAAAATAAGTGCCGCAAATCTTTGCGGTAACGAGAAACGAGGAATTTTCATGAAGCCAATCATCGGCATTGCCGGCAATGAAACCGTTATGGTGGATTCCGACAGTCATTGGATCAGTTACACCCCTAAAAATTTTGTCACTGGCGTAAAGCGCGCCGGTGGGATTCCGTTAATCCTGCCTATCGGTGATCTAGCTGACGTTCCCCGCTATATCGCAAGTATCGACAAGTTGCTGCTTGCCGGTGGTCAGGATATTGATCCCAAGCATTATGGGCAGCTGCCGGATCAAACCCTCGGTGGCACAAATCCGCAGCGGGACGCTTTTGAACTAGCCTTGGTCAAAGAAGCTGTCACGCAGCAAAAGCCCATCTTTGGTGTTTGTCGCGGAATGCAGCTATTGAATGTTGCCTTTGGTGGAACACTTTATCAAGACCTTTCTTTGCGCCCGGAAAAAGCCCTGAAACACGTCCAAGTACCGACACCTTTTCATCAACCAACGCATCCAGTGACGATTGCTAAAGACAGCCTCTTAGCTGCCGTCTTACCAACAGATCAAGACTATCAAGTCAATTCGTTTCACCATCAGACGATTGCTGCGGTAGCACCAAGGCTTGCTGTTATTGCCACCGCTCCTGATGGGGTTGTTGAAGGGTTGGAGCATAAAGAACAACGAATTTTAGGAATCCAATGGCATCCGGAGCTGACCTGTGGACAGATTGAAACAGAGCAGCAGATTTTTGAATTTTTCGTTCAACAACTATAATCTCTTTAAGATACTGTCCTCTGGATAAGTATTCCCGGTACTGAAGAAGTACCAACTATTTTCTATATTGGGAAGCTCAATAAACCGACTGCTGGGGCTGTGACATAAGTAATTTCCAAGGGCTAAACAGCGGCTGTTTAGCCACAATTAATAAAAAGTATACGGGTGAGGAAAATTTGTGATCCTCTTGATGTCTTCATCCGAAGAGAGAACATGACCATACGTGTAAAGAGAAGTGAATGAGGCTGACTTTTCTTGATGAAGTCAAGGAAAGTCTATGTCTGAAATTTTGGTTCTACAATATTTAG
>NZ_MAEH01000017.1:0-262956 GCF_009933135.1 Candidatus Enterococcus leclercqii
AAAAATCCTCTCTATTTTGCTATTAATAGGAAAAATCGACTGATTTATTAACCGAAAGATTGTACTATTTTAAAAAAACGGAACGATATTAAATTTTATTTTTATAAGAACCTAGTGACAGACCCTGGGATTTTAAAAATCTTTGTATTTTTTAATATAGCCGTTTCATTTTTCTTTTCTGCCTTACTATCTGTCTAACTCATGGGGTAGGATGACTTTTCACAGTTGCAAGCTATTCAAAACGCAAAACAAGCCCCAGATCCAATATCTGAGGCTTGTTTTCTTCTATATAATCATTTTCTATTAAGGCACCGCAATCGTCGTTTCGCCGCTGACTTTTTGGCTGCCTTCTTTGCCGTCTGCTCTTTGGTAGTAGACGGTGGCGGATTCACCTTTCTTGATGGTGACGGTAAAGCTGCCGGTTTGTTCGCGGCCGCCTTCTGTGACGGTGAAGTTGGCGACTTCTTCTTTGTCGTGTTCTTTGTCTTTCAACCAAATGGTGATGTCCTGGGTTGCGGCGGCTGACGTTTCGCCACCAGAGCTGGTATCGGTCTGTTGCGTGCTGTTACCGGTGAAACTAGCGGTATATTTCACGGTAAAGGATTCTTCTTCCGGTTCCGGCTCTTTGCCTTTAGAGAGAATCAGGCTGACCTTGTCACCGATATTGACAGGACTGCCGGCACTGGGTTCGGTACGGATAACTTTGCCTTCTGCCACGGTATCGGAGTATTCGGCGTTACCGGTGACAGCTTCCAGTTGGAGTTGTTTCAGCTTGTTATCGGCTTCTGTCTCGCTTAATCCTGCCAGGTTTTCTAAGGTCAAGCGGCTGCTGCCATTGGAGACGACCAGTGTGACTTTGGTTTGTCCCGGGATGACTTCTTGGCCTTTGGAAGGGGTGTGACGAATGACACCGCCTTTATTGATATTGTCGTCGTATTCATATTGCACGTCGATGTCTTCGCTGCGGACGCCGTTGGAGGTCAAATCAGCGACTACGCGATCTTCTGACAGGCCGATGAAGTCTGGCATGATAATTGGTTTCACACCTAGCGAGATAGTCAGTTCTACTGTGTCGTCTTTTGGGGAGACTTCGGTGTCGGCAGCTGGGTCTTGGTCAATGACTTTTCCGGCTTTGACTTCGTCGCTATACTCTTCTTTAAAGCTGATGGCACTTTCTTTAAAGCCCACCTGCTTTAGTTTTTCGACGGCGTCCTCTTTGGTTTCACCGGTGTAATCGGCCATGGTCATCTTTTTGGCACCGATGGATACGTAAAGGGTCACCTCGGCAGATTTCTTGACGCTGTCTCCGCTGGCGGGATCGGTTTTCACTATTCGACCAGTCTCAATGGTGTCGCTGGACAGCTCCATGCTCTTATCGGCAACTTTCAACCCTGCCTCAGTCAACTTACTGCGGGCATCGGCTTCTGTCAGATTTTCCACATCGGGAACGGTAATTTCGCCACTACCGCCACCAAAGACGGCATAGGCTAACCCACCGCCGGCTAAGATTACCAGTAAAAGCGGGATCAGCCACCATTTGCGACGTTTCTTTTTCGGTTCGTCGCCAGTGGCATTCTCTGTTGGCGGTACTGGTGAAAGCGGCTGAGTATTGCCAATCGAATTACTCGCTGCGGCAGTTGGAATCTTGCCGGTGAGTTGGCCGACGGTAGTCGCTCCATCCGAAGTGTAAGTTCCGGTGTCTCCGCTGATTGGTGTCAGCTGCCGGGTCTCATCCAACATCGAGTGGGGCTGCCAACGAGGCTCGTTCAAGCGATTTGGTTGCAGTGCAGTCGAAAGATCATTGTACATTTCATCAGCGTTTTTGTAGCGATCAGCGGGATCCTTGGCTGTGGCATGCAGGACGATATTTTCCAGCGATTGCGGGACGTTGGGATCATAGATGCGCACTGAAGGGATTTCTTCTTGAAAATGCTTCAAGGCAATGGTCACAGCTGATTCCCCGTCAAACGGCACTTTCCCGCAGAGCATCTCGTACAAGATAATCCCGATAGCATAAATGTCTGACTGATTGGTAGCCATACTACCACGGGCTTGTTCCGGTGACAGGTAATGAACCGATCCCAACATGGTGTTGGTCTGGGTGATAGAGGTCTCACTCAAAGCGATGGCGATACCAAAATCAGCGATCTTTACTACGCCGTCTTCATTGATCAGGATATTCTGCGGTTTCAAGTCCCGATGAATGATGCGGTGCTGATGCGCCAATGAGATAGCTGACAAGATCTGTTGCATGATCTCTACTACTGTTAAGTAAGGAATTGGATAATGGGTCTGGATGTAGCGTTTCAAATCCATGCCCTTCACGTATTCCATCACTAAGTATTGCATGCCGTCTTCTTCACCGACATCATAGACAGAAACGATGTTGGGATGCACCAGTTCGGTAGAGGCCAGTGCTTCTCGTTGAAAGCGGCGAATAGCGGCTTGATCGTTTTGGAAGTCAAAACGCAAGACTTTGACGGCGACTTCCCGATCCAAAATCAAATCCTGGGCCAGGTAAACATTGGCCATACCGCCGGAGCCGATATTGCCGATGATTTTGTAACGGCCGTTGATTTTCTTGCCAATTTCAATCATGACAGACTGCCTCCTTTAGCGATCAAGAAGACCGTGATATTGTCCACTCCGCCGGCTTCATTGGCTGCGGCAATCAGAGTATCGGCTTTTTCCGCCAGTGGAGCATCCACATGGAGCACCGTCTGGATATCGGCTTCTGACACCATATTGGTGAGGCCGTCGGAACACAACAGCAAAATGTCGTCGGCTTGGGCGGTGATTTCAGTGACGTCGACTTCCACATCGCCGGGCATACCGACTGAACGAGTTAAGACATTGCGTCGCGGGTGAGTAGCGGCCATTTCTTTCGTGATTTCACCGGAACGCACCAGCTCATTGACCAGTGAGTGGTCTTCGGTCAGCTGTTTTAACTGACCATCTCGAAACAAATAGGCACGGCTGTCACCGACATGGCCGATGACGTAACAATCGCTAAACAAAGCCGCGGCGACAATAGTGGTGCCCATGCCAGTGGTCTCTGCTTGCTCTTGGCCTTTTTCATAAATGACATGGTTTTCTTCTTGAATGTGTTTTACCATCCAAGAAGAAGCTTTCTCGGGATCTGTCAGCTGACCGGCTTCCCAAAGAGTACCCAAATCTTCAACTGTCGAGCGGCTGGCGAGATCTCCCGCTTGATGGCCCCCCATTCCGTCTGCCAAGAGCGCCAATGTGACGTCTTGTTGGTTAGTAAAAGCATCAGCGTAGTCTTGATTACTGGTGCGTCGTTGTCCGATATCGGAACGAAATGCGATTTCCATGAATAACAGTACCTCCTAAAACAAATCGGTAGCGCCGCCCTGTGGGAACGCCTGAATCACGTAGTATACAACTAGTTTGACCTTCATCGAGCCTTGAAAACAGGCGGGCTGGTGAGCCACAGACCGGCTGTCAGGTATAGCCCATGAACTGCCTAATTACCGGCAGCTCTACATTGCTGCTTACTAGCCTCTTTTTTTCAGACAGCTGATGAAAAAGCCGTCGGTCATGAAGCGGTCTGGATACAAGGTCAGCATCCCATCTTTGACAGCTTCTGCCAGTGGCGCAGCAACAGGCAGCTCCGCTAGTTCAAACTCCGGATGTTCTGCCAAAAATGCCGCCACTACCTGTTGATTTTCTTCTTCTGCAATCGTACACGTGCTGTAAACCAGTATACCTTGTTTTTTCAGAGCAGGCGCACAACTTTCTAAAATTTCCCGCTGAATCAGAGGAAGGCGGGCAAAATCTGCCGCTGTCTTGCCGTATTTGATATCTGGTTTGCGACGCATCAGTCCCAGTCCGGAACAGGGCGCATCGATCAAGATTCGATCAAAACTTTCCGGTGCAAAATTTTCGTGTACTTGACGTGCATCCATCTGCCGAGCTTCCACCACATCGGAAACCTGTAGTCGAGCAGCATTTTCATCAATTAACGCCACTTTTTGTTGGTGAATGTCTAAGGCGACGACTTTGCCCCCTTGGTTCTTATCCAAAAACGTAGCGATATGGGTTGTTTTCCCCCCGGGTGCTGCGCAAGCATCCAGCACTTGGCTGTCAGGTGCCGGGTTCAAAATCGGTGCCACTAACATGGAACTTTCGTCTTGGACGGTAAGGCGCCCAATTTTAAAGAGTAAGCTGCCTGCTAAAAAGCCTTTTTCCGCCACGAGTCCATAGGGCGAAACCACGGATTCTCGAGCTTCAATACCGTCTTCTTTCAAGGAATCAATGGCGTCTTCTCGCGATACAAAACGAGTATCTACTCGAGCAGAAACATGGCTTGGCTCAAATAAAGACAGTCCCAGTTTACGGGTGGCTTCGATACCGATTTGCTGGATCAATTTTTCGGTCAACCAAATAGGCATGGCAATTTCCGTTGCCAGACGTTCAGTCGGATCTTTGATAGCAGCCAACTCAGGGATTCCCTGCCGCTGCAAGTTACGCAAGACCCCGTTGACGAATTTTGCTGTGCCGGGATTGCCGCGAAATTTGGCGATCTCGACAGCCTCGTTTAAAATTCCGTGATCCGGCACTTTGTCCAGATACAGCATTTGAAAGACTGATAAGCGCAACAATAAGCGCACCCAGTCCTCGACTTTTTTTGCGTGTTTCAAGTAAGGGGACAAGTAGTAATCCAAAAGCTGCTGGCGGGCGATTGTCCCGTAAACGATCTCGGTCATCAGCCGCTGATCCTTGTCGGCCAACTGTCCGCTTTTGGCGACTTCACTGACGAGCAGATTGGAATAGGCGCCACCTTTGGCTACGCGTTCTAAAGCAGTCAATGCTGCCAATCGAGCAGAATGCCGCAGTGCTTGAGGCGGGCGTTTAGCAGCTGCACGAGAACGCGGCTTGCGCTGGGGTTGTTTTACATCATCCATTATGAATCCTCAGCCTCCCACTTTTTGGCCGACAGCCACTTGCTGGCCGACGCCGTTCAAAAATTCCCGGATCTGTTGGCGGCCTTTACCAGCAGGTTGTAACTCCGTAATACTCAAGACAGTTCCTTGACCACAAGCTATCCACAGGTCTTGCTTGTCTTTTTTAATGACTGTACCTGGAGTGGCTGACGTGGTTTCTTCTGCAAGCGGCGTCACTGCCCAAAGTTTCCAGCGACTTCCTTCATACGTGGTGAAGGCGATGGGCCACGGCCGCATCCCCCGTACCTGACAGTCCACTTCCACAGCTGTTTTCTGCCAATCAAGTTCTTCTTGTTCACGAGTAATATTTGGTGAAAAGGTTACTTTTTCTTCGTCTTGAGGGATTTTGGTGAGGGTTCCTTGCAATAATTTCGGCAAGGTTTCCAACAGCAGCTCCCGTCCCAATAGGCTCAATTTATCAAACATTGTTCCTACATCGTCGGTTTTGGTGATGGGAAGTTCCGCCTGGCTGTAAATAGCCCCGGCATCCATCTTCTTAATCATTTCCATAATGGTAACGCCGGTCCGATCGTCACCATTGATGATGGCATAATGCACTGGCGCACCCCCGCGGTATTTCGGCAGCAAGGAGGCATGGACATTGACGGCACCAAAGCGCGGCACCTGCAGCAGTTTTTCCGGTAAAAATTGACCGAAGGCTGCTGTCACGATCAAGTCAGGGGCCAACTCTTTGATGCGTGCCATTTCGGGAGAGCCACTGATTTTTTCCGGTTGGAGGACTTCCAAGCCCAATCGAACCGCAGCTTCTTTGACTGGCGGTGGCGTCAGAACCCGTTTGCGCCCCACTGGACGATCAGGTTGGGTCACCACGGCCAAGACTTCATACTCTTCTTGCACCAAGCCTTCCAAAATCGGCACTGAAAAGGCCGGCGTTCCCATAAATACGATTTTCGTCATCTCAGTCATCCTCCTTTTGAAACGTATCGTTATTGCCATCAGAGTTACGGCGCTGATTGTGGTTACTCTCATCAACGTCCGTCATTTTCAAAATGTTGGTATCTGGCATTTCGTCATTGTCAGTGAATTTGGCTGTCTCGCCATTTGCGGTGCTTTCTGTTAAGTCTTGCGCCAATTCTTCGACAATTTCTTCTGTTATTTGATCTTCCATATAGCTTTCCAACTGATCTTCTGGGATGCGTTCAATCATTTTGTCGATGAACAGCACGCCATCCAAGTGGTCGATTTCATGTTGAACTGCCCGCGCCAGAAAGTCGTAGCAGGTCATTTCCAACTCGTCGCCGTCTCTGTCGTAGTAGCGAACAGTGATTTCATCGGCTCGCGCTACAGTGCCATAGACATGCGGAATACTCAAACAGCCTTCCACATCCACATCACTGCCTTTTTTATCAATAATCACCGGATCAATCAGCTCAATCAGGTCGCCTTCTTCGGCTTCCACCACTGCCACACGGACATTGCGTCCAACTTGCGGCGCCGCCAAACCAACCCCGTCATGGGCGATCATGGTGTCGTGAAGGTCGTCCAACAAGTCCCACAGCTCTTCGGTAATTTCAGTAATCTCGGCGTTTTCCCGCCGCAGATGGTCATCAGGATGTAACACTAAAGGTAATATCATAGGTGCTTCGTACTCCAATCTGTCCCCGCTCTTTGTCAAATTATTCTCTAATGACAAGCGGGCGTTTTTTTAGCAAGGCCTCAGCTGCAAATTTGGCTGGCGGGTCCTTGTCACTTACTCTAAATGAAATTCAACGGTTCGTTGTCAATGGCAATCAACAGCCCTCGTCGCTGTGCTTGCTGACTGTCAGCCAGCAGTCGTTTGAGCGCCGCTTGTAAATGGGGCTCTTTTTTATATTTGATAATTAATTGGTAATAATAACGATTTTTCACCCGTGCCACAGTTCCCGGCGTCGGGCCAAGCAACACCGCTTGCGGACTGAGCTCACTGGACAAATCCCGCGTGATGGCAAAGATTTCCCGCGCCGCTTCCTGTTCTTCTTCATGGCTGACAGTAATCTTCACCGTAAAATAATAAGGCGGGTAGCCGCTGCGGTGACGCATCCCCATCTCTTGGCGGTAAAAAGCTTCATAGTCCTGCTGTTGTGCCAATTGAATCGCATAATGACCAGGGTTAAACGTCTGAATCACGACTTCGCCGGCTTTTTGGGCTCGTCCGGCTCGCCCGCTCACCTGTGTCAACAGTTGAAAAGTCCGCTCACTGGAACGAAAGTCCGGCAGATTCAAGGCGGTATCAGCATTCAATACGCCTACCAAAGTGATGTCGGGAAAATCCAATCCTTTGGCGATCATTTGTGTCCCCAAAAGAATCTGGGCACGTTTTTCTCCAAACGCTTTTAAAATCCGTTCGTGGGCCCCTTTTTTACGAGTGGTATCCACGTCCATCCGCAAAATTTTGGCTTCGGGGAAGATACCCTGAAGTTCTTCTTCAACTTTTTGAGTCCCGGTGCCGTAGTAGCGAATCTTGCGGCTGCCACAGCTGGGACAGACATCAGGAATCCGTTCTTCATGACCACAATAATGACAACGCAAGCGTTTGACATCCATATGCAGCGTCAATGAAATGTCACAATTAGGACAATCCACCACATGCCCGCAATCTCGGCACATCACAAAGCTGGAATAGCCGCGACGATTTAAAAGCAACACGATTTGTTCATCGTTAGCCAACCGGTGGGCAATCTTATCTTTTAGCACTTGGGAAAAGTTGCCGGGATTTTTTTTGGCGTATTCGTCTTTCATGTCTACGATTTCAACCGTGGGAAGTGCCGCATCAGGATTCGCACGGTGGCTCAAAGGCAACAGGGTATAGACGTTTTTTTGCGCCCGGGCCCGCGATTCCAGTGATGGTGTCGCACTGCCCAACACTACGGGGCAGCCATGATAGCGACTGCGCCAGATAGCCAAATCGCGCGCGTGATACCGGGGTGTTTCCTCTTGTTTATAAGTGGCCTCATGTTCTTCGTCCACGATGATTAAGCCGATATTTTCCAGTGGTGCAAAAATAGCAGAGCGCGCCCCCACGACAACTTGAGCTTCTCCTCGTTCAATCTTGCGCCATTCGTCGTATTTTTCTCCTTGGGACAACCCGCTGTGTAAAACGGCCACCGCATCCCCTAAGCGACTCTTGAAGCGCTCCACCATCTGGGGCGTCAAGGCAATCTCTGGTACCAGCATGATGGCAGTGCGGCCATTCGCCATCACTTCTGCAATGGTCTGCAGATACACTTCTGTCTTGCCCGACCCGGTGATACCTTCCAGCAAAAAAGTCTGGGGCTCATCTTTAGCTGCGGCAGCTAGAATCGCCTCAGCGGCAGCTTGCTGTTGGGCATTTAAAGACAACGCTGTAGTCGTCGCAAACTCCCGATGAGCAAAGGGATCTCGATAGGTTTCGACTTCTGCATAACGTAACCAGCCCGCTTGTGCGCCTTGATTCAAATTGACATTGCTGATTCCCGCATCTGTATAATGCTTCACCGGCAGCTCGGTTCCGGCTGCTTGCACCAGCAAATCCAATAGCTGTTCTTTACGTTTGGCGCCGGCTCGCAGTTGGCTTTTGATGACCTGCGCTTGTTCTGCACCTGCAATCAAAGGCTTCACCAGTCGCATCATCTTGACCTTATTTTTTTTATTCACCTGGTAGCGAATCTCCGCTGCCCCAGCTTGCCGCAGCCGCAAAAGTGCCGGCAATACACCGGCAGTTTCAGCTTGGCTCCATTCCAATTCGCCGGTTTCTTGATCCAGCAGATCCAAAGGCAGTCCGGCACTTTGGGCAGCGGCCAAATCCGTGACCCGCACAAACTTCTGGTATTCAGCTTTCATTACCGCTGGCAGCATCGTCTGCAAACAAGTAATCTTGAAGGCAAAGGTCTGCTCTTTCATGTAATCCGCCAGCTCCAGCAGTTCCGTGTTCACTACTGGTGCCAAATCCAGCACCCCGACAATATCTTTTAACGGCGCATCTGTCATGGAATCAGCCACGATGTCGATCACAAATCCCTGGATGTGGCGATTTCCGTTACCAAAAGGCACTTCCACTCGCATACCTACTTGCACCAGCGTCGCCAGCTCTTCCGGGATATGGTATGTAAAAGGCTGGTCCGTCTGCATCGCCGGCACATCTACAATCACTTTGGCAAACTCCTGCATTTGACGGTCACATCCTTTCTGATGATTTTGTATGTCACAGCATTTAGCGGCCCTTTTTTAGACCATAACTTCAAACTGTCGGCAGAAATCCTTCCATATTATAACGGAAAAAAACGCTTTTGTCTGTAAAGGGGAAAATCTGCCCCTGTGGTTTTAGCGAAGCTTAGAGAATAGATAGTCGAAAAAAAGCGGCTGCTTGAAACGACCAAAGAGGCTTTTATTCCTTGCTGCCTTACTTTTTTGGCATCTGCCAGAAAACCTATTCGATAATTCGAGACATTTTGATAGTTATTTTTCTTTTGATTTACTTACTTTGCTAATTGCTAGTTGCCTTACCAGAATACCACGTTGGCAAGCTACATAAAACGATCCAACAGTAACCTTTACTGTTCGTTTACAGAAAAGGCGTCATTCTTTACGCAAACATAACTGAAAATTGATGAAACCGCCCTCGAAGCATTATAAACTACAATCGTTCACAGCTCGCTAACACACCTGCTTCAAGCAGCTGTCGTCCCAACCAATCAAAAGGAGAAGTGCAAAAATGAAAAAGAAAATGTTTGTTGCAAGTTTAGCTATGACTGCGGGGTTGTTGCTGTTAACCGGCTGTAAAGGTCAATCTGAGACGGCACAGGCAGCCGCACCAGAAAAAATTACGATCGTGCAGATGCCGGATGAAAATAACCCTGATGCCGGAACCAAGCACGAAGGATTCCGCAAAGATATGGAAAAAGCAATCGGCTTACCCGTGGAAGAGATGGAGGGAGCTGATTATTCTGTAGGAATCGAAGCTTTGAAAGCCGGTAAGTTAGACGTGCTTCTAGTAAGCCCCATGAGTTATTACCAAGCCAAAAAGATTGCTGGCGCCGAGCCGCTGGTGACCACTACATCGATGGGAGCTGAACCTTACCGCACAGTTTTTATCACTCGAGAAGACAACAGCAGCATCAACGAATTGAAAGATCTGAAAGATAAAAATTTTGCTTTCGTAGACCCTGCCTCATCTTCCGGCTACATGTATCCAAAAGCTACATTGGTCAAAGACTTGGCTCTAGACACGGGCAAACTGGAAACACCTGGCTACTTTTTCAAAACCGTTGCGTATTCCGGCAAACACGATGCCAGCATTTTGGGAGTCGTCAAAGGAGACTATGATGCGGCAGCCGTGGCTGGCCAGACAATCCCAATGCTGGCAAACGCCGGCTTAATCAAAAAAAATGACTTGAAAATTATCGGTGAAACTGAAGTGATCCCCAATGCGCTCTTTGTCGTCCGTAAAGATCTCGACGAAAACATCAAAAAGAAGCTGAAAGACTTTTATCTAAGCTATGACAACGCCGACTATTTCAAATCCTTTTATGGTGCTGGCGAGGTACGCTTCACTGAAGCACATGACAGCGACTACGCGGTGGTGAAAGAAATGGTGGATACACTGGGAATTGAGGAGGAATAAGCATGACGGAATTGCTGCGTTTGACCGATCTAAAGAAAAGTTACGATGGTAAAAAGCTGGCCCTCGACGGCATCAATCTCTCTGTCCAGTCAGGAGAATTTATCGTGGTGATTGGTCCATCAGGAGCCGGAAAATCCACCCTGATCCGGACCATTAACCAGTTGGTACGACCGACTAGCGGCACCGTGTATTTTGACGGTTGCGAGCTAACCAGCTTGAAAGGCCGCGCGCTACGAAAAAAACGAGGCGACATTGGCATGATTTTCCAGCATTACAATCTTATTGGCCGCACCAACGTCATCAAAAATGTCCTCCATGGACGGCTCAGCCGAATGCCTTTTTATAAGTCTTTATTGGGCCTATACCCGGAAATTGAACGAAGTCAAGCGCTGAATTTGCTGAAAACAGTGGGGTTGGAAGATCAGATTTATCAACGAGCCAGTGACCTTTCTGGCGGACAGATGCAACGAGTCGGTATCTGTCGGGCCCTCATGCAAGAGCCTAAGCTGATTTTGGCAGACGAGCCCATCGCTTCTTTGGATCCAAAATCCGCCGACATCGTCATGGATCAACTGAAAACCATCACTACCCGCCGTCAGATCACTTGCATCGTCAACTTGCATCAAGTTGATTATGCCAAGCAATATGCCACTCGTATTCTGGGAGTTAAAGAGGGGAAAATCGTATTTGACGGACCTCCAGAAGCGCTGAGTACAAAGATTACGGCTGCCATCTACGCCGGTAAAGAAGAGCAGATGTCCCTTGCTGGTACTGAAAACAAAGACAATAAAGCAGCAATCAAGGAAATCACCCCCACTGCTCCGAATGAAGCAACGATTCCCAACGCTACCGAGCTTCATGCCCCATTAGACAATAGCACCGTGGTTGTCGCCAGTGAAACTGCTTTAAGCACAGCGACAAAAGAAACAGGAGGCCTGGCACTATGAATAACCCAGAAACTCCTGTCGCAAAGTCACAAACGCTTTCTTTGTCAGAGGAAGCTGCGCTGAAGAAAACTACTGGTATTTCCTTGGTGTTAGCAGTGATTGTCGCAAGTTTTGCCTATCTAAAAGTTAATCCTTTCACTGCACTGGCGGGTTTTCCGGATTTTCTGCGCTTCTTTTGGGAGAATTTTTGGCCCATGAAAATCGCCAACTTGAACAGCTATCTTCCCCTGGTGCTGGAAACTGTTTTGTTTGCTGTAGTAGGAACCTATTGCTCCGCCTTTTTAGCGCTGTTTTTTGGACTCTTGATGTCCGAACAAACCAATCCTGTTCGCGGGCTACGTCTGCTGGTCCGGATTTTCATCAGTTTTTTGCGAAACATCCCCGTTTTAGTCTGGGCCAGTTTGTTGGTTTATATTTTCGGGATTGGAAATCTCGTTGGACTTTTGGCATTGATCTTGGCAACACTGGGCTTTTTGGCTCGCTCCTACGCTGAATCTATTGATGAGATTGGGGCCACCAAGCTAGAGGCTTTGCGAGCTGGCGGGGCTAGTTATCTACAGGTGCTCTTTCACGGCTTGTTGCCAGAGTTCGTTCCTGCTTGGCTGAACTGGACGTTATTTTCCTTTGAGATCAACATTCGAGCCTCGGCGATTTTGGGGATGGTAGGCGCTGGTGGGATTGGGATCATGATTCAGACCAATATCCGACTGTTTCGCTACCATGAAGCTTTGTTTCTAATTGTCATGTTGGTGGTGATGGTCTTATTGACCGAATTCACTGTGAGCCGTTTGCGGAAAAAAATCCTCTAGACAGCTATCGAATCTCATTTCAGAAAGGAAATCACCTATGTCTTCTACTACTATTCCTCTTTCCCCAAAGCGCCAACAATGGTTTCGCAGTGGACTGATTGCGTTGCTGAGTGTTTTATTTTTCACCAGCACCGCAGCTTTAAATATGGATTTAGCCACTTTTTTGCAACGGGGAAAACTCGCCGGCCGTATTCTCCGTAAATTCATGGTATTGGATATTGCCGCATTACCGGAGATTCTCCCGCAGTTAGGAGTTTCGCTGGCTTTGGCAGTTGCCGGTCTGACCATCGGCTGGATTTTATCTTTATTTCTGGCTTTTTTAGGTGCTGCCAACACTGCCCCGCTGCCACTATTTTCCGGTGTAATCAAAGGATTAGTCAGCCTCGTGCGGGCGGTACCCTCTTTAATCTGGATCTTGATCGTCGTCGCCAGCTTGGGCTTTGGCAATACCGCTGCTGTCATCGGAATGATTTTCCCTACCACCGGCTATCTCACCAAATCTTTTATCGCCTCGATCGAAGAGCAAGAGCCAGCCATCATCGAAACCTTGCAAGCCGCTGGTGCCTCTTGGGGACAGATTATCTGGCATGGTCTTTTGCCAGGGTTAAAGAACCCGTTCCTCTCTTGGACGGCAATCCGACTGGAAAGCAACATCGCCGAGTCCATCTCTCTTGGAATGGTGGGAGCCGGCGGAATCGGCGCCCTGCTCACCAAAGCTATCGGCAAATACGATTACGGCCGCATCTCCACAATCATTTTAGTCATCTTTTTGACGATGGTCACAATGGAGCTTCTAATAGGACGTCTCAAAAAGAGCAGCCGCTAAAGACTGCCCTACAAAAATGAGTTTAAGTTAATGAAGGTTACGGTCGGCTGCGATTTTGCTTCCGACCCTACGGTAAAAACTACAAAAATAGAATTGGAGGAGTTTCACATGGAACATTATACTCGACTGCCTTTGACAGGTACCCTCAACACCCGCGACTTAGGTGGTATTCCTACACCATCAGGCCCTACCCCTTGGCAAACATTTCTTAGAAGTGACGGTCTCCAAAACATAAGCATCCCTGACATCCAATTTTTACAAAACTATGGCGTCACTCGCATCATTGATTTGCGTTCAGCAGAAGAATTGTTGCAGCAACCTGACCCTGTGACTGAAACCATTCAATATTTCAATATCCCCCTGATGATTGGCGACGTGGCTGATGCGACTCAAAACCTGTCAAGCCACAGCTTTGATCTAGGCGACTTCTATATCGGACTGCTGGAAGAACGTTCCTCACAGTTGCGTTTGATTTTTGAGTTGTTGGCTGAAAATAGCGGCGCTACCCTCTTTCACTGCGCCGCCGGCAAAGATCGTACCGGCGTGGTTGCTGCCCTGCTTTTAGAATTGGCAGAAGCAGCTTACCCTGACATCATCGCGGATTACCAAGTCACCCATACTTTTCTTGCTGCCGACAGCCGCTTCCAATCGGTTCAAACCACTATCGACCCAACACTGTTACGCTCAGATGCCCAGAACATGAGCCGCTTTTTGAACCATCTGGCCCACCATTACGGAAATGCCGGCACTTATTTTCGCCAAGCCGGCCTCAGCCCAGAACATCTGCACCTCTTGCAACAAAAACTCAACAGGAAACTTACCGTAAAAGCAGTAAATGAATGAACGGGCCTCATTGATTTATCGCTGTTGGCGGACATCGAGTAAAAGCTTATCCAAGTCCTACCGCTTTTCTTGAATCAACTTTTTCACCAATCTCGGTAGACTGAAATAGCTGTTTTCTTGATTAATTTCCGTTATTTCGCAACGACATGATAGTTGCCAATATGGCAAACAACACTAACGCGATATTCAGAAGAACAATTCCAATTGCAAGATATCTATTTCCGCCTTTCTTAAAAGCTATGCCACTGCTTACGACTGATACGAGGATTAGCCCTAAGCAAATAGCTAAGTGTTGTTGTGTGAGTTCACGAAAATTCACAAAGTAAATTATTAGCAACAGAGCAAAACTTATAATAGATACCAGTAATAGCAGCCTTGCATTGCCACTATCTTTTTTTGAAATCATAGCTATCCGCCCCCTAAAGAAACCGTTTTTTTAATTGTATCTTTTCTAAGGACATTCGTCACTAATTAAAAAGAAAGCAGCTTATAATCTTGTTTAATAATGATTATTACTTTCAAACAGTACTTTTTGCTTGATACTTTTATAAGATGACGATCAATCTGATAAAATTAACTAACACATCGAACGCTATTTTCTCATCCAAAACAAAAAGCCCTATCCCTCTTGGCAAATTAGCATCGAAGGGATGGGGCTTTTTGATTGTTACAATTAGAAGCTGGTGGTCTGATTTACATTTTTTGTTCGTCCCGGATTTTTTTCTCCAGTTCTTTCTTTTCTTGTTCTTGTTGTGCTTTACGTTCTTGTTCTTCCATTTTGATACGCGCACGTTTGATCTCTGGATGCGGATCATTGATTACTGTTTTAGATTCGATTTCTTCCAAAGCTTGTCCCACAGATTTTACCGATTCAAAAGAATCTACAGTCGGTTTAGCACCGGCATCTAGTTCGTGGGCGCGTTTTGACGCCAGAATCACCAAGGAATATTTAGAATTGACACGGTCTAGCAATTTGTCGATTGAAGGTTTTAACATCATAACGTATTACATCTCCTCTAGCATTTTGATATATTTTCCGATCACACGGTCGACGCGAAAGTGTTCACTGGCGATAATGTCTTTGATACGTTCCACCGCTTTAGGCACTTCATCGTTCACAACAGCATAGTCATACAGGGCCATCATTTCAATTTCTTCCCGGGCAACCCGCATGCGTTCTTCGATAATCTCCATCGCATCGGTTCCTCGGTTGACAATCCGGTTTTTCAATTCATGCAGATCCGGCGGGGTCAAGAAGATAAACACGCCGTCTGGAGCTTTTTCTTTCACTTGACGAGCGCCTTGAACTTCAATCTCCAAGAAAACATCTTTGCCTTCATCCAGTGTTTTTTGTACATAAGACAGTGGCGTACCGTAATAATTGCCTACATACTCAGCATACTCCAACATCTCACCGGCAGCAATCAGCGCCTCGAATTCCTCCCGGGTCCGGAAATAGTAATCCACACCCTCCACTTCGCCTGCCCGCATCGGGCGAGTAGTCATGGAAACGGAATATTGAAAATCATTATCTTCACTTTCGAAAATCGCTCTTCTAACAGTGCCTTTGCCCACTCCGGATGGTCCGGACAATACGATCAACAACCCACGATCTGACATGGTTTCGTCCTTTCTGTTTGACTGGTGCTTTTCAATAAAAAAAAGCCGCTGCTTCCGCGGAAAAAATCGCCACACTGTGCCAGTCTATCTTTTCGTCTATTTTGCACTTTTTTCGCAAAAGTTTCAAGAGGGACTTGCATAGACTGGTGAAAACTTTAGGATTTTGCTTCATCTGAATTGAGCAGGCCTCAAAAGGTACTTTCTTTTTTTATTGATAGCCTACCCAATTTCCTTTTTTAAAACAGCCGGATCCTTCAGTTTATGCAGATGAGCTGCAGTCAAAAAATCACCGGGACAGGTTGCCCTCTCCCGGTAAAATCAATTGCTTTTTACAGCCCCATGTTAGAAAGTGTGTTGATTACATTGCGCAGCTCGTCTTTGCGGGTTTCGGCTTCATCAATCGGATCCGTCACCGCTTCCACATCAATGCGGGAAATCAATTCCCGTCGCATAGTCACATAGGTTTCATTGACCAACAAGCGGATCTCATCGTCTGTTACTAAAGCACAAGCATCCTGCCACGCTTCATAAGGATCCCGCTCGGAAGGAACCGTCCGCTTCACCACAGAACGCCCACTGACACCGTGAAAAGTCACATCATAATACTTCATCTTGTTTCCGCCTTTCTCTTATGCCGGAGTGCTCCCAGAAACTGTCCGGAGTGCAGCCAGCAACAACCTTCTTCTATATTATATCGATAGTCTGCGAATCTGGCGAAGGATATGCGAAGAAGTTGTTTTTAAAAAAATACAGTCCACAGTCTGTTTATCAGCTGCTACTCTACATTTTGCACTTGTTCTCTGATCTTCTCAACGGTGGTTTTCATTTGTACCACCAGTTCTTTGATCTCGATGGCACCGGATTTGGAGCCGATTGTGTTGATTTCTCGGTTCATTTCTTGAATCAAAAAGTCCAATTCTCGACCGACGGGTTCAGTCGCAGCAAGCAAATCATCGAATTTTCGCAGGTGGATTGTCAAACGGTCCAGTTCTTCATGGATGTCTCCACGTTCCAAAAGCAATGCCAATTCAGTAAGGAGGCGGTCTTGATCCACTGTCTCACCCAGATAATCCTGCAGCTTTTTCTCAAACCGTGTCCGGTATTCTTCTTCATAGATAGCCACGAATTCCTGCAGGCGAGAAAGCGCATCGGCAATAGTCTGGCGATTTTCCTGCATGACGGTTGCCAGGCCGGCACCTTCTTGCTCGCGACTGCTGGCATTTTGTGCCGCAGCTTGACTGACGGCAGCTACTAAAAGCTCCTCCAGACCAGTATCATCAGACTTGTCTTCTTTGATTTCTACAAAATCCGGCAAGGTCACCAACTGCTGCAAAATAGCGGCCACTTCCAGATCTGTTTCACCATAGCGAGCGGCAGCTTCTGCTTTCAGCTCTTTCACCAGTTGATCCACTAAGCCCCAGTGAACTGTTACGGCTTTGGTATCATCGCCGGTTTCTTTAACTGTAACGAAGACTTCTACCCGCCCTCGAGGAAGCCGCTCTTTGATAAGTTGGCGGATGGTTCCTTCGTATGGATTTACCTGTTTGGGACTGCGAATTTGAACATCCAAAAAACGATGGTTGACGCTTTTGACTTCGACTTCTACCGTATAGCGGTCATTTTCCTCTCGACTTTTGCCAAATCCGGTCATGCTTTTGATCATCGATTTTCCCTCACTTTGTTTTTCTATAACCATCATGCTCAATCCAAAAAATAGTCAGCCAGGTTGCTACATCTTTTGGATGGCCTCTTTCAAGGCAGCAAATTCCTCGTTACTCAAGGTCACACCTTTGCCCATTTTCTCATGCTCTGGTGCCCAATCACGAATATCGAACTTCGGTGGTCGTCCGTTCCAGCTTACCAAATTAAACTCTTTGCGCCAGCCCTTCGGATTTTCCGAAAGAACAGCAATCTCTTCTACAATCTCAAATGAAAATTCCTGTGCCATCTGTCTTCCTCCGTTTCTGTTTCAAAAGCAGGTGAACCTGCTCTGTCTTAATTAACTATGCGTTACCTCATCGCTTTTTGTGGATGTGGCAAGCAATTCTGCCAAAAATGCACCGGCCACTGCCGTAACAGGCGTCAACTCAAGCAGTTGCCTCAATGCTGCCGTGATAGGGGTTTTGGCTGTAAAACTTCGCTGCCAATACAGCAGTTGACGAGTGTCAGAAATTGCCAGCAGTCGTTCCCGATATTGACGCAGCCATTCTGCTACTGACAAAACGCCTTCAATCGGCTCTGCCTGCGCATTGCAGGCCTTTTTTAGAACCGGCAGAAATTCAGCCGCTTCATAGCATTTTTCTGGTGGGACATTCAATAGCCCACCACACAACTCCGCTAAAGCAGAACCCGCTGTTTCGAACACAACCTTGCTTTGGTAGGCTTTATTCAAACGACTCCAAAATGGTCGCCCTTTGATGAGTTGCCAGAGGGGATCATCGGTTTGCTGCAATCGGCGGCAGAACCGGCGCCAAACTTTGTTCAACGCAGCTTCTTCTTCCTCACTAAAGGTGTACCAGTAGCCCTTGCCGCGTCCAAAATGCTTCATGGTTTCCAGATAGCCCAGCTGGTAATTGATTCGAGAACGCTCCCGATCGAAGACTAGAAAACTTCCTAAGGTCCAAGGAGAATCAAAGGGCACCGTCGCCACGGTTTCAGGGATTGGGGTTCGTTTAATAAATCCGGGACCATTAACGTCCACTACAATCAACTCACTGACTTCTTGTGCCAAGGCCACGTCCACCGGTAAATTGTTGCGATAGCCGCCGTCAATGTAATAATTGCCAGAGATTTCTTTGGCTTTCATCGCGGGATAAAAAGAAGCAGAAGCAATTAACCACTGCAGATTGCCGGCACAGTCGTTTTTATCAAAGTGAACCACTTTCTCCGTAAAATCCGGTAGATGGGTGGTGCAGACATAGAGTTCTGCTGGACTGGCCTGCATTTTCTTCTCATCTAAAGCGTCATAAATCAGCTGTTCCAAAGGTTCTGTACTGGCACCATTTTCTCTAAGCGCGGTAATTGTCAGCGATTGGACCTGCTGTAAAAGCCGCGTTAGACTGTGATTGTCAGAGGCGGCGCGGGGAAACTGCAAAACCTGATCTGTACTGATAGCTAGCCACAGTTCTTTGGCAGCCGCCACATCCCCCACCAAGATTAAACCACCATTCAGCGCCCCAACAGAAGCACCAGTCACTACTTGCAGCGGAATCTGCAATTCCTGTAATGCCTCCCAAACACCGATTTGATAGGCGCCTCGAGCACCACCGCCCCCTAAGACTAGACCAGTGCGATACGTCAGGGACTTTTCAAAGCCCTCCGCAGCTGCTTGATAGCCTTGTGCGGTCAACCACTCCTGATTGCTGGCGGTCGTGGTAAAAGCCAAGACCAACTTTGCCACAAAGCGACTGCGGGCCGTCGTTTCCAACACTTCAAGTAATCGCCGCCAAGTCAGCTCCCACTGTCCATTAGTTCCCAGTCGCAAAAGAGCGTCATCAATGGGAGCCACCAACAGATTCGTGACTGTCAGACAGTGGCGCACCTCTTCATTTACTGTTAGATAAAAACGATAGCCGTATGCTTCTGTCTGATAAGCGGTTCCGGCTTTTACTGCGGCTAAGAACTGCTCTTTGCCACGGGAATGACTGCCATAAAACGGCAGGATCAAACGGCCGCTCTCAAATATCGGATCCAGCTGCAAAAAATCACCGGGGTAAAGTTTTTCTAGTTGCATACTGCCTCCTTTCGCAGCGGATAAACAGCGCACCACTAAGGGCCTGTTATCTGCTAAAAAGCTTTTTTCAAGTATACCACGACCCTAAGCAGGAATTGCCGGGAGAACTTTATTAGTTGCCATAAGCCTGCTTCGACTTACTCCACCATATTTTTTAAACCGTTATATTTTCAAAAAAATAGCGGATGCTAAACAAATTCTAATTACTAATACAAAAGCATTCGCAAAATACAAAAAAGAAAAACACGAACATTGAGAACTCTTCTCATCGTTATTTTAAATGTTTAATTCGGTCTAGATCAGTTTTCTATTATTGTAAGCACAAGGTCCAGGCATTGCCAAAACATTGTGCATTCTCGAAATTAATATTCTCTCGTTATTAAATTTTAAAGCAGATTGTATTCTATTTTTGACAATGCTAGAATCTCTATGTAAATAAAACGTTTGCAAAATCGCGTGAGGTTGCGCGCGTGTTTTTTTAAGCTATCAACTAAATAATTTTCATTTTTATTTTAAAATTTTATTCAATGTTTCGTGATTAGAAAGGAGAACTACCATGAAAAACGCTACTGTCGGGGAAAAAGAACGCCGCTGGGATGCCGCGGCCAAGGTCAAAGGCAAGGCCAACTTCACCGATGACTTCCCAATCCTGAACTGTCTTCACGCCAAGATTTTGCGCTCCACCATTGCTCACGGGCGAGTGGTGACTTATGACATAACAGAAGCTGCGCAAATGCCTGATGTCATCAAGATTGTCTTGCCAGAAGACCTCCCCCAAAATCAATATGCGACAGCTGGTCATCCTTATGCCATGTTAGAAGCCAAGCGGGATATCGAGGACCGCTTGATGCTTAATCGCAATGTACGAGTCTACGGGGAAGAGATTGCTGCCGTGGTGGCTAAAACCGAGTTGGCAGCAGAAAAAGCGCTGGCTAAAATCAAAGTAACCTACGAAGAATATCCTGTCTACTTAACACCGCAAGAAGCAATGGCGCCAGATGCCCGCCGGATCCACGAAGAGCGAGACAACGTCATTGCCAATACCAATGTCGGTTTCGGCGATGTAGAAGCGGGGTTAGCGGCAGCTGATTTCGTAGTGAAAGAGCAATTTTCCACTGGAATCCAGCAGCATGCCCATATGGAAAAACAAGTTGCGGTAGCCTTCCGCAATGACGATCAGCGCTGGGTCTGTATCAGTTCAACGCAGATTCCCCATATCTGTCGGCGGATTATCGGGCAAGCTTTAGGGATTCCCTGGTCTCAAATCCGCGTAAAAAAACCATTTATCGGCGGCGGCTTTGGTAACAAGCAAGACGTAACGATCGAGCCTCTGACAGTTGCTCTCAGTATGCTCTGTGGCGGCCGGCCAGTGAAAATCAACTTGACTCGGGAAGAATCTTTGGCCAATACCCGTACACGCCACGCCATTGACTACGATATCGCTATCGGCTTAAAAAGTGACGGAACCATCACTGCCATCGATTTCGGTGTGTTGAGTAACCAAGGAGGCTATGCTTCCCACGGCCATGCGATTGGCGGTAAGGGGGGCACTTTTATCAATTCCCTGTATACTACCGAAAACCTCCGTTACGCGGCGAAAACAATTTACACCAACATCGCCGCAGCTGGTGCCATGCGAGGTTATGGTATCCCGCAAGTCATGTATGCCTTAGAATCAGTAATCGACGATTGTGCAGAAAAAATCGGGATGGACCCCATCGAATTTCGTATCAAAAACGGTCGTCCGGAGGGTTATTTAAATCCTTTAAGCAAAATCCAGCAGTTTAATTTCAAGGTCAACGACTGTTTACAGAAAGGCCGTGTTGCCTTTGACTATGACCGTAAGCTTCAAGAAAGCCTACAGTACAAAAACGGCGCTAAACGTCGTGGTGTCGGTGTTGCCAGCTTTTCTTACGGTTCTGGAACCTATCCTTTTGGTCTGGAGGTCTCCGGTGCCCGCTTGATTTTGATTCAAGACGGTTCCTTTAAACTCATGCTGGGAGCCACTGAAATTGGGCAAGGCTCAGACACTACCTTTAGTCAGATGGCTGCTGAAACATTGGGAGTCAGCTATGACAAAATTATCCGAGATGCTATGACCGACACCGATATCGATCCTTTTGACACTGGTGCTTACGCCTCTCGTCAAAGCTATATCACTGGTTTTGCGGTCCGAGAATGCGCCGAAAAGATGAAAAATCAGATCTTGACCCGCGCTTCAGAAATGTATGACATCCGCCCCGAGTACATGGATATCGAAAACAATCAGATTGTTTATGCCCACAATAGCCAAGTAATCGTGTCTTTAGCAGACTTTGCCCTAGCTTCATTTTATGATATGCAACACGGTCGTGCCATCGTGGCAGAATCTTCCGTGAACATTCACCACAACTCCTACGCTACCGGCTGTACCTTCGCTGAAGTAGAAGTCGATGTCCAAACTGGCCGAGTAACTTTACTGAGCTGTATGAATGTCCATGACTCCGGTAAGATTATCAATCCTCTTTTAGCAGGTGGTCAAGTGGAAGGTGGCATGGCGATGGGAGTGGCTTTCGGTTTAAGCGAAGGCTTGCGTTACAGCGCTGCCGGCAAGCCATTGAACAATAACCTATTGGATTACAAAATCCCAACCATGATGGATTTGCCGGACTTTGACCATGAATTTGTGGAATCTGTGGATCCATTAGGGCCGTACGGAAATAAATCCCTCGGTGAAAATCCGCTGTGTTCACCTGCTCCGGCTATCCGCAATGCGGTAAAAAATGCGACAGGGGTAGCCATTAATCAAATTCCGTTAGCTACACAGGCAGTTTTTGAGGCAATGAAAAAAGCCGGCGTTATTGAAGATTAGTTCTAGAAAAATTTCAGGTAGAAGGGTTTTAGGTGAGGACGATTTGAAGCCTTGCCTTTCTACCCCACTTTCATATATAGAAAGGAAGAAAAGAGTATGTATGATATCACCGGCTATCACGAAGCCGCAACCTTAGCTGATGTTTTTACCATTACTGGTGAAAAACCCACGGCCCGCTTAGTTGCTGGCGGAACGGATGTCATGGTAAAAGCGCGTGAAATGAAGTCCGGCTATGTTGGCTGCGATTTGATTGGCATCACCCGTATCCCGGAGCTTCACGACATTTATTTGGAAGACGACGGGACTTTGGTGATTGGTGCCATGAACACCTTTAGCGAAATTGAGCACCATCCGTTGATTAAAGCACACCTTCATTTGTTAGGAGAAGCTGTCGCATTAGTAGGAGGTCCACAAACTCGTAATGTCGGAACGATTGGCGGCAATGTCTGTAATGGTGCCACCTCTGCTGACAGCGCCCCCACGCTCTTTGCCTACAATGCCGTCTTAGAAGTCCATTCCAGTGCCGGCATCAAGAATGTACCTATTGCTGATTTTTATAAAGGTGCCGGTTGGGTGGACCTGTCCCCAGGAGAAATCCTAGTGAAGATCAAAATCTCCCGCCAGGACTATGAAGGCTATACCGGCCATTACACCAAATTTGCCCAACGACAAGCGCTGGATATTGCCAATCTCAGCTGTTCCACCTTGGTAAAACAAACAGACGGGATTATTGAAGATCTGCGCATCTGTTTTGGGGTCGCTGCACCCACACCAATCCGCATGTATACAGCCGAGGCCTTTGCCCGTGGCTTAACAATCACCGATGAGAACCTGAAAGCTATCGGTGCCAAATGTCTAGAAGATACCAATACCCGCGATTCCTGGCGA
Organism: Candidatus Enterococcus leclercqii; assembly: GCF_009933135.1. Taxonomy (GTDB): domain Bacteria; phylum Bacillota; class Bacilli; order Lactobacillales; family Enterococcaceae; genus Enterococcus_C; species Enterococcus_C leclercqii. The sequence continues at coordinate 23,084 of NZ_MAEH01000017.1, forward strand.
GCTTCCAAAGAATATCGGGACTACCTAGTCTCCATCCTGCCAGGGCGCAATATCGTCGAAGCGCTGAAAGTTTCCGCTACGAAAAAGGAGGAACAAGGATGAGTCAATTGAAGCAAAACGGGATTGTTACCGAAATCCCGACTCAAACTATTCGCTTTACCTTAAATGACGAAGCGGTTTTTTGTACCATTGATATTCGCAAAAGTCTGTTGGAAGTCTTGCGAGAAGTATTCGGCTTGATGGGAACCAAAGAAGGTTGTGGTGTCGGCGAATGTGGTGCCTGCTCCGTGATTATTGATGGACGAACCATCGACAGCTGTCTTTACTTGGCTACTTGGGCAGACGGCAAAACAGTCACTACGATTGAAGGAGTAACCGCTCCTGACGGCACCTTGAGTGATATTCAAGAAGAATACATTGACGCCGGCGCAGTTCAATGTGGCTTTTGCATTCCTGGCATGATTGTTTCCAGCAAGCAATTGCTAGATGATATTCCAAATCCCACTCGTGAAGAAATTCGGCGAGGCCTTTCCGGTAACATGTGCCGCTGCACTGGCTATCAAAAAATTGTTGACGCCGTGGAAAACACTGCCAAACGACGCCAGAACAACACCGACAAAAACTGAAAAACCTGCTATCACTAGTGCTATACATTCAAGCCGTGAAGATGACTACCAACTAGGAAGCTTCACGGCTTTTCAACAATCAAGCGGCTGCTCGCAGATTCCACAAGCCCGGCTGCTTTGAGAAGAAAGGAGACTTTTCCACTTATGGATGAAAGACCTGTTCAAGACCACTCGCTACACTCACCTAACTCGGAGGTATCTACTGAAGGTACCAATCGCAAGTTACCTTTATCCCAACTACTACCACTGGGTTTCCAACATACGGTTATCGCTATTTTGGCAGCTATTCCCGTGCCTTTGATTATTTCTGCCAGTGCCGGCTTGGATCCCAGTCAAACACGTTTTTTTGTAAGCGCTGTTATTTTCTGTTCCGGAGTCAGCTCGCTATTGGCTGCCTTGAATATCATTCCCCGCACCAGTCCGCTGATTCCCATGGCTCTTGGGGCGAACTTCGCTGTAATCCCAGTCGTCACCAGCACCTTATTAGGCGCCGACAATATTCAGGCAGGCTTTGCAGCAGTGGCTGGTTGTACGATGGTAGCCGGACTGTTCTGCTTTTTGCTGTCAGGCTTTTGGGTAAAGCTCCGTCGCTTTTTCCCACCAATTGTAGTTGGAACAAACTTAATGGTATTAGGGGTCGCCCTTTTGCCCAACACCTTTCATTGGATGATGGGGGATCGAGCTTATGACTTAACTCAGTCAATCGAACTAAAGCCCTTCTTTCTAGCTTTAGGAATCTTTTTATTCCACATTTTTTTAAGCAAGTACTTAAAAGGCTTTCTCGGAAACTTATCCATCTTAATTGCACTGCTGGTGGGAACTGTCGTCGCCGCTTTGATGGGAATGGTGGATATGACACCTGTCGCTGCGGCTCCTTGGTTTGATTTAAACCTGCCGGGACACTACGGCTTGCCCCGATTAGATCTCAATATGCTACCGAGTTACTTAATCGTGATGATTTTAGGAATGGTTGAAGTCTCGGGAACTTCGATGGGTATCCACAATATCGTCGAAAAAGAGCTGGATGAAAAACAGTTTGGCCGTACCCTGAAAACGCTGGGGATTGCTACGTTCTTTTCCGGAGGCTTTAATGCTGTTCAACCCACGGCCTTTGTGCAAAATTTGGGCATACTAGACCTCTCTAAAGAAAAAAGCCGCTACGCTACCGCTTGTGCTGGCGCAATGTTATTAATTGCCGGTTTTATCCCAAAATTTTCTGCCTTAATCTCTGTGATCCCCCAACCTGTATTGGGAGGCCTGGGCTTTGCGATTTTTGGCGTCATCATCGGCAGTGCTGTCAATATGCTCAAAGGTGTCGAATTCAGCGGCAATCAAAATATGCTGATTATCGGACTGAGCCTCGGCGTTGCAATGTTGCCTTCTGTGTATCCGAACTTTTATGCCAACTTTCCAGAACTCGTGCAAAACATCTTCGGCTCCGGCATTCTAGCTGGGGCATTGACCTCCATCACATTGAATTTCTTCTTTAATTTTAAAGAACTGATGGGAAAGCTGCCAACCAACTCTGAATCTCCTGAATCACTTTCAGAAACCCTCGGAGAAGCCACTAGTGACAGCTGTGAAATCAAAGCTGCGGAATAACTGGTTTAAAAAAAAAACAAAAAACGGCTCTCTCAGCCGGCAAGCTCTTTGTTGGCTATCCAGCCACACTCAAGCGCTGCTTCGGTGAGAGTCGTTTTTTATTGATCATTATTTATTGGTTGCTATTCACCCGCTGCCAGCTCATCTACATAAAATCGTCCGATCAGTGCCAAATACGGCGTTGCTTCCTTCAAAGGATAAACTACAAAATCGTGCATCATGTCCGGTGCAATCTCTAAATGCAGACAAGTACCTGAACTTTCTTGTGATCCCAAAGCGTTGATTCGTTCTTGCAGTCGCAAAACATCGGGATTCAAAATATCGTCAGTGCCACTAATTACTAAGAGCTGTCCCAGATTTTCCAATGGTCCTTTTAGCGGTGAAACTCGTGGATCCTCCAGCGGCAGCCCGCCGGCATAATTACGAGCCGCTTCAGCCAACAAATCTCGTTGTAACAAGACATCTTTGTCCTCGATAGCAGAAATTCGCGGATCACTCAGGGTCAGATCCAGCCAAGGAGAAATCAACGCCAGTTTTTCCGGCACTGACACTGGCAACTGCTCGTAGCGTTGGTCAGTTGATTGTGTTGCTTTTTGCCCAGCAGTAGCCGCTGTTTCAGAGTTGGCCGCAGCTCTTTTCTCCTGCAAATGTTGGGCTAAACTCAATGCCAGCCCTCCCCCCGCTGAATCGCCAAATAAATAAAAGTGATCATCAGGATACAAAAATGCCAATCGTAAATAAGCCGCCAGCGTGCGTTCCAACGTTACCTGGGCGGTATGCTCCGGAGCCAGCGGATAGTCAAAGGCACTCACCTTCAAGCCGTATGTCTTCACAAAATACTCCTGAATCTCCTTGTGAAATGGCGAAGCTTCCAACGCATAGCCACCCCCATGCAGATAAAAAACATGGCGATTGGTAGGGTGATCTGGAAACAGCGTAATCAATTCAGACCCGGCAATATCTTCAGAACGCTGCGCCAGTTCTGTGCGCTTCAGCTGTTGGGCATTCCATTCCAAGCGGCGCGGCGGAGTGACCATATTTTTGCCTACCAATTTTTTCATATTGATGACTTTAAATACTTGTTTGACGAATTTCGCTGAGAATCTCATGGGCTCCTCCAAATCTCTGCCGGAACAGTTTCTTCGATAACAAGCGATGATCGCGGCCTTTTTCACGAATGGCTTAATAGCCGTGTATCTCACCTGCAAAAAACATGCTATCATAGAGACAAAACTTGTCATTTTTTGCCAAAATAGGCAGGCACGCTTCCCTACTGCCTTGTTGTATTTGACAGAACCGTTCGACTGACAGATGACACAGTTTTTTTAAGCATACCTTATTCTTACAGGAGGTGTCTATTATTTCAGAACCTACCGCTCCCTATAAAAAAACAACTTCCCCCGCAGAGGATGCACAATCAATGCCATCTGTTACCGATGAGGCTCCACAGAGGGCTATCCCTGCTGCGGACAAAAAAGCAGCAGCCATCACCGAAAAAAGTGAAACTGCCGCTGCAACCCAAACCGCCAGACTTACTGAAAAAGTAACAGCGGCTGAAACGACGGCTTCCAGTAATCCGCTTATTGCCACCACCGAGGATTCCTCAGCGAAAGCTAGTGAGCCTAATACGACACCTGAAAGCAAAGAAGCAACAGCACCACTTGCAACCCCAGAGACCGCTGATTCTCCGACAACTACGACAGATTCTATACCTCATAGCGCTCCTTTCATCAATGAATTCGATGACCCGGCGATTCCATTAGACGTCTTGGAACCCCCGGTGCGAGAACACCAAAATCTGCGGGAATGGATCCAACAACGAGAAGAAGAACGCCGACTTCGACGACAACAAGAGACCTCTGAAGCCAGACGGGGACAGGTCGTCGACAACTCACAAGAAACTGCCAGAAGACTGTCACCGTTGCAGCCATCGTCGACAGTTGTCCCGAGTGTCACTGCAGAGACTGAGCCTTCCACACCTCAGTCCTCGCCGCAAGCTATCCCAAAGGCTGCTACAAGTAAGTCTTCCACAGCAGAGTCACTCGCAATAAATCCAACGACGCAAACCAATCCCCGGGACCATTCCTTCGATAATATCCGCGCCGTCTTGATCTTTCTGGTGATTTTCGGTCATGCGTTGGAATATTTTCGTCTGACGGATCATGTAGCAGAATTTATTTATGTCTTTATCTATTTCTTCCATATGCCGGTCTTTATCTTTATTTCCGGCTATTTTTCCAAGAACCTGCAGCGCGGTCGTGAGACAGCTGTTCGTAATTTTTTGCTGCCATATCTGCTGTTGAACCTGTTATTGAGTTTGATTATGTTGGCGCTAGGAAAAATCGACGAAATCCTGATTCTAAATCCCGGGTGGACGCTTTGGTATCTCTATTGCATGTTTATCTGGCGCCTTTTACTACCAGATTTAGTCAAAGTACGCCACATCTTGATTGCTAGTTTTGTCGTTGCCATCTTCTCTGGTTTTTTGACCGAATTCGGTACCTACATGGCAATGGCGCGCACGTTGGGCTTTTTACCTTTCTTTTTGGCTGGGTACTTCTGTCGACCAGAACATATCGCTCGCATCCGCCGCTTCCCTTATCGTCGCCTGCTGAGTCTGTTAATTGCCGCAGTGGGTCTGTTAACAGCCAGCTTGTGGTTAGCTGCTGATCTGCCACCGGAAATTTTGTGGGGGGATCGCGCTTATGATCTGATCGGTATTCCCCTGTGGCAAAACCTATTGGCAGACATTTACCTGTATGCGCTGAGCTTTGCCTTTATCTTCGTCTTCATCACGCTGGCAAAAAACCGCCACCGTTTTTACACTATTTGGGGCCAAAACACCTTAGCCATTTATTTACTTCACGTCTATTTGGTGGCACCACTGGTGGATATCGGCGATCGAATTGGCGCAATGAATCCACCCGGGGGCAGCTGGTGGGGCCTACCAGCACTACAATTCTTCTGGTTATTGGCCGGTTCAGTGACCATCCTCTGGCTTTTGAGCCGACCGATTGTCAGCCGCGGAGTCGCCATCGCATTAGACCGAGTCACCGGCTGGATTATACCGAAATATTGAGTTGCTATGCAGCAATAAAAAAATCGCTGGTACACACTCATCTCCAAAAGCTGGCTTTCTCAGCTTGCGTTTAAGATGGTGTATGCTCAGCGGTTTTTTTACTGTTATTGTACGCCTGATGGATAAGGCTGGGGTGTCACAGTTGGGCCATAGACTTCTAATACTGTCTCCCCCTGATCGTTCTTGGTGAAGCGCATCCGATCAATAGCAAATTCTCGAGGATCTGTGTTGTACAAAGTTTGGTGGCGATGATAGATCATAAACAGCTCTTTGCCGTCCGGAGATTCTGCGACGGCGTGATGACCGGTGCCGTGAGCCAAAGAATTAGACTGCATGATAGGATTTTCCTCATACTTTTCAAAAGGTCCCAGAGGCGAGTCAGCTACAGCATAGCCAGCACCATACAATGGGCTTTCAAAATGGGAGCCGGAATACGTTAGATAATACTTTCCTTCGTGCTTCAACATATACGGCCCTTCGTTGATGTTACCCATGTCCATCTCCCACGGCTGAGAGGGTGACAAGACTTTCACTACTGAGCTTTCATCAATAGTCTCCATATCTTCATTTAACTTTGCGCCCCAAATATGGTTGCCGTTGTCAAATCTGACAAAATAAAGGTAATACTGTCCATCGTCATCTTTGAAGGCATGGGCATCGATTTCTTGGGTATCCTCATGCATCGGGCCGAATTTTTCTTGTTTGAATGGCCCTAACGGATTTTCCGCTACACTGACACATAGATGCTCATTTGCCGTGTAATACATATAAAAACGTCCGTCTTTTTCGATGAGATCCGGTGCCCAGAAACCATTGTCGCCCCAGTTGTCAGGACCAGCTGTCATCGCCATACCAGCATCTTCCCAGTTGACTAAATCCTTTGAAGTATAGACTTTAATACCCCCGATGTTACGACCAGGAGTTGTAGGGTACAGATAATAAGTCCCTTCCCAATAGAGAATATCTGGATCAGCAGCCTCTTCCAAAACAGCATTGAGATAAGTCTTCCCTTCAATCGTTGGGGCCTGGTAATCAGCTACGGAAAAATTAGAAAAGCTCGTCGTCAATCCTTGATTCTGAACGCCGACTTTACCACTCATAAAATCTTCATCTACAATGTCAATCACCGGCCAGCTGTCAGCAGTTTCATTTACATAGCCCAAAATATGATTGCCACTTGCTTTGACTGTCAGGCGGTAATCAGTATCTGGCTCGATTTTCAGACGTTTTGTAGCAATTTCAACCCATTCACCATTGGTAGTGTCTCCTCGCTTCAAAAAGACTTGTTGTTTGAAAGGATCGATACCAAAATAATAGCCGGACACGACATCGTCACTTTCTTTTAATTCAGCTTCAGCTACTCGAAAAAGCAATCCAGCATCTGGCGATTTTTCTTCTCTGCCCGTTGACCAATCCTCAAAGGTCACCGTCACCGACCCTTCAAAATCGGTTGTTTCTTGTTTGTCATTGATCCACTTATTTCCCATACCTGATGCCATTTTCAGTCCTCCTTCTACTGTGTTCATCTTGGCAGCTTGACTGCCGGAATACGCCGTCCAATTTTTTTCATCTTGAAAATTACTGTGGTATTTTTGAGGCAAAAATTGGATGCCAATCAGAACAGCTAATGCGCTGACTCCCACCACGCAAATTGCCCATACCCACCATTTTTTGTGAAACTGCTTCATCCACTCTCTCCTTTTCAAAGAGAACCAGCGGCACAGGCCACTGGTTCTCTTGATATATCAGTCTCCCTGCTGAACTGTCGGATTATTTTAGGCGACGTTCATTGACAGCAGCAATAGGAGGGACTGCTAATTTAGGTTGGCGGTCCACATCTAACAAACCATTGACCTCTTGTTCTACATCAGTCAATTGAGTGTAGCAATAGCCAACAACATACGGCAAATCTTGAATTGCTTGATGGATTTTATCGAAGCGATCCATGAATTCCTCATCTGTGCGCACTTGGTGACCGTAGCCCCATTCGTCTTTCTTTGAAGTAGAAAAGGCGATTCCGCCAAATTCGGAAATAATCACTGGTTGACCACGATAGCCGTAGCCATCAGCAAAAGCATAAAAGTCTTTATTGAACTGGATACCATTATTAACGATTGCCTCTTTATCAGCATAACGGGCTGCAAAGGCTTCTCCGTATTCTTCATAATCATGTAAGGTCAAAATATCGGAAATCGTGTGAACCCAGCCATCATTTGTGATTACTGGCCGATTTGAATCGTAGGCTTTCGTCAAATAGTAGACAGTCTCAGTGAAAGCCTGTTGTTCTTTGTCGTGAGCAATATCCTTAATCCCCCAAGACTCGTTGAATGGCACCCAAGTGATGATGCTCGGGTGGTTGTAATACTGTTTGACGATTGCTTGCCACTCAGGGATAAAGTTTGCCACGGCAATATCATTGAAAGCATACGTGGAGGGCATTTCGCTCCATACCAACATCCCCATTGCATCACACAAATACAAAAAGCGTTCATCTTCTAATTTTTGATGTTTCCGCAGCCCGTTGTAGCCCAGCTCTTTGATTCTCTGGATATCCAATTCCAGCGCAGCTACTGATGGCGGCGTGATAGAAGACTCTGGCCAGTACCCTTGATCCAAAATTAATCGCTGGTACAACGTCGTGTTGTTCAACAAAATCTGCCCATCTTGAATGTGAATCTTCCGCATACCGAAATAGCTGTTCACTTCATCCAGCAAATCACCAGCCCCGTTATACAGCCGGAAAACGACATCATACAAATTAGGTTCTTGGGGATTCCAGACCTTGGTTCCCCAACATGGGTCTTCTTGCAGGCGAGTTTCCAACACAAATTTTTGCATTTTTTGGCGCAATCCACTACGTACTTCGCTGACAGCTTCACCTGCAAATGTCACTACCGCTTCAAATACCAAATCCTCAGAAAACCCTGCTGGCGCATTGATTTCAGGTTGAAAAACAACTTGATCGGCATCCAAATCCGGCGTAATTTTCACCAGTTCCAAAGCTACCGCCGTTTTTCGCTCCTCGAGCCAAACCGTTTTCCAGATACCGGTATTCTGCACATACCAGCAGCCGAAATTATCCTGCTTCCATCGCTGTTTACCCCGAGGCTGTTCACAGTCCATAGAATCTTCTGCTCGTAGTACAATCTGATTTGCTCCAGCTTTGACTAGCGAAGAAATATCAAAGGAGAAACGTTCGGAAGCGCCACGGTGGGTCCCGGCTACGCTGCCATTCACCCAAACGGTCGTTTCATAATCCACTCCTTCAAAATACAAGGTCAGCATCTGACCGTCATGAGCAGCTTCAAACCCCCGTTGGTACCACACTACTGGATGATGTTCTTCTTGATGGATACCACTCATTTTTGTTTCATAAGTGAAGGGAACGGTGATGTCATAGTCTTTTTCAAACCCTTGGCACCACTGCTTAGCCACTCCCTCATTTTCATCATCAAATTTAAAATCCCACTGTCCTTCCAAAGAATGCCAATTTTCCCGGATAAACTGTGGTCGGGGATGAAGTTTTCTTTCAGTTGTCATGCGTTTTCTCCTTCTTCTGGGAGCAACTATAAATCAAGTGCTCATTGCCAGCTGCATCTGTTTACTCTTTTATTACCATTGTCCCCGCAGATTGATCCGCTCTGGGAAATAGCTGTCATTGATTTCTTTAATTTTTGCCAGGTCTACTTTTGGCTGACGATCATACGTCAAAATACCGTTGATTTCTTGTTCTACATCCGTCAGCTGCGTATAGCAATATCCCCATAAAGCTTTTGAATCAAAGATTGCCGTCATGATCCGAGCATAATCTTCCAAATATTGCTCATCATTTTCAGCTGTGGTATAGCCCCAGCCCGCTTGACCGCCAACTTTATAACCAATGCCACCAAATTCTGTTAACAAAAGCGGTTGCCCTTTATACTCATATCCCTCGGCAAAAGTCGCCCACTTACCTGGTGGCATATGCACTAGCCCTTCCACGTCGGCCAAGCTGTCTTTGAAGTGCTGATACTTTCTGACTTCATTCTTTTGCCCATGAGAATAATTGTGGATAGCACAGATATCTGTCTCAGTCATTTCCCAGCCATCATTTGAAATCACGAGTCGAGTACGATCCAGTGCGTGAAGTATATGATAGATACCTTGCGAAAAGCTTTGTTGTTGTCTGTCATGATGCACTTCCGGGATTCCCCAGCTTTCATTTAGCGGCACCCAAGTCACGATACAAGGATGGTTGTAATCTCGTTCCAAAATTTCAAACCACTCTTTAGTCAGATTAGTCACCGCTTCGTTAGTATAAGAAATGGCAGAAGCACATTCTCCCCATACGATGAAGCCCATCTGATCCGCCCAATACAAAAAGCGTGGATCTTCTACTTTTTGATGCTTACGGCAACCATTGAAACCCATGTCTTTGGCTAGTTGGATGTCTTTCTTGAAGTCTTCATCCGTCGGCGCCGTCAACAATCCTTCTGGCCAATACCCTTGATCCAGCACCAATTTTTGATAAAACGGATGGTTGTTCAAAAAGACCATGCCTTTTTCAGTGTGAATCTTGCGCATCCCAAAGTAGCTAGATACTTCATCTAATACAACATCTTCGTCTTCTAACAAGGTCAATTCCACATCGAATAAGTTAGGATTTTGCGGCGACCACGTCCAACCATCATCATGAAAATTACTGCGGAAGATCGTATTATTGTACAAATCGATTTTTCGTAACAAATCTCGTGAAGTCACCTTCAAAATATCCTCAGCCAACTGTTGGCCTTTGAAGGAAATTGTATATTTTAGCCGTTGTCCTAGGGTAAATCGATTCAATTTCACAGCTGCTTCTACTAATCCATGATCTACATCCGGCGTGAACTTCACCGAATCAATATAGGTCTCAGCCACAGCTTCCAACCAAACAGTCTGCCAAATCCCCGTTGTATTGGTGTACCAAATCCCCGCAGATTCCGGTCGCCAAAATTGTTTGCCTCGAGGAATCTCTTCACTATCGTGGAAATCTTCTACTCGAACTGTCAATCGGTTGCCAGCAGGCTGGACTAATTCAGTGATATCCAATGTGAATGACGTATGTCCTCCCACATGATTACCCGCCAAGCTGCCGTTTACATAGATTTCCGCCTGATAATCGACAGCGCCGAAATGCAGCAAACAGCGCTGTTCACTTTTTGCCGACCAGTCAAAATTCTTTTCATACCAGACAATGTCGTGAACCTCTTGCTTATCGATTCCACTCAATTTTGTCTGGTAAACAAACGGCACCTGGATTTTTTGATCCAAACTTGCCGAACCGTTAAACCAGCCTGCTGTTCTCCCAACATTTTCATCATCAAAGGCAAATGCCCATTCACCGTTTAAGTTCTGCCATTCTTTTCTGACAAACTGCGGGCGGGGATATTCATTTCTCATCACAACTTACGCTTCCTTCCTATTGACCGACAAACAAACTCTATTTGAAGACCTAAACCTTCAGTAACCCAATCACCCGCAATCCTTCGTTTCAATGCCGGTGTCGTCTTGGTCTTATAGCTGTTTGTAGTCGAACGTCATCACTATTCGGTACAGCGAGATACTTTGCAATTTTGAATGCATTTCATAACTCACGATGTACCGCTGATTCTCCCATTTTGCTCGCAACCTTCTCCCATGACGGCTACGAACGCTTTAATTATTTGTAACTGACACACTTAAGAACGACTGATTTTAACTGGTGCCAAGCCCGCTTTTCGTGAAGCTTTGCTTTTAGCAAAGTAAACTACTCCGCAAGCGATGCCTAAAACCATGGATGGAATATCCAGAATAAAGTAAGAAAACAGACCCTGCCCTAAGAAAAATAAACCAAATTTTTTGTCTCTTTGACTGTCTTTCATGTATCGCTTAGCTGTCACCAAATTCAAAATCCCCAGGCCAATTAACAACGAGCCAAAGGTACAAGTCAGCGTGAACATGCTGCTGTTGACTGTCTGGTTGGCCTGATCAATTGCTTGTGCGCCCATCTTTCCACTCAAAGGGGCAAGCTTGTATAATCCGAAATACAAGATAGTAATCAGACCGTCAATAACCTGCCAAATTCCCATCAAAGTCGCCATCCGCCGTTCTGCTTTTCGATTCATTTCTCTCACCCTTTCACGCCAGCTGACAGTGACATGGATTCCAAAAAGTATTTTTGTGCAAACAAGTACAAGATAAAGGTTGGTACGATAGCAATCAGAGCACCCGCCATCAACAATGTCGGTTTAGCTGCATACATCCCCTGTAAAAGCTGCAATCCAGATGTGATCGGCATTTTTTCGATATCGTTGAAGACAATAGACGGCCACAAAAAGTCATTCCAAGAACCGGTGAATGCAAACAACGCTACTACCAGCAAAACCGGCTTAATCAATGGCAGAATAATCTTGAAGAAAATTGTGCCTTCGTTCGCGCCGTCAATCTGAGCCGCTTCATCGAAGTCTTTTGGAATATTGTCCATGAACTGTTTAACTAGAAAAATATTGAATACTCCGGCAGCTCCAGGTACGATCATAGCCAACGGGGTATTTACCCAACCAAGAATGTCCACAATCTTATATAGCGGAATCAAGTTCACAACACTTGGGAACATCATCGTCGCTAACAAGAAAGAAAATAGAAAGTTCTTGCCTTTAAACTGCAATCGGCTATAAGCAAAGGCAGATAAAGAAACCACTACCAGCACCAGTAATGTATGCGAAACGGAAATCAACAATGAGTTCAAAAACCAGCGAACCAATGGCGTTGAAGTATTATTTACCAACAGCTCTTGATAGTTGGTCAAGACCCATTCGATAGGCATAATCTTAAATCCTGAAGTCATCAGCTCCATCTCGGATTTAAATGACGTCAAGACGCCGTATGCCAACGGTACAATCCAGACACAAGCCATCGCCAATAAAAACAAGAAGGCGACGATTCGTGAAACAGAGAATTTTTTATGTTTATTCATCACAATTTCCTCCTAGTCTTCTTTACGCAGCAACTTGAATTGAATTGCCGATACGATCATGATACAAACCCCTAAAATCACAGCCATAGCCGAAGCAATACCGGCAATAGACTGCCCAGAGCCAAACGCATTTTGTTGGATATACATCAAAAGCACCCGTGTTGAATTGTTGGGGCCACCACCAGTTAGCATCAAAGGTTGCCCGTAAATATTGAACTGTGCAATGGTGGTCATTACCAAGGTGTACAAGATTTGCCCTTTAATCGCCGGCAATGTAATTTTCGTGAATTTTTGAAAAGCGCTGGCACCATCGATATCCGCAGCTTCATAGAAATCCTTCGAAATTCCGTTTAGTGCGGCTTGATAAATGACCATATTCCCACCGATTGTCCACCAGACAGTCACCACGACTAAAGTCACCCATGCATAAGGCTGTGTCCCTGTCCAAGGAATGTCTGAATTCAGCATTGTATTTACCGGTCCATAGTTCACGTTAAAAATCAGCGTCCAGATGATTACAACTGCCGAAATAGCGAACAAAGACGGCATGTAGAAAATCGATTGGAAAAGCTTACCCAATTTCGGTTTGGTATTCAGAGCCGCAGCTAACAACAACGGCACCGCGATACAAAAAGGAACGGAGAAAATCACGAATTTGAAAGTATTGGCTAAACCAATTCGCAACTGTTCATAGAATGTTGAATCTTTTTGGAAAAAGAGTTCTTTATAGTTGTCCAAGCCGATAAAAGTCGGCGAGCCGAACAGGTCCCAGTCAGTAAATGAGATATAAATCCCAAAGATTACTGGAATTAAAAAGAAGATTGTAAAAATGACTAAATGCGGAGCTACAAACAACCAAGGTACCAGCTTTTTATGTCCCTGCTTTCCTGTGCTTGAAGCAGCAGACAGTTTACTATTCGTCGCCATCATAGTCTGTTTCCTTTCTTGATCGAAATGCTGTAGAAGTAATTACTGCAGCGTGACACACCCTCGCAGGAGTATGTAAAGAGGGGTACCCGTTTACTTTGACCCCGAAAGACAGAAAACTTTCGAACCATATAAATATTGCGCCTGTTTCCGCCGGTGACTCATCAGCCGTGAAGATGACCAGATTCACTATTTCAATATGGTTCGAAAGTTATTCAGCCTAGTCTTGCCTTATGTCATACTCCTAAGATTGCTTACTTATTGGAACTATCTTTTGCAACTTTGTCAGCTACTTCTTTTTGCATACCTGTCGCAAAATCATCAACAGTCATTTTACCGAAGACAACATCCAAAGCATGAGCATCAAGATATTCTGCTACATAACCATTGTATTTGTAATCGAAAATTTTCAATGTTGCTTGTTCTTCTGGCGTGCTGGTGAACAAAGATTGTTCCATATCGGTGTATTCTTTGTTGTTCAATAGATCCAGCGTTGCCGGGTTTTGTCCTGCTTTAGCCCATTCCAAGGAATTGGTTCGTACCCAGTTCAAAAATTCCATGATTCCTTTGGTTTTTTCTTCCGAGCGATCTTTGTTTTTGAACATTACGAATTGGTGAGACGATGCCCAGTTAACAGCTTGAGATAAGTCATTCGACAATTGTGGTGAATTCGTCAGCCCCCAGTCAAATTTTGCTTCTTTGACTTGATTGCGCATCCAAATTCCTTCTGGATAAAGCACCATCTTACCTGACAAGAACAATTGCGCCGGATCTTCACCGTCACGAGTAGTAATTTTTTCCTTGTACATGTCTGCATAGCGTTGAATTGCTTTTCTGGTAGCTTCTGTATCCAATGTCGGAGCTGTGCCATCTTCAGTTAACTGACCACCTTCTTGAGCGAACAGTGACAAGAAGTTCGGTTTAGCCCAGGTGATTCCCAAACCACGAATGCCATCAGCTTCTGCTTTTTTACCAATTTCTTCCACTTCATCAAAGGTAATGATATTGTCATCTAATGCAGTCGGCAGATATTTGTCTAGCAACTCTTTATTGTAATAAACACCCCAACTGTGGATATCTAACGGCACACTGTAACGAGCACCATCAATCTCACCAAGATTCCAAGCTTCTGCTACATAGTTTTCGCCTTTGATATCAGGATAGTCCTTCAGCGCGTCATCATAAGTCACCAACATGTCGTTGTCTTTGTATTGCTTGATTCGTTCAGCATGGACAATATTCAAGTCAGGGATATTTTTGCCCGAATTGACAACAGTAGGAATTTTGGTATACATATCGCTTTCTTTCAAAGAGACGTTTTTTACTTTGTACTCGGGATTGGTTTTGTTGTAGTCATCGATCAACTTCTTCATGTTGTCCCCATCAGCACCTACAAATGGATTCCAGAAAGTAATCTCATTTTTGCTTGCGGATGACGAACCGCCGGATGAAGAATCTCCACCGCCACAACCTGCCAACATCATCAAACTTGCACCGGCCAACAACACAACTCCTGCTAATTTCTTGGTGTTCATTCCGTTCCCTCCATATTTTACTTTTAAGTTATTTATACTTTAAAATTCTCTGCTATAAAATTAACTTAAAAGTATTTTTTGTTTTGTTCCTGCTTGCTACACGTATAAATTAACAGCCCTTGTAATCGCTGTCAACGCTTTTAAAACAATATATATCAAAAACAACTTTACAGTTAAATCGATTACATAGTATACTGGGTCCAGCGAATATCAAATTAACCTTTCAGTTAAAACGGAGATGATTTTTTATGGAAATCGACTTAGATCTGCACTCGTTGCCTATTTACGAATGCCTGGCCAGTGAGACGCGGCTGAAGATGCTCAAGTTTATCGGCAATCAAAAAAAATCCATTGGCGAGATCGCTGAGTACCTGCAGATGAGCAATGCAATGGTCACTCGTCACGTCCAACAGATGGAGGATGCCGGCTTATTGAATTCTGAACGAGGTGTAGGAATCAATCGCAACAAGAAGATGGTCTTTTTGAAAATCGATGATATCCACATCAATTTCCCAGAAAAGGTCTATCAAGGATACAAAGTTCATCATGACGAGATCCATATCGGTCACTTTACTGATTTTAAAGCGGCACCTACCTGTGGACTGGCTACAACCAAAGCACTAGTAGGTAAGCCGGACGAACCCAAATACTTCATGGCTGCTGATCGTGTCAACGCTTCGCTGCTATGGTTCAGCGAAGGTTTTGTGGAATATAAGATTCCCAATATGATTACAGAAGATGAAGAGCCTAATATGCTGGAAATCAGCTTTGAGATTGCTTCAGAGTTCCCTCTGTCAAATAATGTCTGGCCTAGTGATATCTCCATCTATGTCAATGACGTCCTGGTGGCAGTTTATACCGTTCCCGGCAATTTTTCCGACACCCGCGGTCGCTACACACCGAAATGGTGGAATGAAAATTTCAGCCAATACGGTCTGCTCAAGCATCTGCGGGTCAACAAACTGGATACCGGCATTGACGGCGAAGCCTATTCGCCAGTCACTATCGACGACCTGGACCTGAAGAACAACCCTTTCATCACCTTGCGCTTGGCCGTTGAACCCGACGCAGTCAATAAAGGCGGCCTGACCCTGTTCGGTCAAGGCTTCGGTAACCATAATCAGGGTATTTTGGTAAACACCTACTACTTGGAGCGGGAATGAATCCGAATCTTATAGCCCTCTGGCCCCCGCCTTCAAGCAGCAAATCTGAATCTGATGGTATGAAAAATCCCCGCAGGAAAGCAATCCTGCGGGGATTTCAGTTTGGCTTGAACCGGTATTTGGTTTACAGGCAGATTAGCTAATTCAAAGCAGACATCACGTCTTACCGCCACCATCTTTTCCATAGGTTTGATAACGACCTGGAGTCACTCCCTCATATTGTTTGAACATGCGAATAAATGTATTCACGTTTTTGACGCCCACAGCTTCGGCAACCTCACTCACCATCAGTTTGCCTTCTTCGAGCAATTGTTTCGCATGATTGACCTTCAGTTGATTAAGATAGTTTTTAAACGTGATTCCTGTGCCCTCCTTGACCATTCGTGACAGATAAGATTCTGTCAATCGAAATTGATCGGCCAAATCAGACAGCGAGAGGTCTTCTTTATAATTTCCATCAATGTATTCCAAGACGCGATCCATCACATCATGGCTTTCTTCTGGCACTTTCCCTGCAACACTGAAGGACTCTTGAAACAGTGACAGAAACAAACGGTAGAGCACTTTGGTGTCCGTGCTGACAAGACGATCAAAAATATCTTGGTTGTTGAAATAAAAATCAGAGTAGTCTGCTCCAGCGATTTGAATGATTCTTTTAAGCGTATTCACTAAAGCCTGCTTTAAATCTTCAACGGCTTGAGTGCCTAAGCGCTTTTCAACGCAATTTGTTCTTAGAATACCTTCAATTAGGGCCGTGGCTTCCTCGATTTTTCGCGATTTGACTAAGTGGACGAGGCGTTGTTCTGCCTCTACAGAATAGACATAATTTACCCCCTTGTCCAAAGAACGGTTGACAATGATTTGTTCCGTTTTGAAAATACTTTCTGAGTTCAAGCTGAACACATCTCGAAATGTAGAGGCAAACTCATTTAACGACTCAAAGGGTACCGACAAGACAAATTGTGACGAAACATGTAAGTCATTGGCCAATAGATTGCGCAATTTTTCGATTCTTCCTAAAACAATATCTTGATTTTTACTAGAATAGGTCAAAGCAAATTTGCTAGAATCTATAGGTTGAACGTACAAATGGATATTCTTAGTATCTGTGCTGTATTCAATGATTCTCTGTCGAGCTTTCAGTAGTTCGCGATCCCCCAAATTCTCTTCATCCGCGGAACGTCCTTTTATTGTCAAAATGACAATCAAGCCCCCCTGCTCCAGCGGTTCTAAGCCGATAATGGGAACAATCCTTTTGATTTCTACTGGAGTGTACTTCCCAACAAGAACATTTTTGAAAAAAACTTCTCGAATATCCTCAAGGTTTGCTTCCTGAAATCGACCAAAATCAGCTTTACTATTCTTCAGATCCTCAATCTTTTTGATTATTTCTTCAATATCAGCGGTATCCATATCGCCACTTTGAATTTCTGTTATGATTTTCCGATATGGGCGATAATTTGTACGACTGAAGTAAATCGTCAGCAAGGAGCCTAGCAAAAGAAGGCCAAATAGAACAGTAAGAATTAGTATAATGGAGTCTGTCGGAATATAGCCCAATGCGCTTTGCGGAACAATGTACAGGTAGGCTAAAGTGGGCACAATAGCAGAATATTTCCAGAACCCCGCTTCATTTTTAGTTTGTCCATGACCGATGCCATTTTTCACTGTACTATCCAGTGGTAAAAAGGGAGCCGTATTGTCCGCTCCGCCCGTATCCTGTCCATCTGCTGCCAAAGAATCATGAAAATATAATTTTCCATCAATATTCGAGATTTCTTGACCTCGCAAGCGATTTTTATCCCAATTCACAATGAAATATAACGGGCTTTGATCTCCAATGCGATAACTTTTTCTCAATAGATACAGGTTCTGATTGACGCTGATTATTCTTGTCTGATAGCGATCATTGCTACTGAAAAAATCCTCTGCTTCTTGATTGTCCTTCGTTATTCCGATAAATGACAAGTAATCATCAAAAGCAAAATAGCCGTTCAATCCAATGACCATTTCTCCTGCTCCTTGAGTGATTCCCAAATTGTAGCCTAATTGATAGCCTGAAAACAGATTTTCTTTCATCTGATCAAACACCTCAGAATACAGCGCATAATCGGTTTTTTTGGCGTAACTCAACCTTTGAATCACGTCATTTTCAGCCAACATCTGGGTAGAATCAATCGCCGTCTCAATCTGCGAGTCAATCCGCGCCGCCTCTCTTTCAAGATAAAATTCCACTTCGACAGAGGATTCATACTTCTGTCGACTCAGTTCTTTTGAGATAAAAACGAAAAGAATCAAGGCAGTATATAAAATGATGATCACGGAGAAAGAGTAGAAAATTTTTTTGTAGATGGTATTCTTCATCTTCACACCTCCATCACACAAATTATGACACAGCGAGCGCTTACATAAAAGACAAAGAGACAGCACGCAACCGGCTGTCTCCTATTTTTCTCATTGTAGACGAAGTGTTACCACTTCATATGGATGGATATCGAGTTGGAGTTTTCCCGCGGAAGCCGTTGCCCATTCGCTTTCATTTCGTTCCATCAAGTTTGTATAACACCAGTCCACCGGTCTATCCAAAATTAATTTCACTGAACTGCGGCCACCAGAATAATCATGCAATCGTAAAATCCAGCCCTCACTGTTTTCAGCCTTTTTAAATGCATCAATAGTGACGCCACCACTAATTTCAATTCCAAGCTTAGGTAAAAGACATTCTTCTCGTTTTAAAAGTGTCAAAGGTTCATTGATTTCCCATGCTTCTTGAATCGTTTTTCCGACTAAAAAATCACCATCATGAGGTAATAAACTATAGGTAAAGGCATGTTGCCCGATGTCCGCTGTTGGATCCGGATAAATACCGCCTTTCAGCAGCGAAAGCCGTAATACTGTTCCTTTGATATCATAGCCATATTTACAATCGTTTAATAATGAGACACCATAATTTCGCTCAGACAAGTCGGCCCATTGATGCCCAACGGTTTCAAATTTAGCCATGTCCCAACTGGTGTTCCAGTGATTTGGACGTTTTACATTCCCATATTGAATATCATAGGTCGCTTCAGTTGCCCGCACATCGACATCAAACGCAACTTTGAGCAGGCGCTGCCGTTCCCTCCAATCTACATCGGTAATAAAATCAATTCGCCGGGAGTGTCTGTAGAATCTGACTTTTTGGGTCAGCTGTGATTCACCGATTTTCCCATTAAACGTAAGTTCTGCAAAAAGAGAATTGTTAGCCGTCAAGTCACTGGACTCCAACTGAATCTCTACCATTTTCTCTTGATAAAAAATATCGATATCCCATGCATCGTAGTCCTTAGGTTTATCTTCAAAGACCTGCAGCACATTTCCCTTTCCTTTGAGCACTTCTCTCTGATGCTCTTTATCAAAGAGTCTAGTAAAGTGTCCTGTGCTATCCCAATGCAAAATGTAATATGGCGTTTCTAGTGTATTGCCACTCTTTTGCGCAGTTACCTCAACTTCTTTCAGCTTGTCTAGTGTGGGTACCAACAACAAGTCGGACAATCCTTTAATTTCAGGAATTCGGAGATAGCTTTCATCTTTCTCTTTGATGACTTCATACACATTTCCTTGATCGTCTTGATAAGCCTTATGCTCCGTTTTTGGCAGTTCAACAATGGTATTGCGACTCCAAGCCGCAGTATTTACTACAAGCAGTTTTTCTGTTTCCTGCTGCAGCTTTTCGAAAAGACACTCTTTTTCTTCAGTAACTACTTGAAATTCCTTCTTGTGGTCTTGATAGACTTCTTTGATGGAAGAGCCTGGGATGATATCGTGAAACTGATTACGCAGCAACACTTCCCACATTTCAAACAATTGCTCTTTTGGATATTCGATGCCTTGCAGTTCGCCAAAAGAATAGAGCATCTCTAACTCCCGCAAAGCAAGCTCGGTTTTACGGTTCATTTTCTTTACATATCCTTGGGAAGTATACGTTCCTCGGTGATATTCAAGATACAGCTCCCCATCCCACTCATGAACATAATGGTCCGTAGTTTCTATTGTCTCATGCAGTTTTTCAAAAAATTCTTTCGCCCGGCCAGTCTTGACTTCCGGTAATCCTGGTACCCGATCCATTTGCCGGCGCTTTTCCAGCATATCGCGAGTCACACCACCACCGCCGTCACCATAACCATATGAAATTAATAATTCATGATTGATATCTTTGTCACGATAGCCACGATAGGCACCCAAGACAGTTTGAGGTTCCAACAGCCCATTATAGGTATAGAACCATTCGGAAGCCCAACTAGCATGGGGCTTGGGTTCTGGCGTTGTAATGAAATGCGTCAATACCTCACTTCCGTCCATTCCTTTCCAGATAAAGGTATCGTGGGGCATCCGATTAAACTGGTTCCAACTGATTTTGGTAGTCATAAAAGTATCGATTCCACTTTTTTTCAAAATCTGCGGCAGGGCCCAAGAATATCCGAATACATCCGGCAACCAGAGATAGTTCACCTCTTGGCCAAATTCTTCTTTGATAAATTTTGATCCATGGAGGATTTGACGAGTTAGCGATTCACCACTGGGAATATTGCAATCTGATTCGAGCCACATCGCACCGTCCACTTCCCAGCGACCTTGAGCCACTCGTTCCTTGATCTTCGCATAGATTTCCGGATAATCCGTTTTAATATATTTATACAGCTGCGGTTGCGTTTGCAAAAAAACATACTCCGGATAGCGTTCCATCAGCTTTAGCACTGTTGAAAAGCTACGAGCGGCTTTTTCTCGAGTGTGCTTTAGTCGCCATAACCAAGCTACATCAATGTGTGTATGGCCAACAGCCGTAATCACAACATTGCCGTCTTTTTCCATATCATCTACCGCATCTGACAAATAGGAGGCAGCCTTTTTAATTGAATCATAGAAAGATTCATTCCCCGGATAAGACCAGTCAATCTCTAAATAGGCGCGATTCAAAATATCCAGTAATTGATATCGAACAGGATCATTTCCGTCCAATTCTTGAATCGTATTCAAAACAACATCCGATAGATAATATAGTCCGTCCGTTTCTCGATCTAGCTCCACTAACTCAGCTCGACGAAACTCATGTTTTTGCACTTGCTCTGGGCCCCCACCTTCTAAACCAGACCACAGACGAAGCGCAACATCTAGTTTTTTCCCCAATAAATCCTGATCTAAAAAGACTTCTTGATGGTTGCTATCTACCCCTTGATACGGTTTGCCATTGATGAAAAGCAGTGATTCAAAACCTGAATTATAGCCGCCACCAGTTTTACCGATGTCAAATAAAAATAGCAATTCACCATGATTAGGGATCTCAACTTCTCGCTGAATCCATAAATAGAAATCTCGCCCTTTCCAATAGCTATCCAAGCTAAATGCTTGTCCTGATGTAAAATCAGTTGGAGGATACTTCTCTTCTTTTGTTGAGTCTTCTTTAACAAACCAGTCTGTTAATGTCAGCTTATTTCGATAGCGCAATTCTTTTAAAGCATCAATTCGCCCTCGCAGCTTGTCTTCTGCAAACGTCAGATTCATCATCCTTTTGTAGCCCCTCCCATACTAAATCCTTTTGACATAAAGTTTTGTGAAATTGCATATAAAATTACAACCGGCAGGGAATATAGAACCGAAAATGCCGCCAATCGTCCGTAATCGACCATTCCGAAATTTCCAAAAAACTGAAAAATAGAAACAGAAGCTGGCATCTTCTCAGGAGATTGAATCAGAATATAGGGCACAAAGAAATTGCCCCAACTGCCTGTAAAAGTAAAAATTCCTACTGTAAAAATCCCTGGCAACATCAGGGGTGCAACAACTTTGCGAATTCCCTGCCACGTAGATGCTCCATCAACCCAAGCCGATTCTTCCAAATCCAATGGAACCGAGTCCATAAAGTTTTTCATCATCCAAATTCCGTAAGGCAGAGATGACGCGGTCAAAAAGAGCGTCAACGCAATCAATGAATTTTGGAATTTTAAATAGAGAAACATTTGGAATACTGGCACAATCACAGCGGTCATCGGCAATGAAGTCATGAACAAAATCGTCATCATAAAAGATTTTTTATAACGCAACTTGTAGCGAGAAAGCGGATAGGCTGCCAACACACATAAAATAACTATCAGTAGCGATTGTCCACCCGAAATTAACAAACCGATTCCGAAAGAACGAACCAATCCGCCATCTGTTATAATCGAAACAAAATTTTCCAAAGTAAAACTTTTAGGCATTTTTAACGCCTGAATGGCTCCTGTATCTACAGAAGCAAAAATCATCCACAATAACGGTAACAAAAACAAGATCCCCAACACTGAAAGGATGATGTAGTGGATTACCGTTTCAATCTGATAACTTCTTTTCACCATACTCTTTCACCTACACTTTCACTTTCAACGTCTTCATATAAATTAGACTGGCTGCTGCGCCGAGAACCAGCAGAACTAACGAGATAGCCGTCCCATATCCAAGTTGATAACTGACAAAAGCCTGCTTATACATAAATACCGGTAAAGTTGCTGTACTGACACCTGGACCGCCACCAGTCATCGTATAAATTAGCGTGAAGACTCCCAAGGTTTGTAAAGTAACCAGCATAAGATTGGTAGCAATTGTTCCTCTAACCATCGGTATCGTTATTTTTGTCACTATCTTCCAACGAGAAGCACCATCCATAACAGCTGCCTCTTCAACTTCTTTAGGAATATCATCCAACGCTGACTGAAAAACCATCATTGAGAATGCTGTTCCTCGCCAAATATTAGCAACGACTACACTGATCATAGGAAATGTAAACAACCAGGCTACCGGTTCAATATTAAATAAGCCCAGTAACCAGTTGGCTGTTCCACTCTCTCCCAAAAAAGCTACCCAGCAAAAAGACACGACTACTTCAGGTGTCACCCATGCAGCAATCACAATCAGTCCGATTACACGCCGAAACGTTTTATTCTTTTCTCGCATCAAAAAGGCAATCAAAAATCCCAAAAAGCACTGACCTAATACAGCAGAGAAAAATACAAAAACAATCGTGTTCCAAACACTAGTACGAAACTCAGGATCTTGGAACATTCGTGTAAAATTTTCGAATCCTATAAAGCGCAGTTGACTCGCTTCCGCTCCGGTCAGCGCAAGGTTAGTGAAAGAAAATATCACCGTCAACACCATAGGACCGACAAAGAAAACCAGTAGTAGAAGCCAGCTTGGGAGTAAAAAGAAAATCGATTTTATATTATCTGATAAAGGCTTTTTCGTACGTTCATCTCGCGGACGCCCCGCTATTCCATTCTCCATGTTTTCCACCTTCTTAGTAAGTAAAGACAACGAGCATAACTGCTTTTAGATAACTTCTGCTGGCCGTTATGCTCGTCACTTTCTATTTCTTGATATTGTCCTCGCCAACAATTCGCGTCACATTGGTCGCATAATCTTTTGCGGCCTGTTCAGGAGATTTAGACCCTGTCGCAACTGCCTCTACCATGTTTTGGATTTCTACGGATACGTTCGGATATTTATCATCTGCCGGCCGGAAATGCGCATTTTTCAAAAAGCCTGTTGCTTCTTCAATAAATGGTTGATCTTTATACTCAGGGAGTTCCGCTGAATCATCACGAACCGTCAGATTCCCTTCTGCGATTGCTCTCTTCGCCTGTTCTTCTTTACCACCAAGCGCTTGAATGACTTTCCAAGAAGCATCCTTATTTTTAGCTTTTGCAGGAATCGCCCAAGTCCAACCACCAGACATCGTAGTCGTCCCTGGCTCGTCACCATTTTGAGTAGGCATTGCCGCAAAGCCAAAACGTTCAGTCATGTTCTCAACCGGTGTTGCGCCAGATTCCGTCCAGTTTCCTTGACTCCAAAAACCATCTAGCAGCATTGCAACTTCGTCTTTAGGGAATTTTTCTTGAAACATAACAGAGCCATAGTTACTATTGATTGCAACTGAAAGAGAGGGCCCTAATTTTTTCTGGTTATAAATTTCATCGATAAAGTTCAATGAGTCTATAATCCCCTGACTGTCGACATCCCATTTACGAGTCTCTGTATCAAATAACTGATCCTTAGTCCCATAGAGCAGCATCTCAAAAGTTTGCATTGAAACAGATTCTCCATTTGCTTTCGCTACCCCCATCCCAAAAGGAATTACATCTGGTTGGCTGTCTTTTACTTTTTGAGCGGCAGCCACAATATCTGCCCATGTTTTTGGCTGCCAATCTTCTGGAAGTCCAGCCTTTTTGAAAACATTTTTGTTGTACCAAATACCACGAGAATCCGATGTTCCCGGAATTGCATATAGTTTGCCATCTTGTGCAATTGAGCCTGCTTTCAGATTTTCAGTATAATTGCTCCATTCATCCCACTTTGCTACGTACTCATCCAGCGGTGTCAAGTAGCCGGCATTCGCATCAGAATTCAACATGAATGAATCCTCTGCAACAATATCTGGTGCGGTACTTTCTGACTGCATAGACAGCGCAACCTTTGAAAAATAATCGCCTTCACTAGCTGTTATAGAAGAAGGTGTTACTTTGATATCTGGATTCTCTTTTTCAAATTTTGGAATAAACTCCTCATCTAAGAATTTTTGCATCTTGTCATGATCACCAGTATTTCGCCAAGTGATTTTAACTTCGGTCTTTCCTTCTTTATTTCCCCCATCACTCGAACCTTTCGAATCATTTCCACAACCAGCTGCCATTAAAGGAAGCAACAGCAGTGAAGCAAACAGCGCAACTTTTTTCATTCTAAGATTTGACATTTTTCTAAGCCTCCATAATCTTTCTCAAAATTAGTGTTCCTCCCACCTCACAAGAAACCCGGCCGAAGTCAACTTGTAAGCACTTACAATATTGCTCAAATACTCAAAAAGCTCAATCACTTAAAAAAATGATTATCGCCTTTTTTTGTAGCAAACTTCAAATTTTGTAGATTGGTAATAGAAATGGCGACAATTGCAGTAAAAACTACTAAATTACCGAAGAAGCAAAATAATCTGGTATAGCTCCCGGACAAACTTCAGAAACAGCAAATTACAGTAATTCTACCAGTATGAATTCTCTGTAAACACCAAACATGATCCAACTACAACTACCCGCTAATGAAATTAGCCATCACAAATTTCCTCAAAAAGAAGGCGTCTGAAATGATGTCAAATAAGAATATAAGGAGGCTGTAACATAAGTCCTCATCAAGAAGAGTTTAATATTTTAGTATTACTCTTCTTAGAGACCGACGCTTGACGTGGAAAACTGCTGAGGATGACTAAAGAGGGCATCTCTTTGAGTATGGTTTTTATATTAGACATTCTATCAGTCCTAGCAACAATGATACACAATTGAAAACTTTCAAAACGTGACATCTCAATTAACTGTGACGTGTATGAGTCTCTACAGAAATTGGCGAAAGAAAACTATGTATTTGATTGGAACCGGTTCCGATAGGCCGGACAACTTCAAAAATTGCTAAAGAAACTCGACCAAATAAAGCAACATTTTACGGCTCAAGAGATATTCATGCTTCATTACCTTTCTAAAAAAAATATCAGCGATGCTTTAAATCTGTTAAATGAATTATCGTAGTCATTAACACCAACTGACACCAAAAAGTAACAGTTGAGCCTGATAATACAATAAATTGATTAACGCTTAGAGAATTGTGAATCTTTACGTGTTTTCTTAAGACCTAGTTGGCAGTTCAACTGTGTTATTTTAAATCAATGAATATCAAAAAAGCTGATTTATCAGTATTTTTCTCCTCAAGATTCGTACTGGATTTCAGTCAATATTAGGCACTCGTAACCACGATTCGTAACCAATTTTGAACGTAACACAATTTGGTTACGAAAAATTCAGAACATATCAGTATCTACTACACTCCCTTCAAACTTTCCATTGAAGAAACTGCATGGTAAATCCATGTAGGCTTTTTATCGTTGCCAAGTCAATGATAAAAGAACGAATTCCCCAAATATTAGGCGCTCTTTTCGGAAGGGTTCGCCTCAAGCGAATTCCCCTTCGTAAAGAGTTCGCCTTAAACACGAGTGGGCGCTAGCCCGCGAGTGTTTTTGTACCCCCCTATCTAACGGGGGGTACAAAAACACGAAAAACAATCGAAAAACCACGTACAAACACTGTTATACCAAGGAAATAGGCACTTGTTGACAAGTGTAAACTAATTTAAAAAAGTTCACATTTTGTTTTCATTGGTTCTAACGAGTTTCAAATAGCGCATCAAACTGATATTTTTAGCTATTCAACTTTCCATTAGCCTTATTAATTTTCAAACTATCGATTCTGTACTTCTAGTACGGAGTAGTGAATCATATTACGATTTGAATTCATTTATTAGCTGATACTTAGTCGAACGGCCTTGCCCAACTTTTTGAATCTTATTCTCTGTTTGTAACTCAGCCAAGGCCCGTTCGATCGTTCGCTGGCTAATATCCGGCAACAAGTTCTCCAGGTCAGCTCTGCTTAGAGGTTCAAAAGACTTCTCTAGTTCTTCTACTACCCGCTCTGCTGGTGTTAGCTCCCGATTGATAATAATCTCGAAACGCTCTGAGAAGTTTTCATACGCGCGCGAAATGATTCCCACAAGATAGCGAACAAACGGCGTATAGTCTTGCTCATTTTCCAGCCATCCCACAGAACTTGCCTGTAACGCTTCATAGTAAGTTTGTTTTGATTCTTCAATCAGCATCTCAATACTACTAGATAGCCAGACTTGCTTGTACAGCAATGTTAATACACGAGACATCCGCCCATTTCCTTCACTAAACGGATGGATTGAGAGAAAATCTAAAGCGAAGCAGGGAATCAACAATAATGGATCAATCTCAGCTTTTTGAATGGCTTGATTATATTGATAATACAATTCTTCGATTAAATCTGATGTCAAATAGGCTGGAGCTGGCACAAAACGAACTCGTTCGATACCATCCAGATCTTTTTCCGTAATATAATTATCACCACTCTTGAATTTGCCTTTATAACTTTTGCCCGAGTAATTATAAAGATTCTTATGTAACATTAAAATATCGTTCGGCACTACGCGAATATACTAGTAGCTATCATGAATCAGTTTCAACACATCCCGATTACGAGATTTTACTTTTTCCGCTACGATTTGCTTCAAGCAGCCATCTGTTGTTGCAATATACAGTCTTGCTTTCCCTTGTGCTCATGAATCTTGGTCAGCATATTCAGCAGATTATGACTAAGAGTGAGCTTATCCAATTCATGGTAATCAAACTCTTTCACCGCCATCCGCCTCTTTTCTCCGCCATTTTATCTTATTTGGCGGAGAAAAGACGTTCTATTTAGAATTAAAAAACTATGGAAAAATATATAGACCAGAACTGGACCAAAATTGGTATTTTTCACTCCTATTTCATTCAATAGGAGTCCTTTACAAAAACTTGGACATGGCCTTAAAAGGCTGTTAGCCTCCACTAACGCACATCACTGAAAGCTCACTGCATTTTGACACCCAAATAAGGGTCGTTTCCGGAACGGCTTGTCCCGCTTCCCTCGGTTACTGACAGCTTGCTGTACAATAGTTTATAAAGAGTAGACGGACACATCCAAATTTCACCTTAGCTGACAGATACCTCTCACTTATAAATAATCAGTTCCTATTGATTTCGCATTCGAAATAATTCTATCGAAAAGGCCGCAGACAATCACTCTAAGCAGCAAGAGTTCAGCTACATATCCAATCCATCCCCTTTGATTTATAATTGAGTTACAAGCAATTTTAAAGGAGGTAGTCTTCTTGGACATCCAAAAACTGGCGGCATTCACTTCGTTGGCTGAAACGCTGAGCTACTCGAAGACAGCCGAGGAGCGGTTTACCACTCAAGGGAATATTACTAAACAAATTCAAGCGCTGGAGCGGGAACTGGGCTTACGTTTGTTCAATCGCAGTTCTCGTAAAATCAGCTTGACCACCGCTGGCAAAAATTTGTTGCTTGGTGCCCAAACAATCGTAGCTCAGTGGGAATTGCTGCAAGAACAAGCCCTCGAATTACAACGGGAAAACCGTCACCGGCTCGTCATCCAGACCATCCCCACCATCAATAAATACCACGCCCTCAAGCTGCTTAATGCTTTTTCTCGGCAATACCCAGAAATTGATTGGCGCCTGCAAGAGATGGAAAATCCTCAGATTGGACAGTTGGACAACCTTTCGGAAGAAGTCATCTACTTTGCTCGTCTCTTTGATTTGAACCAAAAGGCCTTCGACTATCGACTGGTGGAACCCGATCGGTTAATGGTATTGTTGCCTCGAGACCATCCGCGCGCCAAAGACAAAGGCGTCCATTTAGAGCAACTGAAGGAGGAGTCCTTTTTACTATTGGGTTCTGAGACTGGCAGTCGGCAGCCCATCATCGACCTCTGTCGCAAAGCTGGCTTTATTCCACGAGACAATTATGGTGGTTCTCGAATCGACATGATCCTTGAATTAGTCACCAGCCATATGGGGATTTCTCTTTTGATGGAAAAAACCGTTGTCAATCAATTGTCGCCAGAACTAGTGCTACGTCCGATCACCCCAGGCCTGGAAAGCTACCTGTGCTTTTTGCGGACCAAGGGATCTCATTCGGTAGCCAGTAATTGTTTCTGGAACAGCCTAAAATAACAACAAGCCGAGTTCTATTCCTTTTTGGAATGAAACTCGGCTTTTTTTGAATTGTTTTCAGGACCTTTTTCCCGCTACAATTCTAGTAGATAGCCAAACAATCTGGTCATTGCGGAAGCTCTGGTGAAGCACTGACTGAGGTTCCTACACGTTCATCCGAACTTTCCTGACTCAGTTTATTTGCATAGACAGTTTCCGCTAACTGCAATCTACTTGAGAAATTAACTCAGCTTCTCTTCTCATCACAGCACACTGACTCAATTCAAGTTTTTAACTATTTCAAGGAGGAATTTTTATGTCACAAAAAAATGAGACTTCACGGCCTAAAATACCCGCTGCTATTGATCCAAAAGCCCCTTATGATCTTCGCCGGGTGTTGCAGGAATTGTCCCAACTCCCCGGAGCGCTTCACGAGACTGATCGGCTAGTGGATCCCGATTCTCAGCTGGCGGGCGTGTACCGCTACATCGGCGCCGGCGGAACAGTGATGCGCCCCACGCAAGAAGGTCCCGCTCTTATTTTCAATAACGTCAAGGGCTTTCCTGAAACGCGGGTAGCAATCGGATTGATGGCTAGTCGCCAACGGGTAGGGGCCATTTTGGGGCACGATCCTAAAACACTGGGACATCTATTGAAAGACTGCGTGGCTCATCCGGTCAAACCGATGAAAGTCGCCCACGCAGACGCTCCTGCTCAAGAGGTGGTTCATTTGGCTGAAGATTCGGATTTTGATATCCGCAAAATCTTACCCGCCCCCACCAATACTCCCCAAGACGCCGGGCCTTATATTACGATGGGCGTCGTTTTGGGATCTGATCCTGAGAAAACGATGTCTGATGTCACGATTCACCGGATGGTTCTGGAAGATGCCGATACTATCGGGATGTATGTGATGCCCGGCGGCCGGCATATCGGACATTTTCAAAAACAGTTTGAAGCGCTAGATCGTCCGATGCCTATCACTATCAATATTGGTTTGGATCCGGCCATCTCCATCGGTACTACTTTTGAGCCTCCCACGACGCCTTTGGGTTACAACGAGCTTTGGATTGCCGGCGCACTGCGGCAACAGCCGGTACAATTAGTAGACAGCCTGACAGTAGCAGAAGTCGGTATCGCACGTTCCGAATTCATCATCGAAGCCGAAATCCTGCCTCATGCCACAATCCAAGAAGACATCAATACCAATAGCGGCTATGCGATGCCAGAGTTTCCCGGCTACACTGGCGAAGCCAACCCAGCCGTCAACGTAGTAAAGGTCAAGGCTGTCACTCACCGACGCGACCGGCCTATCATGCAGACCACCATTGGCCCTAGTGAAGAGCATGTGGCGATGGCTGGTATTCCCACAGAGGCCAGCATTTTAGATCTGACAGAGCGGGCAATTCCCGGCAAAGTTCTAAACGTCTATAACCCGCCAGCTGGAGGTGGAAAGCTCATGAGTATCCTGCAGATAAAAAAAGAAGGTCCCGCTGATGAAGGAATTCAACGGCAAGCGGCGATCCTAGCTTTATCAGCATTTAAAGAACTGAAAACGGTGATTTTGGTGGACGAAGATGTGGATATTTTCGATATGAATGATGTCATGTGGACCTTAAACACCCGTTTTCAAGGGGACAAAGATATTTTAGTCCTGCCTGGTATGCGTAACCATCCCCTGGATCCCTCTGAGATTCCAGAATACAATCCCGGCCAGATTCGCTTTAAAGGTATGAGTGCCAAAACTATTTTAGATGGCACTGTGCCTTATGACTTGAAAGAACATTTTCGCCGAGCTGCCTTTCTGGAAGTTTCGGATTGGCAGGAATACTTGAAATGAGGCGTTGACTATGACAAAAAAACGAATTTTAGTTGCCATGACTGGTGCTTCCGGTAGTCTTTACGGAGTGCGTTTGTTGCAAGCACTTCAAGCGATGCCAGATGTGGAAGTCCACGGTATCCTCAGCCATTGGGCCAAAGAAAATCTACGGTTGGAAACGCAACTGACCCCAGAAGAAGTCGGCTGTTTGTGCGATGTCCTCTATGATGAAAACGAGCAAAGTGCAGCTGTCGCCAGCGGCTCTTATCCCATTGATGCAACAGTCATCGTTCCCGCCAGCATGAAAACTTGTGCTGCCATCGCCTGTGGCTTTGCCGATAACCTCATCACTCGAACAGCTGATGTCGCCTTAAAGGAGCAGCGACCACTGATTCTGGTTCCACGGGAAACACCACTGAGTACAATCCATCTGGAGAACCTCACTAAGCTTTCCCGGCTGGGCGCCCGTATTTTACCACCGATGCCCGCCTTTTATAATCAGCCCCGCAGCATTGAAGACTTGTTGGAACACCAGACCATGAAACTTCTGGATGCCTTGCACCTGACTCACCAGCTGGGACAGCGCTGGTCAGGAGCTACTGACAGTTTTCAAAATCAACTCCGCTAATTACGCTAAATACCTTAAATCAAATCAGCAATGTTTACCTCGCTGTCGGTTTATAGCAATAAAAAAAGGCACCTCTGAAGCCCAGATTTTCACGTCTGATTTTCGGAGGTGCTTAATTATTTAGATTTGCTGTTCATCTCGTAAATTTAGTGCTTAACGTTTTGCAGGCTTCAGCCCTTTTCCGAGGCCCCGGAGACGGCATCCACACTGCCGGCTGCGGCTTGTGGGGCCGGAACGCTGACAGGAGCTACCGACGCTGGTTTTTCTGATGCACCCGATACCCCATCGACAGTTGCACTTGGAGCGGGAACAGTTGCAGGTTTTTCTGATGCGCCGGAGACGGCATCGACTGCGGCGCTTGCCGGAGCAGGGGCAGCGGCTTTTTCAGATGCCCCAGAGACACCATCCACATTGCCACCGGCAGTTGGTGTTGGTACGACGGTTCCATCAGCGGCTACCAGCTGTTGGCGGGTTTGCTGCAAGTACCAGTCTACCCATGGTTTCAAATCCAAAATGTATTCATTGATTCCGGCATACTCGCCGTTTTCATCGTGGATTGATTGATAATTGTGAACCACAAATTTATCAGGTCCGTGGTTAGGTACATGTACCCGCACGATGTCCTGATTGCCGCTACGCAACTGTTGGATGACCCATTCCACATTTTTGTAGGCTTTTGGCGGGTGACAGTTGGCTAAAGGATTCCCCACTTGGCCTGGCTGACGTTTGGCCAGCATTTCTTCGGCTGGCGCATTGTGATTGTAGTATAAGAATTGATTGTTGCTATCAGCATAAGTCAACTCTAATGGCATTGAATTCAAAAACCAATTCAGCTGATCTACTGTCAACAAGCCCCGATCCAATTTGACATAAGTGTTGCCGATGACAGCACCCACCTTGTCAGAGGCTTGCTCCAACCAATCTTCAGCGGCCATATCAACGCCTTCAATTGTAGTGGCGATTTTGCCAGTGGCGTGTAAATCTTCTGGCGGCATCTTGTACTCAGGTTTTTCCATCGCATCCATGATTTTGATGAATTGAACGAATTTACCCAAAGTAGCGCCTAAAAAATTGCGAGTGCCTTCTGATTTTAGATTGCCCATGTCGTCAAAGGCTTCTGGGGCTTTTCCCAACAGAAATTCATTGCCCGGCATCACTACGGCATTGACCCCCGGCGAATCGAGAATCTGGCGCAAGTGCAATTGCGCCCGGGAGGTTCCCTGATCATAATAAGAAGAACCGACGATTAAGACTGGTTTATTTTCCAATGGATGAATTTTGAAAGAAAGCCATTCAATAACACTTTTCAGACCCGCAGGAATCGAGTGATTATGCTCCGGTGTGGCGATAATGACCCCATCGGCTTTCATGATTTTCCTAGCTAAATTTTGGATAGGCACACTGTTGGTGGCATCCAGACTTTGGTTAAACATCGGGATATCACGGATTTCCATAATTTCCAGTTCAAACAGCTCATTGAACTGACTAGCGATGTATTGCAACAGGATCCGATTGTACGAAAAATCAGCATTGGAGCCGACGATTCCGACTAATTTCATAACGACATCTTCTTTCTGATAAAATAGCAAATTATGATAAAGTTTTTTGGGGCAATTTTCTCACTGCAATCATCAGAGATTTGCAGCTAACAAGTATAACGCAAGCTCTGGCTTTTAGAATGCAGCTCAAATCCTCTGATTTAAGGCTAGTGATTCAAGTCCCCAACTTTTTTTGTAAAGACCGGCTTCAGCCAACTTTCCAGTTGAAGTGAGCCGCTGCTTCTTTGTCGGCAGCGACAGTATTGTTCAACTGCCCGGTGATTTCTACAAATTGCAGGAAATCTGCAAATAAGCCTTCTAAGCGCTGAACTTGAGCAGTGTCTTGCAACTCTCCTGCTTCATCGAAAGCCTGCAAGGAATGTCCCAAAAGAAATTCAGAGCTGGGCATGATGCGGGCTTTCAATTCCGGCGCATCCAGCATTTGCCGCAGATGTGCCTGTGCCCGAGAACTGCCTAAGGTCCCATAGGAAGCGCCTGTGATCATCACTGGCTTATCCACAAAAGGATACACACCGTAAGACAACCAATTCAGCACATTCATCAAAGCCGCTGGTGCGCTGTGGTCGTATTCAGGAGTACTGATGATGACGCCATCGCTTTTTTCGATTTTCGCTGCCATTTCTTGCACCGCTGCTGGCAATACCTTGTCTGCAGGTTTGTTAAAAACTGGCAAATCTCGAATCTCCATCAGCTGGATCTCCGCTTGGTCAGCAAAGTGCTTTTCCATATATTCCAAAAGTTTTCGGTTGGTAGACTCGTCTGAGTTGGCCCCAACGATCCCGATAAAATGTTTCATTTCTTCCACTTCTTTCTGATAATTTGCAAGGTAGTTCACATGGTTGTAGGTGAAAAAATGGTTTGCAGCACTTATGTTAGTCCAAGCTGGTCATTGGGTGCAGGAAGCAGCTGCTTTTTCAGGCTAAAAGCGCTGCGATGCCGCTGGTATGGCGAACATTGCCAAAACGATCCACCAAGATTCCTTCTATGCCTGGCTGTGCTTCAAGGTCTGACAGTACCGTTTCTTGGGGTTTACCAAACAAGCGCGTCGTCCAAATTTCCCCTTCAATCGAGCGCCGGGAGATGACCGTCAAGCTCACCACATCTGTTTTTTGCGGGTAACCTGTCCGCGGATCCAGAATATGATGATAGCTGTGGCCGCCTTGCTCCAAGTGCCGCTCATAAATTCCTGAAGTTACTACCGAATAAGGAACCTCCGTAGCCGCCAGCGCCAGCACTTCCAGGTACTCATTGCGAGGTTTATTGGGATCTTGAATGCCTACTCGCCAACGACCATCCTCTTGGGAAGGAGTCTGACCATAAACCACCAGATTGCCGCCCAGATTCAAAAGTGCCCAAGGGACACCTTGCCTTTTTAGCAATGCCAACAGTTCATCTGCAATATAGCCTTTCGCCAGGGCCCCCAGGTCAATTCGCATCCCCGCTTCCTCCAAAAAAACCGTATGAGAAGCCGGATGCAATTGAATTTTACGAGGATCTGTCAACTTTACCAAGTCCTGAATTTCCTCTTTGGTGGGAACCCGAGCATCAGTAAAACCGATGCGCCAGGTCTGGACAAGAGGACCGATAGCGATATTCAGATTGCTGTCAGCCGCCAAGCTCTGGGCAACCCCTTCTTGAATCAATTCAAACAGCTGCGGATGCACCGCTACCGGACGAATCCCAGCCAGCTGGTTCACTGTACCTAGTTCGGCAGCTGGATCATTTGCACTAAAGCGTTCCTCGGCTTCTTTCAAAAAAGCACCCGCTTGATCTAATAAGTGCTCCGACCAATTGAAAGTTGTCTTAGAACTTTCATTTGCAACTTTTGTGGTCGTTGCCTCATTTCCTGCCAAAGCTACGGCTACTTTCCCAGAAGTCGACAAATCCGGCACTTTCAATAAGATCACAGTCCCCATCATGGACCATTGCCGCTGCGGCATTTTCATCACCTTCAATTGTTTTGGGGAAAACAGCAGGTCAACTTGTGTTTCACTTCACATTTGATACAGCGTTATCATAGTGCCAATCCCTAAATACCACAATCAGGGAATTCCCTGAGGCACAGATAGTAGTACAGTTTTTCCCTTACGTCACAACACCACTGACAAAAAAGCAGGTGGCATTATTCAATACGATGAGAATGATTCTCAATGTATTTTTTTGCAAAAAAGCAGCATTTCTTTTCAGAAAACACTGCTGATTTGAAATATTAAATTTTCACAAATTTTAGTTAGCCCTTCTGTGTTATAACGGAAAAAATGACGCTGTCTTTCCTGCCAGAAACAATAGCTATTCCTGCGTTTCCCTTGCTTTTCCCATTGTTTATCAGTGCAGCTCTTTAAAATCCAGTTTTTGGCAAGCTGGTTTTTCGCTTTGGGGTCTGGTAGTGACTTTGCGAACATTTCTGCAAAGTCACTCGAAACACTGAATGCCACCAAGCAGCCTTGTTAGCAGTAGCAAGGCTTCTTGCCAAGCAAAGCGCCTTTTTAGCCTGCTTTAGCTGGACTCTGGCTTTTGCTAACAGATTATCTCGCGTTATCCTTTTTAACCGCTGCAGCTTTTTCAGAAAACTCTGTTTTCAGCGTGTTATCTGTCAACTTGGAGCACAGTGATTGCGGTAAAATTCTGCTCAAGACGTAGAGCAGCTTGCTGGGACCGGGATTGATGATTGCTTTTTCTTTGGCAATCCCTTTGATGACTGCAGCAGTAAAAGCAGTCAAGGACATATTCATAGGATTCCGGTCACCGGCTTCATGCATGGTGGGATTCAGATTGGTTTCTGAAATCAGCGGTGGAGCGACTTGAATTACATGCAGATTCTTATATCCCCAAAACCGCGCCTGCCCTCTAAGCGCTTCAGTCAAGGCGTTGACTCCGGCTTTACTTGCCGAATAAATCGGGTGTGCATTACTGGCAAGATAGGACAAGCCGGAGCTGATATTGACCAATGCTGCTGATTTTTGTTGTGCCAACCATGGCAGAAAAAGTTTGTCTACGTAGATCGTTCCCAAAAGGTTCGTTTCAATCTCGTTGGTGAGGTCCGCATCTGGATCAAAGAAGTCCACTCCTCGCATCATCCCCGCTGAGTGAATGACCATATTCAACTCTGGATAGGCCCGCGTCACTTTTTTGAACAGCTGCCTTACACTATCAAGACTGGTGACATCCACTTCATAGCCAATCAGTCCTGGATTCTCGGCTAGGGTCTGGGCAATGACCTCTGGATGACGCGAGGTAACAATCACGCGATTACCCAATTCTTGGAATTTTTGTGCCAGTGCCAAGCCGATACCGGAAGTCCCGCCGGTAATCAAGATAGTATTCTTTGTCATTTTCATCGCTAGCGCCGCCTCATTTACATTTCATTGTTTTTGTAACTTTTCACAGCTTAGAAGTTTTGGTTTCATTTGTCAATTTTTGTAACTCAAGTTATACTGAAGCCATGAAAAATTTATCAAAAGACCTCATATTGCAAACTGCCGCCGACATGGTCCAAGCTGAAAAACGGATTAACCTTTCTCTAAGTGAGGTCGGCCAGGCATTAGGTGTCAGTCACGCCGCCTTATACAAATATTTTCCTAGTAAAAAAGCGCTCTGGTCCCAGCTGGCCCTCGACTGGTTAGAAAATCAGCTGAGCGATCTTTTTTCCTATCAAGCACTTGCCGGACAATCTGTAAAAGAGACGGCTCATGATTGGCTATGGCTTTTGGCAAGCCGCAAAAAGGACGCAAAAATAGCCGACCCCCGGATGTTTGCTTTGTATACCACTTATATCGGCAACGATGCCGAACTTTATCGTGCCCACAATTTGGCTCTTGGCGAAAGTTTCATGGCCGCCACCGGGAAATCGGCTGCTTTCACTGAAGGAATTTTGTTGGCGTTTATGTACTTTTCGGCACCCGCTTATGCCGAGCGCTGGAATGAAAATTTTCAAGAGGAATTTGAAAAAGTCTGGCAAATCGTCGCCCCGGCGTTTGATGCTTTGGCGACTTGATAGAAAATACCCATTTGAAACTGCGGCAAGCTAAGGTGACTGCTAAGAAAAATACAGGAGCGCAGCTGTGATAATCGCCTAGCCAACCTCCTTTGAAGCGACCAGAACCAACCGTGAGCCACAAACAAAAGAGAAGTCACTTCCACTGTTTTTAATGGAAGTGACTTCTCTTTTCATTGTTAAAAATCGGCTCAAACACAGACTAACTTTTATTTCATCAAGGGAATCCAGCATAATTCACCCCTCTGTACGCCTAGGGCAACATTGTTTCTGGGAACTTGACACAAAGATTGTCACAGCTATTTGCTAAGGTCTGTCTTCAATACTTTTTTACAGTTTGATTTTTGTCAGTTTACCGACTTGCATTACACTGACTACCGCAGCAGAGACTACCAGGGCTTTGCCGGTATTGCGGGCGACTTTCAGCAGGCGCTTGCCGTCCATTTCTTTGCCGCCTTCATAGGCTTCATTTACTTGTTTAGCCGCAAAATCCACCGTGTTTTTCACGCTATCGACAGCGGTACGAGCCACGTCTGCCAGCTTGTCCTTCCCGTCTGTCAGCTGTCGATCGTCTTTACTGAAAAAGCCGTGAGCTGCTTCTGCCAGACCATCCACAGCACGACCGGCTGTCCGGCCGGCTTGCTTGTTGCCGTCAAAGATTTCTTGGCCTGCTTCCCGCAACACCTGTGCGTCAGTCACTTCTGCCACCAGGTTTACAACACTACTGATGCCACCGCCAATCAATGCGCCGGTGCCTTCACCGATTTTTTGAAATAGATCCATCTGTTTGCCCTCCTTTGCGACTGCCCCGTTACCAGCCGCCTACTTAGCTTGAGGATACGACCTTCTGCCGCCAAAAACAAACTTTCACCCATTAAAAGAGTCGGATTTAGGAAAAACGCAAAAATCACGGCCCAGGTTTGTTCCCCAGACTTCCTCTTTCAACTACCTTTCTTTTATCTATTTGGTGAATTCTGTTAGTCTGCCCGCGTTCAGCAAGCTGGCTGCAATAAAAAACGCCGCCCTCGCGATGGGTAGCGAGGGCGGAACAATCTTCTGATTAATAAATAGTCCGTTACAGCGGACCTTTTACCCGATTCTAACTAAACCTGGCGGAAAGCCAATGCTGTCTTCAGCTAGTCGATAGTTCTGTTGTCTCTTACAAAGAAGAGTGGTCTGTCCGGCTGATTACGTCACGGCGTTGTTCCGGCGTCAAATCGCGGAATTTCACGGCATAGCCAGAAACACGGATAGTAAAGTTGGCATATTTTGGATTGTCGATGTCGCGATCCATTTCTTCCAACAGTTCCCGGCCAAAGACATTGACGTTCAAGTGGTAACCGCCACGATCGAAGTAGCCGTCCAACACATTTTTCAGGTTGTTGATTTGCATTTCTTCGTCATCTGTCCGGCCCAGTGCTCCCGGATTGATGGTTTGCGTGTCAGAGATTCCGTCTTGTGCGCAAGAATAGTTCAATTTAGCGGTGGAGTTCAATGAAGCCAACAGGCCGTTTTTCTCACCCAAGAATTGACCGTCTTGGTAAGAAGGATTTGCACCTGGAGCCAATGGTTTACCCGCACGGCGGCCGTCTGGTGTATTCCCGGTATTTTTACCGTAAACCACGTTAGACGTGATTGTCAACAAGCTCAATGTTGGTGTCGAGTTACGGTAAGTGTGCTGACGTTTGATTTGGCCCATGAAGTATTCCAAAATCCAGTTGGCCATTTCATCCGCTTCATCGTTATCGTTTCCGTAAGTTGGGAATTCATTTTGCGGGATGTAGTCTACTGCCAGACCATTTTCGTCCCGAACAACTTTTACATTGCCGTGTTTGATTGCCATGATTGAGTCAGTCGCATGGGAGATCCCAGCGATCCCAGTCGCAAAGGTCCGCTTCAAATCCGTATCCATCAATGCCAGTTGTGGGGCTTCGTAGGCATATTTGTCGTGCATGTAGTGAATCACGTTCAATGTGTTCACATATAACTCTGCCAACCAATCCAATACGTCTTTGTAGCTTTGCATGAAGGTATCAAAGTCGATGGTCTCGCCTTCAAGCGGGCGGAAGCGTGGGCCAACTTGCGCTTTAGTCATTTCGTCAACACCGCCGTTGATTGCGTACAAGACTGCTTTGGCCAAGTTCGCGCGGGCACCGAAGAACTGCATGTCTTTACCGATTACAGTTGCCGATACACAACAAGCGATAGCGCAATCGTCAGATCCCCAATGTTTCCGCAAAAGATCGTCGTTTTCCAACTGGATAGAAGAAGACTGTTTTGCTACTTTAGAAGCATAGGTACGAAATCCCTCCGGTAAACGTGAAGAGTACAACACTGTCAAGTTTGGTTCCGGAGAAGGCCCCATATTGGTCAACGTGTGGAGAATTCGGAAATCACTCTTAGTCACCATGGAAGAGCCGTCCATGTTCATGCCGGCAATGGACAAGGTCGCCCAGATTGGGTAGCCGGAGAACAATTGGTTGTATTCAGGCGTACGGGCATATTTCACCATCCGCAACTTCATAATCAAGTGATCAATCAATTCCTGTGCATCAGTTTCAGTAATCAAACCCAGTTGCAGATCCCGTTGAATATAGATATCCAAAAATGCTGAAACCCGTCCGATAGACATAGCCGCCCCATTTTGTGATTTAATAGCAGCCAGATAGCCGAAGTACAGCCATTGAATCGCTTCTTGGGCGTTGGCAGCCGGTTTTGAGATGTCGCAGCCGTAACCTTGGGCCATTTCTTTCATTTCCATCAATGCTCGGATTTGTTCAGAAACTTCTTCCCGCAGCTGCACAACGTCATTGGTCATGACTTTGTTGCCGACAAGTTTCAGGTCTTTTTTCTTTTCACCAATCAAAAAATCAATGCCATACAATGCGATTCGGCGGTAGTCACCGATGATGCGGCCACGACCGTATGCATCTGGCAAACCAGTAATAATCTTGTTTTTGCGAGCTGCCCGCATTTCGTCGGTATAAACATCAAATACCCCCTGATTGTGGGTCTTACGCCATTTGCTGAAGATGAAGCTCATGTCGTCATCGATTTCATATCCGTTTGATTTCAGGGCATTGTTGGCCATATTGATTCCACCAAAAGGCATAAATGCTTGTTTCAATGGCACATCTGTCTGCAAGCCCACGATTTTTTCTTCTTCTTTAATCAAGTAACCAGGCGCATGGGAAGTAATCCCTGCTGGAATATTATTATCCATATCGTAAACGCCGTTTTGTTTGTGTTGGACTTCAAAGAGCTCTTGCAGCTTGTCCCACAATTTTTCAGTGGAGGCCGCAGCGGGTGCTAAAAAGCTGTCATCGCCGGTATATTCAGTGTAGTTGGCTTTGATAAAATCCAGGGTATTGACTTCAGTTTTCCAACGTTCTCCCTTGAAGCCATCCCATGGGTTGATGGGTGTGTCTGTTACAGGTTTTTCCATTGTTGTAGTAGGCACAGTCAGTTCTCCTTTAAAATCATTCTAATTTGTTTACCTGCTCATTGTAAGGGCTCGTTATTGAAAACGCAACCCTCAGCAGGGTTCACTCATTATTTTCTTTGTTATCTAATCGTTAAACCTCATAATCTTATCTATAACAGAAAATAATTTAGTTAGTACAGAAAACGCTACCAGTATAACAGGGCGTTTGTGTACTTTAAAGGCTTTTTTCAAGGTATAGTACTGGTTTTCAAATTTATGAACAATTAATCACAAACAATCCCCCGTTGACAACTTTTTCACTATCGCTTTTAAAGCTGCCGTTTCAGTTGCTCCTTTTAAAAAATTAACCGTTATTCTTAACTCTCTCTCTGGCACCCCTCAAAGAATTTCGTAAGATTTTTTTAAGCCGCTCTTTGAGAAACACTGAGAAAAGCTTCACTCCTTACCCCACAAAAATACCAGCCAGCCAATTGAACAAATAAAAAAACGTATGACATGAACAGACGGAAACACGTTCATGTCATACGTTTTGATTCTAAATTTTTCAATCCACAAAAAGTTTTTACAACCAACCAGCTTTTAATTGGAATCCACGTAACAGGCTGCCAGATAGCCTAAATTTTTCCCGCAAAGCAAAACTACGGCCGTTCACTTTCAGTTTTGCTTCACTTAACAATTGACTGAAAAGCTGCCCAAACCAGCAAGGTGATACCGGTCCCAAACAACCAACCACCCAAAATATCCGTCAAAAAATGGATTCCCAAGTAAATCCGAGAAAAGCCAATCATCCCCGCGATTCCGACTGCAGCCACGACGAACCACCCTGTCAGCTGAGGATAACACGCAGTCCCACCCAATACCACACTCAGATACAATGCTGCCGAGCAGGTGGCATGAAAGCTTGGAAAACTGTGGTCCTCCTCTTCTGTCAATCGCTGCCCTTCAGGACGAGGTCGCTTCAACAGGCGCTTTAAGGCAAAGGCCACCCACCAACTCACCGTCAGCGAAATAGCTGCCGGCCACACCACACCTCGCCAAAAACCCGGAATCAGCGCCAATGCAATCATGACCACCAAAACACCTGAAAAACGTCCCAGCTGAGTAAAGAAAAACATCAGCGTATTGAGCGCCGGTCGTCGGATACTGACTACTTTTTCCGTCACCTGGGCATCTAGTTGCTTGATGGCCGGTCGCCGAATCCCTACT
Source organism: Candidatus Enterococcus leclercqii (assembly GCF_009933135.1). GTDB lineage: Bacteria > Bacillota > Bacilli > Lactobacillales > Enterococcaceae > Enterococcus_C > Enterococcus_C leclercqii. The sequence continues at coordinate 64,261 of NZ_MAEH01000017.1, forward strand.
GCCAATACCGCAAATAATACGAGACAAATGCTTCCGATTATTAGCTTCACTGTGTCCTCCCTCCTCGCTTTTTGACCAGACTTGCTGCCTTTATTATACAACGAAACCGCCAAACCACTGCCATTTGGCTGTCGGATTAAAGTAGCTCAACAAAGCGGTCTGCCACACTTTCCGAAAAGAACAGCTCATTATAAAAATGGAGACCGGCTGCTACTTTAACCTTTCTTGCAGCTTTTATGTTATCAAAAAGACAGCCCCATGATGACGGCTGCCTCCTGTAAAATTTTAGTTGTCATTTGTGGCCAGGCTTTCTTTGACGGCTGCCAAAAAGGCGCTCGTCATGGCAGAACGCTGCCGCCGATCATTAAACACAGCAATCAACTGATGTTCCATGCCGCCAGCCAACGGTCGCAAACAGATATATTCTTTCACGAATCCTTCCACGATTCCCAAACCAGAAGCATAGGCATCCGACTGGCACAGCAAATTCATCAATGTGCCCCGATCATTGGTGTAAAGAGTTGGTAGCGGCTCATCAGAATCCCGCTTTGTGGGCCCTAGTTTTTTCGCTCCAAGGTCAGCCACCGCAGCGCCAGCGTCTTCGATAGACTCCAGATTGGTTGGCTGCTCCTCACGAGTTGGTGCCAGTACCCCTTGGGAAATCTCCAGCGGGTCTTCTTCAAAATAGCCGCTGCCTTGTTCTTCCTGACGAAAGCGCACCTGTGGATAGGCTGCCAGCTGTTGCCGCGTGACCTGTTTTTGTGCGGCTAATGGATGATCCTTCCGCAAGAAAATCTGCGTTGGAAAGTTTCCTAGAATTTCAAAAGAAAAGCCATCTTGTTGAAACCGTCGTTCTAAAATCTTGCGGTTGTTGTCATCGAGGTACATGATTCCCACGTCCCCTTCAAACTCCTGCAAACCGTTTAAAATCTGTCTGGTCGTGGTTTCCACCAGTTGAAAGTTCAGACAAACTTTTTTGAAATCTGCCACCACCTGCAAAAAAGGTGTCGACAAAAAATCATAGTGCTGGCTTAAAACTGTGAAATCATGGGTCATCCCTTTTTGAAAATGCCGCTGCAATTGTTCAGTCTGCGCCAAAATCTGTTTGGCATAAACCAGAAAATCACGCCCTGCTTCTGTCAATTGGGCGCCGGCTTTGGAACGCAAAAACAGCTCCGCATCCAATTCGGTTTCCAACTCGCGGATGGCTTGAGAAAGGCTGGGTTGGGTCACATACAAACGCTTGGCCGCCTCGGAAAAACTGCCGGCTTTTGCGATTTCCGCCACATAGCGGCATTGTTGCAGGTTCATAGACATCCTCCTTGTGCTCAGCAGTACCGTCGTCGCGGCTGAAATAAGCTACATCCCAACAGCTGTGGATACTAGCCGATAGTTGTCAACCACCCATCAAAAAATCAAGAACATTCATGCCGGATGAAGTTTTCTCCTTGTAAAGCTCTGTATAACCACAGCGCGTGCAAGAAATCGTAATGAAGCGCTTGTTCTGCACATCGAAAAGCTTGGCAAAATTGCCACCGGTGGTTTGAATCTGATCTTGCTCATAATGCTGATTGCCACACTTATCACAGACATATTGCTTTTTCTCCATGGTAAAAACCCCCTCATTTTGACCTGATGACAGCTGTCGAAATGATCCGTCAACTAAGTAGACAGACGCTCTGACAAATGGTCATCACGTATTTGCCTAATCTTATCAAATCCAGCAGTTTCTGTATATGGCTAGTCGATTTCCACCATAAAAAAGCGCAAAATTGGAATATAACTTTTGTTTCCACTATGGTAGGATAGGTCTGAGACTAGATTTATCTTGTTTCACTATCAATTAAAAGAGGTGTAAAAATGAAAAAAAGGTTAATTGGGTTGGTATTGGGTCTTGCACTGGTCGTTAGTACGCCTGTTAATGTAAGCGCAAACACAAATGATTCCGCAAGTACCGCAAACACTGGAGAATTGACAGAAACGACGTTGGTATCGTCGGAACAGACAAACGACGCAGCTCCAGGTGAAGCTAGCAGTGAGGTTACACAAGAAGCGCCTTGGGCAACAACTGGCGACAGCACCACAACAGAATCGGTCTCTTCACCATCTGCTGAAACTACGCTTTCTTCTGAGTCTGGTTCAGCGCTTACAGGGGAACCCAAAAGCGCCCCCGCCGCTGAATCCTCCCCATCAACATTCCAAGCACCTAAAGCCGCTCAGGCCGCAGCAGCACAAGAACCTAGCGTTTTCATCAATGGGACTTGGTATACTAGAAATCAATTGAAAAACGCAAATATTTACTTCAGCGTCTTGGAGACTGACTACGAAATCTGGACTGACGAAACCTTCAAAACACTCAACGGCTTTTCTGAAGACATTTTAGAAGAAACATTCAAGGCTACCGACTTCTTTATTGATGAAGGCGAGTTATACTGGGGCTTGACTGCTGCAAACAAGCAATTTATCGGTTATATCAACGATGATGCCCTTGCCGGAAACGAAACCGCCAGTCCCGCAGGTGTTCCTTATGATGAACAAGGCTACGTCACCATCAAAGCTGGCACCAAGCTTCTCAGCAACGTTGCTACTCTGATCCCTCAGAAAACGGGCCAAGGGAAAACACAAACACTACAAATCTATGAAAGCTATACGCATTTCAATGGTCACGACTACTTCGCCTTGCAAAATAACAAAAAGCAGCATGTGGGCTACGTTGACGCAGCATCTGTTAAATATAATTCTGCTGCACAGGGAGATTGGCAAAAAGACAGCGCCTATGCCACCATATCTAAAAATTACAAACTCTACAGCAGCTTCAACTGGCAAGTGAAAAATGATGGTGCCAAATTGTTGGGCAAAACATACAAAATTACCGGCAAATACCTTCATTTCAACGGGAGCACCTATTACTCACTGCAAAACAACAAAGGCACCTGGATGGGATATATCAATGCTGCCGCTATCAAACGAACCACCGGCGCACAAGGTGCTTGGCAGCCAGAATCCCGCTACGTTACCGTCATGAAAAACTATCAAAGCTACAAAAATTTTGACAAGTGGACCGTCTCCAAAAAAGCAGCAGCATTGAAACAGCGCACGTACAAAGTCACTGGTAAATACGTCCACTTCAACGGCAGTACCTACTATTCCATGCAAGATAACAAGAAAAACTGGCTCGGCTACATCAATGCCGCGGCTACCTATAAAGGCAAAGGCCCTCAAGGTTACTACATTTCCTGCAATAAAAAAGTTAAAGTCACCAGTAAAAATTACAACCTCTACTCAAACTTCGATTGGAAAGTCAAAGGCAACACGAAATATCGCTTGAACAAAACCTACGTAGCAAAAACCATGTACCGCCATTTCAACGGTAGCCTGTACTATTCTTTGTACACTCCCGGTGGCAGTTGGATTGGCTATTTGAATGCTGCTGCGGTGAAATAGGCCTTAGAACCCGGCAGCTCTGCTACTGAAAAACCACCTCATCCTATCGGGCAAATGAGGTGGTTTTTCAGCGTCTATTCTTCATCTACCCGATAGTGCTTCTGGAAAAATTCTCCGTATAACTGCACCACCGGCAGCTCCTGCCAGCGAGCCACTACGAGTGAAGGCTTACTGAAGTTATAGATGGTTCCTTCCAGTTTGCCTAAAAGCAGCGGCGAATGCGTAGCGATGACAAACTGACTGTTCATCCGGTAAGCGCACTGGTTGATTTTATCCGCCAGTTTCAGCTGATTTTCCGGTGACAAGGAGATCTCCGGCTCGTCTAGTAAAATCAAGCTGTCTGGCACCAGATAATCTTCAAACACTTGCAGTGAGGTCTCGCCATTGGAGTATTTTTCCTGCGCAAATGCCAAACGTTCCATCATCAAACCACCACGAAAAGACGCCAAGTGCTCAGCTGCTTTTTCTGCGGTCATTCCTAAACGCCGCCGCTCATAGCGATAGCCTTCCCGCAAAACCGCCTCTTGTTGAACTTTTTTAATCTCATACAAAATGTCTTCACTTTTAATATAGCGACTGTCGGGAGAAATTTTGTAATGGCGTCCCTCAGCATCCTCTTCATACAACAGCAGTGCCTCTTGCTGATAGTCTTGCCAACGATCACTGTGGACATCAAAACTTTTGACTTTTTCGGCGCCAGGTAACTGCAGTAGATTGGCCAGCAGATTCAAAAAAGTCGATTTTCCCGAACCATTTTCACCGTAAAGCAGTGTGATTCCCTGATCGAACACCAAAAGCTCACCAGTCTTGTTTTTAAACACATTGTAAGGATACGTATTGGGATTGGGTGTCGTTTCATTGGAAAATTGAAAACCGCGAATATATCGCATCACTTTACCTCCTGTCAAAAATCGTCACAATTCTTACAATATTCCCAGGCACTTCGGTCAACATTTCTTTTCCCCACGTCGTCCTTTTCTTGTAGTCCGTATTTCACACAACTTGCTCTACACCAATCAGAAAAAATTTTAAACGCATTGGATGCAATGTCCTTCAACTGAGCCCTTAAAAAGAAGCGACTCGTTAAGAAAGCCTAATCTAAAGGCAGTTTGGTTGTCTGCCAGCAACCATCTCTTGTATAATTTACCATAGAAACGACTGCCAGGAACAAATTCGCTGACGATAAGCTTTGTATGTCAGGAGGTTATTATGAAAAACTTACTTGCGGCTGGCTTTCTCTTTGTTGGTGGCGCGATTCTGATGACCGTCTCTGAAATGGGAAAAGTCGTTCCGTTTTTAGGCGCTGCATGTGCATTGGTCGGTGTAGGATTACTCGTGTATATTGTATTTAGTGAAAATGGCAGCTACGAGAAATAGAAAATATTATTGGACAGCTTTGAGCCCTCATTGGTTCGAGCTGTCTTTTTTCACTCAATTCAGATACACCATGCCTGAGAACCAATACCTTTGTCTATTGTTCTGATGACAGCAGGGTGCGTTTGCCGGGCTTTTTTGCTACACTAAGGACACAAACTTTACCAAGAATGGAGCAACATCATGGCAGTCAAAGATCAAGTTTTAGCATTGATGAAGCACACCGCCGCCATTTTTTCCGGCGAAAAACTAGCACAGGAGCTGCAAGTCTCCCGCACTGCTGTCTGGAAAGCCATCCGCGAGCTGGAAAAAGAAGGTTGGCGCTTCGAACATACCGCCAGCGGTTACCGTTATCTTCCTTCTGATGTACTGGATGCCAGCGAGATTCTAGGTTATTTGAAACCTGTATCACTGGCAGTCTCAAATGATAAAATTGTCGGGCGACTTGCGGAAGTTGATGTTCTTGCAGATATCCAGCCAGTAGATGAAACAGATGAAACAGGACCCGTAACATCCGGAGCACGTTCTTCTACGCTGACTCCCGGTGGATTGCCCTCTGATTTGGCAGTTGAAATCACAGATACCAGTGAGTCGACCATGATTGAAGCTAAAAAAGCCGTTGCCGACGGTCGCAGCGCCCCACGATTGTTCATCACCGAGGCCCAAACTGGTGGGCATGGCCGGTTCGGGCGTCCCTTTTTCTCCCCTAAAGGTCAGGGAATCTACATGACATTGCTGTTGAATCCTAACCATCCTTTTGACGATTTGCCTCAATATACTCTGCTGGCGGCGGTGGCAGTTTGTGATGCCATCGCTGACTTGACCGGCAAGGAATGTGAGATTAAATGGGTCAACGATATTTATCTTGAGGGTAAAAAACTAGTGGGTATCTTGTCAGAAGCCACTTCTGACATTGAATCCGGTATCATCAGCCACATTTCAATCGGCATGGGCATCAATTTTTCCACACCGCAAACAGATTTCCCTCAGGAACTACAAGCCAAAGCTACCTCCTTGTTTGCAGATGGCAAGCAGCCGCCCATCACTCGGAATCAACTGATTCAGGCAATTTGGCGGCGTTTCTTTACCCTTTTGGCTGGGCTGCCCCAAGATACAGCTTATCTGGAAGACTACCGCAGCCGCTCCTTTGTGTTGGGACAAACTGTCAGCTTCCGCCGGCAAGGTCTGGTTATTTCCGGAATTGCTGAAACAATCACTGATGATGGCCAATTAGTCGTCCGTACCAAAGAAGGCCTGATTTCACTAAATTCCGGTGAAATCAGCCTGGAATCTATCGGTGAGCGAAAATTACGCTGAGTTCTCAGCCACCTCATAACGTATCCAACAACTGCAACAGCATTCTTCGAAGAATCGAAGCTGGCTTCTATAAGCAGGGTTGTGGCAATTGTCCTGTCACTAACCTTTGCAGCGAGCATCATCAACCGAGAGCCGAAAAAAGGAATATGACCTAAGTCATTTCCAAGTGTTAAACAACGGATGTTTAACCATAATTAATAAAAAGTATCCGGATGAGGAAAATTTGTGACCCTCTTGATGTCTTTGTCCGAAAAGAGAACATACCCATACGTGTCAAGCGAAGGGAATGAAGCTGACTTCCTTTGCTGAAACCAAGGAAAGTCTGTGTTTGAAATTTTTAGCAATGAAAAGCCGATGATCTTCCACTGATTTTAATGGAAGATCGTCGGCTTTTGGGGTCTCACGTTTGGTCCTGTTCGCTTCAGAGGACGGTAACTCAACTATTGCCACATTCCCTTTTCCTACAGCTCCGTTTATGACTATACCGGAGAAGTGCCTTCAAACTGGCGCTTTTTCTTTAAGGATTACTTGTTCTTCTTACCATTCTTCAATCCACGATACCAGACAAACGCCACTAATAGTGCAGCTGCGGCAAGTTCACCTTGATAAAACAGTAGCGGCCTCTGTTGATAGGCCGCCCAGTTAAAAGCAATTAGGCTCAATAAAACAGCGCAAGGAAGTGCCAGAACAATGACCTGCCACCAGCTGATCCGGATGACTGAGCCGCCTTTTCGCCCAATACCGACAGCTTTTGACCAACCATTTTTGCCATAATAACAAAATCGTTCCCCCACGATTAACACTGTTGCTCCTTTAAAAAAGACAAAAAGCAACAGCTGAATAAAGCCGTCTGTCGAAAACCCATTATCCCCCAGCGCAAAAATTAGAAACAGTACTTCAGGAAACAACACCGGAAGCAATATCAGCGAATTTACCTCAACCTCTTTTTTCATCTGCCCCTCCTTAGCCTATCGGATTTTGACATTTTTCAGCGACTGAATATCGTCTCTATCATACGTCCACCACGCCCAATAAGCAATCGCTTACATAAAAAATAAAACACTTGGCATACCTTATACAAATCCAGGCTTTTTTCGATTATTGACTACTACTTGCTAGCATCACTAACCGGAATCCGCAAAAAACAAGCCACTTCCGTAAAAAAACAGAAGTGACTTGTTTTTAGACGCAGGCTCACGTTGGTTTCACAGACTAGCCAGCATGCTCTCACATCATGTCTTAAACAGCCAACTGCTTCATTTCCCACACTTACTTTTGCTTCAAAATCTTTTTGATTTCCTGTTGTGACAGTGCTCGCCACGGAATCAAGTCATCGTCAACCCCGGAACGTTCAGGATTTTCATTTTGGTTCCACCACTTGGATTCATAAGCTATGCCATTGTACATAATACGTTTGCCGCTGTCATAGACTTCTTCTGGGTTCCATTCCGGGTAGGTACCAGGAGGTAAGGTCGCCAGTTTCACCGGTTTTTCTCCTTCTAATACCGGTCCTACCAGCTCCCAAGGAATTTCACTTTCTTGCAATACCGGACTGTCGGGCGCATCTCCTTTGGTCCACCACTTGGCACGATAGACATTGTGCCGCCAGACAACTTTGGTATCCTTCAAATAGGATTTTGTTTCTTGCCAGATTTCATATGGCGATGTCTTAGGGTCATCGGCTGCGTCTGACTCGCCTTCTTTAACATCAGAAACCGTTTTTCCTTTGGCGCTCGCTGCGATATCCCCATCCATGCCCTCACGTAGAGCGGCTGCAAACGCTTGGCCATCTTGCTTAACTCCGCTGGCATGATTGGACACGACACCGGTATTGACATTGTTTTTATTCGAGGATAAGTCCCGATTGGCTGACCACATGGATACACGGCCCAAGCCGACTTCCACTGCAAATTCGTTCAACACTGCTGCATCTTCTAATGTGAAGAGTTCTTGTGAAATATCATTTTGCCCAATCATTGGAGTCGCCCCCAATTTCTGCCAAACCGCCCCATCACTCAAATGAATATCCGCTTCTCGATACAAGATTTTCAACTGCCGGTGGGTCTGCTTCAATGCATCAATGGCGTTTTCTGCCATTGATTTTTTATCGTCCCGCGCCTGACCGAAATTCATGGTCATCAGATTAACTCCCGCCAGATCAACACCGGCAGCCAGCATTTCCGCCACTGTATCGGTGCCGTCTTTGGTCAAACCTTGGGGAATCACTGGTAAAGTCAGCCAAACTGCCAACTGATTTTTGTTGTCTTTTTGAAGCTTAGCAATCGCTTCTGCTCGCCGCTTGCCAGCTTCACGATCCGTCAAACCGTCATTTTCCAAATCCAGATCAATGGTGCTCAGCTGATAGGCATCGATCACCTGCTGGTAAGCGGCGGCCAGATCATCGGCGTTGTCATAGACCAGTGCCAATTCGTCGTTGAGCAATCCACCAAAGGAAACAATCACATCTTTGCCATTTTGCCGCAAGCGGGCAATTCGCCGATCCAAATCCAAATCCTCAGAGGCTTGTTTTAAAGAATACGCATTGCCCCAACTGGCTTCTTTAGTATTTGATTTGGCAACAACAAAGCTCAAAACCACATTGTCCTCATATTGCTCAAACTGATATTGGGGGGTCAAGGTGGCATCCACGTAGGAAGCAAACCACGGCTTGCGATCGGAAGCTTCTTTTTTCCCTGGTGCGAGCTCGGCCGCCATATCGGCCCCATATGTTCGAAGGCCAAAAACCCCTGCCACTAAGATTGCCAGAACCAGCAGGAAGCGGGGCACTGACAAGCGGCGTTTTTTATTTTTCAAGATCATCTGATTATCTCTCCTCGATTCACCGCAAAACACGCTTCGACTGAAACGGCCGCGGCCTCTTTTGTTATCCAGTCAGACAAAAAATCGACTCTCCTGCCAACAAGCCCTTGACTGCTTTAATCAGGAGAGTCTCAACTGCTTAAATCAACGCTGCCCTTGTTCTTCTGTTTCGGTATCTAACGCCGCAGACAGCGACACTTTCAACGGCACTTCCCCTTGTGTGTCACCGTAATAAAGGACTGTTTGCCAATCCAGACCTTCCCCTTCACTTTCTTGTGCGCCGTTATCTTTAGGTGAGACTTCTACAAACAGCCATGTATAAAAGTTGTGCACCAGATCTACCAGTAAGTCTTTGACACCGACAAAAGCCAGCAGCGCCCAGGCACAAGTGATGGCATTAAAGGCGGCGAAGGCTGCATTTTGCCAGTTGTTGACTGAAAGCGATCGCCAAATAGTGAAAAGAGAAAAACCGATGATGACCAACGGCGCCCATAGATACAGACTTTGACAGGCGGTCCGGTCATTGACTTTTGGTGTTCGGGCAAAAGGAATCTTCTCCCCAGTCAGATATTGTTGCAAACTCTTGATGACACCGGCTGTATTGACTGCTAACAGCAACAAGTTAAAGCCATAAATTCGGAAAATATCTTTGCGCTTGTAACGACAATACCGTAAATCCGACGCCATTGCTGTAAAATACGGCAGTGCCGCGCAGACGATGTAGACACTCAACAAACGATCGTCAAAAGGATAGGCCAACAAAAAGATTAATCCGAAGCTGGCCCAAGCAATGGAGGTCATGTAGTTCATTCGTAAAAAGATTTCCATCAGTTTCAATGGTTCGCCTTGTCTCCGGCGTTCTTTCATCGTTGCAAACAGCTTCGGCAAGATCAATAAACCGCCATTGGCCCAGCGACGACGCTGAATCACCAGAGAACCGAAGTCTGGCGGCGTAGCACTGTAACTGAGTCTTTCCGGGTAATTCACCAACTGCCAGCTGTGCTTTTCCAAATCCACGGAGGACTCAGTATCTTCAATGACAGTCCGGTCTTGGATAAAGCGACGGATTTCAAAACCATTTACAGACTCTGTTTCAGCGATATCTGCCAAGGCTCTCTTGCGGATCACTGCGTTGGCCCCTACCCAAAAAGTCGCGCCATAGTAAGTAGTTCCTTGATGCAAGATATGCTGGATGTCGGTGGTGGCACCGGCAATCCGCTCAATTCGTGACGGACATCCTCGGAAAGAAGAATAAGGTGTCTGAGTCACGGCAACTTGTTCATTACCCGGCTGTTGCAGGAGATAAACCAGTCGCAGGCAGTATTCCCGTAACAACACTGAATCAGCATCCAACGTCAGCAGAAATTCACTGTCGGGAATCTCCAGATCAGCTGGCTGATCCGCTGCCACTGCTACCAGCACTTTCCCCACAGCTGTGTGCTCGATGCGATAGCGTCCACCCATCAGATCGATATAGGAGTTCAAATTCATCGCTTTATTGGCTTCATGGGACAAGGATACGTATTCTTTTCGTTGGAAATAATCGGCCTTGGCGGTAAACAGCCAAACCAGACGCGCGTACATGGCACTGACTTTTTTAATCGGCAGTCCACTACCGGCAGCAGCTGCTTGTTTCAAAGCTTGTGCCTGCAAACCCAGCTCTTTTGCCAGCTCTCGCAAGACTTGATCTGCAAAAAACGCATCTACGTGGTCCTCTTGCGGCTCATCATCTGCCAATTGCAAGAGCCAGTCACGCCCATAGCGATATTCCTGAGTTAACAATCTCAGATCAGCGGATGACACTGTCGTCCCCTTGTTTTCTTTAGCCAAAAACGCAGCCTGAGCCGCTGTAAAGCGCGCACGCGGTTCCTCCAAAAGTGCCATCAGCTCTCGTGGCAAAGCTTGCGTAGCTGCCAACTTGGCCGCCGCTTCAGGAGTAGTGGGATTCGGTTTGTCATCCAGCAGCAACTGAACTGTAATCTGCGGATATTCCTGCAGCATCGCCGACAGCATCGTCTTGCGTATCACCCCGACTTCTTCATCATAGGAAGGTACCAACACGGTAATAGCGGACTTTTCTTCAGCAAAATGTTCTTCCAACAACTCTCTGGGAACCCGTTTGTGCTCTTTAAAACGAATCAATGCGCCATTTCGTGAAACTAGATAAACAAATGCCGAAAAACACAATAATGTCATAATGACGATATACAAAGCTGCCTCCACCACTTGTTGAAAGCTGCCGTTTCCCCGAGTCCACTGGTCAAAAATCGTGGACGCCACATACAGTAGCCAAAAAAGGACTGTCATGATGATAAAGATCCGGTTCATGGTGATTTTGAACGTTGAAGCCTTTTCGTGCTGCATCGGAAGCGGCGTCACGTCTTTCTCGGTATTGAATTGTCTCTTTACTGCCATTGCACTCTCTCCTACCCCTGAATCTTATTTGCCGATTCCCCAACCGGACTTTGATACCACTCAATTTTTTATACGAAAAAGCCGGATTTCCCCAATGACTTTCAGCTTAAAACACGAGCGCTCCTTAGATAGCGAAAAACGTTGTTTTAAGCTTATTGATATCCATCCTTTTTCTTAAAAAAAGCAAAAATATACACAAACATTTAATTTATTTTATATTTATGTTACGGGAAATTATATGCAAATTCAGAATAACGGTCAATAGTTATTCATTTTTATGATTAAAAAACGAATTTTTTGATTTTTTTATCGAAACTTTACTTTTCTAAAAAGCGCTTACTTATCTTTACTCCACCATTTTACGCCTTCATTTTACCGGGGTTTTCTATCTCATTTTTCGCCATTAAAAGACCGCTGTTATCGAACATTCCGATAATTTATCGACTCTAACAGTTATTTTTTAATCTAAATTCATAAAATATTTTCAAAAAACCTATGAATTTTAACTATTTCGCGATGCTGAATTTTCGCTTTTCCTACATTAAAAAAATCGCAGCTCGCTGCTGTCTCAACTCGCTTTAAGACAGTCAAAAACCCCTCCAAGATTCGGCCGTCGTAACAGCTCTTGAAGGGGTTCGCAATATTTTTTATCTAGAATTTTTAACAAGTAGACACTATGACTATCGCATTGCTTATCACGGAAAGGGTGTCGGCAACCCGCTTTTCAAAAGCTTGTGCTCAGTGGAACAGCGGGCAGCATGATCTGCTTTTCTAATAGCTGTCTCACAGAAACCATTGCCACAACAAGCTCAGCAATAAACCCAAAGCATAGCTGCTGTTGAACAGTACCATATTTTTCAAAGAGTAGACAAAACTGTGGGGTGCCGGTAATTCTTGGCGGTGATTAGCAAGATTTTGCCGAATTTTTGGCAGTGTCAGCCAAGTGATTAGGATTGGCCACTGGTAGATGCCCACGACTAATCCCAGCAAAATAATCCCGTAGCACGCGTACACCAGCCCGCCAAACAGCTTGATTCCTTGTTCTCGTCCCAAGTAATAAACCAGCGTATAGCGATGGTTTTTGATGTCTGTCTCCAAGTCCCGCAGATTATTGGCCAGCATGATATCAGCAATGGTAAATACCATTGGTAGAGAAGCTACAAAGACCGCCACCAGCTGCCACAAGTTGCCGGTTAAAGCAAAGCCGCCATCACCTAAAAGATCCAGCGTCAAATAAAAGGGACGCAAATCATAGGTATTGATGTAGACCACCATGGCAAAGATGCCTAAGCCCATCGTAAAACCGCTAAAGATTTCTCCCAAAGGCATTCGAGACAGTGGAATCGGTCCTGCCGTATAAAAAACGCCAATAAAACAGCAGACCAAGCCCATCAGCAATAACAGCCAGCCCGTTTGAAAGCTGAGGTAGCCTCCGATTAAAGCTGCAATCACCAGCATACCGATAATTAGCCAAGAGACATGACGAACATTTAATTTCTCTACCCCGATAACATTTTCCGTTTCACGATAGGTTTCAGACTTGGCTTTACGATAGTCCATGAAATTATTGATTGCTGTGGTGGTCATGTCGAAGATTAACATCCCCACAAAAAAGATTAATGTCAGCCCCCAATGAACCTGTCCAAAATAGCTCAAAGAAAATAAAACACCTATGATGAAGGGAAACAAGCTGGCAATTTTCGTGCGAATTTCCACCAATTCCCAAAATGCAGATAATGACATGCAAAACGTCCTTTCTTTCGGTCAACAGCTATTCAAACCCGCTGAATCCCAGTCTATTTAAAAGGGCAGCACCGAAAGCCGGCCTGCCCCATCACGCTTGTGTTTACAACAAAAATTTCTCGACAGTTAGCCAAAATGCTCTACCAGATTGCCAAACTGACAGGCGGCCCGGATACCATGAGCCTTTTTTCACTTAAGGCAACTCTTTTTCGCGGCTTAAGCTGGACTCAATCTTTGTCCGTCAATTTCGAGCGGTCCCCCATGGTGTAGCCGGAGTCTTCCCCGATGACGAAATTGCCTTCCAAACCTTTAGTGATGTATACTTTGTCATCTTTACTAACAAAGATTGCTTGTGTGCCGTCATCCATGGCTTCCACAAATTCCAGTCCCTTTTTGGTTCCCATTGCAAACACCGAGGTAGACAACGCGTCGCCGTCGATGGATTTATTGGTAACGATGGAAACACCGGCAATGTCATTGTCAAAAGGATAGCCGGTTTTCGAATTGAACAGGTGATGATACTTCACTCCGTCAACTTCTAGGAAGCGTTCGTAGATTCCGGAAGTCACGACGGTTTTATTGGTCTCTTTGATCGTCCCTACGACAGTCCCGCGAGATTGATTCGGATCTTGAATGCCGATATTCCATGGCTGTTTCTCTCCCCGGAAGCTGTGACCTACGACAAAGACATTCCCCCCCAAATCCACTACAGCAGTCGTCACACCATTTGCTTTTAATACTTTGACAGCTTCATCAGTGATATATCCTTTGGCGATGGCTCCCAGGTCGATAATCATATCTTTATCTTCCAAAAAGACGGTTTTTTTCTTATCATCGAATTTTACTTTTTTGTAATCAATGTGTTTCAGCGCTTCATCAATTTCCGACTGCGCCGGTTTTCTGGCGTCATCAAAACCAATCCGCCACAACTGGGTAACTGCTCCGATGGTCATATTGAATGCTTCATTGGTTTCTTGGCTGTATTTATAAGCCGTCTTCAACAACGAGTAAATATCATCGGACACTTTCACTGGTTCCACGCCGGCCTTGGCATTGATAGCATCAATTTCAGAGCCCTTTTGGTTGATGGTAATTTTATCCGCCAGCTCTTGAATCCGTTCAAACGCCGGTTTCATGGCTGCTTCCTTGCCGTCATCATAGATTCTGATTCGTACATACGTCCCCATCAGGAATTTTTCCTGATAATAAGGTTCCTCTCGCATTTTCACTGTTTCTTCTTTGGTACCGGTACTACAGCCGGTTGCCACCAAAAGAAGCAAGAGCGCCATCATCAGCCCACCGAGCCATTGTTTTTTGTTTCTTCTCATGCAGATCCTCTTTTCTGTATAAACAGCAGTTCCTAAACAACTGCCTTTGTTCACCGCCAATTGCAGCTACTTTCCTTCGTGTCTTATTCGTGGTTTTTACCATTTTCAAAGACTCCCTTAAACTACTGGCGACCGTTGTTATCATAGCATGGATTGCCGCTTTTTTGGTACGATTACTGCTTTTTTTGACAGTTTCTAAACAAAATCCCAGTCTGAGAAAACAGCGACCCCTTCTGCTTGTCCTCTCTTCTATCATTTTTGTTAAACCATTGCTTCTGGCCGTTAGCTTTTTTGCAAAAAAAATGCAAAACGCCTTTGTCGCTGAGGACAAAGGCGTGATTGCAGAACACTATTTCAATGAGTGATTGACTCGCGCTTATTCAGCTGCTTTTTTGGCAGCATCGACGATCAATTGCAAGTAGCCTTTAGAATCTGTGAATGTAGCACCGGATACAACATCCGCGACATTTTTACCTTCTGAGTCAATCTTGCCAGCTGCTTCTTCGATTTCAGCAACTGTTTTGCCCTTAACAAATGCGTCGATGGCATCCACGTTTTCTTCCCATGTCTGAGTTGCTTTTGCGTGGTCTTTCATCATTGCAGAGTAAGCTTCGTTGTTAGCCAATTTAGAAGCCAAAACTTGGCCGTCTTTGATGCCTTCGCCAAATGCGCCGTTGGAGTTTGGAACGCCACCAAAGTCAGCAGGATCTGTGAATTGGAATTCATCTACAAAGGTTGCTGCTACTTTATCGCCGTCCATTGCTACAGTCGCTACAGCGAAAGATTTGTCGCCGTGGGGTGCGCCCAAGATCATAGCTTCTTTCAAGTCGCTGTTCTCAGTTTTTTCACCAACTGAAACCAGACCAGAAGTAGCGGCATCCGCGATTGCTTGCAGGTAGCCACGAGTATCACTGAAAGTTGCGCCAGATACTACGTCAGCGACATTTTTGCCATCGTCTGCGATTTTAGCGATTTCAGTATCCAGATCAGCCGCTGTTTTGCCTTTGACAAAATCAGTGATTGCGCTGATGTTTTCACTCCAAGTTTGCGTTGCGCCACCGTTTTCTTTCATCATTGCAGAGTAAGCGTCGCTATTTTCAACTTTGCCCACCAAGATTGTGCCGCTTGGGAAAGATTCACCGAATGCGCCGTCGCCATTTGGAACAGCTTTCCAGTCAGCGGATTTTTCTACATATTGGAATTCATCGATGCGGGCAGACAAGATTTTGTCGCCATTCATCGTTACGTTGACTACTGCAAAAGATTTGTCGCCGTGTGGTGCAGCGTACAGTTGACGCATGTAGATCGTTCCTTCAGCTGGTACAGTTACATCTGTAGTTTTGCCGTCTGCGATTTTCACATCAGCATTTGCTGCTGCAGATGACGCGGTTGTTTCTGTTTGGCTGGAAGATGCTGCCGTTGATGAGCTTGAGCCTGAACCGGAGTTGCTGTCAGGACTGCAGGCACCCAAGATCACTGCTGAAAATGCCAGTGCCGTAAAAGCCGTCACAAATTTCTTCGATTTCATATTGATTTTCCCCTTTTCCACTATTCATATGCTAGCGTTCCCATCTGATTCGGACACTATTCTTTTATTTTAGTGGGTTTTGTGAATATGTCAACAAAAACGATAACGAACCCCCCAAAAAACTTTTCACTGCCATTCTTTAGACAATCCTTATTCTCTCAGCACCTAGCAAGAAAAACAGCCTTTGTGGCCTTCTTTTAAAAAAACAAAAAGCAGCCTTTTCGTCAATTTTCCGGACAAGATTTTCTATTAGTGATCAGCTCTTCACAAAAAGAGTGAAACGGCTACGAATCCTCAGTACCCATTGAAGCCTTCCCCCTGGTTAACAGTCCAACAAAAAAAGCGCCAGAGCCTGCCAACGATTGCTGTCGACAAGCTCCAGAGCTTTGCTTTTAGTATTTTTGTGAACGATCTGCTTCACAACAATCAGGTTCTTTTTGTAAACTCTGATTGTTTTTAAAATCAGCAGGGCAGATTGCTTATTTAGCTGCTACAAAGTTGTCAACAGTGATTTCAGCAGTGTCCCCTTTTTCAGCAGCGTTGATCAATTGTTCAGCGTAGATCACGAAGCTGTGGAAGCTGTGAGTTGCACCAGTGACAACGTCCATGTTAGCAGGTGAGCCGTCTTCTTCGCCCATTGCTTTAACAAAACCTTCGTTGAATTGTGCGATATATTCTTTTGGTCCAATGCCGGCTTTGTCTTTCATGTTAGTTTCGTAGTCAGTGTCGTCTGCTTTTGATTTGCCATCAGCATTGACATTGTCATACTTGGATTCAG
Source organism: Candidatus Enterococcus leclercqii (assembly GCF_009933135.1). Taxonomy (GTDB): domain Bacteria; phylum Bacillota; class Bacilli; order Lactobacillales; family Enterococcaceae; genus Enterococcus_C; species Enterococcus_C leclercqii. The sequence goes on from NZ_MAEH01000017.1 coordinate 81,008, forward strand.
TAATTTTACCGTCTTTAACAACGATTGAGAAAGTTACATGGTAGCCATTGGAATCATTTTTTTCTTTCAATGAGTATGTGCCATCTTGCAATTTCGCACCATTGTCGATTTCGATAGTGTCAGTTTTGCCAGCTTGAGCTGCTTGGATCAATTGTTGTGCATAGTTTTGGAAAGATTCAAAAGAGTGAGTCGCACCAGTGACAACATCGATTGCTGTTGGGCTTTGTTTTGCCACCAATTCAGTATTGAATTTTTCGATGTATTCTTTTGGTCCGATACCGGCTTTGTCTTTCATGTTCTTTTCGTAGTCGGCGTCGTCTGCTTTTGATTTGCCCTCTTCGTTGATGTTGTCGTATTTAGATTCTGTGATTTTACCGTCTTTAACTGTCATTTCAAAAGTCACGCGGTAGCCGTTAGAGTAGTTCTTTTCTTCCAATTTGTAAGTGCCATCTTGCATTGCTTCGCCAGCAGTGTAAGTCACTTCGGCTGCAGAAGATTCAGAAGTCGCTGCAGATGAAGCCGTTGTTTGGCTGGAAGCTGCTGCAGAAGATGAAGAGTTCGCAGTATCTTTGTTGTCTGAGCTACAAGCTCCTAAAACCAAGGCAGAAAAAGCCAACATTGTAAACCCAGCGACCAATTTTTTTGATTTCATTTTTGTGGTTCCCCTTTTCAAATATGTTTTGTCAGTTTGTGACACACTTAACATTTTAGTTTTTTTTCGCGAGATGTCAACAGCAATGATAACAACTTTATGGAGAAGAGAAATGGTCTGGTTGTCTGTTTCACGACACTTTTCAGCAAAAAGCGCCAAATATCATCAGATCAACTGCTTTTTATATTATCATCTGCTGAAAAACCCTTTCATTTGTCTCTCAAACCTGCGTTTTTTTTCATCATCTGTGCTGTCGTTATCTTTTCGATATGCTCATTAAAATAACTCTGTTTGTGACAAAAGAAACAACAGCCTCTTAACTTGTGTATTTTTTGGTAGGATTTCCGATAGTTTGAGTAACTTTTGACATAGATTGTGAAATCATCCTCAAAAAAGTCGTTCTGCTTACTTTGTTTTTTTCTCTGCGGGAAAGTCTCAATCGGCAAAAGATACAGACCAAATTGCCCCGGCACCTCTAAAAAGCTTCACAAATTTCGTTATTAATAACGGTTACAATAAGTTTTACTCCTTTTTGTAGTAGAAAAAGCCTGTTACCGTCTATAAAAATAATGGTCTACCCTTACATTAAAAAAACTTTGAAAATCCGTTCATTTTCTCGGCCAGAGTGTTAGACAAATCCACCTTTTCTCTATATAATAGTGTAGATTGTGTAATCATTATCAATCCGTTTTTTTATTCCGTATTATCAATTCCGAGGTCTACCGTGTTCACTTCCCCCAAAATACCGCTGCGCTTAAGGGTGATTTGCCTGTCAGTTGCGGGGATGCTAGGGAGGAGTTGAAAGCGAGAGCCCTCACCATACTTATTTTGAAGGAGCGATTTTCAATGGCAACAAAGAACATTGTCGTTGTCGGTGCCGGGTATGCCGGAGTATCGGCTACCAAGTTCATGGCGAAAAAGTTGAAAAAGGACCAAGATGTCCAAATCACTTTAATCGATCGTCATTCTTACCACACCATGATGACAGAACTGCACGAAGTAGCGGGGGGCCGGGTCGAACCGACTGCTATCCAATACGACTTGCAACGTCTGTTTTCTCGTAAAAAGAACGTCAAACTGGTAACAGACACCGTTACCGGAATCGACAAAGAAAGCAAAAAAATCATCACGAAACAAGGCACTTATGACTTTGACTACCTCGTATTAGGAATGGGTGGCGAACCAAATGACTTCGGCACACCGGGCGTCAAAGAACACGGCTTCACTCTCTGGTCATTTGAAGATTCTGTTCGTATCCGCGAACACATCGAGCGGACAGTTGCTCTTGCCGCACTGGAACCAGATGCTGCAAAACGCAAAGCGATGCTGACTTTTGTTGTCTGTGGTTCCGGCTTTACCGGGATCGAAATGGTAGGCGAACTTATTGAATGGAAAGACCGCCTAGCAGCTGATTACAAATTGGACCCAGCCGATTTCACATTGAAAGTCGTTGAAGCATTGCCAACGATCTTGAACATGTTAAACCGAAACGACGCTGACAAAGCCGTTCGTTACCTGGAAAAGAAAAATGTAGAGTTGGTATTGAACTCACCAATCGTTGAAGTGGACGAAGACCACATCAAATTGAAAGACGGCAGCGTCATTCCGACTTACACTTTGATTTGGACTGCTGGTGTCAAAGCGACTTCCGATGCTGCTGACTTCGGTTTGGAAGCAGCTCGCGGCCAACGTCTGGTAGCCAATGAATATATGGAAGCAAAAGGCTATGAAGACAAAAACATCTACATCATTGGTGACCAGGTATATTATGAAGAACAACCAAATACACCAACACCACAAATTGTACAGGCGGCTGAACAAACCGGTCACTGTGCCGCAGCCAACATCGTTTCTGCTATTAAAGGCGACGGTGAAAAACACAAATTCAAATCCAATTACCAAGGGTTCATGGTTTCTGTTGGTTCCAAATGGGGCGTTGCAGAACTCTTCGGTAAGATCCACTTGAGCGGTTTCTTGGCAATGATTATGAAACACATTGTCAACTTGAAATACTTCTTTGATATCCGCTCTGGTTACTACATGTTCCAATACATGATGCACGAATTCTTCCACATCAAAGACGATCGTAACGTAACTCGCGGCCATTCCTCTCGTTATGGCAACGTTTTGTGGTCTGTACCACTGCGAATCTTCTACGGTTTGGTGTGGTTTATTGAAGCCTTCAAGAAAATCGTCGGTAACGGCGAAGTCCTGAAACCAAGCACTTGGTTTGGTGAAGGTTCTTGGTTTACTGGTAATTCCGTTTTCCCATGGACTTGGGATTATGCAGCTAGCGGAGCGGCAACTACCGGCTCTTCAGCAGCCGATGCAGTCGGCGGTGCTTCTGCAACTGTGGCTTCTTCCACTGTCGATGCGGCTTCTGCTGCCAGTGGCGCCGGTGAAGCAGCGGCAAGCGGAGCAGGCGAAGCGGCAGCTCATGCAGCTCACTTTGGTTTGAGCTATGCTTATGGGGAAGAACCGATGGCTGTCTTGGATAAAGCCCCTAACTGGTTCTCTTCTATCATGAAAGTCTTCATGCCAAACATGGACGTTGCAATGTTCTTCCAGAAATTCATGGTCTTTGTGGAAATCGGTATTGCTTTGTGTCTGATGGCTGGTCTTTTCACTTGGTTGATGAGTGGGACAACAATCATTCTGGTAGTGATGTTCTGTATGTCAGGGATGTTCTACTGGATTAACTTGTGGTTCATTCCAGTTGCCTTTGCCTTGATGAACGGCTCCGGTCGTGCAATCGGTCTTGACCGTTGGGTAATTCCTTGGATCCAACGCAAACTTGGCGGTTGGTGGTACGGGAAACCGAAAGCTCGCTACGGCCGGGACAACAGCTGAGCCAACTAAATACTAAAATCCTAGGCCCGCGCCTAGGATTTTCTTTTATTTTCCGATGGACGTTAGTCATTTTTCAACCCTCGTTCATTTCACGAACCTTACTTTTTTTCTCGGCTGTGCTAGAATATGAGAGATTAGCAATGACTATTTGTTAGGTACTGCTGACAAAATTTACTCAATCTTGCACCAGAAAAATTATTTATTTACTATTATATATAAGAGAGGTGTCAGCCGGCATGAAATTCAAAGAGTTCGCCAAAAGAAGCCGCCTGAAGCCCTGGGATGTTCCCATCATTCTCCTACTGATACTGCTGAGTTTTCTTCCCCTAGTGATATTTGGCCTGACACGTCCAGATCCTATCGTCAAAGATGACGGCACTTCCGCTGAAAGACAAAAAATCGCTATTCTGCGGGTAGACGGTGTGGAACAAAAACGCTGGGTGCTAAAACAAGGAGCAGAATCGACTACGTATCGTTACGAGGATCCCGATGGAGATTATAATCTATTGGAATTCAAAGACGGTGCCGTGCGCATCAAAGAAGCCAGCTGTGGCGACCAGGTCTGCGTCCGTCAAGGTTGGATTTACAAAGACGGGCAAACCATCGTCTGTCTCCCCCACAAACTCGTGGTGGAAATCAAAGATCAGACGGGAGGTGCCGATGACAATTTAATCTACTGATTGCTATTTCATCTCAAAAACGGCTTTTGTATTTTTTGAAACAGCTAATCAGCGATTGTCATCAACGATTACAATGAACAAAAATCGACGTTTGATCTTCATTTCACTACTGGTGGCTCAAGGAGTCGTCATTGGGCTGATTGAAAATATGATCCCCTATCCTTTTGGTTTTGCACCCGGCGCCAAGCTGGGATTACCCAACCTAATCACCATCATCGCATTGTTCACTATGCCAAAAAAAGAGAGCTTTCTGTTGGTCTGGTTGCGTTTAATTCTGACTACCTTACTGGGAGGAACGGTTTCGACTTTTCTTTACAGTATGAGCGGTGCTATGCTCAGCTACTTCGGGATGCTGCTAATAAAAGCGTTGGGTCCTAAGCGGGTAAGCATTATCGGCATTAGTGCAGCCGGTGGTTTTCTACACAACGTGGGACAATTGGTGACCGCCTCAATGATCGCCGGCTCCGCTACCGTGATGCTATACTTGCCAATTCTGAGTTTTCTAGGCATCCTATCAGGGATCGCCATCGGCATTGCCGCCAACTTTTTACTCGTACGGGTAGATACCCTGCGTCGCTTCCGGCTGGATTACGAACAGCGGGACAAAAAAGAACATTGGCACCTGAATTAACTTTTTCTCACCGTGAGCTGCCGGGGTGTTTCCTGAAAACGGCGGCAGCCCTTCGACTTTCTTTACAATAAAGGAGATTTCCCATGAAACTTCATCCCCTCTGGCAGGATTATCCTGATCTTGCACCGGAGTTGGCTCAAACCTTGACTCTGATGGAAGACAGTATCAAATTGAAAAACAAACCAGTAGAAAAAGCCGTGATGGAAATGATCCATGCCGGCGGAAAATTGCTGCGGCCAGCGTATCAACTGTTGTTTTCTCGCTTCGGCCCCGATCAAGATCGCCAAAAAGCCGTGGCATTAGCCGCTTCGATCGAGATGCTTCACACAGCTACCCTGATTCATGACGACATCGTAGACGAATCTGATCTGCGCCGCAACTTGCCCACCATTGCGGCCAGTTTTGGTAACGATGTAGCGGTTTATGCCGGTGACTATCTCTTTGTCTGCTGTTTCAAACTACTGGCAGATTATGCCGGCTCTCTGCGCAGTCTGCAGTTGAACTCCCGCAGCATGGAAAAAATTCTAAATGGCGAGCTGGGCCAAATGGACCGGCGTTACGACATGCGTATGACGGTTGATCAGTATTTGGACAATATCTCCGGCAAGACTGCCGAACTTTTCGCTCTCAGCTGCACAGTTGGTCCTCTGGAAAGCGGTGCCTCTGAAAAATTCGCCAGGGACTGCGCCCAGATTGGCCTGAACATCGGCATTGCCTTTCAGATTATTGATGACATCCTCGACTATAGCCAACCCGCTCAGCAGATTGGCAAGCCCGTCTTGGAGGATGTGCGCCAAGGGGTCTATTCTTTGCCACTGCTACTGGCACTAGAGCACGGGTACCATCAGCTGGCGCCCCTGCTGGAGAAAAAGGAGCAAATGACCACTGCCGATACCCAAGAAGTCTATCGTTTGGTTCAACATTTCAAAGGTGTCCAACGAGCCCAGCAGATGGCCACCAATTATACGACCAAAGCCTTAAAAGCCATCGCTAAATTGCCTGATGACCCAAAAGATACCCGCAGCGAATTGGATCGTCTGACGCGCGTGATTTTACAACGAACCAATTAAGCGACTATCCTATCCCATTAAAATTGCTTCCACAAAGCTTCGGAAGTCTGTATTCCCCGCGACAAGCCAGATTTTTAATCTGACTTTGGGGCACGGCAGATCTCTCCCGGGGCTTTTTTTGCAAAGAAGGCCACTGGCTTATTGCGGAATGATTCGGATTTGACCGGTTAGGCTCTACCATTGCGCACTAAAAAGAAAGTTTCCACTCCTTTTGCCCCCTGCCCAGCAGCAGGGTAACTTTAGAGCTGCCTTCAAAATATCAGTTGCTGGTTTTCCTTTTAAAAACTATCGCCATTTTTTAAATCTGATTTTCTAATGATTATCTGTGCTATAGTTAATTTATAAATAACAAATCAAAAGGAGCATGGAATGAAAATTATCCCATTGGAAGCAAGCGATCCATTATGGTGGCCGACTGCCGAATATGCAGAGAACTGTTCATGGGGAGCAGGAAAACATTTAGCGCAGCGGATGCGTGAAGAACGTTTCGCCCCTGGGGAGCGGGTCTTTATAGTGCTGGACCACGAGAGAATTTGCGGATACTGTACCTTTACAGAAAAAGACTGCCTTCCCGATGTAGACTATTCTCCTTATATCGGCTTTGTCTTTGTAGATGAAGCCTACCGAGGCCGCCGTTTGAGCGGAGCGCTATGCCAAGCTGTCTGCGCTTACGCTGTCGAAGCCGGCTTTTCACAAATCTACCTGGTGAGCGATCATCAAGGACTGTATGAAAAATACGGCTTTACCCCCCTGCTACAAAAGCTCGCCCCTTGGGGAGAACTGGAGACAATTTTCAGCTTTGACTTATCAAAAGTAGCCTCTATCCAGGATTTGGTCCTTGAGGAAACTGAATAAAAACAAAAAAAGAGCGCCCTTCGCAAAAATTAATTTGCCAGGGGCACTCTTTTTTGGTGACATCCTATAAGGCTAACTCTCAGCCTATTTCTGATAGAACCTGAATCAAGGTTTCAATTTCAGCTTTCGTAGTCGCTGGTCCCAACGATATTCGCAAAAACCGTTGCGCAGCGGATTGATCAAGCCCCAGTGGGAAAAGGGCGGGATCGATTTTACGATGCGTGTTGCAAGCCGAAGTAGTTGAACAGGCAATGCCCGCTGCTGATAACTGCATGACTACCGTTTCCCCGGCTAGCCGCGGTGATAAAATTCCCCACACACCGGGATAACAGCTCTCAAAAGTACCGGTAGTTGAGGACGCCGACTTTTCCACAGTTTTGCAGTTGCCTATCGGATTGGTTGTGAGCTCAGCTTTTCCACAAGTTTCACCAACAATCTGCCAATCCGGAAGACAGGACATAAAAGACTGCCGAAAATCCTGAAATCTTTTATCCAGCTCTCGTCGCTGAGAAAAACTATCCACAGCCGCCTGCGTAAATGCCGCGATTCCCGGCAGGTCTTCAGTTCCACTACGAAACCCATATTCCTGATGAATGTCGGGAAGTAACGGAGTAAAGCCGGCATTTGCTGCTAAATACAATATACCTGTACCCTTGGGCCCACCGATTTTATGACCGCTGGCACACCAGCTGGTTATGCCATGAGGCCACTCTCCAACAAGCTTGCCAAAGCCTTGGACACAGTCGCTGTGGAAAAGCCAATCTTGTGTCATCGCCAACTCTGCTAACTTTTCCACAGGTTGAATCATTCCTGTCAGAGAATTCACCTGTTGACAAATCACCAAGCCGTTGCCGTTTTCCACAGTTGTTTGAGCTAAAAGCTGGGCTGTTTCACAGATATCCACACGCCCAGCAGCTGTCAGCGGAATTTTTTTCACAATAAGGTCGGCTTCGTAGCCCTTCAGCCATTGCCAAATACTCCCGTGCTCCAGGGGATTGACTAAAACAGGAATCTTTGCCCGGTTATGGCAGCCCCTGGACTCGGCAACTGTTGTAAGCAGTGAAGCGTTGCTTTCATGGCTGTGCTTCTGGCTTTTGAGATCATTTTTCTGCTTGCGGGCTACAGTTGGGAACTCTTTTTCCCATAAAGCAGCTGCATCGCCGTCTTGTTTTGTTACCGACTGCCGCAAACCGCGTAATTTTTGCAGGCTCAAAGTAAGCGCCAAATGATTGCCTTCGCTGCCCCCTGAGGTAAAAACCAATTCTTCTTTCCGACAACCGCACAGCTGGGCTAACTGTTGCCGACAATGAGCCAACAAGCCAGCAGCTTGCACCCCGGCTGTGTGAATGCTGCTGGGATTAGCAAAGTATTGCTGTGCTGTTTGGAGATAGGTCTGTCTCGCGGCTTCGGTCATCGGGGCAGTTGCTCCATAGTCTAAATAGATCATAAAAGGCACTCCTTTACCGGGTATCGAATTTTGTCGGGCGTCGAATATTTGGGCCGCTGCTCGCTGGTTCCAGCTTGGCTTCCAAATTCGACACTGCTTTTTCGTTCTAGAGATACCGTTGCTTTCCCTTAAACATAGGTGATTTCTGAAAATTTTTAGCATCGTTTCACTAAAAAGTGACATTCTTCTCTAGAGGTGTCTTGACAGTTATGGTAAAATAATCCCTGTTAGGTGTCAACAATGAAAAATGATTCACAAAGAAATTTTGACTTTCATCACAGTAGCTAATCGTTTTTATTCCAGTACATACAGATTGAAGGAAAATTTATGAGACACATCCTGATTATCGGCAGCGGACTGGCAGCTTGTCAAACCGCCAACCAGCTGTTAAAAAGACAACCTCAACTTGCCATTACCATTTTGTCAAAAGGACAAAGAACCCAGTGCAATTCCATGTTGGCCCAAGGAGGAATCGCCGTCGCCTTAGCTAAAAATGACAATTGGCAAGCCCACTTTGCCGATACTCTGGCAGCGGGCGTCCAACACAATCAACAACAAGCCACGGAGATTTTAGTGAAGGAAGGTCCTGCTGCCGTCAATGAGCTGATCCAAGATGGATTGCTTTTTGATCGCCGCGCTGACGATACCGATTTTCAATATGGGCTGGAAGGTGCCCACAGTTTTCCTCGCATTCTCCACTGTTTAGGAGATCAGACCGGAAAAGTTATGACCGGCTTTTTGCAAGAGCAGCTTGCCCAACGGCCACAAGTCACATGGCTTGAACAAGCCATGGTCACCGAATTGCTGGTGAGCTCAAAACAGAAAACAACCTCTGAGAAACCGGCAAGCTGGTCCACCGCAAGTGGTACGGCACACACTGCAGAAGAACAGCTTCCTCGTTGCATCGGTCTGCGCTATCTGGATGGAAAAAGTGGTAGGATTCACCGTTTAGATGGCGATGCTGTTGTTTTAGCTACTGGCGGATTAGGCGGCTTATTTCCTTTGACAACCAACGATGCCACCATCACCGGTGACGGCATGGCACTGGCTTTACGAACGGGCCTGCCCTTGAAGGATATGGAATTCATCCAGTTTCACCCGACACTTTTAACTAAAAATGATCGCTGCTATGGTCTGATTTCTGAAGCCGTCCGCGGCGCCGGCGCCCGGCTGGTAAATGAAACAGGCAAAGCCATCATGACGGGTGTTCACCCGCTGGCGGACCTGGCTCCTCGAGATATCGTTGCCCGGGAGTTGACTGCGGCTTACGATAACGGTCATCAGGTGTTTTTAGACATTCAGCCGGTGAAAGATTTCGAAAATCACTTTCCTCAAATCACAGAAAATCTCCTTCGCCAGCAGATTCCTTTTCGCCAGACACAGCGAATTCCCGTACGTCCCGGTGCCCATTTTATGATGGGGGGCATCCCAGTAGATTCTTGGGGGCAGACGGCATTACCCGGTCTTTATGCTGTGGGAGAAACCGCCTGTACCGGCGTTCATGGGGCCAATCGCCTTGCTTCAAATTCCCTTTTGGAGTGTGTGGTCTTTGGAAAACGTGTAGCAAAACAGATTCTCCACACTTCAAGTGCCCTGAGGACCAGAGCTGAATTTGCAACCTCTGTTGTAACACCATTTGTCCTGCCACAACGCCGGTTACTGCAGCAAAAATGCTGGCAGCACCTGGGTATTCGCCGCTCTCCGGATTCTTTGCAGCACCTCTTGAGTTGGCTGGGCCAATTTCACTACCGGCAGTTGCCTGACACTTATACTAAAGAAGAACTGGAATGCGCCAATCTCTGCTTGATTGCCGAAACAGCTGCCAAAGCCGCGCTCTTGCGCAAAGAAAGCTTGGGGGCCCATGCCATCACTCAAGAAAAAGTTCCCCTCTAAAGGATGTGCTGACAAGCTCAACAGATTATAGCCGCCAGAATTGAAAGGAAAAACGTATGAATCAACTGCAATTAAAAGAACAATTGAAACAGTTTCTAATTGAAGATATCGGCCGTGGTGATCGCAGCGTTGAAGCTATTTTTGCCCCCACCGATCGTGACGAGGGCGTCTTTTTATTGAAAGAAGCCGGCGTTGTTTGCGGGTTATGGTTGGCACCCATGATCTACGACTTGCTAGGAGGCGACGTCACATTCACCTCCCTTGTCGCAGAGGGTACCCAGCAATCTGCCGGTACTGCGATTGCTGAAGTAAGAGGCCCAATTGCGGCATTACTGACCGGAGAACGCCTGATTCTAAACCTCTGGCAACGAATGGGCGGCATCGCAACTGCTACTAAGCTCGCCATTGATACTTTAGCTGATCCGACAACTCGTGTTTGCGACACCCGTAAAACCGTTCCAGGCCTGCGGGAGTTGGACAAATATGCCGTTACTCAAGGCGGTGGCTTCAATCATCGCTTTGGACTAGACGACGGCATCATGCTCAAGGACAACCACATTGCCTACGCCGGCGGAATTACCCAGGCGGTGGAGCAAGTCCGCCGCAACACGGGTCACATGATTAAAATCGAAGTCGAAATCGAGACGCTGGACCAATTCAAAGAAGCGCATGACTGCGGTGTAGACATCATCATGTTGGACAACCGCACGCCAGCAGAAATCAAACAGTTTCTGAAATACAATAAAAAGCAGCTTACAACAGAAATCTCCGGTGGCGTCACTCCGCAAAACATCCGCCAGTACGCCGGTTGCGGAGCAGATTATATTTCCCTAGGCTACTTGACCCATTCCGTCACAGCTTTGGATATCAGCTTCAATTCCAAAAGCAATGGAAAAATTTGAAACTTGCGCTTTACAAAATCACTCATCGCCGCAGTTTTCCCGGCAGTAACCCTTTAGTAGACCCCTAATTTCAATTGCCCTACAGAAAGGATCTTTCTCATGACCAGTATCTTGACCGCTTTTGAAAATCAAACCTTGCCCCAGTCCTATCTGGAAGCTGACCAGCAGGAGCTTTGTGCCCGCATCACTCGCGCCAAACAAACACTGGGAACCGATCTCCTAATGCTGGCTCATCATTACCAAAAAGACGAGGTGGTAGCCTTTGCCGACGAAACTGGTGATTCTTTACAGCTGGCTCAGATTGCCGCCAAAAATAAAACAGCCAAGCACATCGTCTTTTGCGGTGTCCATTTCATGGCCGAAACAGCTGATATGCTCACTGACCCTCACCAACAAGTTCTGCTGCCAGATTTATCTGCCGGGTGTTCGATGGCAGATATGGCTAACCGCCATCAATTAACCATTGCCTGGGAAGTTTTGCAAAAGCAGTGGCCAGCTGAAATTATCCCTATCACCTACGTCAACTCCAGCGCTGCCGTGAAAGCCTTCGTTGGAGATCATGGTGGGGCTATTGTGACTTCCGGTAATGCAGATACCATTTTACGTTGGGCCTTTACGCAGAAAAAGCGTGTCTTCTTTTTGCCGGATCAGCATCTAGGACGCAATACCGCCTATCATATGGGCATCCCTTTAGCCGAAATGGCGCTGTGGGACCCTTTGACCAGCCAACTGCTGACTAACGCGGGCCAAGAGCCACTGACAAACGAACAAGCCCCAGATACTAAAGTCATTTTGTGGAATGGCTGGTGCTCAGTTCATCAGCAGTTTTCCGTCAAACAAATCGAAACCCTGCGGCAGAGCATTCCAAATTTGTCGGTCATCGTTCACCCAGAAGCGCCTCATGAGGTCGTCGAGGCCGCTGACGACTACGGCTCCACCAACAAGATTTTACAGGTGGTTCAAGCGTCACCGGCAGGCACCAAATGGGCAGTCGGAACCGATCACAACCTAGTGGCTCGCATGGCAAAACAACTGTGTCCAACCCACGAGATCCATTTCATCAATCCTGTTGCCTGCGCCTGCCTCACTATGAACCGCATCAAATTGCCTCATCTGGCTTGGTGTTTAGAAGAACTCGCAGCTGGTCGCAGCGTCAACCGTATCACCGTTGATCCAACCACTACTGCCAGTGCTCTGAAGGCTTTGGACCGAATGCTGGCTTTAAGTTAAGCTCAGCCCAATCAAAAAGCTCCTATCTGGAACACGCAAGGAAAAATCAGACTGTGGGGTCTGCTTTTTCCTTACATCTTGCTTCCAGGTAGGAGCTTTTTAACGCATCGTTACAAATTCTTCTGAGCCAGTGGGATGGATCGCTACGGTATTGTCAAAATCTGCTTTCGTGGCCCCCATCTTAATAGCTACTGCAAAGCCTTGCAACATTTCATCGACACCAATGCCAATGCCGTGCAGACCGATGATTTTTTCATCATCATCCAGACATACCAGCTTCATGACACACCGCTGCCGATAATCATTTAAAGCAAAGTACATCGGTGTGAAGCGAGATTGATAGACTTTGATCCGCTCTTTACCGTATTTTTCAATAGCTTCCTCTTCAGACAAGCCGATAGTAGCAATTGGTGGGTGGGTAAAAATGACTGTCGGAATCAATTCATAATCCAGATAGAGATTTGTCTTGCCATTGAAAAGACGCTCTGAAAGACGACGTCCAGCCGCGATAGCTACCGGCGTCAAATCTACCTTACCAATGACATCTCCCACTGCGTAAATCCCAGCAGCCGTCGTATTTTGGAATTTGTCAACTTTAACAAAGCCCTTTTCATCCAGCTCTACACCAGCTGCCTCCAAGCCTAAATGTTCCGTTCGTGGCTTGCGACCACCGGCAAACAATACCAAATCTGCCCGCAATTGCGCCCCATTCTCAAAGGTCACACAAAAACCTGCTGCTTCCCGCTGAATACTTTTTGCGACGTGCTCCGGATAAAGAGCCACACCATTTTCCTGATAGATCTCCACCAAATTGTCACTGAGCATTTTATCAAAAGTTCGTAAGGGATGATCCCGCCGGTATGCCCAGCTCGTGGCAATGCCTAATTGTTGGCACATCCCCGCCAACTCAGCCGCAATATAGCCGGCCCCTAAAATGATGATACTTTCCGGTTTATTCTTCAAAGCAAAGAAACCGTCAGAATCAATCGCCATCTCCCCACCAGGAATCTTCATCAACGATGCCACGCCGCCAGTAGCAATTAAAATGTGTGGCGCAGTATACTGCTCACCCGCCACCTCGACTACATGAGGAGCTGCAAATCGAGCAAAGCCTCGTAAAACTTCTACTTTATTGCTGTCTAGTCCCCGCTGATAAGCTCCGTGAAGAAACTCAATGTAATCCTCCCGCCGCCGTACCAATTCACCGAAATCAAACGCTGTTACCTGAGCTTGGATACCATAACCCGCAGTATCTCGGTTAATCATCTCCAGCATTTCCGATGCTTGCCACATCACTTTTTTCGGCACGCAGCCCACATTGACACAGGTACCACCCAGTGCCTTGCCTTCAATTAGCAATACTTTTTTCCCGTACATCCCGGCGCGATTTGCGGATGCGATCCCGCCAGATCCGCCACCAATCACAATATAATCATATTCTTTCATATCTCGTCTTCCCTTCTAAAAAAACAACTCTGCCACCTGTTCATAGATTATTGCATCTGGCATCCCCACAGCCGCCATCAAAATTTTTCGGCTCTGAGCAAGCAATTTCCCATAAACCGACATTCCTCGTATACTTATTCTATCATGCAAGAGGAGGTCTATCTTATGAAAATCACAATTACACCTGATGCTGTTGCCGCTTTGCAAAAACGTTTTGAGACCCGTGGGTTTATTTTAGCATTAAATGACGGAACCAATCGTTTTTCCAATGTCGGTGGGTCTTGCGCAGTCGCCGATAAATTTCAGATCATACCGATAGAATCAGCCACTGCACCTTTCACTGAAATTCTTGAAAATCCCGATTTCACCGTCTATACCTCAACCGATGAGCTGCCTTTTTTGGGTGAGCAGTTGGCATTGGACATCGATAAACGCTTAAATACTTTCCAATTAAAAAATCGTTCCGGCAGATTGGACGCCAATGTTCCGGTCAATCCCGCTAGTCACGAGTAGCTTGAATATAGCAAAAAGGAAATGTGACATAAGTAATTTCCAAGTGCTAAACAACGGCTGTTTAACCACAATTAATAAAAAGTATACGTATGAGGAAACTGTATGACCATATTTATGTCTTAGTCCGAAGAGAGAACCTGACCATACGTGTAAAAAGAAGTGAATTATGCTGACTTAGCTTGATGAAATCAAAGAAAGTCTGTGTTTTAAATTTTTAGTAATGAAAAGCCGACGCTCTTCCAATGATTTTAATGGAGGATCGTCGGCTTTTGGGGTCTCACGTTTGGTATTGTTCACTTCACAGGGCGATGACTCAACTATTGTTACAGAGCCTTATCCTTGGAGCTATAAGTGGTTTTATTGTTAAAGGGCTGGGAAACCCCACATTAAATCCGAAATTCATTTATCCCCAAAGTCAGCTCTTTTTCAATGCTGCCGGCAATAGTATGAATCTGTACGCTGCCCGTCACATTGTCTGGGTTCTCAAGCGTGATCACGCCCTGAGAGCTGGTTGCCGTCAGAGCAGCAACGGTCCTTCCAGCTGTGTCGCAGATAGTAGTCGTCACAGGACACGCTTCTTGTAGATTGTACAAATGAACGGTTACTTCTTTGCTGTAGTCATACTCGGCGCGGCCCGCTTCATTTCCTTCCACAAGAATTGTGTTTGGTTTCACCAAAAGTGGCAGATGGAAATAATCATAGGTTTCAGTGTACCATTTTCCTGGGGTATAGGCTTTTCCGGTTAAATAATCCAACCACTGCCCAGCTGTCTCCGGTACATAGAATTGTCCAAAACCATCTTGATTAAAGATAGGGGCCACCAAGAGAGATTCTCCCAGCATATATTGGCGGTCGAGTTCATGAGTGGCGACATCTTCCGGAAATTCCAGAACCATTGCCCGCATCATAGGAATACCACTGTTTGCCGTTGCCACTGATTGACTTTGTAAATAAGGCATCAAGCGCAGTTTCAGCTTAGTAAATGCCCGTGAAACATCGACAGCCTCTTCACCATATAGCCACGGCACCTTGTATTGCCAACTGCCATGGTAACGGCTGTGGGATGACAGAAGTCCAAATTGCGTCCAACGTTTGTATAAGTCAGGATCAGCACCGGCTTCAAATCCGGAAATATCGTGACTCCAATAGCCAAAACCGCCGAGTCCAAAGGAAAGTCCTGCCCGCAGGCTTTCCGCCATTGATGGATAATCCGATGTGCTGTCTCCTCCCCAATGGACAGGGAATTTTTGTGAACCTACCGAAGCTGAGCGAGCAAAGAGAACTGCTTCGCCTTCACCTTTTTCTTCTTTCAACAAATTAAAGACGACTTCATTGTACAGGTAAGCATAATAGTTATGCATCTTCTCTGGATCAGAGCCATCAAAATAGACAGCATCTGTCGGAATTCGCTCGCCAAAATCGGTTTTAAAGCAATCGACTCCCATATCTAGCAAGGCTTTTAACTTGCTGTTGTACCATGCAACTGCTGACGGATTGGTAAAGTCTACGATTGCCATGCCCGCCTGCCATTTATCCCATTGCCAAACATCCCCATTTCCCCGCTTCAAAAAGTAGCCGTTTGCCATACCTTCATCGAACAGGGGTGATTTTTGGCCAATATAAGGGTTGATCCAGACGCAAATTTTCAGGCCCTTTTCCTTCAAACGGCGCAGCATAGCCACTGGTTCAGGAAATGTCCGTTCATCCCAGGTAAAGTTGCACCACTCGTATTCCCGCATCCACAGACAATCAAAATGGAAAACCTCTAACGGGATATCTCGCTCCAGCATGCCGTCAACAAAAGAATTAACGGTCTTTTCATCATACTCCGTCAAAAAGGACGTGCTTAACCACAAGCCAAAAGACCAAGCTGGCGGCAGTGCCGGTTTCCCGGTGAGATCCGTATAATTTTTGAGAACATCTTTCAACGTATCCCCAGCGATAAAGAAGTATTCCATTTCTTCTCCAGGTACACTGAATTGTACCCGGGAGACTTTTTCACTACCAACTTCAAAACTGACTTTATCTGGGGAATTGACAAACACACCATAGCCTTGATTGCTGACATAGAAAGGAATATTCTTGTATGCTTGCTCCGTGCCAGTCCCGCCATCGGCATTCCAAATATCCACGGATTGGCCGTTTTTAACAAAATTGGTAAAGCGTTCCCCCAATCCATAAATCTTTTCGCCAACACCAATCGAGAGTTGTTCACTGATATGAGGCTTTCCAGATGGGTCAGTCACGTAGGCTTTTCCTCGTGGATAGCTTTTTGCCAGAGTCCGACCTTTGTAACTGAAAGACATGGTCAGACTTTCGCCCTTGGTAATAGCAACTGCTAATTTCCCGGCCTTGAAGATAAAACTTTCCTCGTCCTCAGAAATCTCTGGCACAACTTCTTTTGTGAGGATTGAAAAGTTGGGAGCTTTCTTCTGGATTCCTTTAAAATTGACTAATTTAACGCTGATGACATCTTCACAAGGTGCCATTACTTCCATGGTCATCAAACCGCCATCCAGAGTCGCTCCTTTATTTGCAATATACGCGTATGGCAAATATAAAATCAGCTTGTCCTCACCACTGCGGGTATCGTAGACATGTTGGGCATACTTGACTTCAAAGCCGTCTTTGACAAGCCAACCGCCATCTGAGTATTTCATTTTGATTCCTCCAATTCTTTAATTAGATGATAAGCGCCAACCAAGCCGGCGTCATTGTGAAAATAGCAAGTAGCTACTGGTACATGAAATTCCTGCCAATAGGGAATAGCTGCTAATGCCTCCTCTACCAACGGAAGCAGTTTTGGATTCTGACTGACACCGCCGCCAATCAAGATTTTTTCCGGATCGAGAGTGACAACGATGTTGAAGAGGACTGCCGCCACTCGCTGACCCCAATCTTGACGCAGCTGTTTAGTCGCTGCTCGCTCGTCTTCAAAGATCATTTCTCCTGTCACCAGCTCTGTCGCAAGTCCGTATAACTCCCCGTAGCCTGTTACCAGTGCTCGTGTAGAGGCTAAATCGTGAGCGGTAGTAAAGCCTGAGTGAGACAAATCTGTGATCATCATACCTGATTCACCAGCCTTGAAGCTGTGGCCTTCCCGAATTTCTCCGTTTAGGATGATGCCGCATCCGATTCCAGTCCCCAATGTCACTAGCAAAAGATCCGCTGCTCCCTGACCATTTCCCTGGTAAAATTCGGCCAATGCTGCGCAGTTGGCATCATTGGCAATCGCTATCGGGAGTGGTCGATGAAGTTTGGCTGCTAAGGCTTCCTTGATATTGATCCCATGGAGCGGTGTCAGTGCCCCTGCCATAACTGCTACTCCTCTTTTGCCGTCAATAAACCCGGGAAAGCTTAGTCCAATCCCTCTCAATGGTTTCTTTTGATCACAAGAAACAGTGATTTTTGCCACTGTATCGAAAAATCCTTCCTCGCTATAAGGTGTCGCAATTTTTCCTTTTTCAATCAGTTCTCCAGCGGAAAACACGCCATATTTAATGAATGTTCCTCCTATATCAAAGCTTAGCCAACTCACGATAGCCCTCCTCTGTAAAACGGCCTCACAAAATTTGATAGCGCTTTATAAATTGATTATACCTGTCTTGCTCTGTTGCTTGACCCCACCAGAATAGACATCATACCGTCTCTTTTAGACATTTCAAAAACCGCTTTTGTCATTCACGAAGTTCGCGATTGCTAAAAGCGGTTTATTTTATACCCCGAGAGCTTTATTGCATTTAACAAAACGGTTTGAAAGCAGGACCTATCTGCTTCACTAATTTAGCGACGAGTACTATCAACTGGAGCTGCGGTAATCATTTGGCGAGGTTTGGAAAAATTGCTTGAACTTCTTATAGAAATAGTCCACGTTTCGATAGCCGACTTTTTCTGCTACTTCATAAACCATCAGATTCGAGTTTTTCAGTAAATCTCCAGCCCGCTCCATACGGACTTTTTCCAGATAGCCTAGAAAAGTCTCTCCAGTCGTCTTTTTAAATTTTTTCCCAAGATAAGCGCTATTGTACCCGAATTGGTCTGCGACGCTTTTCAAATTTAAATCGTCAGCAAAGTGTTTTTGAATATAGCGTACGATGTCGGCAATGATATCCACATTGTTCAACTGCTTGGCAACTTCACTTGCAAAAGCTGAGAGATGCGTCTCAAAGATTCCCATCAACTCGGGAAAGTCTACAGCAGCAAATAGAGCCTCCGCCACTTGATCCGGGCGGTGTGCCGCTTCTTCAAAGGCTGCTTTTTGCATTGCCTGATCATACAACCACCCGTAATCATGATTTACCTGCCACTTGATGTCTTCTTCAAAGGCCAAATCAAAAAGGAAATTATTACAATATGCCTGTAATAGCAGCTGTAAATCTTTGCCGCCCAAGACTGCTTGCCGCAATTTTTCCGGTAGTTCTTCTTGAAAAGTCAATGCTTGCTTTTTCTCTAACAGTCCTGCGGTTGACAAGAGCTGATTTGGAAATAGAAACTGCATTTTTCTAAGGTGTTGAATTTCCATCGTCAGCTTTGTAAGGTCCTGGTCTGCCGCCACCCAGCCAGTAGTCATAACCGCTTCCTTACGACCAAATAGGGTCTTGATTACAGCCTCAGAGGTATCAATTCCCGTTTTATCCAGTAAAACAAGATAAGCCGCTCCAAAATTTTCCAACAAAACGTAGGGCTGTTGCTGCTCATTTAGAAGATCCAACTGGCGCTGCTTTAACGCAGTGGAAAAGCTGGCAACAAGAATCTTCCGATAACCCGCTAACCCACTGTGGTCGCTGGCAAATAACTTGTTGTAGAGCAAACTGCGCAAATCAGCTTCATGCCGTTGTTTATCATTTGCCGCCAGCTTCTCCAAAATCTCCATCAGTTCCTCTTCTTCTACCGGTTTTAGAAGATAAGAGATAAATCCCAACTGGATCGCCTTTCTGGCATAATCAAAATCTGAATAGCCGGATAAAATAATTCCATGAAACAGGCAGCCCTGCTTTTTAGCCGCTTGAATCATGTCTAGGCCATCCATCTCGGGCATACGAATGTCAGTAATTACAAGATCCGGTTGCAATTGGCTGATTTTTTGCAAGCCTTCCACCCCGTTTTCAGCTGTTTCGATACGCTCGTAGCCGTACTGCTGCCAATCGATAATATAAGTTAACCCGGTACGAATCACTTCTTCATCATCTACAATCAGCACTGTTTTCATTTTGCCCCTCCCCTCTCTATGTCATTTCAAAAAATCTCTTACTCTTTTTCAAATAGACAAGTGAGCCAGTTATCAAAAAGCTCCGGCCAAAGCTGAATATTCTTTTCCAGGCCATAGCCATTGCCAATCTGGGTCTCGGCGGTTCCCAGACTCAGTCCATGTCCGCCTCGCATAAAAGCATGAAATTCTGTTGGAACATTTTTTGCCAAAAGTGCTTTAACAAATGAAAGACTATTTTCTACAGTGACCAGATCATCTGCCATCGTGTGCCAGATAAAGGTTGGCGGCATCTTGTCAGTCACCTGCTCTTCCAAGGATAACTTAGCCTTTTCTGCTGTATATGCAGCTCCCAACAAATTTTTGAAGGAATCCTGATGTCCATAAGGCTTCGATGAGATCACGGGGTAACTTAAAAGCAATGCATTCGGCTGCCATTGGCTGTTTGCTCCTGGCAAATATTTCTGCAAGAGGCTCTGCTGCCAGAATACGCCAAGACTAGCCGCCAAATGTCCGCCTGCTGAAAAGCCGGCTACAATAATTTTTTCCGGATCAGTCGCATATTTTTCACTGTTTTTTCGCACATGAACCACGGCGGCAGCAAGCTGTATCAACGCCGTAGGAAAGACCGCTGGAGCGACACTATAAGTCAAAACAAACGCCTGATATCCGCGACTAACCATTTCAAGTGCAATGGGCTCCGCTTCTCGGTCCGACAGGAAACTATAGCCACCGCCAGGGCAGATAATAACTGCCGGTCGTCTTTTAGCCAAATCGATTTCCGGTGAATTTTCCCGCACATAGGTATGCAGCTGTGCCGCTTCTATTCCTTCAACTTGCAATGTAATTTCTTCAATGAGCATAAGCGTTCCTCATTCCATCGTGATTTTGCAGACAACCGGTAATTCGGTGTCTAGATTAGGCAACAAAATTTCCAGACCAGCAGCAGTTTGTTGCCACGACTTGATTGGCTTTTCTTGACCTAAGACAGCCACCTTTTTTATGATTCCATGAAATTCTGGGACATTTTGATCTTCGCTGATTGCTAAGGAAGTGATCAACAACTGTTGCGAGGTGGGCTCCATAATAAAAGCATACAGTGAATCTCCCTTGACAGTAAAGCGGATATCTTCGGAAGTATAGCTGGTCTTATTGTTCTCCTGAAATTGCCCTTCTGCGATTTCGGTTGGCCCTTCGCCGGCTTGACGCCAGACTTTTGACTCGTAAATTCCTTCACCATTGATCTGTAGCCAGTCCCCGATGGTCAATAAAATATCCCGATCTTTTTCTGGAATACTGCCATCCGCTTTGGGGCCAACATTTAGCAATAGGTTGCCATTTTTAGAGACTACTTCGATCAAATCCCAAATGATTTCTTTAACCGTTTTATAGTCCAGTGTTTCAGTGTAACACCATGAATTGCGAGCAATGGCGGTATCCGATTGCCAATAAAACGGCTTGGCCTCCGCAAACTTCCCCCGCTCAATCTCTACAATCCCGGAACCAAACATCATGGCATCGTGTTTGTAGGAGATGCTGGTGGAATATCCCCATTCCACACCACGATTGTAATAAAAAGCAGCCAGTAATTTCAACGGTTCTTTAAACGCTTGGTGCTGGATCCACCAATCAAAATACAAGACTTCCGGTTGATAGCGGTCGATCAATTCACAAGTCCGCAATAGCCAATCTTCCAAAAATTCTTCGGTAGGATATGGGCTACTGTAAAGATCCTGATTGTCCGGTTCCGGCATAGCGGGCCAATAGAAATCTCCCTTTACTTGTTGTTCAATCACATCACTATCGAAGTTTCGACCGTGGCCGAAAAAGAACCAATGCTCGGCTCGATGCGAGGAAGTGCAAAAATGCAAGGCGGTCTTTTCAGCGGCGTTTTTCAGTTCTCCCAAAATGTCTCGTTTTGGTCCCATTTTTACACTGTTAAATTGAGAAAGCTCGCTATCATACATTTGAAACCCGTCGTGATGCTCGGCTACCGGAAAGAAATAGCGGGCACCAGCACGTTCAAAAAGGGCTAACCATTCATCGGGATCAAACTTTTCTGCTGTAAACAGGGGGATGAAATCTTTGTAGCCAAATTCTTTTTGAGGGCCATAGGTTGCCACATGATGGTCAAACTCCGGATGGCCATTGATATACATGTTTCGAGAGTACCATTCATTATTGAACGCCGGAACGCTATATAATCCCCAATGAATAAAGATCCCAAATTTAGCCTCTCGAAACCAACGGGGCACCTGAAAGTCATTGAGGCTGTTCCAATCCGGTGTATAGGGTCCTTGCTGGGCGACTTGCAGGATTTTTTCCATTGTAATTGTCATAGTGCACCTCCCAGTCCAGCAGCAGCTAACCAAGCTTTGGCAATCAATAAATGCCCGGCTAGAGAGGGATGTACACGATCAATGCTCAAATAATAGCCGGACTGAACCGCCATGTATCGATCCATCTCCTTTTGTACATCAACATAAATCGCCCCGGTGTCCGCAGCAACAGCAGCAGTTACTTGATTGTAAAGCGCCAGTTTTTTTCGCATTGGCTCGTTTTTGTCTTCTGTTAGCAAGAACGCGGAAAGTAAAAAGACCCCTTTTGCTTTTGTCATCGTTTGTGATACCAGTTGACTTAATGTTTCCTGAAACTCTTGGGGTGAAACTTGATCCTCCTGATAAAAAACACCGTCAAAATGGCGACAAACATCGTTTACCCCAATCATAATTCCGACCCAGTCGGGAGCCAGACTTAAAACATCTTTTTGCCAACGCGCCGCCAAATCACGAACGCGATTGCCGCTGACTCCTTGATTGATTACCATCAGCTCTAACTCAGGATAAAATGCGGTTGTATATGAGTTGATTATTTGGACATAGCCATCTCCCCAAGAGGACCAGTGAGCAGGAAGTGCTTCATAATTTCGGTTACTGTCTGTGATAGAATCTCCTACGAAAAGGATTCTGTCATTTTTTGCTATTTTCATTTTTTTGACCCTCGATTTCTATTTGTGAGCAGTCAATGCTGTCAAAAAGGTACTGGTAGAGAATGGTCTTCTCCTTTCAGCCAAACAGAGTGGAACAAACTTGTTGTCCCACTCGGCTGGTTTTACTCTATTTGAATTCAGCGACGACTTTTTCCCGTTGGCTGTTTTGATCTTTGACATTTTGCATATCGACTGTTAAGACATCATCATAGCCTAGACCCTTTGCCGTGTCCTGTAATTCTTTTTTCAGTTTATTGAACTCAGCCTCATCTTTTGCAAAGACCATTTTCCAAGAATACTCAACAACAGTCGATTTCACTTGATTACGCAGTGTAGAGATTTCCGAAGAATCTTCCGGTGCCACATAGCTCGCCCCTGGTGCCACAATCATCTGATCGTTTTTCTCCAAGTAGTCAACTGAAGTTTCTGCCCCGTCCATGTGTTTGGACCAGTCTTCTTTCAAGGTATTGGTATTTTCCTTCTGGTAAGTTTCCCAAAGTGTATAGTTGTATGGGTACCCCGTTTCTGGATCGATATCAATACCCAAAATTGTGTTGACATTCAATGCGGAAACGCCGTCTTTGTAGCTGCCACCGCCATATTCTTTCGGCACTTCTGCATCTCCGTCAATCAAAGCTTTTTTACCGAAATCGTTCAATTCTGGCAATCCATCTGCATTGACATCCCATGTCAGACCTTTGATCCCGGCACTACCTTGTGTTTGGGAGGTATTAGCCAATGCCCCCTCAGGAGAATACAGCCAGTCGATGAGTTCAGCGATGCGTTCAGGATCTTTGGCTTTCGATCCAATACCGATAAATTGTTTGCCACCATAAACTTCTGCGCCATATGAGAAGATTTTTTGATCTTGAATTGGTGCCAACATGAATCCTACACCTTTATCAACGTTCTCAGTATTGTTGTAAGCTGCCTGACCCAGCCATGGCCACCAAGAAAATAGAACCTGACCATCTTGGAATTTAGAGAACAAGGTATCATAGTTTTGCGTCGTCGATTCTGGATCAACTAACCCCATTTGATTCGCATCAAAATAAAATTTTATCGCCCGCATGTATTCAGAATCATCATCCAAAATCCCTTGATAATCGGAACCATCTGCTTTTGCCAATACAAAACCTAACTCGTCGTAGCCATACAAAGCAGCCAACTGTTTGCCGGCTCCCATCATGTTTCCGTCCCAATCACCAAACAAAGAGAAGCTGTATACTTTTTTACCAGACTCGGTTTGCGGTTGCAGATCCTGCATGGCTTTCAGTGCCGGTAGCAAATCCTCCAGCGTTTTAATTTCAGGATATCCAGCTTGTCCGTAGAGATCCCAACGGACATAAGCGCCATAGTTCAAATCCAAGCCTTCTGATGCATCAGTAGGTTTCAAGTTGGAAACCGATGTGGGGAACCCATAAATTCCCTCTTCGTCCTCATTGACGTGCTGTACAGCGTCGTCGAAGTTTTTCATATTAGACATATTTTTATACAAATCAGACGCATCATAGAGCAGTCCGCCTTTGACCAGCTCATTGTACTGTTGACCGTTATCGGCGATGATCAAGTCCCCTAAATCTCCCGCCGCTGTTCTGGTTTGATAAAGGGCATCCCCATTACCCGCCACGTTTGGAGCGATGATATTCATTTCGATATTGAATTTATCTTTGATAACTTTGGCAAACCAGCCTTTTTGGATTCCCATGTAGTTGGCCAGACCATCATAGACATCGATGGTCAATGTTTCACTTTTATCCGTCTTCTTACTGTCTTTTGTACTACTACTAGAATCACCGCCTGATCCACAAGCTGCCAGACCGGTCAACGATCCTAACGTCAGCAATGCTGCAGCAGCAATTGTCATCCATTTTTTACTCATTCTCTTCTTCTCCTTTATTTGGCCAGTTGTGCTGGTCGTCTGAATCTGACACTTGCTAGAAGGAAGATCAGCCAAACTCGCCTGTATTTTTGATACAACAACAGGATCTGCTGCAGCGGATCAGGAAAAGATAAAAACAGCAACCGTTTTATTTTTATCATAACCTACCTTAGCAGAGCTGTCATAAAAACCTCGTTTGCAGATCAGCCTTTGACAGCCCCCAGCATGATCCCTTTTACAAAATAGCGCTGGAACAACGGATAAATAAACATGATTGGCAAGACAACGATAACTGACACAGTCATTCGGATAGAAGTCGGAGTTTGGGTTGTTGCCGCACTCACCACACCGGCCATTGATCCGGTGGTATTTTTTACCATTTGTGCCAAAGAGTTCGCCTGATTGATATAGGTATAAAGTAAATATTGCAGCGAATACAGTTTTTGGTCGGTGATGTAAATCAGAGTATCTTGGAAAGAATTCCACTGGGCAACCGCTGAGAAAATCGCCACAGTTGCCAAAATCGGTGTACAGTTGGGAAGAATTACTTTGAAGAACACCTGCAGGATATTCGCACCGTCGATTTCAGCTGCTTCTTGTAATGATCTAGGAATAGATTCGATATAGGTTTTTACCAAGATAATATTGAACGGCTGCACGATAGCCGGTAAGACATAGACCCAAAAGTTATTGGTTAAGCCCAATGTCTTCATGGTGATGAACATTGGAATCAACCCGGCATTGAAGTACATCGTGATGATGATGAAACGGTACCAGAACTTCCGTTTCCACATTTTTTCCTGTGTGAACATAAACCCGAGAAAAGCAGAGGCCAACACAGTGCCGGCTGTCCCAATCACTGTTCGAGCCACAGAGACTACCGCCGCCAAACTCAATCCGTCCAATTGCAACACCTGGCGATAATTTTCCAAATGAAGTCCTTCAGGAATGAAGCGGATATCTCCTAGCGCACTGAGCTCGTTATTACTAATGGAATTGATGATTAAATAATAAAATGGGTAGGCACATAAGAGCATGATGATGAAAAAGAAGAGATAGTTGAAGATATTGAAAGCAACATCTTCTCTCGTACGAATTTCTTTATGCTTTTTCTTTTTAATGTTTTTCATGGAGATTTCCATTTTGTTACCTCCTCCTTAGATAATGGATGTGCCCCGAACCCGTTTGGATACGAAGTTGACGACTGCCAACAGAGCGACACTAATCAAACTCTTCAGCATACTGATGGCGGTTGCCAACGACAAACTGTTGGAACCCAAGCCAATGTTGTAAACATATAAGTCCAATACTTGAATGTGTTCCTTATTGAAAGCATTTTGGAAAACAAAGTATTGGTCCATGCCGTTGTTCAGCAAATTCGCCACCGAAAGCATTAACATCACCAGGTAGGTAGGCATCAAGGCAGGCAATGTAATATTGCGCATCAATTGGAAGCGGTTGGCCCCGTCAATCCGTGCTGATTCATACAATTCCGGATCAATTCCAGAGATAGCCGCCAGATACATAATGGCTCCCCAGCCCAATCCTTTCCAGATATTCCACAGCATCATCATCAACCACGTATGATTGTCACTATCCAAGAATTTCAACGGGTCTGTGATGAAGCCCCATTCCTGCAATAAAGTATTCACCAAACCGGTATTAGAAAAAAGACTAAAAGCGATGGTATAAACTAGCACCCAGCTGATAAAGTTGGGCAGCGTAGTCAACGTTTGAACAATATTTTTGAACCATTTGCTCTTGATTTCATTCAAAAAAATGGCAAATCCTACCGGTAAAATTGAAGTGGCAATTCCCAGAAAACTCATGGCAAAGGTATTTTTCAAGACTTGAACAATCTGATCTACCTGTGTCTTGCTGTTCACCAGCATCTTGAACCATTTCAAGCCGACAAACTCACTGCCGGATAGCCCTAAAGCCGGTTTGTAGTCATACAGAGAATAAATCCAGCCATGTAACGGAAAGTAGGAAAATAGAAAAACCAGAATCAAAAAAGGCAGGATCGTCAAAAACATAATTTTTCCTTCATGAACCGTTCGCTTCCCGGGTTCTACGCGTGGAACTTTTTTCTTTAACTCCATCATTACGCCTCCTAAAAAGTATGCTGCAGCAAAAAAGCTGTGGGATATTTTCCATTGGCTTTTTACTGAAGAAAGCACCTTGTACCTGGCAGATTCAGTTAGGACTCTGCTGGTCAAAATCTGCGGTACGCTTTTTGTAACCGCTTCACACACTGATAATAGCATCCCTTTTTCATCTTGCCACCGGACAAAAAGGCACCTCGTTACCACACAAACTAGACATCTTTCGAGAAGTTTTCCCGCAAAAAAAAGGTGAAACCCCTGTTGTGTAAGCGATTTCTAACGATTGGATAACAAATTTGTCAATTTTTGATCTATCCTTAAAGATGCTACAATGAGTTAGACGAAATGATAGCTCCCCAGCGCAAAAAAACGCCTGTGAAAACCTACATTCAGAAGGAAGATGATTTTAATGAGATTTAATGAAAACGGCACCATCTATAAAGTTACTACGGTCACTACGCAATTCATTGGATTGAACCTGTTATACCTGATTACCTGTCTGCCAGTAATTACTATCGGTGCTGCCACCACTGCCTTATTTGATGTAACGATGCACTACGCGGACGGTGAAAAAGGCTACTTGATTAAAGACTATCTCATCAGTTTGAAACGCAATTGGCGGCAGAGCACCCGGATTTTCTTACTAATTTTGCTTCCGATATTACTTTTGGGCTTTAGCGGTTTCTTCTGGTTTGCTTTCAAAAACATCCTCGGAACAGTGGCCGGCATGATTGCCATGGCACTGATTGCTGTGTTGCTCAGCACCTTTATGATTGCATCTGCACTAGTGGCTCGTTATGAAAATTCTACAAAACAGACCTTACAAAATGCCCTGCTTTTGACAATAGCTCATCCTTTAAAAGCATTGTGCATACTATTAATCCCTGTTACCGTCGGGTGTTTGGCTATCTTGACACCTTCATTGAAATTTTTGCTCTTGCTGCTGGGCTTTTCCTTTTCAGCCTACAGCGGTGCCTTTCTACTGTTGAATATCTTCTCAAATCATAAATAGGATGGTGGTCTTATGGCAAAATGGTCTCTATTGAAGACACTGTCACGATTTTCGATTCGCAAACAGCTCTTCATCGTTTATATTCCTATCATTTTTCTATCTACCCTCTTTATTGGTGGCAATTTGGTCTACGACTCCACATTGCAATTGCGGGAGAGCTACCAAAATCTAGCCATTACTGATTCATTGCGGGTACGTTCCATCATCTTTGAGGCCACCAAGAATCTCTCGAATATTGCCCAACTGATGTCGACAGATACTGACTTGAGAAAATTGTTGGAAAACCATTATCAGAATGAAGACGAAGCGTTAAATGCAATCAATAACTATCAATACATCGATCGGACGCTTTCCCAAGATACGTCTATTTATCAATTACGCGTCTATACCAGCAACCAGACAATTCCCGACTATAAATATTTTCGAAAAATTGATAAGGCGGCATCTGACAGCAGTTGGGTCAAAACCGCTATGAAGCGTCCGGATGTCTTCTGGCAAACAGCACCCGTCGACGGCGATACGACCCAATTGAACTTATTAACGTTGTACAAACGCCTGCCTTTGCCCTTAAGCAGTGAATATGCCATTTTGGAATTGAAGCTGGACTATAATTTTCTCCGGAATAGAATCAATAATTCTGCCTATGAAGATCAGCTGTTCTTAAATGGCGATCCGCTTTTTTACAGCGACACGCTCCCTGACTTGGGAACTGCTGCAATCATGCCTTATGAAGGTTCCGTCAATGAAAACTATACTGCTTTCGTCGATACGGATGATCACAAACGAGTCCTAGTCGCCTCTACTACGCTGTCTCTGGGAAATGATACTGATCGACTCTACATCTATTCCATCGATTATGACGCCTCAAAAAACCTGGCAAATAACTTATTGAAATGGTCCAGCGTTTTAATTTTGGTGTTATTGACCACTTTGCTTTTAATCATGCTATTTGCTAATTTCTTTGCGGCTCGAGTCAGCCGCCTCCAGCAAGCGGTTTACCATGCCTCTCAGGAAGACTATGATTTCTTTGGCAATATCGCTGGTGAAGATGAGATCTCCAAAATTTCATTGGACTTCCATACGATTATTCAGCGTATCAAAGCAAACGAAGAGGCAATTTTCCAAGCTCAATTAAAAGAACAGGAATTTTTAAATCAGCAGCAGCAAATGGAATACAATGTATTGGCCAGTCAAATCAATCCGCATTTTTTATTCAACACGTTAGAGACGATTCGTATGACTGCCCTGAAAAATCAAGATCGAGAAGCAGCGGACTCCATCAAGCTACTTTCAAAATCTATGCGCTATACCTTGGACAATGAAGGTCGTAAGATTACCACTTTAGGCGCTGAATTACAGGCAATCGAAATCTATACACGGATTCAAAAAATGCGCTTCGGGGACCGGGTCAATTTAGAAACAGCCGTTGAAGAAGGAATCGACGCAGACCATCTGCAAATTCTCCCTCTCTTGATTCAACCTCTGATAGAAAATGCGATTACCCACGGCTTGGAAAAACTAACCCGCCCTGGACTGATTCTTCTAACTGTCAGCCGTAACAATGATATTCTGCGAATTGAGGTCGAAGACAATGGTGTCGGAATTTCGCCTGAGGAGCTTGATGCACTAAGAAAGCGAATCGCCGATAACGATTTGGAAGACAGCCACAGTATCGGTCTGCGAAATGTCAACAACCGAATCCGAATGTATTACGGCAGACATTGTGGATTGACAATCACCAGCGAACTAGGAGTCGGAACTACAATCACACTTTTTTTGAAACCCCCTCACATGTAGAAAAAATCGTGTTCAATCACGGTTACTCACCAAAGAATACTGCAACTAAAAAAAGGAAAATACAGGTCTGTAAGACAGCACATTTTCAATTGAAGGAACGTTACCCTATGTATAAAGAAAAGTGAATGACGCTGACTTAGCTTGATGGAATCAAGATTTTTCAGCGTTTGAAATCTTCAAAATAAAAAACAAGTCACTTCTTTTTAATGGAAGTGGCTTGTCTTTTGCCTGTGACTCATGCTCATGCTTAGTAATAATCACTTTGAAAGCAGGTGACACGACGATTGTCACAGCCTTCCTTTCGATTTTTCCGATTTCTTATTTTTAGGAGCGTTCATTGTGCTGACTACTTAAACGTTCTCTACCAATGAAACCCCATTTGTCGCAATGACTTGTTGATACCAATAAAAGCTGTCTTTTTTGATACGGGTAAGCTGACCTTCTTCTTGTTCATTTCGATCGACATATACAAAGCCATAACGTTTCTTATAACCATTCAGCCAGCTGAGTAAATCCGTATAGGACCAGGCGCAATAGCCCAATATTTCCACACCGTCTGTCACTGCTTTTTGCAGTTCTAACAGGTGTGCCCGCAAATATTCAACGCGATAAGCATCATGGATTTTTCCGTCTTCTGTCAATTCATCAACAGCCCCCAGACCATTTTCTGTAATAAACAGCGGCAAATCATAACGAGATTGCAACCTGCGAAGTGCGACACGAAACCCTACTGGATCGATCTCCCACCCCCATGCCGTTTTTTCTAAATAAGGATTCGCAACACCATTAAACATCGGAACTTCTGGTGACTGGGCTTGGTCATCTTTAGGCTGCATCAAGTATGGATCCGTCTCTGAAAACTCCTTTTCCTCATCAGAAGGCGCAGCGATACGATTGGTTTTAACCGTTCCCCCATGATAATAATTTACCCCTAAAAAATCCGGTCGGGCCGCTGCATCTTCCAGCAGGCTACGATCCTCAGGTAAAATTTCCGGAGCCAGCCCCAATTCGGTCAACTGCTTGACTAAAAAGCGCGGATATTTACCCGTGCAGTATACAGAAAGCCACCACTCATTGTTGAAGGCTTCCGCATTTTCAGCCGCTAATACATCGTTGGGATCAGCCGTAAGAGGATAAATCGGACCATAACCAAAACTGGGACCAATCATACCCTCGGGAACCAACTGATGAAACAGTTTTATCGCCTTGGCATTTGCCAAGTTGACAATATGATTGGCCGCATACATTCGTTTCAGGTCAGTCACTGCTGGGGGATGGGCGGCCCAACGGTAACCTAGCGGAATGAAAACATTCTGTTCGTTCATTGTCACCCAGTACTTGACCTTTTTCCCCAGCCGTTCATAGAGAACCCGACAATACGTTTCAAATGCATCTGCTGTTTTCCGTGATTCCCAGCCTCCATAACGATCTTGTAATGCTTGCGGTAGATCCCAGTGAAACAAGGTCAAAACTGGTTCCACACCGTTTGCAAGCAATTCGTCTACCAACGCTTCATAAAAGGCCAAACCAGCTTCGTTAACTTCTCCTTCTCCATCTGGAAGTACCCGACTCCAAGCCACACTGAAACGATAAGCTTTCATGCCCATCTCTTTCATCAAAGCGACATCTTCTTTGTAGCGATGGTAGTGATCCACTGCAACATCCCCGTTAGTCCCTTCAAAGGTCTTGCCGGGAATTTTAGCGAAATGATCCCAAATGGAAGGCCCTTTTCCATCTTCATTCCAGGCCCCTTCCACTTGATAGGCTGCCGATGCCGCTCCCCAGAGAAAGTCTTTAGGGAAACCATCTAATTGTTGATGATACATAACTCAGTCTCCTTATCTTGCGTTTTTGTATGCTGCTGTCAACGACTTCGGTACGTAAATTTTCTACAATAGACGGTACCGACGTCAGAACCTTTTTTGCGAGCGAACAAGCCGATATATGGGCCGGTGAAAATGCCACTGGTCTCTGTTGTCAAATAATGAATAGCTATTTCTGTCAGCTTCTGCCAAACACCTTGATCATCTTGTGCTTCAAAAAACGCGACCTTCTCATCGCCGCTGACTCGTAAGAAAAGCTCACTCCTTGTACTTACAAAAAACTTCTGATTATTTGAAAAAGGTCCTAGCTGAAATTCTCCCCTTATCTGGTAGCCGTCACTTTTTTTGTAAACACTCAAATCATAGCGATGTGTGGAATTCAAAAATAAGCTTATCCCAAAAGCGCCTCCTATTTTGACTCCATGACCAGCAAAAACCGCTTCTGCTTCAAATGGCAAATGCTGTAATCGATGGCCGAGCCAGATTTCTTCATCCTTTGCTGAATCCTCTGCATCGAGGCGTAGCGCCAAGCCTTTTTTAGTGAGCGCCAGTTGTTTGGTACGTGGCCGAAACAGGGTATTCCATTGTGGCCGTAGCGTACTTTCTGAAAAATCATCACAAAAAACAGAAGGCACCGTTGCAAAAGTCTCGATTTCCGTATTTCCCGGTAATGGTCCTTCCATCACAGGTAAAACAGCCCCATTTGCACCGATTTTTGGCCAATCTTCTGTCCAATCAACAGGAGCTAAAAATGTTTCCCGTCCCAATAAATGACGCTTGGGAAATTCCGGTAACGGCCGAATCCCCAAGCAGACTGCCCACCAGTTATTATTTTCATCCTTCAGCAAATCTGCATGACCAATGCCTTGAATTGTATGAGGCAAACTGCGATTTGTCAGCAATGGATTATCTGGACAAGCTTCATAAGGGCCGGTGATTTCTCGACTACGGGCCATCGTAACCATATGTCCGTATCCCGTCCCGCCCTCAGCAATCAGTAAATAGTACCAGTTATTTTTAAAATAGATATGGGGCCCCTCCGGATCAGCGCCGCCAGTCCCCCGCCAAATATCCATCCGTGGACCATGACTACCGTCTGACAGATTTATCTGGCAAAGATAGATTCCCTGGTCTGCACCGCAATACCAAGCTTGTCCCTCCTTATCTTGCAGTAAGCTGGGATCGATGCCTGGTAAATCCAACCAGATAGGATCCGACCAGCTTCCGTGAGGATCCTCCGCCCAGACAAAGAAATTGCCGGCGCCACGATCTTTTGTCCCAACATTTGTACAAACAACATAATAACGTCCATCAATTCGACGAATCGTCGGGGCATAAATTCCCAGTGCGTTAGGAACCTGGTCTGTAAAGGTCATCTGGGTTTGTCTGGTTATGCAATGACCGATGGGCTGCCAATTCACTAAATCATAGCTTTCAAAAATTGGGATTCCCGGAAAGTACTCAAAGGAACTAGTAACCAAATAATAGCGATCTTCCCCCTGACAGATACTGGGATCAGGATGAAAACCAGGTAATACAGGATTGTGATATTTCATGTAAGCGCCTCCTATTCCAAGTTCAGAATAGCATATTGGCTACTTGAATCAGACTGACAAAACAGACATCTCTACCTCTCAAAATAGACATTTCTTGTTCAGTTTTTCTGATATTCTACTTACTCTTCCAAAATCTCAGCTACAGACTCATACCTTATAGCTTCCAGCGATATTTCTGTGATAGTTCTATTGCTTATGTAAACCACCGTGAAAAGGCGGTGTGACGTGCTTTTTATTTCCGATCTCCGAAGCATGCGAGCTATAAGCAAATGGTTGGGAATTATGACAGCAACTATTTTTAAGTAATAGTTGGCAAATATTTCATCATATAAGTAAGAAAATATATGTTAACAAACGATCCATTTAAAAAGATAGCTTCGTCAGAAAAAACCTCAGTTGAGTTCCGAAATTTGCCCCTCTTATTTCGACGGGAAATAGCCCTCTCTAGTGTATAATTGTATGTGAATGTAGCTTCGCAAAATAACCTAGCAGCTCGAGCTTCAAATTTGACCCTAACTGTCCTTCAAAAAAGGAGCCGCCACTTATGAAAAAAAGAGTGTTTTTAGTTCTTTCTGCTGTTGCTTTTAGTATAGCTGCCTTTTTTTATCATCAATACGATAGTCCTCAGCAAGTGTCGACAGACTCAAATTCTTCATCACAATCCCAACCGGCTGATCCTTTACCCGCAGATTGGGTCAAAGTTCATCAGTCCTCAGCCGAATTAATAAATGATTCAGAGATAATTGTACGCGGACATGTCACAGCATCATCACCTGAGTTGCGGCACGACGTCGTTTTTACTATGCAAACGATTGAAATTACACAATTTTATGGAATTTCTACAATCGGAAAAAAAGTTATGCACTCCCTTGATAAGGAAAATCCCACCATTGAACTGCTGCAAACTGGAGGGGTGTTTGACTCGATAGCTACCGCTCCCTTTGCAGAAGCGGCGTTGCTGGCGGAGAACAAGGAATACATTTTCTTTCTCCACTCCACCGAAGAGGGACATTATTTACCTTCAGGTAGTTTTCAAGGTATCGCTGAAATTAAGAACCAGTCACTTAGATTTAGCAAGGAAAGTGCCCCTATCTTTCCCGAGCTGGAAAATCAATCCGTTACTGCACTCTTAGATACAATCAGTGGGCTTCCGGAGGTGTCATCGACATTCCAATTTAATTTTCAGCATGAAAGTCCTGTCGAATTCCTTGCTCATTTGGATTAGCCTATTTGTTCTGACATCCACCACTAAAATTACCAAATTCAGTTAAAGCTTACTGTTAAAAGCGTACAACTGCTAATGTGCGTTTTTCTTTGCAATTTTTTATGGGGCAAAAGTACACTGCAAAAAAAACGGTCGAATCATTGATCCGACCGTTTTTCACTATTCCTTCTTTTTACGAATCATGTCACCGACAGCTACTGGTTGGGCTACCGGCATGGTTAGGAGCATCATAGGATTAGGTGCCCGATCGATAGATTCGCCGTCTTCGTTGTACATGACCGATACGCTTTGGTGGAAATGATGGAAGCCGGGACCATAAAATTCGATCTCATCTCCCACTGAAAAATGATTACGCTGACGGACAGTTGCCATTTTTGTCTGTGGGTCATAAGCCATCACTTCGCCGATAAATGTATACTGAGGAATCTTGCGGCGGGCACCAAACAACTGATCTTCATCAGATGGAGTACCGTAATAAAAGCCGGAAGACAGCTCTCGTTGGGCTACTTTCCACAATTCATCGATCCATTCTTGTTTGCAGACCCAATTTTCAGGATCTTCCATATAACTATCTACCGCTGCTTTGTAGACATTGGCTACGGTAGACACGTAATGGATGGACTTCATTCGTCCCTCAATCTTGAAACTATCCACCCCGTTTTCAATTAAATCAGGAATGTGTTGGATCATGGACATATCTACTGCACTCATACTAAAAGGTTCAGTCACTTGCCCTTGGTCCAACAAACTCTGATGAGCTTCTGTTCCAAATGGCATATCAAACAAATCGTATTTCCAACGGCAAGACTGGGAACAACCGCCACGATTGGCGTCCCGCATCGACATATGATTGGATAACACACAACGACCGGAATAAGAAATACACATAGCCCCGTGGATAAAGGCTTCAATCTCAACATCGGTATTTTCCCGGATTGCAGCTACTTCCTCCATCGACACTTCCCGCGCCAAGACAACTCGTTCCAGCCCTTCTTCTTTCCAAAATTCCAATGTCTGCCAGTTCGTGGCTGAAGCCTGCGTCGATAAGTGAACGGGCAGTCCCGGTGCTTCTGTCACGCAAATTTCAATCAGGGCGGGATCGGACACAATCACCGCCGAGATGCCGACATCCCGCAATTCCCGAAAGAATTCGCCGGCCCCTTCTTGATTGCCTTCGTGGGTAACCATGTTGGCAGCTACATAAACTTTTGCTCCATGTTCTTTAGCAAAAGCGACCCCCTCTGCCATTTGTTCATAGCTGAAATTGCCGGCGCGGCTACGTAAGCCGTAAGCATTTCCGCCGATATAAACTGCATCCGCTCCGTAATGGATCGCGGTTTTTAATTTTTCTAACGTTCCTGCCGGTGCCAAGATTTCCGGACGTTTCAACGTTTTTGTACTAGTGGTTGCCATCGTTTTTTCTCCTTTATTTCAGTGAAACCAAGTCATAGGATTTCTGCCAAATAGCGTGGCGCCCTATTTCAACTGCCGCCTTTACCTGTAGTGATCGCCTGAGTTTCCCGCAGTTTTTTATGCTGCGAAGTTTTGTGGGCATTAGCGGATTTTTTTAGGATCCACATAGAAAAACCCAGTATCCAGGCCCCGCTTTTTCGGATGCAAGACTGCCAGTTGCGCTTGCAAATCAACTGCTGCTGTTTCTGTAAACGCTCCTGCTTCAATCAGATTGCGGGCTTTTACGAAGACTGTCGCTGCCGCTGCGAAATTTTCTCCCGGTGCAAAGATGCCATCCAGCTTCCAAGTGGTAAAACCAGCCTGCGCCAAAGCCCCCGTCTCTTTCACCAGACACACATCATTAGTAGCAAAAATATGGGTGCCATGACTGTCTTCGTAGATCGAATAGTGGGTATTCTCATCTTGTGGATCGGATAAAAACAGGCCCCGCTTTTTGTCGGCGTCTTCTTCTTGTTTGGTAAAACGATAATAGTTTTCCAAAAGAGGCCGCTTGGATTGATGGATACAAGTTGCACCATAGACCAACACTTCCGTAGGGATCTGCAATTGCGGCGCCATTTCCTTCATCTCTTCAAAGGGAACTTCCCGGGCCAAGACAGCCCCCACTGCTCCTTTTTGCGCCCAGAAATTGATTTGGCGGGCACTGGTCACCAGCGTTTCTGCATCGTAAACATAGGGCAATGCCAATTCTGGATTTTTCTTCATTATATAGACGATTCCGGGATCACCGATAATGATTCGATCCACACCGATTTCTTTTAAAAATGCCAAGTATTCCGGAACTAGCTTCATTTTTTCTGGATGCATGATGCCGTTCACCGCTACCGCCGCTGTCTTTTCAGCTTGATGAATCAACGCGGTTAGTGCCGCCTGTTCTTCTCGGGAAAAATCCGTCGGCAACCGCAACCCAAAAGTCTCTTCACCAAAAACCAACGTATCCACCCCGGCAGCGAGTAGCTGTTTAGCCTGTTGCAATGATTCGCATGTTGCAATGATCTCGATCATTTCGTGTCTCCTTTATGTCAATGTCTGCAGAGACTCACCATCCCGCTGACAATTAGATAACGTGCTTTTTTCAACCAGACTATCGTATCACAACTCCTAGCCAAAAAACAGTCAGGGAGTTCTCTGAATCTAGTAGTCATCGTGACTCAAAATAGCACAAAAAAGCTTCCGCTGTCAGCAGCAGAAGCCGTTTTTTAAACAATTTACAAGCAGTCGCAAAAGTCCCGCTGTTCGAAAAAGGTAATGACTAGTAATTGTCGGCCTAACTCCAAAATAATTTGACGGAACATTACTTGCCACTTCATTTGTTTGAATTAGCGAGATGACCAGACTTTATCGCAACCTTGTAAAGCTCGTTAGTTTTTAGTAGCGGGCTTTGATCAGTCGCCACGGGGTGCCGCTAGTCATTTCCGTTGCTTGCTGCAGAGCCGCTACGGCCGTTTCTGAAGCCGTAGTTACTACCAAGGAAGCAAAACCTTGTTGCCAGTCATAGACTAAGTCATTCAACGTCGTCTTTTGCTCGCAGCAAGGGGTCGTCACCGATAAATCATAAAACCCCTGCGCCCGGGCATAGATGCGCTCCATTTCCTTATGCCACCACATCGGCGCAAGCTCACTGTTACAAAATGGACAGTGGATGGTATGAAATTCCGCTCCCGCATCCACAAATTGGACCCGCTCAGTTTCCGTGAAGGTGGCATCAGGTGCTGCTTCTGCCACTGCCTGTTGGAGTTGGGCTGTCTGCGCTTCCGTCAATTCCAAAAAAGGATCTTGCGGAATCAGTTTGTAGACCAAATCAGACATGATTATTCCTCCTGTACCATTACTTTTTGTTAGTATAACACAATTAAAAAACTGCCTGCCGAGAAGATTTTCGACAGACAGCCTGTATTTCTCACACGAGTCTTAAACCTTTGTCAATGCCTTGCCTTTGTTGCCATTTTCTGGAATCTGAGGCGCGGTTTCTTTGACATTCAGAGTGATTTTACCTTTTTTAGCGCCAATGGTCACTTGATCTCCCAAATGAATTTGGCCGCTGAGCAGCGCTTCACTCAGGCGATCTTCGACTTCTTTTTGCAGGGCACGGCGGATGGGCCGAGCACCGTACTCAGGATCAAAGCCGGCTTTACCGATGACATCATAAGCCGCCGGAGTGATTTTCAAGCGAATGTCTTGTTCTGCCAGACGTTTGATGATGGCTTTACTCATAATTTTGACGATTTCATGAATCTCACTTTCATTCAATGAGCGGAAGACGACTGTTTCGTCGATCCGGTTCAAAAACTCTGGTCGGAAGGCTTTTTTCAGCTCTTCTAAGATTCGTTTTTGCATTTTATTATGGTCTTTAGTGATGTCAGTGACGTTAAAGCCGACATTTTTTTCTTCCCGAATCTGAGTGGCACCGATATTGGAGGTCATAATTAGGATCGTGTTGCGGAAATCGACTTTCCGGCCTTTCGAGTCCGTCAAATGCCCGTCATCCAGTACCTGCAACAGGATATTGAAGACATCCGGATGGGCTTTTTCCACTTCATCAAGCAGGATAACCGAATAAGGCTTGCTGCGAATCTTTTCAGTAAGTTGTCCGCCTTCTTCATACCCCACGTAACCCGGAGGTGAACCAATCAAACGGCTGGTGCTGTATTTTTCCATGAACTCGGACATGTCCACGCGAATCAAAGCATCTTCAGAACCAAACATTGCTTCAGCCAATGTCTTAGCCAACTCTGTCTTCCCAACCCCAGTTGGTCCTAAGAACATAAAGGAACCAATCGGACGGTCTGGATCTTTCAATCCACTGCGGGCACGGCGGATGGCTCGGGCTACAGCAGTCACTGCTTCATCCTGTCCAACCACCCGCTGATGCAAGAGACTCTCCAATTCCAGCAGTCGTTCGGATTCTTTTTTCTCCATTTGTTGCAGCGGCACCCCAGTCCATTGGGAAACCACCGTTGCAACATCTTCTGCGGTTACCTGATTAGCATAACCGGTTGCTTCTTTGGTTTCAGTGATTGCAACTTCCGCCAGGCGTTGGCTCAGCTTCTTCTCTTTTTGCCGCAGTCGGGCTGCCAGCTCAAAATCTTGGTCTTGAATCGCAGTTTCTTTTTCATGCATCAGTTGCGCAATTTCTTCTCGTAGGCACGCCAGTTCGGTGGGCTCATCGGCTCGATCCAAGCGAACTTTTGCAGCTGATTCATCCATCAAGTCGATGGCTTTATCCGGCAGCTGACGGGAATTGATATAGCGTACAGACAGCTGGACTGCTGCACTTAATGCATCGTCCGTGATTTCCACGCCGTGATGGTCTTCGTAACGCGGGCGCAATCCCCGCAAGATTTCGATGGCTTCTTCAGCCGTTGGTTCGTCTACTTGCACCCGGGCAAAGCGGCGTTCCAATGCTGAATCCTTTTCAATATATTTTTGGTATTCATCCAATGTCGTCGCACCAATGGTCTGCAGTTCCCCACGAGCCAGCGCTGGTTTCAAAATGTTAGACGCATCAATCGCTCCTTCTGCGCCACCAGCGCCAATCAGAGTATGCAGTTCATCGATGAAGAGGATGATTTGACCGTCGTTGTAAATTTCGTCAATGACTTTTTTCATGCGGTCTTCAAATTCCCCACGATACTTGGTGCCGGCCACCAATGCTCCCATGTCCAACATCATCAAACGTTTTTCCAACATGTCTTCTGGAACCTCGCCATTGACGATTCGCTGTGCCAAGCCTTCTGCAATGGCAGTTTTACCTACACCGGGTTCCCCCACAAGAACCGGATTGTTCTTGGTCCGGCGACTTAGAATCTGAATCAGGCGTTTGACTTCCTTCGTCCGGCCGACTACTGGATCTAACCGATCTTCACGGGCCAATTTCGTCAAGTCACGGGCCAGATTATCCAATGTCGGTGTCCCTTGTTGGGTACCAGACTGCCGTTGTGCTTGCTGACCTTGTTGCGGTGCAGCGTTTTGTCGCCGCCGACCCATGCCGTTATTGTTGCCGGTCTTCGGTTCATTGAGACCCATTTTTTTCTTCAATAGTTGACGCATTTTAGCCAAACTCATACCCAAATTGATCATGATACGAGAAGCTAGGATTTCATCATCTCGCAACAGGCCCAAAAGCAGGTGCTCGGTGCCGATTTG
This sequence comes from Candidatus Enterococcus leclercqii, assembly GCF_009933135.1. Classification (GTDB taxonomy): domain Bacteria; phylum Bacillota; class Bacilli; order Lactobacillales; family Enterococcaceae; genus Enterococcus_C; species Enterococcus_C leclercqii. Next base: position 120,391 of record NZ_MAEH01000017.1, read on the forward strand.
CGGAGCACCCAGACGCTTGGCTTCATCACCGGCATAAGCAAAGATTTGCTTGGCCCGTGGTGAGTATGGCAGATAGACGCCTGCCGGATAACTTTTCACGGTGCCATAACCGGTCAGATGTTCAATCTCTTCTCGAATATCGTTTTCCGTAATGCTCATTTCCCGCAATGTTTTACCGGCAATTCCGTTTTGTTCAATCATCAATGCCAACAGCAGATGTTCTGATCCCACTGACTGGTGTTTGAAGGTTTTTGCTTCTTCTTGTGCGATAGCCAATACTGCTTTGGCTCGTTCTGTGAACAATTCGTTCATACAATCACTTCCTATCCCGCTTCATCAAAAGTGAAGCGTCCCCCTTATTCGTCGTACCCTTATTCCTGAAACAATCAGACACTACTTCTCATAGCTCAGCCGTTCCAACAAGGCATGCATCAGACTCGCCCGGATTCTGTTGGCATCCGGATAGACAGCCAATGTTGTTTTTGCCATCGTCGCCAGCAAAAGATTGCCTTCGTTTTTGGTCAATAGCTTTTCTTCATATAATTTTTGAACAATCGCCAATGCATCTTTTTCCGTTAAGCGATCGGCAAACAGCTCATCCACTTGCTCAAGAAAGCGATGCTTGTCGGAAATCTTTACCTTTTCAATTCGGATATAACCGCCGCCGCCTCGTTTGCTGGCAACTGCATAGCCCCGTTGAATGGTAAAGCGGGTGTTGATGACATAGTTAATCTGAGACGGTACGCAATTAAACAATTCCGCCATTTCCGTCCTTCTAATTTCAATTATCTCACTATCTTCCAGAATTTTCTTCAGATAGGCCTCGATCAGATCGGAAGTATTATGATGACTCATACGCCCATTTCCCTCCCTTTATTGAATGTGCTGAAGCGGCCATAGTCAACAGGTCCTTAGCGGCTGTTATCCGTACTTCTAAGTACTTCTAAGCTCTAAAAACAGACGGACATTTAGACAATTTTTAGTTTTCTTCATTTCCCCGATTCTTGATAAATCGGCAGCAGCAAAACCTGCAAGCCTTTTTGACTAATACTGACCTTAATTATACCGGAGTTACCGAAATAATTAAAGGCAGACGAATGTTCAGTTATGGAATGTTAAGGAATAACAAAAATTTGTGCTTGTCTCTTTAGATTATTGAGTTAATTTCGATCAAACCTCACAAATCATTATAGTTAAATACAGAAAACCGCCGTCAGTCTATCCGAGCTATCACTGCGGCAGACTGGCGACGATTTTTTCAGTTTTAATAATGTTTCGCTTCAATCCCAAAAGCGGACTTGAGTTCATTAGAAGCTTCTTTTATCGGCGTTACTGACTGCAGCTCACCTTGAACGACAATCCGATTTTTACCACCAATCGCGTCACAGGTGATCAATGTAATCAATTTTTTCCCCGGAACCTCATCGATATATTGCGTATCAGTCGGCACTACTTTGATATTCAATGTCGCCTTATACGTATAGATATTTTCCAGATCCGTCAGATAAATCGGATCTCCAATCTTAGTCTGATCCAACGGTTCAAACAGATACCCTTTATCGTACGCTCGATGACTCGCCAAAGAATAATTTCCCTGCCCCATCACCTGCTCTTCAAACATGGTCCCGGCTCCCCACAGCAGCGCTTCATTGGATAACCCTTTAAAAATTGGCAAATTAATTCCAACAGCGGGCAATGCCACTCCGCCGATGACCGGCAACTCACGATTTTGCCATTGCGCTTTGAAAACAGCCTCCGAACTGGCCGGAACCACCGCATCAAAGTCAAAAGTAGCCGGTTTCTCTTCATTGGCTACGATCTCTTCTCTTGAAAGCTTCGAGACAGCAAATTTTTCAGTGTTGCGATCCATCAAAAAGTTTTTAATCTGATTGTTAAACACCAAAACCAAGCCCGCCACCAACAACAGCAGCAAGAACAGATTAATAAGTCCATTGCGAACCCGGTGCTTTTTTTTCTTCGTTGCCATCAGCCTCGTCCCCATCTTCATTTTCTAAATTGATTTTACCACAGATTGGTCCAGTTGGGTTAATCATCAATTTTGGTCAAAGTGGCCAATGTGTCCGCCACCGCTTGCTTGAAAAAGGAGGGCGCACTTGATAAAATAATGTGAAAATTTCATTATTCATTACAATTAGTGGCAGCAAATCACAAAAATCGGCACGTTCTGTAATAAAACTTTAAAGTAAACGAAACACCATAAAATCAGGCTTTGTTGTATGATAGTAGTATCGGGGAAAAGAGGGGGGTTCTGCCATGGCAAAAATGGTCTATGTACATATTGATACTACCAGCAACGCTGCTTTGTCACGGGGAATCAGTCCTGTGGAGTTCTACCATGGCATCGTTCACCAACCCAAAAATCTGTTGCTTTTGGACCCATCCTCCGACTATGGCGAGTTTGAAGCTCACACTGGTATGAAAGTTTTACGCGGCAATGAATCCGTCAAACAATATTTTGACGAGATTGCCCGTAACCGCATCAGCGAGGACATCAAATGGATTGACTTCAACGACAGTGCCATGATTAAGGAACTGACTCCGTTGGAAATCAGTGAATTGTTGTACTTCGGTCACACGAAGACCCATCTGCACTCGCCATTTTTTTACAAACTGCAAAACAATTTCGTTTATTTTGATCTGAAGGATGACCTTTCTCGTGTCTATTATCGTTACTTGGATGAATATTATCGAATCTTAGCTGACAAATTGACGCGCCTAGTGCTGGAAAAAATCAACGATCGCAAGTCTTTTTTCCGCAAATCAACTCCGGTAGACAAACTGGACGTCACCCTTTTGCGAGAATTGAAACCTCTTTTTCAAGAGGGTGTGATTTTCTGCTTTCAATCTTCCCGCTTGGAAGGTCGGGACTACAAGATTCCCATCTATCTCGTGGAAGACGGTGGTTTGCGCAAGGAAAATCCTTTAGGTAAAGACGAGTTGCTAGTGGCCTACTTGATCTACAGTCAAGAAAAACGGCAGTGGCTGGTGGCATACGAAGACAAAGATTTCCTGTTTTTGTCGAAATAAAAAATGTTTTCTCCTGACGCGAGAAAACATTTTTTTATTTTATTCAGTTGTAGGTCGCCTTGATTATTTTACCGGTTGCTGCAGCCGGGCATCTTTGGGCAGAAACAGTTGTGGCGCCATTTGGTAAATCAATAATACAGCTACCATCGTGGCTGCAGCTGTTAACAATCCGCTTGCGCCATTCATCACCAACGAATAAAGGACTGGTGACATCCCCCACTGGGCATACGCACCCCAGAACATCACGCCCGCAATAAAATGCCAGAAGTAGCGAGCTGCCGCGCCGGCAAATGTGCCTTGAATTACTGCAATCCGCGCCTGCTTGTCATTTCCCGCTTGGATGGCCTGATGCAACTTGACTGCTGTCACTCCGGCAAACCCGGCAAAAGCAAAAGCAATCGGATACTCGATCAACACTTGACTGACTGCCAAATAATAGACCTTCCCTACCGGAAAATGCAGCAGTCCCCAGATTGCTGCTGCAAAAAGCCCCGGCTTCCAGCCCCGTCTCAAGGCATAGACGGTGATTGGGATTTGCCCCAACGAGATACTCAAGCTTGGCCCGAAATCGAGGGGAATAAACGACAACACCATAGCCATCGCTGCGATAATCGTTCCTTCCACCCACACACGCAAATTTTTGTTCATAAAAAAACCTCTCCTTCATAGATTACAGAACAGTCACAATCTACAAAGGAGAAGTAATATCTACTTCCAACTCGTCACAATTCCTACGCTCGCATTATCGAGACAGGTACAGAGGGTTTAGAGTTCACTCATTCTCAGCCGCTAACGGCTCCCCTTTGTGATCGTGTTCTATATCCAGTTATTTTGGTACGGCTTCATCATAGCACATTTTAAAAAAAAGAAAAGAGTTTGGTCTTTTTTTTCAGGTGGCACAACCTAACATTGAGTGCTCACTCCTGTGACAAGTAGTCGGCTTGGGCCAACCAGTCATACGTCGCCTTAAATGTTGGGCAAACATCTGCCGGTATTTCGTAGTTTTTGGTTACTTGCCGTAATTTTTCAAAAATTGGTTGCAAAGCTGCCGGCTCACTAGACTTTCTCAGCACTTCCAATTCATCGTACAGCTTTTTAACCTCAAAAACTTCTGGATGGTGGGCACCATGGGCTCTGGTAATAGCTGTTGTATAACTTGTCAGCTCCTCTTTGTGGTCTTCCAAAAAATCTTGTACCTTTGTCATCTTACTTCCTCCTCGAGTGATTTTTTCAACACGAGTGTATCGAAAATCAGCCGAAAAAAAATTGATAGCCATCAAGAAGTACGGCGCAACAAAAGATTTTTTTGACCGCTTGTCAACTTCTCTATTTGCGAAAAAAACCGCCACCAGACTTTTCAGAGGTGACGGTTTTTTTATGCGTAAACTTATTTCATATTGGTTTCAAACAAAGGGCTGACCGGTTTGTTTTCATGAATCCGTTTGATTGCTTCACCCATCAAGGCACCCACGGAAATTTCATCAATCTTGTCGATCTTGCGGTCTTCCGGCAGATTGATAGAGTCGGTCACTACGCAGCGTTCGATGGCGGAGTCTTGAATCCGCTGCATTGCTGGGCCGGACAATACCGGGTGCGTACAAGAAGCATACACACTTTTAGCACCGGCTTGTTTCAAGGCATTGGCTGCTAAAGTAATGGTCCCTGCTGTATCAATCATGTCATCAATCAGGACACAAGTCTTGCCTTCAACGTGTCCAATGATATTCATCACTTCAGCCACGTTGGCTTTTGGTCGGCGTTTGTCAATGATGGCGATTGGAGATTTCAAAAATTCTGCCAATTTACGGGCACGAGTTACCCCGCCATGGTCAGGAGATACCACGACAACATCGTCACCTTGGATTCCTTTATCGAGGAAATAGTTGGCAATCAATGGTGCACCCATCAAATGATCTACTGGGATATCAAAGAATCCTTGGATCTGGGACGCATGCAGGTCCAGACACACCAACCGGTTAGCCCCGGCTTTTTCAATCATGTTGGCTACCAATTTAGCTGTGATTGGTTCCCGAGAGCGCGCTTTACGGTCTTGGCGAGCATAGCCATAATAAGGCATCACCACATTGATCGTTTTCGCACTGGCGCGTTTCAAAGCATCGATCATAATCAGCAATTCCATCAGATTGTCATTGACCGGACTAGATGTGGATTGGATCACATAGACGTGAGCCCCGCGAATACTCTCTTCGATGTTGACTTGGATCTCGCCGTCAGAAAACTGGTTAACAGAACATTTTCCCAGCTCGACACCGACAGCTTCTGCGATTTTTTCGGCAAGGGGACGATTGGAATTCAAGGCAAAAATCTTCAATCTTGGATCAAAATAATGGTTAGACATGGTTTCCTCCGCTTTCTTTCCTGCATGATGGGGCAGTGACATCGGACTCGACTCCAATAACGCTCTCCACCAAATCCCAGGACACTTTTTGCAAGACGTCTGTTTTCTTGGAAATTCCGCAAATAAATGAAGAAAACAGAAGCGAGCCCTCTGATTGGCGGACAGATTCGGGGATCAGCAGTTGGTCACAGCCGAAAAAGACTTGTCAAAATCCGTGTTGCTTCCTAGTAAATAGTAGTCATTTTCATGAAATAAATCAAGTGTTTTCGTGCACTCTGTGAAACAGCTTAGAAGAAATCCAGACCGCCAATTTTGCCCGCTTCCCAGAACAGATACGATAACGTTTCACAAAAGAACCCGTCACAACAGCTCTTCTCCAAAGCGGCGGCTATCTGTAAGACTTCAACAAAGCCCTCCTGACAGTCGCAAAAAAGATCGGCTTCACAAAGCGGAGTTTGATTCGATGATCGGCAAAAAAACTGAAGGTCCCTATCCTGCACAGCAAGCTCGCAGATCAAACCAAAATCTGTGAGCCGCCAGTGCTACGATTGGGCACCTTCAGTTTTTTAACACTTACATTTTTATCTTTCGTCCCTGTCAGTAAGCTTTTAAAAACTATCCTTGAAAGAAAGGAAAGTTCTTAGCAAAATCTGCTTTATTTTCCTGACGAGCGCGGGCGATTCCCATCGCGCCTTCCGGAACATCTTTGTTAATCGTTGAACCAGCCGCAATCACGGTATTGGCCGCAATCGTTACCGGAGCAATCAAGTTGGCATTTGAACCCACAAAACTGTGGTCGCCCACGGTGGTGTGGTGCTTGTTTTTGCCGTCGTAATTGACAAAGACGACTCCACAGCCAACATTGATATCTTTACCCAGCGTCGCATCCCCGACATAGGTCAGATGACCGACTTTGGAACCTTCACCGATCACCGCTTTTTTGACTTCCACAAAGTTGCCAATATGGGCTTTCGGGCCAATCTCAGCTTGCGGGCGCAGGTGAGCATAAGGACCGACATCCGCACCGCTATGCACGATACTCTCTTCAATGACCGAAGATTTAATAACAACATCATCTTCTATCACAGAATCCACGAGTTGAGAATTGGCAGTAATCAGACAGTTTTCGCCGATCACCGTTGCCCCTTTCAGATAAACACCCGGTTCAATAACTGTTTCAGCACCGATTTGTACGCCGTCATCCACATAGGTCGCTTTTGGATCGATAAAGCTGACACCATTAACCATATGTTGATGATTGATGCGCCCTCTCATAATTTCGTTTGCTTTGGCCAATGCCACCCGGTCGTTGACCCCCAGCGATTCATCGAAGTCTTCGGTCATGTAAGCAGCGACATTTTTTCCTTCATTTTTGAGAATCTCGATGATATCTGTCAGGTAATATTCTCCTTGAGCATTGTCAGTATCCAACTTACCCAGAGCATCAAACAACAGCTCATTGTCAAAGCAATACGTACCGGTATTGATTTCTTGAATGCGGGCTTCTTCTATCGTTGCATCTTTTTGCTCCACAATCTTCTCTACAATCCCAACATGGTCTCGTAAAATTCGGCCATAGCCAGTGGGATCATCAGCTTTAGCAGTCAAGATTGTCGCACTGGCATTTTTCCCTTGATGGTATTCAAATAGGTTTTGCAAGGTCGTTGAAGTCAACAGCGGCGTATCTCCAGAGATTACCAACGTCGTCCCCTTTTTACCTTTCAAAAATGACTCTGCCTGTAAAACTGCATGACCTGTCCCTAATTGCTCCGCCTGCAGTGCATACTCCGTCCGATCTCCCAACTGCTCTTTCACCTTATCGGCACCGTGACCGACGATTGTAATGATTTCAGTAGGCTCCGTCTCTTCCACCCGATTGATGATATGCTCCACCATGGGCTTGCCACAAACAGGATGAAGCACCTTGTATAATTTTGATTTCATGCGGGTCCCTTTCCCCGCTGCTAAAATGATCGCATAGCGTTCTGTCATGATTTTCCTCCAGCATTACGTCGATTCCTTCGTGGTGTTTTTTCTATTCTGATCCATGAACTGGATAAAACACTCTCCAAAATGACTATTTGAATGATCTATGCTTTAGTTTAGCCTACCTGATAGTGGTTTTCAACATCGGAAATATAGACCAATGACAGACCACTGGCACTTTTTTTAAGAGAATAAGCTGCCTTACCCATTTCTTTAGCAAAGGCAATTCCCTTCCAACACCAGCACCAGCTCTGAAAGTAAAGGGCTTAACGCGTCAGCCTTTCTCTAATACCAATGCAAAATCCCAAGGCTCTCATAATGCCTGCTTGGCTGCAGCAAACCACTGCGAAAAAGCCGGTGACAAATAACAAGCCGAACCTTCTAGTAAAATGCTGGAACCTTGATAACCAGCCACAGTAATTTTTTTTCGTAGATTAAAGATTAAACTACGAATATCTCCTTGCAGCTCGCTATTTCTCTTATTATTTGAAAAAGTCACGGATACTTCTTCAAACGGCAATAGCTTTCCTTTGGTGGCAAAAATCTGTTCCAGCAAAAGGAGCTCTTCTGTACTCAAACTTTCTTCTAACCGTTTAAAAAACCAATGCACATCATAAAAAGCAACCGCCGTACTTCCTATGTCTGTCGGAGATTTTTTACTGAAACAAGCAATGGCTCCTGTCTGCAAATGAGCCGGTGGTAACTGTTGCAACGCCAAGTCGGAATCCGCTTCCAAATATGCGGTGATTTGCTGCGTCCAGGTATCCTGCATCGGCAATTCATGGACGAAACGATAAACAAGTGTCTGGGCACTGGTTCCTTTTCTAACTGCCCATGCTACTTCCTGAGCCTCTCTATCTGCTAACTGTTCGCTCACCAAAATAATCTGAAAAAAATCAAAAAAGCCTGGTAATTCTTTTCCCTCCAAAATCTGTTTCAAGACTCTTTCCGAACAAAATACCTCATACCCTCTAGACTGCAGCTCTGCTTGTCTTTTTTTCTCCTGAACGCAGTCTTTTGTGATCAGCAAGATTCGCTTCATGACCAACCCCTCATTTCTTCTAGACAGCCCTCATTCTGACCGCCCTATTCTTTGACACTTTCACCAATATTATGTACTTTTATTCCGCTATCTTTTAACTTTCGCAATTTTTTTATCCACTGTCAAGACATACATTGAATAACTTCTATAAGTATATAAAAAAACACACTTCTCAAGTGTAAGATCTGAAACGTTATTTATGCAATTGGTACCACAAAAAAATGATTTGAGGGATAAATCGCGCTGAAAAACGCAGCTATCTCTGACTCTTAGCAGCTTTATTAGTTTTAGGAAAAGTAGTACACTTAAATTTCTCGTTGTTGTCATCACCACTTCCTTAACCTTAAACACCATGTTTCAAATTTTACTTTCTCTAATTTGTATCCGATAATTTGCTGGCAAGGTGATGTAAAGATGGTTCATATCCGTTTAAAAATAGCAAATATACATATATAAAAAAACAGATCGGTATTTAAAAGCAGCACTTACCGCTTTTAAATACCGATCTAAACTTACACTATTCAACATTTTTTTGATCAGCGGCTATGGATTTTGCACTGAAAATAATTTGCGGCATCAGCCTCCATCAGTAGTTCATAAAACCCCTGACACAGTACATAACCGACGCCACGGCGCGTTCGTATACTTTCCCCACCGAAACCTAAACCAGCTATTTTTTTCTTCATATTTCGAATAATAATCGAGATTTGGGCTAGCTTGTGGTCAACATCTGCCGAGGGCCACAGCATATCGCAGATTTCCTCCCTTGTCAGTGGAACATTTTGACGAATAAGCAACGCATTAAACAATGTTTGCTCTTGCTCGCTAAACTCACTTTTTAGCTCTTCCAGGAAGTTTGGCGGCAGTTTGGTTTCAAAACTAACTGCCGGATGATAGACCCCGTTAAGCATGCCTTTTTGATTTCTGGAAAGAGAAGAAAATTCAATGATGTTTTTGTTATTCCGCTTTTGAGCGGTAGTTAACTTTTCGCGAATATCCGCAATAGAATCACTATCCGCCAGCCATTCATCGATGCCTAGCTGCTCCCATTTTGCCAACTTTTCTTCATCTGGAGCCTGATGATCTTTTCGTACGATGGCCACATCATATGTGCTGAGCTGAGGAACAATTACCGCTACTTCGGCTTCTGACAGGCTTTCACTCAAAATTACAATTTTAAAAAAACCGACTAACTCTTTGATATCCATCTTATAGTTCAACAATTCCAGTACACTACATGAGCAGAATACCTCAAAATTCAGGGTCTGCAGATCCTGCTGAAACTGCATATCCGCTAAACAGTTTTTGGTCAACAATAAAACCTGGCTCATTCCTATTCCTCCAATCCTACAATAACTTCAGGGTACTCATACCAGTGATTCACACATGCCTTAACCTTGTGATATATTGACTAAATCAAATTAAAATTCTTCGATTCAAGATTATTCGGACAAATTCAAAAAAGCTAAAACCATGTGTTATAAAAAAGAAATATTTACCGCCTTTTCCTATGAGAACCACGTATATAGAATAACTATGTTTAAATATTAGTCGCCCCGTTTTTTTTAGTCAAGTTCAAATATTTTATATTTTTTAACATATCTGAGCTATCGCTTATTAAACGCTTATAAAACGATTTATTAAAGATGATTTATTACCGCAAATCATAAAATTAATATTAAGTTTTGTTCTCTCTAATGTTATATTTTTAAGCCATAAAACAACCGTTTTGAAAACATCTAACCGTTATTTTTTAAAAAAATATCAAGAAAACAGTTACAATATAATTTAATATTACATTTCACTAAATCCTCCGAATTGACGTGAAAAAGCAACAAAATTTGAAGAAATTCGATTGTTTTGTGATTCTTTTGTCTTTTGTCTAATAAAAAACGGTAGAACAGACCACAATGGCTAGTCTGTTCTACCGTTTTGCTTTTTGCTTTAGGATAGGAATCTCGTTTGATGACGTATCACTTAAAATCTTGTCACCCGACTTGCCCCAATTCCCAATCATTCAGTTCATTTCTCTGAAAAATAATTCCCAGGTACAACCGAGATAGTCTTGGTACGCGTGTCAACATCCTCTACGAATAAGAGGGAGGTATACTCATTGATTGCCCGCACGCCTTTGAATTTTGCTTCAGCGAAAACAGTGACACCTACCAGTTCGCATTCAAACTCTTCAATCAAGCTCTTCATCCCGTTGACGGTGCCGCCACCTTTCATGAAGTCGTCCACCACCAGCACACGGGATCCGCGAGCCAGACTGCGCTTGGATAATTCCATTTTTTCGATGCGTTCAGACGATCCTGACACGTAGTTGACACTGACCGTGGAGCCTTCTGTAATCTTTGAATCCCGTCGCACGATGACAAACGGCACATTTAAATAATAGGAAACTGCTTGAGCAATTGGGACACCTTTAGTCGCTACCGTCATGACCGCATCAATTTTTTCACCTAGGTACTGAGAGGCGATGATCCGTCCCACCTGACGTAGTAAATCTGGTTGGCCTAGTAAATCAGAAAGATAAACATAGCCCCCCGGCAAGAGTCGGTTTTGCTGACTCATCTCACCACAAAGCTCATTAATATATGCCAATGCATCCTCTTTAGTGATCTCAGGCACGAATAGCACACCGCCCGCTGCACCAGGTATTGTTTCCAGAATGCCCGTTCCACGCATGTTGAATGTCTTTTTGATGATGGCTAAATCCTCTGAGATTGAAGACTTTGCGGATTCATAGCGTTTAGCGAAAAAAGTTAAAGGAATCAGATCATGTGGATGTTCCAACAGGTAATGGGTCATATCAATCAGCCGTTCACTGCGCCGAATTTTCAAAATTGTGTACCTCCCGTTATTTTCTCGCCTTATTATACTGGTTTGTACGTGAAAAAGCTATCATTTTCTAGATTTTATAAGAAATAGTTCGGTAATTCGCCTTGAGCATTGCTTGATTTCCTTACACAACTATTCCTTGAAAAATAATAGTTGCAGGCTTCACCAAAGAAAGATCCAGCAACATTTAGTTACCGGATCTTTCGTCTAGATTCATTTTACTCAAACGTTTGCCTTTTACCATCGTCCTCGTCGGGGTTGATGCTGATTGATGTAACGTTTTGCATCTTTGGCGATCCGCTTTGGTGAATCATCCGTATCTACTTCCCAAGGATATAAGCCTTCCTCATTTTGCTCGTATTCGGGGAAGCTTTCCTCTTGTTTCCTTTTTCTGCGGGTGAATCGCTGGTAGATGAAAGCAGCTGAAGTCATCAATAGAAACAAGATTAAGGCAACGCGACGAAGATTTACATGACTCAAGACATACAATAACCTTTCACTGATATCTGACACCGCCATCTCTCCTTTCTCACACTCGGGCTACGACTGGCTCCGTGACTAAGCGCTTCAACAACCTTTCACTGATTTTATGGTAATCACTTCCTGAAACAGAACCCTTCAATAAAAGTAAACTCTGATCCGTGACTTCTTCTAAAACTCTCGCTACATAACTGTCCATATCCGAAAACCAATCCGCCGGAATCCTGGTTTTGGCGACCACCACTTCCATCGCTGACCCGTAAGCCAAAAGTAGATCTGCACCTGAAGTATCAATAATTGGGACCAATTCTTCATGCAGCTTTTCTGTATGTTCACCCAAATCCGCTACTTGTCCCAATACCAAGATTTTCCTTCCACTATAATAGACAGTCTGTTGGGCAAAGGCCCTAATCCCATTAACCATTGAAGGAATTGCTGCATTATGGGTGTCATCAATGATTGTCACTTGTTTTCCTGCTAAACGACCGCTGTGCTTCTCCATAACTTTTGGCAGGCTTTTGAAAGTCTGTAACCGCTCCATGTATCGTTGTGGATCCAGACCCAGACTGCACAAGGTGAGAAAAGCCGCCATTGAATTTTCAATCATTCCATCGCTGGCAAGAGACAATTGATACGTGTAACGGATGCCCCGATATGCCACAGTCACCTCTGTCAATTCCTTTAGTGTCTTTCTTTGGACCAGATATAAGTCAGCATCAGATTTTCCCGACATGCTGTAAGTTAGCAACTGTCCTGTTGTCTTTCCAGCTTCAAAAAGGATAGATTCCAGTAGCGTCGAATCAATGTCACCGTTTATGATGGCAGTGCCCCCTGGTACAAGTCCTGCAAAAATTCGACTTTTGATTTGCGCAATGACATGTAAGTCCTGAACCCCGCGAACGTGAGCAAAATCCACAGAAGTCAAGATAGCAATCGTTGGTTCAACAAGCAAACTCTGCGGCCCGCGATCTCGGCTATTCAATGCATTCAATGAGATTTCCAACAGCGCTATTTCCGGATTTTGAGCCAACTTTAACAGATACAGCGGAATCGCCAAGCGGGTATTATGATTGCCTCTGTTGCTCAAAATCCGATATTCTGGTTTCAGTAACTGCTCTAGCATCAGTCGCACCGAACTTTTCCCCACTGAACCGGTAATACCGATTACTGGTCCAGTAAACTCGCTTCTTAGAAAAGCAGCTACCTCGTACATAAATTCCCAGACATCAGGAACAATGAACTGAGGCAATTTATCTCTTAGACTTTCAATTGGTCGTTCTGTCACCAATAAGCCAAATTTTTCATGATTTTGGCGGATGAACTGTTCTCGATGTTGCCATTTGACAGCCTTACCTGTAATTTTTTCAATGCGTTCATCAGACAGGTCGAGAAAAGCCCGTTGTAGATTGATCTGCTTCACATCCGCCGGAAAATATTCAAAATCAGTGATCTCTTTGAAAGACATATGGCCCTCATCAAAAAACACGCCATTAAATTGCTGAAAATCGGCCTTTTTTAGCCCGGTTACTGGTGCAGTTACTGACGAGATAGACGTTACTGGCTGTAGCGTACCAGCTGGCTCTCCTGTTTTTACTTCAGTGACAAGTGAACCACCAGCTTCTTTCACAGCTGCTTTTCGTCGCAATAGGCTGTAATTGATCAAGCCGGAAAGAAAGTGCTCGGCATCATCAATTCGCATCCGCATTCGATCATGTCGAGCATAAAATCCATACGCAATTGTCTCTGGTTTGGCGAAATACATCGCATATTCCGGCCACATAATACCTGTACGCATTTCGTGCAGCGCCCGCTTTTCCTGCACTTTTTGTAATTGATGGTATTCTGCTTTTGAAAACAACTCGTCTTGCCCCTCTGTCTCCTGGATTCGATCAAACATTCGCTCAGCCGCACACAGCAGTTCCAAAAAAGTCGGATAAGCCGTGTCTCTGTTCTCCATGAAAGTCAGATTTTCCAGAGCATTTTTCACCCCAAAGCGGAAATATTCCTGCTTTGGTACGTAACGAGTCAACTCATTGACAGAATAACTGAGCCAATGATCATGATACCGCTCATAGCCTTCTCTTACATAACGATCCATCAGCAGCTCCCCCAGCTTCAACCAACGAGAATCTTTCGTCAAGGGATACGCCCGCATCAGCGCAAAGAGTGCCTCACCATCGTAATATACAATTCGAAATTTTTCTTTGACTTGTAGGCTCTCGGTCAAAACGTGGGTTGTTCGTCCTTGTTCGTCGATAAACACTTGCAGTCCTTCCAGTAAATTCAAAAGGATCGGGTGGTAAAAATCATAGCCTGTCACTGCCTCATATTTAGCCAAAGCTAAAATCGCGATGGCCTGTGCCCCCAGTTTCAACTCAACTTCCTGTTTGACCCTTTCTGCGATAAACAAATGGCCCTCTTTTTCCACGCAAAGGTGTTCTAAACCCCAATCCAATGCACTTTCGATTTTGGTTAACTGCTCGAGGTCGAGTTCCGCCGCAGTATCTGATGCCAGGTACTCTGTTGCTTCTAACAACGCATAAAGGCTAGAAAAATGGCGGACACTGTTGTAACCGGGCAGTTGTTTATCATAAGCCGGATAATAACCATAGCAAAAGGAGCCCTCTGAATGAATCTGCTCAAAAAGATAGTCCGTACCTCGCTGAATTGCCACCGCCAATTGTTCCAGTTGATTTTCTTTTGTAATCTGTCGCATCCCTCTGCCAAAGAAATCCGTTTCCAAAGGTAGCCAGTGACCCGCCTCGATAAAAACTCCGGTCGTTTCGAAAAATTCCCAAGTATCATCAAAATAGGCTAATGGATTCGGAATGATTCGCTGATATCGCCGTTTGAGATAGCCGCGGATATTGATGGCATTCAACTGTAGTCGAGCAGGATTTTCGCCGACTTTATGTTCTTTCACCGGGGTTAGTAACGCATTTCCGCTGATTTCTTCTGGTAAAAAACAACAACTGCCATCTTTCTTAAAGGAAACACCAAATTGAAAATAGTTATTACGTTTCACTCTGGCAAAACGTCGGATTCCTTCTGAGGCTGGAATCCGTTCACTGCCCGTTTTGATGTCAATTTTTAGCCACCGGGGCAACGGCCGATACCTGTCCAAATAGCGCAGCAGCTTTTGCCAAGTCCGCTCAAAATCCGGCCCACTGGTAGACCAGACATCTCCGCGCTTATTTTGGCTACATACAGTTACGAACAGGACCGTTTCTTTGGTATTTGACAGTTCTTTGTCTCGTAAAAACTCCTTGATTTCTTCCAATAGTCGGCGTTTGCTTTTTTCCATCTTTCTTCACTCCCTATTTGACAGTCGTTTGCGGAGCCGCCGAATCTCCAAGGACAATCACTATTCTTCACTAACTTGAAAAACTAGATTTTTGGTGTGCCCTGCTTTTTTCCGGTAGTGACTGAAGGGTGACTGAAAATATTCCCAGTCACCCTTGTGCCTCAAAATAGAAGCCGCTTATTTTCTTCTATTACGTTTTTTGAACAGCCCTAGACTTGTCAGAATTGCACCTACCCCCATCGCTGCCATACTTGGATCAGCAACAGCACCAGCTTTTGGCAAGCTAGCAGACTTGCTTGCTGTTGGGGCCCCCCCACCTGCTTTATTGTAGTAATGGTTGTCAGTATTGTTGGTGTTGGTGCTATTGTCAGTATTATTTATGGTCGTACTGTTGTCCGTGTTGTTCGTAATATTATTTGTAATATTGGTATTCCCATCCGCATCTGAATCTGAATCGGCGTCGGCGTCAGCATCAGCATCTGAATCTGCATCCGCGTCGGCATCGGCATCAGCATCTGAATCGGCGTCAGCATCAGCGTCGGCGTCAGCATCAGCGTCAGCATCGGCGTCAGCATCCGCATCCGCATCTGCGTCGGCATCCGCATCGGCATCCGCATCGGCGTCAGCATCTGCATCCGCATCGGCGTCAGCATCAGCATCTGCGTCGGCATCAGCATCAGCATCCGCGTCAGCATCCGCGTCAGCATCCGCGTCGGCATCCGCATCAGCATCTGCGTCGGCATCCGCATCGGCATCCGCATCCGCGTCAGCATCCGCATCGGCGTCAGCATCCGCATCCGCGTCGGCATCGGCATCAGCGTCGGCGTCAGCATCAGCGTCAGCATCGGCGTCCGCATCGGCATCCGCATCTGCGTCGGCGTCCGCATCCGCATCCGCATCAGCATCTGCGTCGGCATCCGCATCGGCATCCGCATCGGCATCCGCATCCGCATCCGCGTCAGCATCGGCATCGGCATCCGCGTCAGCGTCCGCATCGGCATCGGCATCCGCGTCAGCGTCGGCGTCAGCATCCGCGTCAGCGTCGGCATCAGCGTCAGCATCCGCGTCAGCGTCGGCATCCGCATCTCCGTCTGGAATATCAATTACATTTGAATCACCATTATGGTTATAGACCAAGTAACTGTTAGTGGAAGTATTCTTCAGCGCAAATTTCCCTTTTCCCATGGCCAAATCAATATAAGAACTAGCATAGGTATTGCTGATTGAGATTGATGTGTCTTCATACCCATTGTCGTTAATCGTGATATATTGTCCGGTAAAGACATGATCGACAACGATATTACTCAACCCTGGATTCCATCTGACGTGAATATATTGGCCAAAATAAGTATTGGAGACTTCGCACTCAACCAAAGAGCCTGATCCCGCGGCCAAATAATTATCAAAATAGGAATCTTTAATCACTAATGACGTTAAAGATTCCAGTCCATTGACATCTACCAAATTTCCTCGAACACCATCGTACACAATGCTTTGAGGCGCATCGACACTGATTAGAACCGTCCCAACAGAATTGTTTTCCCGTACAATTAATTTATTACCGCTAAAAGAAGACCAAATTTTCTTGCCAAAGACATTATAGTCAACCCCGTCCACTGTGATGGTCCCTTTTTCAACAAATGCACTCGGTCCGACATCTGTTGGTGTTTCGTCTTGGCTGAAGTGAGTTGTTCCTTGGATATTATGGATTGTACTATTATTACCCGGGATGTTGCTGCCGGCGTAACGACACTCATTCAAATATAAGTCAAAACCCGTTTTGTTCGAATTCGCGTGAACGGCATATTCAGTTATGCTATCACGATTGACAAAATCACAATCATCGAAATTAGCTGCAGAAAGATTGGTATTCCCAACAATATCCACAATCCGATTGAACTCACAGCCGGAAACTTCCAGTGTTGTTAGCTTCGTGTTATAGCTGAAATCTGCCTCAGCAGCAAAAGTACAATTGGTAACTTTGATAGTCTCGGCATTGTCTAGATAGTCCAAACTAGCAATGTCAGTAATTGATGCATTATTAATTTCGATTACTTTAGCTGCTTCCAAGCTATAGTTCTGTCCGTTGATTACAATTTGGCGATTTCCCGTACCCCCAGTAAAAGTCACCGTCCCACCAGCCGGGATTGGAATTGTAATATCATCCAATACTACATAACCTTCCGCCTCTACATTTGCACCATAAGCTGCGATCTCTGCATTAGCGACAATCCCATTTGGTAATGTCATCAAAAGTGGTGCTGCCAACATCGTCCCACAGACCAGCATCTTCGCTCGCTTTTTTTGTTTTGCACGAGTTTCAATCATTTTGCGATAATCTTTTCTTTTCATTTGTTTCCTCCTTATTTACGTTACATAACTACACTGTACAAAATCAAAATACTTGTAATATGACAGTTGCCCAACCAAGGCCCAGTGCATGTTAGAAACCAAAAACTTCACAACGGTACGAAAAAAGCCGAGTACGTTTTTCTTCACACCTACTCGCTTCCCCCTAAATTGTATCACGCACCCCTATATTTTTATTCAAAAAAGAAAATAAATAATACGTATATTGATGACTATTAAATATAAATCCCCATTAAAAAAGTGATTATCCAAGTAACTATCAAAGGTTAATATAGATTCACAATTTTATAAATCGTCACAAAAGTAGAATTTTACTCTGCTCTATGAACATTATGTGAGAATCAGAAAAAGATTATATATCATTGTATTTTCTCAGCTCTTTTTGTTTAAAAAAGTGAATTCAAATAACGTTAAATAACATTAAAACACCTTCACAAAACAACTATTCGCAGGTAAAAACAACAAAATCACTAGTTAATTAATTGTTACATTCATTTTTTGTGAGAGCACACAAAAAAGCCTCTCGAAAGACAAGTTTCGAAAGGCTTTTGTGAACTATAGAATTTTTTACAAAGTCAGTTCAACCGCCGTCCTCGCTGAACTCCAATGACCACACGTTTGACTAGGTTCACTATCAAAAACAAAGCGATAAAGACCAGGGTAATCGTCGCAGCTGGTGGTGAATTCAGATAAAAGGAACTAATTAGGCCGCTGATCATGCCAATCAAGCCAACGATAATACTGATCACGATGACTGTGTTGAAACTTTTTCCAATCCGCATACTGATCGCTGCCGGCAAAACCATAATTGCTGAAATCAGCAGTGCTCCTGCGATTGGAATCATCACGGCGATAGCGACACCGGTCAAGACATTGAATGCCATAGACATCCAACGTACCGGTAATCCGTCTACATGGGCAGTATCTTCATCAAAAGTCAGTACATACATCGGGCGCTTAAACAAGGCAAACAAGATAGCTGTCAACGCGAATAAGACGCCTAAAGTTACAACCTGCTGAGTGGTGATCGTCACGATGGAACCAAAGAGATAAGACTGAATACTGGTGGCAGAGCTGCCTTTAGAAAGGTTCATCAAAACCAGTGCTAAGGCCAAGCCCCCCGCCATCAAGATTGCGATAGAGATTTCTGAGTAGGTGCGATACATGGAGCGCAGATATTCCATCAAAATCGCTGCAATTACCACAACAATCAATGTCGTCAAGCTGGGATTGAGGTTCAGGAAAAAGCCCAGAGCCACCCCTGCCAATGAAACATGGGACAAGGTATCGGCCATCAAAGACTGCCGCCGAATCACCAGAAAGACGCCCAACATCGGCGCGATACCAGCAATAAAAACTGCCGCCCAAAGAGCTTTAATCATGAATTCATATGAAAACAACGCCATGGAGAATCCTCCTTTCGCACCAACCGAATTTGTCGGTCAGCGTATTCTTTGATATCTTCGTGGTCATGGGTAATCATTAAGATTCCCTTACCATGATCATGGGCATTGTGCTGTAACAAACGGTAAAACTTTTTACGACTTTCCTCATCCATTCCTGTCGTTGGTTCATCCAAGATAAACAAGTCTGGATCCGTCGCAAAGATTCGCGCCAGGCTGATTCGTTGTTTTTGTCCCCCCGAGAGTTCACCGATGCGCTTGTTTCGCATTTCCCACATTCCTACTGCATCCAATGCTCGTTTTACGTGCTCGTGGTCTTTTGTAGACAGACGCTTAAACCAGCGATCCCGCGGGTAACGGCCTGACTGCACCAACTCCAATACAGTGCTGGGAAAGCCGGCATTAAAGGATGCTACCTGCTGGGGGATATAGCCGATACTGATTTTTTTGCCTTCTGTATTGGTTTTTGCCAATGTCACTGTTCCTTTGGCGGGTTTCAAGAGTCCCAGAGTCGCTTTGATCAAAGTCGACTTAGCGGCGCCATTTTCCCCGGTCAAAATCACAAATTCACCGGCATTCACTTGGTATGAAATATCTTCTAAGACCGGCTCATCATCATAATAAAAAGTCAGGTCCGAAACATTGATATACTGCAATGCATTGCCTCTTTTCTTTCAAATCAGCTGTACTTTTTTACAGCCTGCTTCTATGTCATCAGTGTTCCTTAAAACGTGGCAAAGAACCAAAGCCCCTCTTAGGCTGTGGTTCTTTGAGTGTATCATTATTCCCTCAGTTTGTGCAAAGTCCGGATCGTAGACAAGCACTGGAGCAGAATTACTTACTTGATACTTTCTTTTAGAGCTTTCAGATTGTCTTCCATAACCGAAAGATAATTTTCGCCAGCTTTCATCTGCTCGTTGGTCAAGCTTTCCAGCGGATTGAGGACTGACAATTTGACGCCTGTTTCGTTGGAAAGGGTCTCAGCAACTTTAGAATTGGCATTTTCTTCAAAATAAATCACCGAAACGCCATGATCTTCAACAAAGTGCTTCAATTCAGCTAATCGTGCCGGCGTTGGCTCCTGATCTGGTGAGATACCCGCAATGGATTCTTGGGTCAGTCCGTATTGGTGAGCCAAATAGCCAAATGCCGCATGTTGTACCAGAAATGTCTTGTTTTTAGCATCTTTGAAGGCTGCCTGATAGTCAGCATCCAGTTTTTCCAGCTTAGCAACGTAAGCGGCAGCATTCTGATCGAAGGTTGCTTTTTTCTCAGGGTATTTTTCCCCCAGTTCTTTAGCAATTTCCTGAACTTCTTTGATTGCCATCACTGGGTCCGTCCAGACATGGGGATCTTTGCCATCATGGTCGTGTTCGTCTTCATGATCGTGACTTTCTTCAGCTTCGTGGTCGTGATCCTCTTCCTCCTCATGATCGTGACCATCACCGGAAGCTGCCAACAAATCAATCTCGTCCCCGGCTTCAATCACCAATGTCTTGTCTTTATTCAAGTTATCTTTGACATTGTCCATCCACGTTTCAAATTCGTCCAGATTGTATACGAGGACATCGGCATCGCTGATAGCAGCCATGTCTTTGGCGCTTGGTTCGTAATCATGGGGCTCAGTCCCTGCCGGAATCAATAACGAGACCTCCCCTTCATCACCAACGACTTCTTTGGCAAAATCGTACATTGGATAAAATGTCGCCACTACTTTGATCTTTTCGTCACCTGTCGCAGGGTTGCTGCTTGAAGTGGTTTTGCCGCCACCACACGCTGCCAATAATAAACTGCTAAATACAATCCCTGCTCCTAGTAAAACTTTCTTCATTTATATTCGCCTCATCTCTTCATCTCATCGTCAAAACAAATCGGAATTTTACGATTTGCTGCAGGGATTAATTTACCAGAGAAAAAAATACCCGTCAACCGAAATCGTAAAACTTCCGATTTAAAACGAAATTTTCATTGTAAATCGGAATAAACCCCGGTGTAATAGGATTCGCCATTCATATGAACAATAACACAACTGTCGTTTTACGAAGAATTTTTACCAACACTAACTTTTGTAGACACAAATAAAAAAAGCCCTTTCGAAACCAAGCTTCGCTCACAAAACCTGCAGCTATTGCCGGTCTCAGAAACAAGTCGTCTTCGAAAAGGTCTTTTCTTCCTATTTACTTCAACGTCCGCACTAGATAGACTTCCTCACAGAAGCCTTTCAGGGCATTGTAGATCCGCTGTGCTCGGGAATGCTGCCGACACAATGCAAAAACAGTTGGCCCGCTACCACTCATCAGAGCCGCATCCGCACCATATTTTAGCATGCGGTCTTTGATCTGCTGAATCACAGGATGTCGTTGAATGGTGATGTCTTCTAAGCTGTTGCCCATCTGCCGTATCATTTCTTCGTAATCGTCAGCTTCGATAGCTGCCCGCAACGCACCGATATTCGGATGACTAATCTTCTCCACATCAACTTCGGGAAATACCGTACGAGTAGAAACGCTGATTTTGGGTTTCACCAAAACCACCCAACACTGCGGCATCGGATCAATCAATTGAACCCGTTCACCTTTGCCACCGATAAAAGCGGTGTGGCCATAAAGACAATAAGGTACGTCGGTCCCGATTTCGACGCCGATAGCAATCAATTCGTCTTCTGATAGTCCCAATTGCCAAAGTCGATTCAGCCCTCGCAAAGCGGCTGCCGTATCGGAACTCCCCCCACCTAAACCCGCTGCTACCGGGATATTTTTCTGGATATCAATTTTGACACCGGTTTTGATACCATATCGATTTTTCATCATGGCCACTGCCTGATAAACATTGTTGCGTCGATCTACCGGCAAAAAAGCCTTATTGGTCTCCAAGATAATCTTGTCTTCCATAAGTTCCGTGATGGTCAATCGATCTGCAAGATCCACGCTGGACATGACCATCTCCAACTCATGATACCCATCGGCTCGCTTATGTAGCACATCTAGCCCCAGATTGATCTTGGCGGGTGCTTTTTCTATGATCTCCAACCTGTCACCTGCTTTCTAAAGGAAACAACCGCCGCAAATACAAAAAACTTCCTGTCTTTGCTATCGTTCTTCCAACAAAAATCGTTGCCTCGATTCTATCATAAACCGCCGCATCTGGCATCTTTCGTGAAAAAATCTTAGTTTTTAGTTTGGCTTTTTCTTTAGTAGTTCTCTTAATGAACGGATTCTTGCTGTCCTTCTCGTCGTATCAGTTGATTTCCCTGCCCCATCCGCCTTACAATGAATTTGAAGTAAAACTAACGAAACGAGGGATAGACAATGGCAAACTTGATTCCAAGAGATTTTGACGATTTGAACGCACTACGCAGCAACAGCGAGGAACTGATGGGCAAACTCATGAACAATTTCTGGCAAGACCGGCAGATATCCACCGACATCAAAGAATACGACGATCGCTATGAAGTCGCGGCTGATCTTCCCGGAGTGGAAAAGGAAAATATCACCGTTCACTACGCCGATGATCAATTATCTATCGCAGCCTTTCAGAAAAAAGAGCTGGAAGACTCAGAGGAAAACGGCCGCTACCTACGTCGGGAACGTTCTACAGCCAGTTTCCAACGCACTTTTACCATCCGCAATATTGATGAAGAAAAAATCACTGCAACATTTAAAAACGGCGTGTTGCACCTGACACTACCTAAAAAAACCTTAGCTGATCAGCCAGGGAAGACAATTACGATTGATTAGAAATTGAAAAGCGCTCGGTTGAAGGCTGTAGAGCGGCAACTAGACTGATGGATAACGAGGAATTCGTTCATTTTTCCCTCCACTACTCCTATGCTCCAGTGGTCATCTCGCCGGACTTTCACCGGCGCTTTTTTTGCAGACCTCCAATTGACTTTTACGATAAACATTTCTTTTTAAATTCTTACCTGAATGGAGATTTTCCATGAAGCCTATCTATCATACTGCATTTGGTGTTTACGGTATTTTGTATAATGACAGCAACCAGTTACTCGTCATAAAAAAAACAGGTGGTCCTTATACCAATCGTTACGATCTTCCTGGTGGTAGTCAGGAAGATGGTGAATTGTTAGAAGACACTCTGGTTCGAGAAGTTGCAGAAGAAACCAGCTACTACGCAACTGCCTTCCAGCAATTGGGCGTCAAGAACTTTCTGTATCCCTGGATTTATCGACAATTCACCTACAATAATCACATAGCTGTCTTCTTTCGGATCACGGCCTATGTCTCATCTTTTACCCCAATTCTTTCCTTTGAGGGACAAGATTCTTTAGGCTATGTATGGTTGTCTCTAGATAGCTTGACAGAACAAAATGCTTCCCCTCTTGTTTTGACTGCCAAGGAATACCTACAAACCGGCTTATTTTCAACAGTTGGTGTCCAATTTTCACAATATGAAGTTTTAAAGATTCCCGCTTTTCTTGATTACTAAAAGAGTTGATATGCTAAGAACCGTCGCTAACTGATTACCCAATTCTTCATTGCTTTCAAACTTACTGGTCCATTTTTACTCATCTATTTCTTGATAAATACCCTGCCAGCCATCACTGTAATGAGACGACTGGCAGGGTGTTTGCTGTATTCGGCAATCCAAATAGGTGAGTCTCACACAAAATCAAAATAATTCTCGCTGAGTTTGGCATACTTCTGATAGTTTTCAGGATTCCAAGACAGTTCTGTGCCAGATTTTTTAGGTGGCGTTGGTTTTTCCTTCAGCCAAGCATACAAGCCGAAAATAGGCTCGTTTTCTTCAGAAAGAACGCCTTGGCAGCCTAATATATCCAAAGTCAGCTGTGTGAGAGCTGTTGTTTGGAAAAAACCGCCGCTTAAAGTGATCTCATCGGTGACACCCGCCATTTCCGCCAGTATGTTGACATTTAACAATAGGCCTTCAACGACGCTTCTGATTAATTGTGCCTGTTTAGTATCAACGGTCAGTCCCTGAAACCCAGCTGTAACCGCGGTACGCCAATAGGGTGCCCGCTCCCCGTTAATGAAAGGTGCAAATCTGACCCCGTCTGAACCGACGTCTGTTTGTGCCAGGATTTCCGGCAATTCCTGATAAAAGCGCTGCGGAGCTTGCGGGAAAAATACGTTAGCGGCCCACTGTAAGACACAGCCGCCATTGTTGGAGGGCGCCCCAGTGACGAACCAGTCTTTATTCAAAACATAACAAAAGTTTTGACGGACAGGATCCAACTTTGGCTCTTTGCGCAAAACTCGCACTGCTGCACTGGTACCAATCGTTAAGCTATTAGCAATACCTGTGTAGTGATAGCCGGCAAAAGCTGCTAGACAGCCATCACTAGCGCCGGCGTACACGTTACTTGTCAGCGGCAGACCCAGCTCTGTTGCTAAGTCCGCTGTGATAGTAAACGCCTTTGAACCGTCTACGATTCGAGCCAGCTGCGGCTTTTTGATTCCCAGATAGGCCAGTATTTTTTCATCCCAGCTGCCACTAGCTAACTGATATAGTCCCGTGGCAGAAGCAGTGGCGGCATCAATAACTGTTTCACCAGTAAAGGTCGTCAGCAATAGCTCTTTTACCCCCAACCAGCGGGTTTCTTGCGGATAAGCACCAGTCTTTTGCAGAAAATCAATCTTAGCAAAAGTTGACATGGCATGAATTGGCGTTCCAGTAGCTAAGTAAAAGTCCTGTGCTTGTTGTGTTTTACGAAACTCTTCCATAAAAGGTCCGGCCTGACGATCCGACCAGAGAAAAATCTTGCCGGCTGTAAGGGGCATCTCCGGAGGCTGCGGCAACAGGCTGTGCATAGCCGTACTGAAGGCAATATCAGTAATCCGACTGCGGAAGGTTTCTGGAATTAAACCAATCAATTCCTTGACTGCCGCTAACACCTCAGCAGCTTTTTGATAGCGATCTATCCCATAATCAGAATACGTGACCAGCGCTGCCTGCCCGTGATGGCGCAACTGACCGGCTTCGATAACACCCAGTTTTACTGCCGTCGTCCCCACATCAATTCCTAAAAATAATTCTTCCATCTCCTGCTGCCTCACTTTCTACGCAAAGAAAGTCTAGCCGAACTGCGAAAATTTCGCAACCCAGCCAGACTCTTTCAGAAAATTTCCTCGAAGAAAACGCCACGGAAAAAGGACAAACTCAAAAAAATCAGAAATAGCAAAATCAGCTGAATTGGAAGGCCCTGTAACGGTTTTGGAATTGGTGCAATCCGCAGTCGGTCCTGAATACCAGCAGACAGAATGCCGCAAAGCCAAAAG
Organism: Candidatus Enterococcus leclercqii; assembly: GCF_009933135.1. Classification (GTDB taxonomy): domain Bacteria; phylum Bacillota; class Bacilli; order Lactobacillales; family Enterococcaceae; genus Enterococcus_C; species Enterococcus_C leclercqii. The sequence continues at coordinate 145,481 of NZ_MAEH01000017.1, forward strand.
AAACCTAGACTTAAGCCCCCTTGATAAAGACTGTCTCCCACATCTGCCAGATGCAAGCCGCTAGTCAAAGCCAAAACAATCAGAATCGGTAATAGGACTACCAATTGCCGTTGCGACAAAAGGGCCCAAGTTGTTCGTCCCAGCAGTTTTGCTGTCGCCAAGCTAAAACAGCCGGTAGTCAAGCCTAAAAGCAAAGGTCCCATAACTGGTTCGTTGCCGTTGGAAACAAACGACGGTGGTAGTAACAAAAACAGCAGCAGCCCGCAAGCAGCACCAACAGTAATCATTGTTGTCAAAAGAATGGTTTGTAACAGTCGACTAATCTTATTTGGTTCCCCAATTTGCCGACCATTTTCTTCTGTCAAATTCACAATAGCCACTATGCCAAGAAACATAACTATTCGAATCGCTAAATTCATAAGTTTCTCCCCTATCTATCCAGCTTTATATTCAGCGTAGAATTGCCTGGTTCACCCAGAACCCGGCGCCGAAACAGACGATCAATCAAAGGCACACAACAATTCATGATCAATATCGCATAGCTAACTCCTTCATTCGTAGGGCCCCAAAATCGCAGGATCACTACTAGCAGGCCAATACCGGCGGCATACAAGCATTCCCCTATTATCGTAGAAGGACTGGAGGAATAGTCGGTGGCCATAAAGACAGCTCCCAATAGCAGCCCGCCTCCCAGAATGTGGCCAACTACTGTCTGCCAAGAAGCCAAATTCCCAGGTTCAGCAAATAGCCAAGCCCCTACTGCCACCACAGCGATCATTATTAGCGGAATATGAACCCGGATGATTTTTTGCCAGATCAAAAAAATAGCTGCCAATAAAATCAAAAGTGCCGATGTTTCTCCGATTCGCCCACCGGTATTGCCCACCAGCATGTCCAAAAGTGTCTCGGCAGTTGGCAGCTCGCCTGCTTTCATAGCAGCTAGTGGTGTGGCATGGGTCGTGGCATCTATTGTGGCCTGCTCCACAGCTTCCGGTGAAATTCTGTTAAAAGGCGGATTTGGCCAGCTGATTCGAAACATTTCTTCAAAGAACAAACCTACTAACAGGGCACGTCCTCCTAGTGCGGGATTCAAAAAATTATAGCCGATGCCGCCAAAAAACTCTTTGACAACGACGATTGCGAAAGCCGCTCCGATTACCGGAAAATACCAAGGTGCAGAAGGCGGCAGGTTCATAGCCAACAGCAATCCGGTGACCACCGCACTCAGATCAAAGGTCAGTTTTTTTCCTTGGACCTTGAACCAGATTATCTCCGAAAGCTGTGCCGTTCCCACCGCCAGAATATAAAGTAGATACACTCGCCAGCCGAACCAAAAACCCGATAACAATCCGATTGGCAGCAAAGCTAACGTGACAGTTCCCATGATGCGACGGCTTGACACATCTCCGGTTAAATGCGGGTTCGGCGCGGTTTGCAGCTGACTGCATTCTCCTGCTAACTGCTGGATAGACACTGCCTGTTCTTCAGAAACTGCCTGTTTTTCCAGTTTACTCATTTTTCTGCCGCCTCCTTCTTTAGCTTGCCGATGGTTTGCTTGGCTTCATTGATTGTGGCTGCCAAATGTCGACGAGACGGACAAACATAACTACAACACCCGCAGTTGATGCATTGCTCCGCTTGTAGTTGTTCACAGCGAACCAGCTCACCACTTCGCATCGCTTGATCGATATTTTGTGGCTCCAGACGGATAGGACAGCTGGCCACACAGCGATTGCAGCGAATACACGGTTCTTCGGTAAATAGGCGATCATGACTTCGGTTCAAAACCACCAATCCATTTGAACCCTTTGTTAGCGGTGTGTCTAACTCATGGAGAGTCCGCCCCATCATCGGTCCACCATGAATGATGCGAATCGGCGGTCCACCGATAAAACCACCACAAAAAGCAATCAATTCTCCGGCACAGGTGCCCAGCGGAAATTCCACTACTCGTCGGCTGCCAACGTCACCAGTAATGGTCACATAGCGTCTGGTCAACGGACGATAATCATCGACGGCCTCGGCTAAAGCTTTGGAGGTGGCAACATTCATCGTATAAGCTCCCGTTTCTACTGTCCGACCTCCCATGGGTGACTCAGCACCAATTAAAGTTTCCAAAAGCTGCTTTTCCCCACCTTGAGGATAACGAATCGGTAAAACGTGAACTTCGCAATCTACAATATTCGCACTGGCTTTTTGCATAGCGGCAATGGCTAGTGGTTTATCCGCTTCAATCCCCACTAGAATCTTTTCCGCATGTAAAAGCTCCCGCGCAATCTCTCCTCCGCGGATAATTTTCTGGGCTTCTCGCTGCATGAGATAGTCATCGGCATGGATAAATGGCTCACACTCCGCTCCATTTAACACGACAAAGCGAACATCCACATGATCGGCCGGCTTTAGTTTGACATGTGTTGGAAAGGTCGCCCCACCCAGCCCTACAACACCAGCTTCCCGTACTCTTTCTGCCATTGTCGTCTCGCGACTTAGCTGCTGTACTATTTCTTGATTTGCAGATAGCTCTCGGCGAATGACCACTGCTGTTTGAGTGCCACCGGCTAAGTTAGGGACTTCACGAATGGCTGTCACTTCTCCGGTGATTGAGGCATGGACATGACCAGAAACTTCTGCTTCAGACATCGCGATAATCTGCCCTGCCTGCACACGGTCTCCCACAGCTACTTGAACTTCATTAGGTGCCCCGATGTGTTGGTCAAATGGAATCATTACTTCTATCGGTTCATAAACATAAAGCTCCGGTTCCAATCGAAAAAGTTCTTTTAGCTTCAATGTTGACGGCGCGAAATCTATGCCGCCGGTAAACTTTTGGATTTTCATCGCTCTTCTCCCCATTTCTCGCCGTCTCTGCGCCTTTTTCCTCACTGGCAGCTGCAGCTTTCTTCACAGCACTTCCTTCACTTGAAATACAATCGTTTTCACATATTAATGGTAACAAATTTCACAAGCTGGGAAAAGAAATCAGCTGACTCCTCCAAAAATAAGCAATTTGAAAAAAACTACTATTATTCATACTAAAGTACTATGTACGACAAAGTAGTGTGTGATACAATTAATTCAAACAAAAGCTGATTGCTGTCTCAGCAGAAAGGACGAGAACCTATGACCGAAACAATTTCCAAGGAGATGATTCGCGGCCACGTAGAAACCATCGTGCTGAATATCCTCAGTCAAGGAGATTCTTACGGCTATGCCATTTCCAAAACCGTGACCCAACTCAGCGACGGCGCCTATGACCTCAATGAAGCCACCCTTTACACCGTCTTTCGTCGTTTAGAAAAACAAGGGGCTATTGAGAGCTATTGGGGGGATCAGACCAAAGGCGGTCGGCGAAAATATTATCACCTGACTGCGCAAGGGCAAGAAACGTTGACCGCAGAAGTCGCCAACTGGCAAGTGGCTAAACAAATTCTCGATCAGCTGATTACTGGCAAACTCGCACCACAAACCGCTGCCACAACCGACGAATAATTTCCATTTGAAAAACTAGCTAGCCTTCAGTTATGAGAATTTTTAACCAAGATCAGAAGAAAGCGGTTCTTTATTCCACAACTAAGACGAAAAAAATCCCTGTCGCTATCACTGCTGTGTTCAGGTACAAGTAACTTTTCACTCAAAAGAGAAAGGCGGAAACAAAATGGCAAGTCGCTCAGAAGAATTGATCCAAACACGACTGGAAGAGATCTTCCAGCATTTTGAAGAAAACGAAGAGACCAGAGAATTTTATTTGGAAGTTCAATCTGATTTGAAGGAGGCTGTCTTGGATCGACTAGTGACTGGTGCAACACCGGAAGCTGCCGTCGCCGCTGCCTTTCAAGAGGCCGGTGATTTGACGGAGCCTTTGAGTCAGTTGGCTCCTTTGAAAAAAGACACCTTGGCCCAATTAAAAGAAGAACATGCAGAACAGACTACTTCAATGCAACCAAAAGCGGCGGATTCGGAAAGGACAGATGAAGCCCGCAATGCAACGATCCAGCTTGAAGATTCCGAAGATGCAGACCTTCAGCAATATTTGGCTGGTAACTTGCGGGACTTGGGTCGACAGCTGAAAGAAAACTTTGATCCTTTGAAAAACGACCTTCTTGGTATGGTGGACGACATGATCGGCGAGCCCTTATTGGCAAAAGGCCGGATCAAGGACAGTGCCCAACTGGAAGCCGCTTGGTGGCAAATGCAGGAAAAAGAAACCCTTTTTGATAAGCGCTATCACGTTTTAGGAGACACCATCAGTGAGTTGTCGTTGGAGCATTTTACGCAAACCAACGTGGCACTATTTGCCAGCCAAGACGACAACTTTCAGATTATCGAACGAATCAATCAGCAAGATGAAAGCCTATTTTCTGATTGTGAACAAGAAGATGGCTACCTAATTCTGCGGGAAGGCCCGCGACCACATTTTTCTTGGCAGCTGAAAAGTTGGCTCACCATTTACGTTCCACAACATTTTGCAGGAACACTCCAGATCAATACTACGAGTGGTCGCATCTGGTTAGGCGGTCTGTCAGAGCTTGCGGAAACTCAGCTGGCGACGACTGCTGGTTCACTGATTTTACGAGAGCAAGACAGCCGCTATCTGACGGTTTCTTCGACTAGCGGCAGTGTGGATTTGCGGCAAATACAGGCCGAAGAAGCTGAGGTTAATGCGACTTCCGGTTCAATCCGCATCAAAAAATTTGCTTTACAATACCTGCGGGCAACGACTGCCAGCGGAAGTCTCGGCCTATCTGATGGTCGCTCTCAGGAATTGACTGCAACGGCGACTAGCGGCAGCGTCAAAATTGCCGCCGTCACCGCCGACTATTTGACTGCTGCTACCAAGAGCGGCTCTTTAAAACTTCATGAAAGTAAAATTGGTGAAATAGACGGCAGCACTCGCAGCGGCTCTCTGCATTTTGATGAGCTGCAGACTTCCGGGACGTTAAAAACAACTTCCGGATCGATTAATGGCAGCCGGTTAACACTGACCGAAGAGCTGGAAATCGGTACGAAATCCGGCAGTATTCGTCTGCAGATGGCACCTGAGCAATCCTATGATTTCGACTTGAAATCTGGCAGTGGCAGCACCCACCACAGCGGCGAGATCCACAATCGTTTTTCTTCTCGGAAACAGTTGGCCGGGACCATCGGCACTGCCCCCACCTTCAGCCTGACTGCTACTAGCAAAAGTGGTAGTATCACCGTGAGCTAATTAAGTGCAACAACTAAAAATGGTCAATGTACAACCAGCAACAGACGGCAATCTTCCCTTAAAAAGGCTGGAAGATTGCCGTCTGTCTGTTCGCAGTTAAAGATTTCAGAGGCTGATACTGTCAAGCTTGCTAATTTAGGAACAATCGTAAACACGGCATTTTTTCCTGAAGCTCCTAACAGAAAGGGGCCTCTTTCCAAAAAGGCGGCGCTTGTTTTCCGAGTGGATTTCTGTTATTTTTCATCCATGGAAACTATACAAGACAAACTACGCCGATTGCCAGAACTCCCGGGCATCTACTTGATGAAGGATACTCACGGGGCAATCTTTTACGTAGGCAAAGCCAAAAATTTGAAAAATCGTGTTCGTTCATATTTTCAGCACAATAATCAGCACTCCAAAAAAGTGCAGCGAATGGTTTGGAACATCGCTGATTTGGAATGGCGCGTCGTTGATACGGAGTTGGATGCACTTTTGCTGGAATGCCGCCTGATCCAAGAGCATCATCCACTGTACAATCGGGTGATGAATCATCACCGCAACTACGCCTATATTCATTTAACAAAAAATGGGGCCGAGCTTCTCCAAGAAAAGCTACCTCCTGATTCAGAAGTATCCTCTGCCACTTTTCAGCTGTCAGATGCGCAGGCGAAATCACCGAGTATTGTAGGCCCTTTTCGGCAGTACAAACAGCTTCCTCATTTATTGGAAGTATTGCAGGATACCTACCTGTTGCCAGGCATCAACCATCTGACAGAACTAGCTGTCAAGCGACAACTACCGGATATGGCGCAACAACAACTGACAGACCGGGTTTATCAAGTCCATCTGTTTTTCCAAGGAGAACCCACTGCTTTTTTTGATGACCTGCAAGCACGGATTGCCGCCAGCGCCCAACAACTGAACTTCGAAAATGCAGCGGAACTCCAACATCTGCTAGAAATGGCCCAACATTTTCATCGTTATCTCAAACAGCGGGCGTCTTTTCGGAAACAAACAGCGGTGCTTTTTTCTCTGCCTCTGGCTGACGGAAAGACCAAAAAGCTTTATCTGGTCAGCTGTGGACAGTTATTAGCCACTCAGCTGCTGCCCTTGGAGGCACCGGAAACCTTTGATCTCAAGCCACTGTCGACACCGCCGCCATTGACCAAATCCGCAGTGGATCCAGAAGATATTCTGATGAATTATATAATGCGAGCCACTGCAGAAAACAATTGATGCCAGTGATATCCTAGGGTTCTTTTCATAATAAAGGAATAGACCCCACCGCTATGTCGTTTGTTTGACTGACTGATTTCTCCAATCTGCTTTCTAATGAAAAGACACGTCACTTCCACTGTTTTTAATGGAAGTGACGTGTCTTTTGGGGTTCTCCTTGCGTATTTTTTGCTTCGGAGGACGGTGACTAAACGCTTGTCACTGCCCTGTACGTTTTAATTCCAATTCAAGGAAAATTTTGTTACTTATTCTCCCGCTAATCCGGCATAAATTTTTTCCAGATTCCACTTCATCATATTGTAATAGCTGTCACCAGGGTTCCCGGGTTCAGCGATGGAATCTGTAAAAATCTCTGCGTAAATAGGGATGCCGCTATCCTTTGAAACGCTTTGCATCGGTTTTTTGTTGACGGAACTTTCCACAAAGAGTACTTTGACATCGGAGACCTTCAGTTGGTCCACCAAACTTGTAATCTGTGCGGGTGTTCCTTCTTCTTCCGTATTGATTTCCCAAATATACGCTGAAGGTATTTGATAGGCTTTAGAGAAGTATTTGAAGCAGCCTTCACTGGTCACAATCAGCTTCTCTTTTTCCGGAATGGCTGCAAATTGTTTTTTGGCAGTCGCATCTAATTTTTGTAATTTGTCTCGATATGCCATAAATCGTTCCTGATAGACTGCTTGATTGTCTGGGTCCTTTTCTTTTAGCGTCTGGTAAATATTCTCAGCGTACAAGATACCATTTTCGATATTCAACCACGCATGGGGATCTTCCTTGCCAGCCTCCGCCGCGCCTTCTAGATAGATCACATCGACACCATCACTGACGGCAAAATAGTCCTGTTCCGGTTTTTTACCCGCGTTATCCATCAGCTTAGTGAACCAACCATTGCCCCCTGTTTCTAAATTTAAGCCATTGTAAAAAATTACGTCGGCCTCTACTGTTTTGCGCACATCTTCAGCTAAGGGTTCATATTCATGGGGATTTTTTCCCACCGGTACGATGCTGTGGAGCTGGACCTGATCGCCGGCAATCTCTTTTACCAGATCCGCCACAATCGAGTTTGTAGCAACTACTTGTAATTTTTCTTCCGCTGCTGCCGGTGCCAAAAAGCGTTGATAGCCGAAAATTCCCAGTCCGACAGCTGCCACTGCAATTGCTGCCAGTTTCCATTGTCTTGTACGTGTCTGCTCGTTTCGCTTTGGAGACAAAAGAAAACCTACCAAAAAGATTGCGGCGGCGGTCAATACGATACTGGATCCTGCCGCCAGATTGAAGCTGTAGCCAATGAAAAGCCCGATGATGGAAGAAATACCACCGATTGCAGAAGACAAGAGGATCATGTGTTTCAGCTGTTTGGTGAAAAGATACGCAGTCGCAGCTGGTGTAATCAGCATAGCTACCACCAAGATTGTTCCGACACTTTGCATTGCTGTCACTGAAACCAACGTCAACATCAACATCAGCAGGTAGTGATAGCGATTGACCTTCATCCCGAAAGCCTTGGCCATCATCGGATCAAAAGACGTCAAGAGCAGGGGGCGATAAAAAATCACTAATAGCGCGAGCACCAAAACGGCGATTGCAATCGTAATCCATTTGTCACTGTCTTGAACTGCCAAGACATTCCCAAATAAAATATGGAACAAATCAGTGGAGCTGTTGGCTACTCCGATCAAGATTACCCCCAGCGCCAAAAAGGAACTAAAGGTAATCCCGATAGCTGTATCGCTCTTAACCGTGCTATTGTTTGAGATATAGGTAATCAAGACACTGGCCAAAATCCCAAAAACAACAGCACCTACAAAAAAATTGATTCCCAGAATAAAAGACAATGCAACTCCCGGCAGTACTGCGTGGGAGATGGCATCTCCCATCAACGACATCCCCCGTAAAATGATAAAACAACCAATTGCACCGGCGACAATCCCAATAACCAGCGATGTAATCAAGGCATTTTGCAAAAAGTGATACGCCAGCAGACCTTCAATAAAATGTGCAATCATGTCAGATCCCCTCCAATCAAAATGGCATCCCCATAAGCTTTTTTCAAATTATTTGGCGTAAAAACGTCAGCCGTCTTACCAAATGCAATCAACTCTTTATTTAAAATCAAAACAGAATCAAAATAGTCACGGACTTTTCCTAAATCGTGATGCACGATAAAAATTTGGCGTCCAGCCCCTCGCAACTGTCGCAATAATGCCATGATAATCTGCTCACTGGCAGCATCAATTCCCACAAACGGCTCATCTAAAAAGATCAGCTGAGCATCTTGCACCAGCGTTCGTGCCAGCAGCACTCGTTGAAACTGCCCACCAGACAGCTCTCCAATCTGGCGTTTGGCGAATGCTTCCATTTCAACAGCTGCCAGTGCGGCCATGACTTTGGGCCACTCTTTTCGCAACGATTGCCAAGGCCTCAGGTTAGGATATAGTCCTAGCGAAACAACTTCAGCCACGGTAATGGGAAAACTATAGTCTATGGCACTTTTTTGCTCTACATAAGCAATATCCCGCTGAACACTCTTTAATGGCTGTCCGTCGACGGTTACACTGCCTTTTGCCGGAATTAGTCCCAATGCGGCTTTGATAAACGTCGATTTACCCGCACCATTTGGTCCAATCAGACCGACGATTTGCGGCCCAGTTACGGTAAAACTCACATGGTTTACGACAACCTGCTGTGGCGAATAGGCGGCCGTAATATTTTCAAAACGAATCATCTGCTTCACCTCGTTAATTATTTTCGGTTAACCGAAAAATATTGATGTTGCGCTCAGTATACCCTATCAATTATTTTTCGGCAAGCCTAAAAATCACGTTGCTGGTTTTCATGTTAGGCAACCGCCACTCATCAGATCAGCTGCCTTTTAAAAGCCAACGTTTTTTGCAGCATAAAAAGCCGTTGGAATACCCTTCTCGGCGTATTCCAACGGCTTCGATTTTTTGAATAAAGTTTAGCCGATAACGTCCACATGCCCGATGCGGCTTTGTTCAACGACTTCACCGGAATTATCCAGTGTCAAACTGGCAATTTTTTCGCCATTGGTAAAGACTACCAGCACATCTGTTTCTTTACCAGCAGCTTTTACTGCCTCTAGATCCATTTCTGCCAACAGGGTTTCTGGTGTGACCCGGTCGCCTTCTTTGACTTTGACATCAAAAGGCGCCCCCTTCAATTCGACAGTATCCAGCCCCATGTGCACCAAGACTTCAGCTCCACCAGCGGTCTTGATTCCGATGGCATGTTTGGTTTCAAAAACACTGATTACTTGCCCGTAAACCGGCGCATAGATTTCCTGCGCTTTTGGTCGCACGGCAAATCCATCCCCCATCATTTTTTGTGAAAAGACTGGATCGTTGACTTGACCGATGGCGATAATCTGACCTTCCACTGGTGCATAGATGATTTCTTCTGTTACCGTATCAGGTGTCGCTCCGGCAACTTCATCTTTTGCCATATCCGCTACTGTCACAGCCGGTCCACTACCCGCTGCGCCGGCACCTGCTAAGGCTAAACCACCCTCATCCAGCACGGGTTCTACTTTATTCAAGGCTTTAACATTACGCAGCACATAGGTCATAACAAAGGTAACTGCCATCGTCAACAGCATCGAAGCAAATACCCATGGATAACTCTTGATTGGGAAAGATAAGAACCCAGGCAGACCGCCGACACCAATTCCCAACGCTCGTGAACCCGTCACCGTAATCAAAACTGCCCCTACAGCAGAACCGATCATAGCAGCTACAAAAGGATAAACATATTTCAAGTTGATCCCAAACATCGCCGGTTCCGTAACTCCCAAGTAAGCAGAAATTGTCGATGGTACTGAGACTTGTTCTTCTTTTTTATTGCCTTTGTGTTGGAAATAAATAGCTAAAACGGCAGTCCCTTGTGCAATATTTGACAGCATAATCATCGGCCATAAGTTGGTGGTACCAAAATCTGATACTAACTGTTGGTCGATTGCCAATGTCGTATGGTGCAGCCCGGTAATTACTAACGGTGCATATAGCCCGCCAAATACCAAGCTGAACAACCAGTTCAATGAAGAAGACAGACCCGCATTAACAACAAAGGAAATACCGGAACCAATCTGCCAACCGATTGGGCCTAAAATAACATGAGCCGCGATGATTGTTGGCAACAGTGAAAACAGTGGAACAAAAATCATAGACACGGCTTCAGGAATCCGTTTACGGAAGAAGCGTTCCAGATAGACTAACAAAAAGCCTGCCAGCATCGCCGGAATAACTTGCGCTTGATAACCGATTTTTTCGATAGTGAAGTAACCGAAATCCCAAGTCCAGTTGGCTGCAATGTCAGCGGCGCTTGTTCCATTGACGGCATAAGCATTCAAGAGTTGTGGTGACACCAACGTGATCCCCAAGACAATCCCCAGAATTTGAGTCGTCCCCATCTTACGGGTAATGGACCAAGTGATCCCTACTGGTAAGAAGTGGAAGATTGCTTCGGCTGGCAGCCATAAGAACCCGTTGACGCCGTTCCAGAAGGTCGAGGCTTCTGTGATAGTCTGGTCATTTAAAATCCCTAGTGGTACCCCTTCCAAAAAATTGCGGAACCCGAGAATTAACCCCCCGATGATGATTGCCGGCAACAATGGCGTAAAGATTTCTGCCAGCGTTCCGATTGCTCGTTGAATCAGGTTCTGATTTTGTTTAGCAGCAGCTTTGCTCTGCTCTTTGGATACGCCTTCAATTCCCGATACAGCACTGAAATCATTGTAAAAAGTGGGGACGTCATTGCCGATAATCACTTGGAACTGCCCGGCATTGGTGAACATTCCTTTTACGCTGGGAATATCCTCAATCGCTTTTTCATTGGCCTTGCTTTGATCATTCAGAACAAAGCGCATGCGCGTGGCACAGTGAGTCACAGCGGAGATATTTTCTTTGCCGCCGATCTCCTGCAACAGCTTTTCAGCATCTTCTTGATACTTGCCCATAAGATTAGGCTCCTTTCTTTCACACGACTGTCTCCTTTGACCTTAGCCAATCAGACAGCAAAAACAACACTTGTATATATAAGTTCAACTACAAAACAATCATAACGGGAACAGCAAAATAATGCAAGCGTTTTACTTAGTTTTGTTGAATATTTTCCTTGTTGGACTTTCTGCTACCATGTCAACAAAAAAGCCCTACTATTAATGTTTCTGTTTGTTGCATAATTATTGCATACCATTAATTGCGAAATTATTAATATCTAACGGATAACATTTGAAATCGCTGACAAAGTTCGCTATAATAAAATTGCATGTATAGACAAGTTGGCAGAAGCAGGCTCTCAAATAGAAAGGAGCGCAGGAAGATGGCGATCATCTTCCGCTACCGAATATGAAACTAAACAAGATAACCATCCATGACCACAATTGGCAGGCCGAAACACCAGATGGTCAACAGCGCAGCTTCACTGGACTCCCTTCAGAAGCCGCAATCGAACTAAAAAATTGGCTGCAACGACATCCCGCTGACGGTGGTATCCTAAACAGCCCCCAACCGGTTTTAATTGATTTTCCTGAAGGACTCTTGGAATTGTCCCAGTGGCTGACAGAAAATCTAAACCAACCCTACGTTGCTAATACCACAGAAGCAGACTTTGCCACCGCTGCCCAACAGCTTTCCTGGCGCTTGGATTATTACGGGTTGCGTCCGGGCAAAGACGAATACTCAGTTGAATCCCTTTTAACCGTTGGTAATGGTTTTATGGGCTTGCGGGGAACGACTCCGGAGATGGAAATCAGCGAAGCGACCTATCCCGCGACCTATCTAGCTAGTCTTTACAACACCGCCTATTCCCAAGTAGCAGACCGGACCATTGCCAATGAGGATTTCGTTAATGCCCCTAATTTGCAGAAAATTTATCCCGTGATTGATGGTGAAAAAATCACAGTCACAGCAGAAAATGTTTCCTCGTTGCATCGTTCGCTGGATCTGCGCACAGGAGTCATGACGTCTAGAGGAATCCTCCAATTGGCAGACGGCCGTAAACTGGCAATAGAAACCGAAAAGATCGTCAGCATGGCTCAGCGAGAGTTTTACAGTCTGCGTTATCGGGTGTCACCCATCGGTTTTTCCGGTGAAATCCAATTAGTCACAGAAGCAGACGGCACAGTCTACAATTATAACGTGGCTCGTTACCGCAGCTTGGAAAACCGCCATCTGGAACTCTTGAAAACTGCCGTCGATGGCCCGCGGGCAATGCTGGCAGTCCGCACCAAAAACTCGAAAATTACTCTTTTGCAACAGTCTTATCTAGCCGGATCGCTTTTGCAAAATGCCACTCTCACTACTGAGGCTACCGCGGAAAAAGTTTTCCAAACGGTAACCTTTGCAGCCCAGGCGAATCACTGGTATGAAATTGAAAAGACTGTTCGAGTAGCTCAAGCTCGTAAAGAAGAACCCCAGCTGCCATTAGAGTTAGCTGCAACAGCATTTCCTAAGTTTTCCGAACTAGCCCAAGCTTCGGCGGCGGCTTGGCAGCAGCTATGGCAAAAAGCGGCGGTAACTGTCGAAGGCGATCTCATGAGTCAGAAACTTTTAAATATCCATACCTTTCACTTGCTAGCTTCAGCTTCTCCCAACGGAAATCAAGAGCTGGATGCGTCTGTCACTGCCCGTGGACTTCATGGGGAGGCTTATCGTGGGCATATCTTCTGGGATGAGCTTTTCATCTTGCCTTTTTACATCCTGCGTTTTCCTGAAACTGCACGTCAGCTCTTGCTGTATCGCTACTTGCGCTTACCGGCTGCTAAAATTGATGCCGCCAATGCCGGTTATCAAGGGGCGATGTTCCCTTGGCAATCAGGGCTTGAAGGTACCGAGCAATCCCAAGAGCTCCACCTGAATCCGATTAGCGGCGAATGGAAAGAAGACCACAGCCGACGTCAGCGCCACGTTTCCTTAGCTATCGCCTACAATGTTTGGCAATATTGGCACAACACCGGTGATCGAGAATTCATGGAAAATTACGGTCTCGAACTGATCTTGGAGATTGCTCATTTTTGGCAGAGCATCGCCCAGTTTGATGAAGCAAAGAAACGCTACTCCATCGCCGGTGTTATGGGCCCGGATGAATTCCACGAAGCCTATCCGGGAGCAGCAGAAGGTGGCTTAAAAGACAATGCCTACACCAATATGATGGTGGTCTGGCTCTTTGAAGAAGTTGCCGCTTTAAAAGCTGAATTAGGCAGTGAAACTTTTGCAGCCGTCCAAGAAAAGACCGGAGTCACAGACGCGGTGGTTGCAACTATGGAAACTATTCGCCACCAGCTGCGGTTAGTGATTGACGAGGCTGGTATCATCGCCCAATTTGACGGCTACTTCCAACTTAAAGATCTAGACTGGGAGGCGTATCGGAAAAAGTATGGCAACATTTACCGATTGGACCGTATCTTAAATGCCGAGGGCCAGTCTGCTGACGACTATAAAGTGGCCAAGCAAGCAGACAGCCTGATGATTTATTACAACTTTTCTAAAGGCCAAGTAGACGAGATTTTGCAAGACCTGGGCTATAAAGAGCAACTGCCGCAAGACTATGTCTCCGCCAATCTTCATTATTACCTGGCTCGTACGTCCCACGGATCTACTTTGTCTCGCGTCGTCCATGCCCAGCTGGCGGCAATGGTGGGTGAGAACGATCTGGCTTGGCAGCTGTATCAGGAAGCCCTGTATTCTGATTATCGGGATATTCAAGGCGGGACCACTGCCGAAGGAATCCACGCCGGTGTCATGGCAGCAACCTTGTACATCCCCCTCACCACTTTTGCCGGGATGGATGTCCGCGAAGACCTCCTGCACTTTGAGCCGCATCTGCCACAAGCTTGGAAGTCAGTGGCCTATCACATTACCGTGAAAACTATCGACTATTCCGTGAAAGTCACGACTGACGAGGTTATCTTGACTGCTAGTCAGCCGACTCGTGTTATCATCAATGGAGAAACCATCACCTTAAAAGCCAACGAACAGACAGCCATTGCCTACTCGTAACTGGGCAGTAAAGCAAAACCTGTAAGCCAAACTATAAAAAGGAGCAATCATTTCATGAAAAAAGGGTTAGTATTCGATCTGGACGGTGTAATCACCGATACTGCAAAATTCCACTTTCTCGCTTGGCGGGATTTAGGCAAAGAGATTGGCATCGATGTTGATCTTAAGTTCAACGAGCAATTGAAAGGAATCAGTCGCATGGATTCGTTGGAGCGCATCTTAGTTCATGGTGGGCGCCAAAACGATTTCACCCAAGCTGAAAAAGAAGCTTTAGCCGCTAAAAAAAATACCCACTATGTTGAATTGCTGCAGGATCTGACACCGGCAGACTTGCTGCCTGGAGTCAAAACCTTCTTAGAGGAGGCCCAAGCAAAAAAAGTTCCTTGTGCCATCGCTTCCGCCTCCAAAAATGCACCTTTCATTTTGGAAAAACTGGGCGTTATCACGATGTTTGCTGCTATCGTGGACCCGGCGACACTCCACAAAGGCAAACCGGATCCTGAAATTTTCATCAAAGCTGCGGAAATGTTAGGCTTTACACCAGAGGAATGCGTCGGGTTCGAAGATGCACAAGCTGGACTGGATGGCATCAAAGCCAGCGGAATGTACGCAGTCGGAGTCCTCTCCGGGGAACCACTGCATGGAGCCGATCAGACCGTCCACGAATTGACGGAATTGGATCTGGATCAACTACTCCAAAAATGATCTAACACGCCACGGTGGAATAAGAGCAGCTGTCTTTAAGTCAGAAAAACAAACGAGGCTGGTGACAACTGCGCTATCACCCTCCGCTGAAATGAACCTAACCAAATCTCAGACACACAAAAGACAAGTAACTTCCATTAAAAATTAGTGGCGGTTGCTTGTCTTTTCATCGTTAAACCTTTCAAACACTGAGAAATTTTGCTTTTAGCCAGCTGCATTGGCGTCATTTCCTTTTTCCTATTCGTTTTGTCACTTTTTCCTACAGCTACTTTTATTACTATTCTTTTATAGAACAATGACCAGATGCGTATCAGCGCCCCACTTCTCAGCCTTCCACTTCCTTCAAAAGCAGAAAGCCTTTACATTTTTTTATAAGAAACCCTGGAAATGCCGGATCGTGATTGTTTTTATAAGTAAAAATCCCTATAATGAAGACAACTGGGGGAAGTTGACTAGACAAGTTGTCCCCGCTATTTATACATGCCCAGTAGTCAAATTGTCTTTTGGCTGTTGGTCCAAGCTCGCAGCGCCATATTTGCCTCTGCCCGTCCTTTGCAGCTTGATGATGCATGATTACCTAAGGAGTTGTGTTCATGAATAAATTTCGTGAGATCTTTTTAGATTTGGAACAAAAGATCATCAATAAAGAATATCCGCCGCAAAGCCTGCTGCCTAGCGAAAATCAGCTGATTCAGATGTACGGTGTTTCCCGTGAAACAATTCGTAAAGCATTGAATCTATTGAAAAATGCCGGCTATATTCAGAAAAAACAGGGAAAAGGTTCCATCGTGTTGGATATGAATCGTTTTGATTTCCCTATCAGCGGATTGACGAGTTTCAAAGAGCTCCAAAACGCTCAGCATATTCCCAATGAGACCCACGTCGCTGAGCTGAAAAAGATTGCCGTCTCCCCCAAGCTGCATCAAATCACCGATTGGCCAGTAGCTTCTGAGGCTTGGAAGCTGATCCGCCAAAGAAAGATTGATGGGGAAGTAGTCATCTTAGATCGAGATTATTTGAATGCCGGTATCATTCCCTTATTGCCCGAAAAAAAAGCCCAGGACTCCCTTTTTCAGTATTTTGAAAATGAGTTGGGCTTAGAGATTTCCTATGCTCAAAAGGAGATCACCGTCGAACCAGTCAATAAAGAAATCCGTGATTTGATGACCTTGACGCCGGAAGACCAGCATGTGGTGATTGTCCGCAGCTTGGTCTATTTGGAAGATACTCGTTGTTTCCAATACAGCGAATCCATCCATCGCCTGGACAAATTCCGCTTTGTAGATTTCGCTCGGCGACGACGGGTCTGAGCCTGATTTTAACCAGCTTTGAACTAGCTAGATATATCAGCTAGTTTGAGGCTGGTATTTTTTTTGAGCAAAAATCCTTGACGTCTCTGCAAGCGCCTGTTATACTTTCTCAGTTCAAATCGTAAAGATTTCGTTTTACACCTTGTAAATCGAAATCATTTCGACTACTTGCGACTTTTGACACCCTGACGATTGTTGCTATCTGCAAAAAAGGAGCGAACAGTTATGAGACAAACGATCACATTGGAACACGCCCCTACTGGTGAGCGCCTGTACCTTACCACTAAAAATAAACGCAATACCCCTGAACGGCTTGAGCTGAAAAAATATTCGCCCAAGCTTCGCAAACATGTAATTTTTAAGGAGACGAAATAAATGGCTAAAAAATCTAAAATCGCCAAAGCCCGCAAACAAGAAGCACTGATTGCTCACTATGCGGAGCTGCGGCACGAATTAAAAGCTGCCAAAGACTATGAAGGTCTGGCAAAACTGCCCGTCGACAGCAACCCCAACCGTTTGAAAAAGCGGGACCTGATTGATGGACGCCCCCGTGGCTACATGCGTAAATTCGGCATGTCCCGGATCAACTTCCGGCAATTGGCCCACAAAGGGCAAATCCCCGGCGTAAAAAAAGCCAGTTGGTAACCAACTGACACCGGAGCTCTCCGGTAAACAAAGAAAGGAGTGCCCCTATCCCTATGGAAAAGCAAGACTTGAGTAGCGCTTACCGCCGACTCAAAAGCCCAAATATCAAAACACGCAAACGTGCATTGAAGATCATCCATGACTACAAACGGGCTCGTAAAAAAACTTATTATACCCAATTAACTATCGGCAACTAAGCGGCGGCGAAAGAAAAGAGCAACATTTTTTCAGCTACTTCCTTGTTTCATCAGCTTAAAACCCGCAATCAGTTGTCTCGTTACTAGGATCAAACATAAGAGAGGAGGTCGGCTTCATGGCAGTACCCGCACGAAAAACATCTAAAGCTAAAAAACGCCTGCGCCGAGGACACCACGCTCTTTCGGCAGCAGCCATCACTTTTGACGAAACCACCGGTGATTACCATCGCAGTCATCGGGTATCACTGAAAGGCTACTACAAAGGCCGGCAAGTCATTGACAAATAAGCAGGGTCTTGGCCATTGCTCTGAATAATAGCTCATCCCCCCTGGCCAGTCACCACTCCCGAAAAGAAGAGGAGGTCCACCCCATGCAGATTATCTTTCCCCCGCTAGTAGAAGAAGGCTATCGCTACTGTCGACAACAAGGAATTGTGACCACCAAACAGGAAGTCTTTTTGGAGTTGGTGGCTAAAGGGATTTTGAAAGAAAATGGTGATCCCACCGCTGCTGCATTATCCGCCGGTTACGTGGCTGACTTTACCGAGGTGCCTCAGATGACCTTTGCTGAATTTTTAGCAGTGTATCCTGTATTTCAACGGTATCCGGTTGAACATTTTACTCAGTTGGACGGCTTCTGGGAAATCGATCGCGACCTATTAAAGACCTTACAACAGGAGCTGGATGCAAATTACCTGACTGCTGATGAAGAGCTGCAATTGGCCGCCTTTTTGGAAGACCGGCAGCTGGCAGATTGATAGGAAGCTCCCTAGTAACAGGCCTGTTTTCAGACTGTCTACAAAGGAAACAAACCAAATAAGATCAAGCAAAAGCTGGCCGGCCTCCATTAAAAAAGATTGGAAGCGGACCGGCTTTTATTGACTAAACATTTCAAATGCCGACCTTCCTTGAACACAGGGAAGCGAATCTTCCCACAAGGAAACAAACCATTACCCTTTTTTCTGCAATAGGATTATAATACTTACGAAAAGTTAGTTTGCGATTCCACTGGAGTACAGCGCCAATCGCCGGATATGGAAAGGAAATGGTAACAATGACTGTCACACTCACCGAAGATATGAAAAATATGATTGCTGCCCAACTGAGCTTTATCGCAACAGTGGACGAAGCTGGGCATCCTCAGATTGGCCCCAAAGGAACGCTGCGGGTCTTAGATGATACTCATCTGATTTATAACGAACACACAGGCAAACAAGCTTGGCACAATGTTGAAGCCAACCATAAAGTCGTTGTCGCCACCGTTGATCACGCTGCTTTCAAAGGCTATCGCTTCGAAGGTCTTGCTGAAGTCCATCAAGCAGATGCCATTTATGAGGAAGCTGTGACCTTTGCAGCCGGCCATCATGTACCAAAACCCGTGGCTGCTGTCGTGATTGACTTAGAACGCATCTACAAATTGGATGCTGGTCCTAATGCCGGCGACCTTTTGGAAGGAACTGCCTATTAATCACCAGTTAAAGACAAAATAAATACCTACCTCTAATTTGAAAAAAACGTCAGGATCTGCCGCAGTTTTGCTGCAGTGATGCCTGACGTTTTTGTTTTTCATTTGCTAAAAAATCAGCAGATTCAGGATCGAATGAATGACGTGTTCACAAGCTGCTACGTTCTTCCAAGGCCTCTTCCACCAGAGTTGGCCCTTTGCTGCGACCACGTCCTATTAATGCTAACAGCTGTCCGGCAGCTAAGTAGAAATTGGACCCCTTTCCGTATGCAAAGTAGCATCCTTCCCAATAGCTGGCAAAGGGCTTTTTGCCACGAAAATTTTCCTGAAACTCATAAAACGCGTTGCCGTAATTGTAGATGACATTCATCACCCGTTCTTGGAAGAAAGATGACGGCGCGTCCCCCACATGAGCCAATGGCGCCATCCCAATATCGCAATAGTGATAGCCGTCCTTTTCCCATTGAAGCATCATATTTAGTACCAGATAATTGGCCACATCCTGATCCATGTCTTCTCCCAAACGCAATAAGTCATAGGAAACCCATTCGTTACAAATCGGCTGTTGGGTAGCAAAGGCCACGATTTTGTTCTGCTGGTTGCGTACGATCCCGACTGGTGTAGCCAAAATATAATCCACGTCAAAGCGACCACTGGCAAAGAATTTCTCACGTTGCCCTGCCAGCCATTCGTCACTCACTCGCTCCAATTCCTGCAACAGCTCGACTGGCAGCTGCCGATAATAGGTGAAGTGATAGCCTTGCGTCGATGCTTTGCGGTAGCTATCTGCCCGCAAGAAATCTGGCAACGGCCCCGTGAAATCGACAGTTCCCGACTCCCCGATTTTGGTAAATTCAAAGCCCAAATCATGAAGCAATACCACGTAGGCTTCACTGATCCGATAAAAGGCCAGCTGGTACCCCAACAAATCCGCTTCCTTCAAAAAGGCTCGTGTCGCCTGCCGAAAATAGGCTGTGTCACCAATGGGATCTCCCAGTACAAAACAGCGATTGCCTTTGAATTGGAAGCCAAATGCTACTTTGTCCTCGCCATCTTCCTGATAATAATACATCTGATAGCCTGCCAGCCGCAGCTTGTGGCTAGAGCGGGTGCCACCATAGCGGTTGAGAAGCTCATTGAAACGCTGCGTCTCAAACTCTTCACCCACCCGCAGATCTGTTTGTGAAAGATATTGTTGCAGCCCGAAAAGCACCAGTAATGAGAGGGCCAAGCCAATCAAGCCGGCGAACCAGACATCCTCAGACGGAAACAAGATGAAATTGCCCAGCATTTCATTGTTCCACCATTGTCCGCGATGAAATCCCGCCACGGCATACACGATCAACAAGGTGCCAAACAAGCAGCCATCAAAAATCAAGGCTCCCCAAGAGTAGACAAACTTCTCGCGATAGAACTCTTTACGAGCCAACCAGACTGCCAATAAAATCAGGCAGTACACGACAAATAGTCGCGCCGACCGGGTTCTGGTGATGGTATTCATGATTCCAAATACCAGTACAGCGATAGTGGGCAGATACGCTCTTTTGACCTTCGCGTAGAGGGCCCGTGCCAAACCCAGCAGTAAAAAGCCCACCAGTAAGTTCAATGTCTGATCCAGAAAATCAAAAGAAAATGGCAATAGCACCTTGAAAATCTGACTGACTGCCGACAAATTACGCACCGTCGACAACAGCACCATCATAATTCCACCAAAGTAAACCGCCAAAATGACAATAAAATGAGCCGCCTTTTGCAGCATGATACGAGGCAGATTGTCAAAAAAGCGGTTCAACCTCACACTGCTGCGGGTCAAAAAGAGTACCAGCCCAGAAACGAAAGGTACCAGATAATAAAACAGACGGTAATACAATAGCCAAACCACTGTCTGGTTTTGGGAAAAGCCCAGATTGCTCATTCCTAAAATCATCATGACATCAAAGGTACCCATCCCACCAGGTACCATCGTCAGCATCCCAATCAAAGTCGCAATCAAGAACATCGGATAAACATCCGTTACAGCAAACTGCAGATCCATCAGACGACCGATTGCCAAAAAGACTGCCAGCGCACCACTCCATTGACAAAAAGAAGTTGCCACCAGCTGCAAGACGCCTTTAGGAAACAAGTCGGCAAACAACCGCCTGCGCCGTAGATAAGCCAATACCAACAGACCTGGCGCCAAAACACTTCCAATCGTCAGCCAGAGCCAGTAACTGCGAAACTCCGGATGCCACCCGAGACCATAGACTTGCACCGCTAAAATCAATGACCAAACTGAGAGGCCGCTCACCATAAACAGCGCCACTTTTGAGACTGTCGCCAAAACTTGCTTACGATCGATATCTTTGCCGTAAAAATTCGCCCGTAAACTAGCTCCTACGATTCCACCAAACCCGGCTAGATTGTTGATGGTATTGGTGGTCCAAGCCGAAACAAAAAAATCACTCCAGCGCATTTTAGGCTTGCCCTTTTTCTCCAATGTTCTTACGGTTACCCAGTCGTAGCCCAGCATTGGCAGTACCCCAACAAGCCCCAAAATCGCCATTAGCAGCAAGGTAGGTTTTGCTTGTTGATCCATTGTTTCCTTGACTTCCTGCCAACTCATGCCGTGAGCGATATTGATCACTTGGTTAGCGACAAAGATCAAGATTGAACCGAAAAACAACAACCTCAACAGCAGGCTATGTTTTTTTATCCAATCTGAGAATGTATGAAGCATTGTTTTCATGGAGACCCCTCCGAAACTATTATGTACGTATCTATGATTTAAATGTTACTTGATATTATAGCATTTGCCAAACTAAAATCCCCTGAACCGGAAAGAAACGGAAATTTTGCCTTTTTGGCAGGCAAGGTGTACCATGTAGCAATTGAAACTGTGAGCAATTCAACTGGTTTTTGGCTGCTGATTGTTGGCAAAAACTTGGCCTCGTCAGTATCTTTTTGTCGCAAAGGTAGCCACCTTGCCGCTGAGTTTATCTTCAAGTCCAAACTCAGTGTAATTTAGAAGTAAGGCGTACGTGCACTTGCGCAACCGAAGATTAAGAAATTTTTTTGAACGCTTTTTCGAACGAACATTGCCACAACTATCTGATTGGAGGAAGCCGTTATGTCATTGACCAAACAGCAACAAACAGACACCATCGCTGAATTTAACGAAAACATACGCCGCTTGGGGCAACCATTGACCACTATTGCTGTAGCACTTCATACCACCCCGGAAACAATCGCAGCTGTCGCTCAGCTAAACGCTCGCCACATCGAGGACCCCTGGATCTTGCGCAACTATTTATTGGACCAGCTACACACCGCAAACATCCCGCATCAACCATTTACTGCCTTAATCGGAGACTATCGTGACTATTGGTTTTTGAATTCACAGCGGATTACCCGGGGTCATTTATGATAAACTAAGGAAAACAATCCTGCCGCTTTGTTCGGCAAGATCTGTCCGCCAAAGCAAAAGACAAGTCACTTCCATTAAAAATCCGTGGAAGTGACCTGTTTTTTCATCGTTAAAATTTCAAATGCTGACTACTCTTGATTTCATCAAAGCTAGTAGCGTCATTCACCCAATAGGATAAGAAAGGACTGCTGCAGTTCTTAGGCTTCCAACTCCGCTACCAACTTACAAAGTCTTCTGTAGCACTGCTGCTCTAATGGGGTCTGCAACTCATCATCAATGATTTGAGGCAAATGCCACAATGCCAGCAAATACTGAAATAGCCATTCCGCTTTCAGATCCATCCAAAACTCACCAGAACGACGCTGGGACTTAATCGTTGAAGATAAGCCTTGATAAAATGCCGCTATTGCCCGCCTGCCGTCTATCTCAGAAATCGGATATCCGCCTGTCACCTCTTTTGAAAAGCCTGTAAATGCCAAAAATCGGGCAAGATCAGCTACATAAGTCCCCCTTCGACCATAGCCCCAATCAATCAAACAGACCTCATCTTTTCGCCACAGAACATTGATTGGCAACAAGTCATCATTGGTGAATGTCAGTGGCATTTGGCACCGACGCTTTTTGTATGCAGCCAATCCACGGGCAGCGATTGAATGTGGTAGCAGCTTCTGCTCTAAACGTTCAAAAACTGATGAAATCGGATCTGCAGGAGGTTCGTTCATTGCAACTCCCGCATTCACTATAGTGGCCAAAGCTTCACCAAAGACTTCAAATATCCGCCCCGAGGCACTGCGCATGTCCTCGCCTTCAAAAAAGCTGAGCAGCAGCCACTTCTCATCAGTCGCATCTGCCACCACCCTTTGCAATACAGGGACTGCCAAATGTTGTTGATCTGTGAAGTGCGTCATCTTTTGCAACTGTTGATAAGCGGCAATTTCATTTGCTTCAGCTCGCTTAAAAATTTGCCGGTGACCCGCTTCATCAATCAAAAATACCTGATAGGTTTTGTCTAAAATATTATCAGAGAACTGTTGGATTCTCGCTTCATTACTGAATCCGCCTAGCTTACGAATCTTCGGAAAATCCTGTGTTCCGGTACTCCCCATCTTGCCTCTCTCCTCCATGAATGGACGCCTGCTTATTCCCCTGCGATTAGAAAATCCTGCCACGCTCTCCTTCATCAAAACAGTGCTGTCTTCAGATTATCTGAATTTTTGCGATACATTCTCATCAGTCGCTCTTACTGGCCATTATACTATGCACTGCCAGCAAAAATCCTCATAAACCAAAGCCCTTTTTACAGCAGCTGTCACCAGTTTCTCTTCTACAACAAAAAACCACTGACAACCGGAGCTGTCAGTGGTTTTCTTTGCTTTATTTGGCGTAGTCGACTGCGCGGGTTTCCCGGATAACAGTGACCTTGATGTGGCCTGGATAATCCAAATCGTCTTCGATCTTTTTGCGGATATCCCGAACCAGACGGGCAGCGTCCAAATCGGAAATTTCTTCCGGTTTGACCATGACCCGAACTTCGCGGCCGGCTTGGACGGCGAAACTGGATTCGACGCCAGCAAAACTGTTGGAAATATTTTCCAAGTTTTCCAGACGACGGATATAGTTTTCCAAGGATTCACTGCGGGCGCCCGGACGAGCTGCCGACAGTGCATCTGCAGCTGCCACCAATACGCTGATGACAGAAGTTGCTTCTACGTCACCATGGTGAGAAGCGATGGCATTGATTACCACCGGATTTTCTTTGTACTTGGCAGCCAATTCGGCGCCGATTTCCACGTGGGAGCCTTCGATCTCATGATCCAATGCTTTCCCGATGTCGTGCAAAAGACCTGCTCGTTTAGCCAACTGGATATCTTCACCCAGTTCAGCAGCCAAGACACCAGTCAATTTTGCAACTTCGATGGAGTGGTTCAATACATTTTGACCGTAACTGGTTCTGAAACGCAAGCGTCCCAAAATCTTGATCAAATCCGGATGCAGCGTGTGGGCACCCACTTCAAAGGCCGCTTGTTCGCCATACTCCCGAATGCGTTCATCCATTTCCTTGCGAGATTTTTCCACCATCTCTTCAATACGGGCCGGATGAATCCGACCGTCTTGAATCAATTTCTCCAAAGTCATACGAGCAATTTCCCGACGAATCGGGTCAAAGCCTGACAAGACGACTGCTTCCGGGGTATCATCGATGATCAAATCGATACCGGTCAAAGTTTCCAAAGTACGGATGTTGCGGCCTTCACGACCGATAATCCGACCTTTCATTTCATCATTTGGCAAGGAGACTACGGATACCGTATTTTCAGAGACCGAATCAGCAGCACAGCGCTGGATTGCCAGTGACAGCAGGTTTTTCGCCTTGCGGTCAGCTTCTTCCTTCGCCCGTTGCTCGGATTCTTTCACCATCAGCGTCAGCTCATGGTTCAGCTCCTCTTCCGTCGATTTCATGATAATCTCTTTTGCATCATCGCGGGATAATCCAGCGACACGTTCCAACTCTTGCTGTTGATCCCCGATCAGTTTTTCGACTTCTTTTTCTCGCTCGTCAATTAATTGCTGTTTAGAACTAAGTGTTCGCTCACGATCTTCCAAGGAGTGCTCGCGCTTTTCGATGGAATCGTCTTTACGATCCAACATCTGCTCCCGCTGCAGTAAGCGATTCTCTTGTGATTTGATTTCGAGCTTGCTTTCCTTCAACTCACTTTCGATTTCTGCACGATACTTCTGGTTTTCTTCCTTAGCTTCCAACAATGCTTCTTTTTTCAGAGTTTCCGCATCTCTTTGCGCAGTCTGGAGAATACCTTGCGCTGAGTTTTGCGCGCCGGCCAGTTCTTCAGCATGTTCTTTTTCATGCTTGTTCTTGGCAACGACGAATCCTGCTAAAAGACCAACAATTAAACCGATGATAGCGAGGAGAATATAAAGTCCCATTAAATCCACCTCCGTACTATCGTATTTAGTTATTCTTGTAGTTTTTTGATAAACTTTTTTAAATGACATTATCAACATGCCTACATTCGCATGCGTGCAAAGTGCACAACTTTATTCTAATGTTTGTAAAGGGGACTGTCAACTTTTTAAAGGGGAAAAGGCGCCGGCTGAACCCACGGAAAACCTTGTTATTTCAGATATTTTACTGAAAAGAAACACCCCTGTTTACAACCCTTATTGCAGCACGATTTCCTTCTTAAAAAAAGAATTAAAGAGACAAATTTAAAGGTGCAATCCCTCGCTTCATCCAACTAAAAAAGTTCGTTTTTTTAATTCTATAAAAAGATAGCCCTTGTCATTTTTGCTATTACTGACAGATTGTATGATTTCTGACAGTCCTTTTACTCTCCAATCACGAGATTAAAAAAACACCCACCAACAATAAGCTGGCCGGTGTCAACAGAGACTAAATTATGATTATTCTTCGTCCAATAGCAGTTCTTCTTGTCCTTCAGGATCTTCGGCAACGATTGCGGCTTCTCCGATTCCGTAGGCTGCTCGAACCAATTGGTTGAGTTCTTCTTTGAGCTCAGGATGGTCTTTGATGTAGTTCTTCGCGTTGTCGCGGCCTTGGCCAATCCGATCGCCTTTGTAGGCATACCAAGCACCACTCTTGTCCACGATATCCTTTTCCACTGCCATATCCAAGAGCTCACCTTCTTGAGAAATTCCCAAGCCGTACATGATGTCGACTTCAGCAATTTTGAAAGGCGGTGCAACCTTATTTTTTACAACTTTGATCTTGGTTCGGTTCCCGATAATATCGGTACCAGATTTCAGTTGTTCCGCACGGCGCACTTCCAAACGAATCGTTGCGTAGAATTTCAACGCACGCCCCCCGGGAGTCGTTTCCGGATTACCAAACATGATCCCGACTTTTTCACGAATCTGGTTGATGAAAACAGCAATTGTTTTGGTTTTATTGATGGAACCGGACAACTTGCGCAGTGCCTGAGACATCAGACGTGCCTGCAACCCTACGTGAGCATCCCCCATCTCACCATCAATTTCCGCCCGTGGAACCAAGGCGGCTACTGAGTCGATGACGACGATGTCCACTGCACCACTGGATACCAAGGCATCAGCGATTTCCAAGCCTTGTTCACCGGTGTCTGGCTGTGACAACAGCAATTCGTCAATATTCACACCCAATTTTTGGGCGTACAAAGGATCCAACGCATGCTCGGCATCGATAAAAGCTGCCGTTCCGCCTTCTTGTTGGACCGAAGCAATCGCGTGCAGCGCGACTGTCGTTTTACCAGAGCTTTCCGGGCCGTAAACTTCAACAATCCGGCCACGGGGATAGCCGCCAACACCTAAAGCTACGTCCAAAGCCAATGAACCACTTGGAATGGTTGAAACTCGCTGATCAACCTTTTCTCCCAGTTTCATGACGGCACCTTTACCGTAACTCTTTTCGATTTTTTTCAATGCAGCATCTAAGGCTGCTTTACGATCGTCTGCCAAATGATGATCCTCCTTAAAGTGTCTATCCTCAAAGCGAAAGTCGGTCTCAAACTGCGCCAGGCCGCCTTCGTTTTCTATCTACCATTACGTTTAATGTACTCTTATGATAGCTTTTCCCATCTAAAATTGCAAGAAAAAGCGAACATATTTTCGCATTTCTTTAAATTACTTTTTTGGCTGATAATTCTCAGCCTTCAGACAACATTGCCCGGCGTAACAGATCCAATCCCGCCATGACTGCACTGTGACGGACATAGGCCCGATCCCGGGTGAAGTGATACAACCGACTTTCCACCTCGCCGGCTTGCGCCAATGCCAGCCACACGGTTCCCGCTGATTGTCCCTCTAATTCCTCCGGTCCGGCAACTCCGGTAAAACTCACGCCAAAATCAGCGCCAGCTTTTTCACAGGCTGCCAAAGCCATCGCCTCCGCACATTCGCGGCTGACAGTACCATATTTTGTCACGAGCTCCGGCGAGATTCCTAAAAAGCGTTCCTTCGTGTCCGCGCCATAGGTCACAAAGCCACCGGCAAAGACTTCAGACACCCCCGGAACATTGCCCAACGTTGCCTGAAACAGCCCACAAGTCAGGCTTTCGGCTGCGGTCACTGTTTTGTGCTTCTCTTTCAGTAACGCCACCACCACCTTCTCCAGACTGTTTTCCTCCCCGTAACCGTAAAAATAAGCCCCGACTTTGTTCATAATTTGTGCTTCGGTTTCTGCCAGCAGACGTTCGCCTGCTGCCTCATCGTTGGTTTTGACTGTCAACCGTACCGTCACTTCATTTGGCTTGGCATAAGGAGCAATAGTGGGGTTTGACTGGTTGTCAATCAATTCAGCCAGCTCGGTCACTAACTTGGATTCTCCAATACCGTAAAAGCGCAACACGCGCGACAACAAGTGTTCATGCTGTGGCAATTGACGGGCTAAAAGCGGCTTGGCATGGTGTAAAAACATCGGCTTCAATTCACTGGGAGGTCCCGGTAAAAGAAGATACGCCGTTTGTTGCGGCTTTTGATAAAAAATTCCCACAGCTAAGCCGGTTTCATTCGGCAATGCTTCGCCGTGTTCAAAAACCAGTACCTGCCGCAAATTATTAGGCGTCATCGGTCGCAGCGCTTTTGCAAAAAAGGCTTCCAAATTGGCCAAACCCGCCGCATCTTGTACCAAGTCTTCGCCGACAAATTCCGCGGTGACATCTTTGGTCAAATCATCCGTCGTTGGGCCTAACCCGCCACACAACACAACCAGATCACTGCGCGACTCGGCAGTTTGTAAAAGCTGCATTAACCGTTCCCGATTGTCCCCCACCACACTGTGATGGTACACTTCAAAACCCATTCCAGCCAATTCCTCAGATAAAAATGTCGCATTGGTATTGGTAATCTGCCCCAATAAGATCTCGGTTCCTACCGCAATGATTTCTGCTTTCACTTGTCTACAGCTCCTTTTTTTATCTGTTCTGCCTGTCACACTCAGCAGAACATCGCAGCTAAAGTATAGCATAGCTGCGCTTTTTTCCCGCAGAAGGTCCTTCGCTGCAGACGCTTTTCTTTCAAAAAATTCACAGCTCTAAAAACAGCAAAAAGCGCTGCTCATAATAATTGAGCAGCGCTTGATTTGATAAAGTGACTACCGCTTCTCTTACATAGAGCCTTTGAAAACGGCGGTATTTTTGGCGAAATAATCGACCCCTGAGTAAATCGTAAAGATCAAGCAAGCGTACAGCATAATCTGATCCAGTGGCAGGCCCATCAAACCAAAAGGAATATTGTTGATGAACAATAAGATGATTGCTACCATCTGAGTTGCTGTTTTGACTTTTCCCGGCCAAGCAGCTGCCATCACTTCCCCGTGTTCGACAAGTAACAAGCGCAGGCCGGTTACTGCCAACTCACGGCAGACGATAATTGCTACGACCCAAGCCGGTGCTTTGCCAAGTTCAACTAGCATGATAAACGCCGTCATCACCAACATTTTGTCTGCCAAAGGATCGGCAAACTTACCGAAATTGGTCACCAGGCCGCGGGAACGGGCAATTTTTCCGTCTAGCCAATCAGTGATACTAGCCACAGCAAAGATGACAGCTGCCACCAGATGTGTGACTGCCAGACTCGTGTCGCCGACAGTTAATGTGCCCCAATCCAGCGGCAGCGCCAGGATTAGGATAAAGACTGGAATCATACAGATGCGGATCACAGTCAGTTTATTTGGAAGATTCAATGGGAAATACCTCTTCTCTTTTTTATTGTATCTATGGTGCAGAAAAAATGACTTACTGATTTTTCAAAAAGACCTACTGTTGGGTGTTGCTTCCAGCAGCTTCTTGGTACGCCACCGTCAAATTGATGGTTTTTCGCAAGGCTTGCATGCCTGCTTCCGTAAAGAGCAGGTCATGGTCGTTGACTTTGATTGCAATATTGGCGCTAGCCCCCAAAATAATGCTGGCTTCGGTGGTCCCTTCTGGTAAGGTGGTGGATTGTGCCTCGTTGGCTTGCAAGGTGTACTGATAAACGTACCCGCCATTGACAATCACCCCTACCCAGCAAGGGCCCGTTGCCTGACCTTGAAAATCCAATTTTAAAGGTGCTTTTGCATCGTTGATCTGGACATTCGCCACTTCTTGGGTATTGCTGATCATCTCCATGCTCATGACTTTTTCAGCCGGTGCGCTAGAAGATTCAGTGGTACTTTCCTGTGGAGCAGGCTTAGAAGAACTCGCTTCCGCAGCTTTTGATTCTGTTGTGGAGGATTCTTTTGGTTTATCCACCACTACCGAAGACCCCGGATCCGTCAAGATTGGATCAGAATTGCGGTCTTGAATCGTCTGCCAGGCCACGACCCCAATGATCGTAATTGCCACCAAGCTGAAAAAAATCACCGGTAACAGACGCACCACCGGACTTCCGGTTTTCTCCTCGACATGGAGGGCTTTGCGCGAGCCTTGCACCGTTTCCGGCTGCGGACGTTTTGGTGGCGGCGGTGTCAAACTTTCTTTGCCGTCCAAAACATCAACCAGCCGATCGCCATCTTCGCCGACAGCCTGGGCATATTGGCGCACAAATGCCCGCACATAAAATGTACCGGGCAATGAGTCAAAATCATCATTTTCAATTGCTTCTAGGTAGCGGCGTTGGATCTTAGTGATCTGTTGCAGCTCATCTAGAGACATGTTTTTATTCAAACGGGCCTGCCGCAGTCGCTGGCCGACAGTCGTTGCAACGTTTTCCACGTAGTCATCTTCTCCAGTCTTATCATGACAGCCAGCCGCCGGTCACCGGTATCGTGACACCTGTCGTATACTGGGCCTCCTCTGAGAAAAGGTAAGCGACAGCTGCTGCTATTTCGTTAGTAGCCGCCAGTCTTCCCAGCGGAATCTCATCAGTCAAGGTTTCAAGTTCGCTATCTGTGAACGTATGGTTCATCTTGGTATCCACTGCCCCCGGAGCCACACAATTAACGGTGATTCCCAATGAAGCAACTTCTTTGGCATAGGCTTTGGCAAAACTCTGCTGTGCCCCTTTGACACCGCTGTAAACCGTCTCCATGGCACTACCGGACAAGCCGTAAACCGAGCCGATAAACACCACGCGCCCTTGTCCGCTTTGTCGCAGTTTAGGCTGTAATTCAGACAATAACAATAACGGAGTTTCCATGTGAATCTTCCACAAGTTTTCCATATCGGTGCGGCTGTGTTCAGACAATAAGCCATACTTGGTAAATCCGGCGGCAAAAACTACGCCGTCTACTTGGAATAAATCTGCCAGAAACGCCGGTATTTCACGATAGTTCAACATATCTAAGCATACCATAAAAAAATCTTGGTGAGGATAGCTTTCAGACAGTTCACTAACAAATTTTAAGACTTTTCTTTCATTACTGTAACAATGACAATACAAGGACCAGCCAGCTTGTGCTAGACGCCGGCAGACAGCCTCCCCAATATCCCCGGAGGCTCCCATCACCAGTGCCGTTTTCATGCCTCTGTTCCTTCTTCCGGATACAAAAAGTACCGACAAAAGGCTTCTTCTTTGATCAATATTTCGGCAGCTGCCAACACATCTTTCAAACGAATCGTGCGGATCAGCTCCGGCACATCAAAGATCGTCAACTCACCGAATTGGCTTTGTGTGAACTGATTGGCGATATATTCCAACGAATTTAAGGATTGGAAATACTTGCCCAACAGCTTTTTCTTCAACAGCTCCAGATTGGCTTCGTTGACTTCCGGGTCCTCTGCGTAGCCCAAAAGAATCTGTTGCACCGCATCAATCATCACCTCTGGCTGGTCACTGTCACCATACAGACCGGCAAAGTGGAAGCCGCGATCCAGATTGTATTCAAAGCCAAAAGAATCGTCGATGATTCCTTCGTTGTATAGCCGCAAGTAATTGCTGCTGGTATTTCCCAATAAGAGTGCCAATAACAGATTCATAGCATAGCGAAAACGCAACAGCTCGGCAGGATCTTCCGGCAATTCTGCCATTAGCCCCCGAATCCCCAACGCTCCTTTTCCACGAGTCAAAGGCAATTGCCGGCTAGCAGTCTTGCGAATCTGCTCCAAGGACTCAGCAGGAAATACCCGTTGAATCTCGCCGGCTTCAACGGCTGGGAACTCTTTGCCGGATTGGTTTTCTTTGATCCAAGCCATGGTCTCTTTTGGATCGATATTACCTACCACCAAGAGCTTCATGTTGCTAGGATGATAGAAGGTGTTGTAACACAAATACAAATCGTCAGCGGTAATCTGATCAATTGTCGCTACCGTTCCCAAAATATCCACTGCCAAAGGATGCTCCGGGTACAAACTTTCCAAGAGACCGGAAAATTGGACGAAATACGGATCGTCTTGGTACATACCAATCTCTTGTCCGATGATTCCTTTTTCTTTATTGACGCTGTCTTCTGTAAAATATGGTTCCTGAACGAAATCCAGCAGTGTTTCCAGATTCAAGCGGATATTATCCGTCGCAGAAAAGAGATAACTCGTCTTCGTAAAGCTGGTAAAGGCATTGGCACTAGCGCCTTGCTTACCAAACGTTTGAAAGATGTCACCGGCCTCTTTTTCGAACATTTTGTGCTCCAAAAAGTGGGCGATACCATCGGGGACTTGGACAGCTTCGGTTTCCCCCAGTGGCACAAAGGTATTGTCGATACTGCCATAATTGGTGGAAAACAGGCCGTATGTTTTATGGAACCCCGCTTTAGGTAGCAAAAAGACCGTCAAGCCATTGGGGAGAACTTCGGTATAAAGAGTTTCATTGATTTGTTCATATTGAATCTTACGCATTGGCTCCGACTCCTTCCAGGAAATAGACAGCTTTTAATTTGATTGAGCGGGCGACTGCTTGGACTTGCGCCACTGTGACTTCGTCGATCATCCGCAGAAAAGCGTCATCTGTCAAAGCCGCTTGGGGCAGCCAATTGTCCAAATACGCCCCTTCAATCAGTGCCTGTGGATTATCCAACGACAGCAGGTAGGAATTTTTTAACATCGCTTTTGTCTGAGCCAATTCTTCATCAGTAATTGCTCCTTGCTGCAGATTTTCCAACTGTTGTGCTACCAAATGCAGTACCTTGTCCCGGTTAGCTGCATCAATCCCTGTCTGAACATTGACAAAGCCCCGGAAGCTATCGTAGCTGGAGGAAGCATAGTAAGCCATACTTTCCTTTTCCCGGACATTCATAAACAAACGAGAATGTGGGAACCCGCCAAACAATCCATTGAAAACCATCAATGGGAATCGACGCAAATCTTCATAAGCAATGTCGGTCCAGTAGCCGATATTCAGTTTGGATTGGGTCAATGGCTCTTGTTCTTGTTTTTCCGTGATTATATTATCAGCAGCCGCTTCAAAATAGATTTCTGGATGAACTCGCTCAGTTTGTGGGAAAGGCAACACGGAAACCAGCTCCTCAGCCTCTTTCTCACTCAAGTCGCCTACGAGAAAAATGTCCACTTGATCGTTTGCCAACATTTCTGTATAGGTAGTCACCAAGTCTGCTGCCTCGAGATCGGCCAAAGTCGCCAAAGTACCAAAGCTTGGCACCTGCTGATCGGCATCTTCCTTGAAGAAAAGCTGCTGCAGCTGCAACGAAGCATAGGACTGCTTGTCCTCGTCGATGCTTTTGATGTAAGCCCGCAGATTTTCCTTTTCTACAGCAAAGGTCTCTAGATCAAAGACCCCTTCCTTGATATTTGGTGCAAAGAGAATTTCCTTTAGAAAATCCAGCCCTTGTGCCAACAATTCATCGTCTGCCACGTATTTGCCATTGACTAGTGTCATAGCCACATTAATTTGATGCAAGGCACCCTTTTTAGCCATACTGACACCGAAGCTTGCACCATACAATTCTGCCAAACGGCTGCTCAATGCTGTTTGAGTAGCATAACGCTTGCTGTTTGTCTCCAATAAAGAAGTTAACAATGTGCGGGCTGCTGCCGTCTGTTTTTGATGACGGGCAGAAAAACGGATAAATAGCCGCACCGTTTTGAATTTTTCCGTCGGGATCGTATGTAGAAAGATCCCCGGTTGGATCTGTTTAGTCATGTTGTGTCCCCTCTCTTGAAAAAGGTCGTTTTGAAACACTGGCAAAAAGCCGCCTGTCTCTTCAAAAAGCACCGATTTCCTGCTTTTATTTTGCAGCAGTCGCTTTTCTACCACAAACAAGTAAAAATCACTTGTCACTGAAAAAAAAACGAGGCCAAATTTTCAAAGCATTTTCACTAAATTATAGCATATTCCGAACTTTTCTTGATTTTCCAAGACCTTTAGCAGCTGTCATATTATTTCAGTTTTTGCTTTCTCTCCGCTATACTTGTAAGAGAAATTATAACTGCTTGTAAACCCCTTTTCTTTGAAGAACTGGTTTGCAGCTAAAACTTACTATTCAAAAAGGAGGAATCATTTCATGATTAAAGAATTTAAAGAGTTTATTATGCGAGGCAGCGTCCTTGATCTAGCCGTCGGTGTCGTAATCGGGTCTGCCTTTACCGCTATTGTCACAAAAGTGGTGGAAGGATTGATTACACCGTTAGTTGGACTAATTGTTTCACTGTTTACAAAAGGTAAAAAACTTGATGAAGCACTCGGAGTGTTGGATTGGAAACCTGAACCAGGTGTAACATTCAAATTCGGTGATGTAATCAGTGCGATCATTACTTTTCTAATCACTGCTTTTGTGCTTTTCCTGGTGGTTAAAGCAGCAAACCATGCCAAAAATTTGACTGCCCGCAAAGAAGACGAGCCGGAAGAAGAAGCACCTGCAGATACTACTGAAAGCCTCTTAAAAGACATCCGCGATTTGCTGGAAACACAAGCAGCTGCTACAAAACCAGCCAACACCAATTCAGCCAAAGATGACTTGGACAACAACAGCACTTACTGAGAATCCGCCCTTTGATTCTTTCTGACAATAATTGCCTGGAAATAATAAAACCCCTGCCTAGCTTGGAAAGACCGACATCTACCGGTCGTTCCAAGACTGTGCAGGGGTTTTTGGGTTTTTAAAGTGGGACGGCTTCTCGCAGCATCTTCACATGAGGAATATCATCTTCCAGATATACCTCAGAAACAGTGTGAAAGCCAGCTTTCCCGTAAAATTTCTGCAAGTGCGCTTGAGCACCAATCTCTATCGGCCGCTGAGGAAATTTGGCCATTGCCACCTGCAACAATTCTTGAAGCAGTCGCTCTCCCAGATGATGTGCTCGTTGCTCCTGCCGTACCAAAACCCGGCCCAAATGACTGACTTCCTCATTTCCGTAGACCCGACCGTATGCGGCAATCTGGCCTGCTTCATCTGTCAGCCAAACATGCCATGCCTGTTGGTCAATCTCATCAATTTCTTGATACGGGCAATTTTGTTCCACAACGAAAACGGCCACCCGCAGCTTGGCAATTTCCAGAAACTCTGTTGTCGTCAACTGATTGAAATGTTTATTCTTTACTTCCATCGGCTACTCCTTTATCTACGTTTTTTGCCAAAAGAAAAAGAGCTCGGCACACTCGGCCAAACTCTCGCTTCTTCGTACTCATTGCCCCAGAAATTCGATCTCGACAGTACGGGTCAACACGTCAGAATAACTGTAAGAAACCCGTTCGAAAGAATTTTCTTCGGGATCCAGATCTACCACAAAAACAGATGGGTAGGTCTCTGTCAACACGCCTTTGCGTTCTGTCTGACGCTTGCGGCCTGTTTGTGCAACTAACATGATCTCGCTACCGATACGACATTCCAAATCTTTTTTGATTGACGCTAAAGTTGTTGGCATCGCGTTCACCTCGAATGCCATTTTACCACATCTTAAGGAAAATTACAAGTTTATCATAACAAAAAGCTCCTGACAATCCATAATTTCAATATTTTTGAAGAAGCGACATTTTTTTGCGTAAAACTGACCATCTCTGGCTTTTACCACTCACTAAAAAATCAAACTTCTCCAAAATGTAAGAGGTTGCATAACAAAATATGACTTTCTCAGCAATTTGCTGACGTGACATTCTGCAAGCAACCCCTTACTTTTGTTTTCGATCACTTCTGAATAAATCGTAAATTTTGATACAATTTACGTCGAGAACGTTCATACGCATAGCGAATCTGCCGGGTGGGTTGGGAGCGTTTGGCTGCGATGGCCTCTAACTCCGCCCCTTTCAAATACTCGCCGAAAACCTCTTGTTCAAGCTTCGACAAATCCCCCCGAAACGTGCTTAGTGCCTCCTCCACCAACAACTGTTGATCAGCCGGTGGTGCCCACTGTCCCACATTGCTTTGAAAATCTGGCCCCTCTTCGGCAATCTTCGCTTCCAACGAAACGGCCCCCACCAGACAGCGGCGTTTGTAAGCGGCTTGTTTGCGAAGATGGGATTTGATGGCGTTTTCAAAATTCTTCTTGAAAAAAGCACCAATCGTCACCCCCATAGCCGGATCATAGCGTTGCAGGGTTTCGTAAAAAACGATGCGTCCTTCTTGTAGCCAGTCATCGGCATCAAAATCCCGCAAATAGTAAATTCCCTGCAAGCGATAGATGATTGGTCGATATCGTTCAAACAACTCTACAAAAGAATCTTCGCACCCTGCTTGTGCTTGACGAATCAAAGACATACAAAACCCCTCCCCCAAAAACTGCTTTCTGAGGAAAGGGTATCATGACACTTTTTAGAAACTTCTCATTTAAGCTACCTTTTTTTCTTATCAGAAAGTTCCTGTAGTTTTTCCGACAACTCCGTCAACTGCTGGGGGCTCCAGGGTGAGTTGCGTCGGAAATCCGTAAACTTCAAGTCTTCCTGATGGCCGGCAATCTGTTTTTCCGTCTTCTCAATCGTCTTGTATAACTCTCTGGCAGAAGTTCTCAGGGCGCCTTGAGAGAAGATTACCCATTGCTCTGCCAAATCGCTGGTTGCCACTGTCACCTGGGTCAGGCGATTATTCAATTCACCAGCAACCCGCTCGATATAGCTGTCGGCGGTCTCCCCCTCTTCGGTAAAAACGACTTCTAACAGATATTTTGTGAAACGAGTCGTGATCCCAGGTACAAATTGGGCATCAAAAACGACGATAATCTCGATTCCTTCAAATTTGGCGTAATTGGACAAGCGGTTCAAAAGTGCATCACGGGCATCTTCCATCTTGTCTTGCTTTTTCAGTAACACCAACTCCGGCCAAGCCCCGATCATGTTGTAGCCATCCACGATCAAAAGCTGCTTTTTCATGAGCCGCCACCACTACGCTTCCGAAATGCTTCATAGATCAGCAGACCTGCCGCCACACTGGCATTTAGACTTTGGACGTGACCCACCATCGGAATCGTCAACAGCTCATCGACTTCTTTCGCTAAACCGGCACTCATTCCCCGACCTTCATTGCCGATGATTAAGGCAATCTTACCAGAAGCATTCCAGTCGGTATAAGCGGTGCCGGACATCGCCGTGCCAAATACCCAAAAGCCGGCTTCTTTCAGTTGCTTGATGCCCTGACTCAAATTGGTAACCCGCGCCACTGGTACGTGTTCAACAGCGCCGGTAGAGGTTTTAACCACGACTGGTGTGATTCCCACCGCCCGATGTTTTGGAATAATAATCCCGTCCACGCCGGCAGCATCTGCTGTCCGCAGAATTGAGCCAAAATTGTGGGGATCTTCCAAATTATCCAAGATCAAAAAGAACGGCTCGGGCTTTTCCGTTTTCTCCAATAGTTCTGGCAATGACAAGTATTCATAAGGGGTGATTGCCAAGACCATGCCCTGATGGACACCATCGTCACTCATGGTATCTAGTTTTTGTTTCGGTACCCACTTGACTGGAACACTGTGTTCTTGGGCCAGCTGCTTCAATTCCTCAACTTTTCCCCCGCGGGCATCTTCCAGCATGAAAAGCTTGTTGCCTCGCCCTTGTTTCAAAGCTTCAGCCACCGCGTGATGACCAAACACGAAATTCTCATTTTCCGGAGAAGTCTGATCAAAACTTCCATTGCCCTCTGTCGCTGCCGGTCGCTGCTCTCGTTTTGGTCCTTTATTGCCGTCAACTTTTCGCTTGTCATCAAAACGGCGACCCTTCTGATTATTTCTCTTATTGCCGCCGTTGCCGTTGCTCCGCTCATTTTGGAGGGAGCGTTCCCCGGCTTTTACTGGACGTCGCTTATTTTCCTTCATTTTCTTCACCTACCTTCTCGATACACCAAGCTACCAGCTCATCTAGACGTTCTTTTTGGTCCGTGAGGTGGAGATAGCCCATCAGTGATTCAAAGCCTGTAGCTACCCGATACGTGGTGATATCGGCATTTTTAGCGCTGGTGTGGCTCTTAGAATTACGCCCGCGCCGATAAAACAATTCCTCTTCTTCATTTAGAATGCCTTCTGCCAGCATTTTTTCCATCAGCATGGCTTGGGCTTTGGCTGAAACATAATGCGTCGCCATTTTATGCAGTGTGTTTGGTCGGGTCTGGCCACTTTCCACCAGAAAATCTCGGATATACACTTCATAGACGGCGTCTCCGACATAAGCCAATGCCAAGCCGTTCAATTGTTTGTGATCTCTCATGCGTCTCTTCTCCACCGGGTTCCTTGAGGTGTGTCCTCCAAGATGATCCCTTGCGCCTTCAATGTGTCTCGGATTTCGTCACTGCGGGCAAAATTTTTGTCTTTGCGGGCCTGGTTGCGTTCAGCAATCAAGCCGTCAATCTGTTCATCCAACAGATCTTCTTGAGCAAATTTTATCCCGAAGACTTGGAGCCAACTGGCAAATTGCACCAGTGCTGACTCCAAAACAGCCGCCGAAACTGCCGGCTGTTCGCTGTAATTATTCAGCCATTTGGCTAATTCATAAACCACTGTGATGCCGTTAGCTGCGTTAAAATCGTCATCCATCTCAGCTACAAATCGCGCTTCTAATTCTTGCAGCTGTTCCTGCCGCTTTTCATCATCAGATAAACCGGCTGCCGCTTGAGCCAACCGGAATTCGGCATTTTCTTTGGCGGTTTTTAGTCGCTGCAAGTTGTTCGCTGCGTCTTGCAGTGTTTTCTCGCTGTAACGAATCGGCCGGCGGTATTGTGTTGTTGCCATGAAAAAGCGCAGCACTTGCGGGTCCACGACTTTTACAATGTCATGGACGGTCACAAAATTTCCCAAGGACTTGCTCATCTTCTCATCGTCATCCCCGATGGTGACATAGCCGTTGTGCATCCAGTAATTAGCAAACTTCTTCCCAGTTTTGGCTTCACTTTGGGCAATTTCA
This sequence comes from Candidatus Enterococcus leclercqii, assembly GCF_009933135.1. Taxonomy (GTDB): domain Bacteria; phylum Bacillota; class Bacilli; order Lactobacillales; family Enterococcaceae; genus Enterococcus_C; species Enterococcus_C leclercqii. The sequence continues at coordinate 183,847 of NZ_MAEH01000017.1, forward strand.
TTTTCGTGATGAGGAAATTCCAAGTCTTGGCCACCGCCATGAATATCGATGGTTTCTCCTAAATGTTTGGTAGCCATCACCGAGCATTCGATGTGCCAGCCTGGGCGTCCTTGACCCCAAGGAGCACTCCAAAAAATCTCCCCCGGCTTGGCAGACTTCCACAAAGCAAAATCCAATGGGTCTTCCTTGATGTCTTGTTCACCGCCAGTCCGCTGACTTGCCCCTACTTCCAGTTCATCAATGGATTGATCCGAAAGTTTGCCGTAATCAGCGAATTTACGCGTCCGGTAATAGACATCGCCATTGACAGCATAGGCATAGCCTTTGTCAATCAGCACTTGGATAAATTCAATGATATCTGGGATATGATCCATCACGCGGGGATTCAACGTTGCCGCTTCGATATTCAGTGCGCCGGCATCTTCTTTGAAAGCAGCAATAAAGCGATCAGCGACTTCCGGTGCAGTTACTTGAAGTTCTTGGGCCGCCCGAATGATTTTATCGTCTACATCGGTAAAATTGGAAACATAGTCCACCTGATAGCCGCGGTATTCAAAATAGCGGCGAATCGTATCAAAGGCGATCGCGCTTCTGGCATTACCGATATGGATGTAATTATAAACAGTTGGTCCGCAGACGTACATTTTGACACGGCCTGCTTCCAATGGTTTGAATTCTTCTTTTTCACGGGTCAACGTGTTATGAATTTTAATCATTTTTAACTCTCACTCCATTCAGTCTAACGACACGGGCAGGAGCTCCCACCGCCGTCGCATTATCGGGTATATCATGTAAAACAACAGAGCCAGCACCGATTTTGGCGTTTTTTCCGATAGTAATGGGCCCTAAAATCTGGGAATGGGCTGCGATCATTGCACCGGTTAAAACCGTCGGATGGCGTTTGCCTTTGTCTTTGCCGGTGCCACCCAGCGTTACGCCGTGGAACAACACCACATTTTCCTCCACCACTGCCGTCTCGCCGATCACGACCCCCATGCCGTGATCAATGAAGACGCCAGCTGCAATCTGCGCACCTGGATGAATCTCGATTCCCGTTAAAAAGCGCCAAAATTGGGCATTTATTTTTGCCAATAAAAACAAGCGATGCCGGTATAAAAAATGCGACCAGCGATGCCAAAACAGCGCGTGAAATCCCGGATAAGTCAAAACGACTTCCAGCGTACTGCGGGCCGCTGGATCATTGGCTTTTGTGGTTGCGATTGCTCGTTTGAACCACCCCATACTATTTCCCCCTTTACTGCAACTTCCTTTAGCCGCAAAACCTGCGACTTCCCCTTAACAAATAGTCATCAAAAGCTGTCCTGAGAGCACCTGCTTAGCCAGCATCTGTCATGTGTCCCTGTCAGAATTGAAGTCTGGCTTTTCTCTCATTGTAAGCTGAAAAAAACACACGGAGGCGTATTTGCCGTAAGTTTCCTTACGTCAAAAGACGCCCCCGCGTGGTCCCACTTTTGTTTACAGAAACGATTGCAACAATCCTCTTCTCGGCTCACTGATTAGAGAAGCTGCCTTGCACCTTTCTGCCTCAAAATGGGTAACGTCCATCCTACGTAGCCGGTCTTGGCCAGCTCCACTCCCAGATGCATTTCCCGCCGGCTTTTTGACTGCCTTTCAGCAACATAGCAGTCTCTCTGTAAAAAGGCGCTGACGGTACTTCGTCTGTTCTTCGTGTTTGTTGATAAATGATGATTTCCCGCAGCAAAAACTAGCGATTGCAACTTTGTCAGCTACGTTTATGCTAATGCTTTATCTAAGTTAGCAATAGTTGCTTCTTGACCCATGATTTCGATAGTATTCGGCAAATCTGGGCCGTGCATTTGACCAGAAGTAGCGATTCGGATTGGCATAAACAAATTTTTGCCTTTAATGCCGGTTTCTTTTTGGACTGCTTTGATAGAAGCCAAGATGTTTTCCGGTGTGAAATCAGTCAAACTTTCCAATTGTCCTTTGAAAGCTTGCAAGACTACTGGTGTCGTTTCTTGTGCCATAATTGTTTTGCCTTCTTCTTCTAATTCCGGATGTTCACCGAAAAACAGACCAGAAAGTTCCACGATTTCAGCTGCAAAACTCATTTGTGGTTGATAAAGAGCCACAACTTTTTTTACCCAGGCTTTCTTGTCAGCAGCTGGATTTTCTTCAACACGACCGGCTTTCACTAGAAAAGGCAGACACATGTCGGTCAATTCATCCAGATTCATTTCTTTGATGTAGTGGTTGTTGACCCACGCCAATTTCTTAGCATCAAAGGCTGCCGGAGACTTGCTCAAACGTTTTGGATCGAACATTTCTACCAATTCAGCTTGTGAGAAGAGCTCGTCTTCTCCCACTGGTGACCAGCCCAACAGCGCGATAAAGTTGAACATCGCTTCTGGCAGATAACCCAATTCACGGTACTGCTCGATAAACTGCAGAATGGATTCATCCCGTTTAGACAATTTTTTGCCGGTTTCAGTGTTGATGATCAACGTCATGTGACCAAATTGTGGTGGGGTCCAACCAAATGCTTCATAGATCATCATTTGTTTCGGTGTATTGGCAATATGATCGTCCCCCCGCAGTACGTGGGTGATTTTCATCATGTGGTCATCCACAACTACTGCAAAGTTATAAGTCGGCATGCCGTCACGTTTTTGGATAACAAAGTCGCCGCCGACATTGTCTGATTCAAAGTGAATGTCCCCTTTGACCATATCTTTAAACGCATACTCGGTATTTTTTGGTACCCGGAAACGAATCACCGGTTCCAAGCCCTGTGCTTCTTTTTCAGCTTGCTCTTTTGGTGTCAGATGGGCACATTTGCCGCCGTAATGAGGCATTTCCCCACGGGCACGTTGGGCTTCTCGCTCAGCTTCCAATTCTTCTTCGGTACAGTAACACTTGTACGCCCGATTGGAAACCAGCAGTTGGTCAATCAAAGGTTGGTAGATTTCGCCGCGTTCTGATTGACGATAAGGACCGTATGCACCAGGTTTTTCCGGGGATTCGTCCCAATCAATTCCCAGCCAAGCCAGATTTTCCAATTGTGATTTTTCACCGTCAGCGATGTTGCGCTTTTGGTCGGTGTCTTCGATGCGGATGATAAACTCGCCATCATTGTGGCGGGCAAATAAATAGTTGAACAACGCCGTCCGGGCATTGCCGATGTGCAAATGGCCGGTAGGGCTCGGTGCGTAACGTACACGGATTTTACTCATTTTATCTCTTCCCTTTTGGTTGGAATTTTGGTAAGCCTATTCCTTGTAATTCTACAATCAAAGTCCTCATTAGTAAAGTGTGACAGCCAATTAATCCCTGCTGGCAGTATTCTGAATTCCGTGAAGGTTCATTTTTAATTTATGAGAAAATTTTTCTTGCAGCAAAACTGACACCCGTGGATAAGCTTTGTGAGGCCTAATTTTTAACTCACAAAAAAACAGCCGTAAAAATACCGCAACACCTGAAACCAACAGGTATTGCGGTATTTTTTAATAGCAATCGCCTCAACGACTGTTACGATTGGTCTTATTGCCACCTTTGTTGTGATTGCCGGAAGTGCTGTCGGATTTATTGTCGATGCCACGCCCAGAATGAGCTGGCTTGGCAAAAATCATCCGTCCAGCAGCGGTTTGCAGTGCGCTGGTGACGACAACAGTGATGCGCTCGTTCATGTAGTGCTGCCCGTCTTCTACGACTACCATCGTGCCATCATCCAAGTAAGCTACCCCTTGTTGACGCTCGGTACCGGCTTTCACCACCAGCACATCCATGTCTTCTCCAGGAATCACTACCGGTTTGACCGCGTTGGCCAACTGATTGATGTTCAGCACGGGAACATTTTGAAATTCGGCTACTTTATTCAGATTGTAATCATTGGTGACTACCGTGCCGTCCAACAGTTTTGCCAGTTTCAGCAGTTTGCTGTCAACTTCTTGGATGTCCTCGAAATCACCGTCATACATCTCAACTGAAATCCCATCCTCTTTTTGCAAAGCATTCAGAATATCCAGTCCTCGCCGTCCCCGCACTCGTTTCAAACTGTCACCGGAATCAGCGATATACTGCAACTCATAAAGAACAAAGTTAGGAATCAGGATTGTACCTTCGATAAAGCCAGTCTTAGCAATGTCGTAAATGCGGCCATCAATGATGACGCTAGTATCTAGAATCTTGTATTTGCGGAAATGATCGTCTGCTTTGCGATCCAACATTTCCTGTTGAGATTCCGCTGCTTCTTCTGCTTTTTTCTTATTGGAGGTAAAGATCTTCTTCCATTCATCAATCCGTGTAGTAGAAATCTGAAAACCCAGATACCCCAGCAAGATCATGATCAAAAAAGGTGCGACGCCTTTTGCAAAAGGAATATCCCAATTGTAAAAAGGTAGTGAAATGATGACACCGATCAAAAGACCGATGATGGTGCCGATTGCTCCAAATAGCAAGTAGGTGAGGCTGAGCTCACTGAGTTTTTTCTCAATGTAGTTGAGGGCGGCAGAAATATATTTCACCAGGAATAATGACAATAAATAGAAAATAAGTGCTCCGATAATTAAGTTGGTGAACATATTATTGAGCCATTGGTTGTTCCCTTGTTGGATCGCATCCCAAGCGACCGGCATAAAGGATACCCCCAGGCTTGCCCCCGCCACCACAAGTAAGATGGTGATGACGCGTTTTTGCATGTGTTTTCCTCCCATTTGTGTATCGTTTATTTGGCGGCGAGCCCTTCGTATTAAAAAGTAGCCCGCCTTTGTTAATTAGCCGAAAACTTTTTTCAGCGTCTCAGCAATAGTAGAGACAGGTACGATGGCAATTTCTTCAGGTGGCTCCCAACCGCCGAGATTATTTTTCGGCAGGTACACCTTGGTAAAGCCTAATTTTTGGACCTCTTTGACGCGTTGCTCGATGCTGCTGACCCGGCGAATCTCGCCCGTTAGACCGATTTCACCAATGAAGCATTCGGTGGGTTCCGTGCCTTTTTCCTTATAACTGGAAGCAATCGCCACCGCCACTGCTAAGTCGATGGCCGGCTCGTTCAGCTTGACCCCGCCGGCAGCCTTCAAGTAGGCATCTTGATTTTGCAACAGCAGGCCCGCCCGTTTTTCCAAAACCGCCATAATCAATGACACGCGATTGAAGTCTAAACCGGTGGTGGTCCGCTTGGCATTGCCGAACATCGTGGGTGTTACCAACGCTTGAATCTCCACGAGAATCGGCCGACTGCCCTCCATCGCCACCACGATTGCTGAACCGGTAGCACCAGCTAAGCGTTCCTCCAAGAAAACTTGCGAAGGATTCGCCACTTCATGAAGACCATCTGCCTGCATTTCGAAGATTCCAATTTCATTAGTGGAACCAAAGCGATTTTTTACAGCTCGCAGAATGCGGAAGCTGTGATGCTTTTCCCCTTCGAAATACAACACCGTGTCTACCATATGCTCCAACATTCGGGGACCGGCGATTGCCCCTTCTTTCGTCACATGACCAACAATAAAAATAGCAATGCCGTTGGTTTTAGCGATTTTCAGCAGTTCAGCTGTCGTTTCCCGCACTTGGCTGACAGAGCCTGCCACACTGGTTATATCCGGCTGAGTCATGGTTTGGATGGAATCAATGATGACATAATCAGGTTCCAGGTCCTCGATTGCTCGTGCCACTTCATGCATGTCCGTCTCAGCGTAGAGGTAAAATTCCGTCTCGATGCTGCCTAGACGTTCCGCCCGCATCTTGATTTGCTCGGCGCTTTCTTCTCCGGAGACATAAAGCACCTTGCCGCCGACGTCTGCCAGTTGTTGCGACACCTGCAAAAGCAGCGTGGACTTCCCGATACCAGGGTCCCCACCAATTAGCACTAATGAGCCCGGAACAACTCCGCCTCCCAAAACTCGATTCAGCTCGGCAAGTTTTGTTGCCACACGAGGTTCTTTTTTGGGCACAACTTCAGCAATCTTCGTTGGCCGGGTCTTTTCTCCGGTCAGCGATGCACGAACGCGGCGATCATTTGTATCTTGGATCGTCACTTCCACCATCGAATTCCAGCTGCCACAGTTCGGACATTTCCCAAAATATTTCGGTGCGATATAACCGCAATGCTGACATTCAAATTGTACTTTGGCTTTTTTTGCCATGATTCTTCAGGCACCTCCGTTATGCTTCATTTTACCATAGAAGGGGCCTTTTTTAATAACCTCACTGCTGCCCGGTAGATCCGAAGCCGCCAGTCCGTTCCCCTGATGCGACATCTTGGTCTGCCTTCAAAAACGGCAGGAAGATACCTTGCCCGATTCGTTCCCCTTTTTTGATAGATACGTCAAAAGGGCCGAAATTGATGAATTGAAACATGATATGGCCTTCATTGTCAGGATTACCGTAATAATCGCTGTCGATGACCCCCACGCCATTTGCCAAAATCAGAAAGCGCTTATGAGAATTGCTGGAACGATTGGCCAGCTGCAAAAATTCATCCTCGCCCATGTAGGCTTTGACGCCAGTCGGAACCAAGACCGGTTTCACCTTCTTTTGGACCTCCGCTACAGCATCTTCACTCATCAATGCTTTAACCGCATCTAAAATGCCCGATTTCCAAATACTCGGTACGACTACATCCACCGCCGCCTCGAAATCGTAGCCTGCTGCTTGCTGTGTTGCCCGTACCGGTAAGTTGATATTGCTTCCTTGATAAGCCGAAACGACTTCAAATCCGCGCTTTTTCATGAATTTGTTCCCTTCTTTCGTACATTATCAGCCTATTTTAGCATATTGTCACAGGACAAACGGCGCATTTCATGAAGAAATCAGGAAAAATTCACAACTTGGTCTGTTCCGCTGTTCCTTCACTCCCCTTGTTTTTGAACAGTGCTTTTTGATATGTAAAATGACTCTCTCTGAAAAGTTCACCATCTTCACTCTTAGTTTTTCGTCCTCACTAGTATCAGACATCTATTAGAGTCAGTAGCTGTTTAAAAGGTTGCAGTCATTAAAAAAATTCATTTTTTGTGATTATAGCACCGCACACCTTTTTCCACCTCTTGAACTGGCGGATTTCCTTTTTGCTTCAGGAAATCTTGCACTGCACAATGAATGTTTCCCAATGTTTCACATGAAACATCCGTCATTTTCAGGAAAATCTGCTTAAAATTATCTGACAATTATTATTTTACGGATGAAATCCCTGTCGAAACCTTGTACAATGGTAGGAAATAAACAAATGGAGGAGATCGTTGTGCGGGAATCATTGCAAAATGCCAAACGGATCGTTATCAAAATCGGAACCAGCTCACTCATCTATCCCAACGGCAATATCAACTTGTCGGGAATCGATCAGCTGGCTTTCGTACTGACTGATCTGGCCAATCAAGGCAAAGAAATCATCCTAGTTTCATCCGGTGCCATCGGAGTGGGAATGAATAAACTGGGGCTGGCCGCCCGACCGACCGCAATCCCGCAGCAACAGGCCGTGGCCGCTGTCGGTCAAGCAGAATTGATGAATATCTACAACCAACGATTTCTCACCTACAGCCAACAGACAGCTCAAGTACTCTTAACCCGGGACATCGTAGAATTTCCAGAAAGTCGAAAAAACGTAATCAATACTTTGAATCAGCTGCTGGCGATGAAGATTATTCCGATTATCAATGAAAATGATGCCGTGGCAGTGGAAGAACTGGACCATCAAACCAAGTTCGGCGACAATGATCAGTTGTCGGCTATCGTTGCCCAAATCACAGAAGCTGACTTGTTGATTATGCTTTCGGATATCGACGGATTTTATTCCGCCAATCCCGCTGTCGATCAAGAAGCAATCCTCTACTCAACAATCCACGAAATTTCTGAAGAAACCATGGAGCGCGCTGGCGATAAAGGCAGTCGCTTTGGTACTGGCGGCATGGTCAGCAAATTGAAAGCTGCTCAGCGAATCCTGGAGGCCGACAGCGCGATGGTTTTAGCTAATGGGCAAAAGCCACAAGTAATTTTTGACATCCTCGCTGGTGCTGAAATTGGTACTCTGTTTTGTAACTGACATCTCTAAGAAAGGCGTGAAATAAATGGATTTGAACATACTGGGGCAACAAGCCCAAACCGCCGCCCGTCAACTGGCATTGGCGGATACTCAGAAAAAAAACCACCTGCTGCTACAGATGGCGGCTGCACTAGAAGCTGCTACCGCAACAATCTTGGCTGCCAATCAGAAAGACTTGGCTAAAGCGCAAGACAACGGTATTTCTGAAACCATGCAAGACCGTTTGCGGCTGACTGGCCCGCGAATTAGCGAAATGGCAAATGGCATCCGGGAAGTCGTCCAGCTGCCAGATCCTATCGGTGAAGTTGAAAAAATGTGGAAAAACACAGATGGACTGATGATTGGCCGCCAAAAAGTGCCCCTGGGCGTCATCGGTATCATTTATGAATCTCGCCCCAATGTCACCACCGATGCGGCTAGTCTTTGTTTCAAGACCGGCAATGCTGTGATTTTACGAGGAGGAAAAGAAGCCTTCCATTCCAATAAAATTTTGGTAGAGGTCCTTCAAAAAGCATTGACCGATAATGACTTCACACCCCATGCCGTCCAATTTGTAGAAGATACCAGTCACGAAGTTGCCAATCAAATGATGCGTCTCACTGAGTATCTGGATGTCTTAATTCCCCGGGGTGGCGCCGGCCTGATTCGCAGAGTCAAAGAAACTGCCACTGTCCCGGTCATTGAAACTGGAACCGGCAATAATCATATTTATGTCGATCAAGCGGCGCAACTAGAGATGGCAGTCAATATCGTAGACAATGCCAAAACCCAGCGTCCTTCCGTCTGCAATGCGGCGGAAACACTGCTAATTCACCAAGATGTGGCCGCGGACTTCTTACCAAAAATTGCCGCAAAATTAGCTGAACACAACGTTCAATTACGGGCAGACGAAAAATCACTGCCTTATTTAGAAGGGGCGCTTCCAGCTGTCGAAGAAGACTGGTCTACCGAGTTTCTAGATTACATCATGGCTGTCAAAGTGGTCGCAGATATCGATGAAGCCATCGCCCACATTAACCGCTACAACACCAAACACTCAGAAGCCATCATCACCGACAATTACTTTGCCTCCCAGAAATTCTTGGCAGAAGTCGATGCAGCTGCCGTCTATGTCAATGCCTCCACCCGTTTTACCGACGGCTTCGTCTTTGGCTTTGGCGCAGAGATTGGTATTTCTACCCAAAAATTACATGCCCGCGGACCAATGGGCTTAGAAGAATTGACCTCCTCGAAATACATCATTTACGGCGATGGACAGATTCGAGAATAACTACACTAACTAAAAAGCGCCTCCTCAAATAATTGAGGGGCGCTTTTGTGTATTACAAGAAATATGAAGTTTGTTTTGTGTTTTTGTTAGCATTTTACGGAATGTGAAGTTCACTTCACATTTCGCCATTTTTTTATCAACTATGAAGTTCACTTCACAAAATAGGACTTACCCACCCAACCACCAAAATGACCACCGTCTTTTTCATCGCATTATAAACTCCCCAACCAAACAAAAAGAAGATCGCCTTTAGTAATCTCCTAATCTTGTAATTTTATCAATTGACGGTACCGAATTTGTTCAACGGCCAGAAAATAAATTTAGCGTTGGAGGTGATGCTGCTTTTTTCGATTGCACCAAACACTCGGCTATCTTTTGAAACAGGGCGATTGTCTCCCAGAACAAAGAGCCGATCTTTAGGGACAGTGAAGCTGAAATCTGCAGTGAAGAGTTCTCCTTCTGTCAGTTGCTTTTTGTACTGGTCGAGGTAAGCTTCTTGGTATTCTTTGCCATCGATATACAGTTTGTCGCTCTTGTATTCTACGGTTTCACCACCGAATGCAATCACTCGCTTGATGTATTCTTTGTCTGCATCGGGTGCATGGAAACTTACCACATCAAAGCGTTTGGTTTCTCCCACCTTCAAGCCAATCAAGCGCTCAGAATCCTGCAAATTGGGATCCATTGAAGCACCATGGACTTCCACAGGGGTGAAAATAAACTGGCGCAAGCCGACAACCAACAAGATCAAGGCGGCAATCCAAATCAAATCTTTCCAAGTGAACCAAGCAGATTTCTCTTGGGTGTGTTTATCTTTTTTCATAGAAATTCCTCGTTTCACGCTGTCATCAGCGATTTCTTTTCCTGTTTGACAGGCTCTCTTCCAATTTTACCTGACTGTCAGTTTCAAAGCTCTTCAGAAGTCTTAACAATAGGTGCCTGCTGCCGACGTAAAAACATCGTCTTCAACAATCTGATGCCCAGTACCAATCCCAGCGGAAAGCCGATTGCTCCCAAAATTCCCAGACGCAGCTGGTCGTCAAAGCGAGCGGACATAAAGCCTACCACCGTCGGCCCTAAAGAACAGCCTAAGTCTCCTGCCAAAGCCATATAGGCAAACATCGCCGTACCGCCATTTTTGATAACACCAGTAGCCAAACTGAAAGTGCCGGGCCACATGATACCTACCGCCAAACCACTCAAGCCACAACCGAGTAAACCCAATACCGGCACACCCGTTAAGCCAATCAACAGATAAGAACCCACTGCCAGTATGGCTGACACCATCATAAAGCGTCGAAGATCGATGCGATCGCCATATTTTCCATAAAAGACTCGAGCCAAGCCCATCATCAAAGCAAAAAACATCGGACCAGTCAAATCCCCCACCGCTTTGGCGACGCCGAGACCTTCTTCAGCAAAGGTTGATGCCCATTGCCCCACGCTTTGTTCACTGGCGCCGGCACAGACCATCATAGCCAAAAACAGCCAAAAACTTTTCAATGACAAAAGCTTGCGAATCGGCAGGCCCTCTTCTCCGTCAGCAATCAATGAATTGATGGGAACTTTGGTAAAGACGAAGGCATTCACTAATGGAATCACCGCCCACAACAACGCCAAAATCGGCCAATTTCCAATCCCAAAGACTGCAAAAAACAGAGTCGAAACCAAAACAACCCCCACATATCCCCAGCAATAAAAGGAGTGGAGCAGACTCATGGCTTTTTCTTTGTTATCTGTAGGGCAGGCTTCCACGATTGGACTTACCAAAACCTCCAACAGCCCACCGCCAATGGCATAGATCAATACTGCCAGCAACAGCCCGTAAAAAGGATCCCCAAACAATCCCGGAAACAAGGCTAAACCTGCTAATCCCACTGCGGAAAATAAGTGAGCGGCGATAATACTGACTCGATAGCCAATTTTATCTACAAAAAAGATTGCGGCAAAATCTACTAACAGCTGCAGTAAAAAATTGAAGGTGACCAAAAGCGTAATCTGGCTCAACGGAATCTGATATTGCTCTTGAAAAGTCAAAAACAGCAACGGTGCAAAGTTGACGATGACCGCTTGGACGATATAACCAGCAAAGCACGCATAAATCGTCGCTTGGTAATTATTGTTCACTTTATTCACTAAGGTTTCCTTTTTCTTTCCATTTTTCTGTTTTAATTTTAGCAAATATACCCACGCTTGACACGCAGAAGTCGCCTTTTTCGCTCTTTATTAAGAATTGCCCCATCATCGTGAGAAAAACAAGGTTTTTCCCTTATTTTTTCTACGCATTCAACAAGTCCTATCCGGAAATCCGCCCAAAGACCGATGTTTCCACGAAGGGTCCTTGATATGATGATTACGTAGAAAACAAATAACCGACACAGCAGCTGCCGGTAGGATTTGTAATGAAGCTGACAGTTATTCGAGGAGGAAAAGCTTATGGAAAAACAATCGACTTTGGTCAAAGTGCTGGCCTTTGTAGGATTTTTAGTCGTAGCAGGGTTTATTTTGAATATGGTCGGTGGTTTGATCGGACTAATCTTCCGTTTTGGAATCCCGATCCTCATTGCCGTATTTTTGGTCCGTTGGTTGACCAATCGTTCCCAGCCTCGACGTCGTTATTAATTTTTCAATAAACAGGAAAAATACCGCCGGTTGCTCGCCGTTTTGATACGACAGCAGCCGGCGGTATTTTTTTAACCCAACGCTACATCTAAAATCATCATAATCATGAAACCCAGCATCGTACCGAATACTGCAAAATGACGTTTGCTGGAGGTTGTCTGCTGTGCTTCGGGAATCAGTTCTTCCACCACCACATAGATCATCGCACCTGCGGCAAAAGCCAATGCATAGGGCAACAAGGAGGTAACCTTTGTGACTAGCAGCGCTCCCAAGACACCCGCGATAGGCTCCACAATTCCAGAAGCTTGGCCATATAAGAATGCTTTGCTTCGGCTCAAGCCTTCTTGGCGCAACGGAATTGAAACCGCGGCCCCTTCAGGAAAGTTTTGGATGCCGATACCCAGCGCTACGGAAATCGCAGCAATTGAGGCTGTGACGGGATCGCTGGCTTCAGCTGCAGCACCAAAAGCCACACCAACTGCCAAACCCTCGGGAATATTGTGCAGTGTAATCGAAAAAACCAACAAAATCGTCCGCTTCAAGTGGCTGGGCATTCCTTCTTGCTCGTGGTTCGGTCCAAAGTGCATATGAGGAATCGTCTTATCCGCAATATATAAGAACAAACCGCCAGCACCAAAACCAATACTTACCACTAGCCAAGGAATATCGCCGTTTTGCTCCGCCCAAGCGATAGCCGGATCCAAAAGTGACCAGAAACTCGCAGCAATCATGACCCCCGAAGCAAAGCCTAACATCAGATTCAGAACTTCTTTTTTGATTTCTTTGAAGAAAAAGACCAGCCCTGCCCCCAACGCTGTCATTCCATACGTAAATGCACACCCTACCAAAGCCTGCTGCCAAGGTGCTAATGCCGTGAACCAACCCATCACACATTCTCCTTCTGCATTACTTATTTTAACTCATTTTAGCTCTCATTATTAAAGGCATGTAATCGTTTTGATTATACCATATCAAAAAATTCGGGGCACCAGAGAATCTCCTACCAACCCCATTTCAGACAGTAATCTTGCCAAAATAAAAAGTCTCTTCCATCATCTCATTGATGAAGAAAAGACTAATTTTAACCAGCTGCCAGTTTTGTTTGATTAAGGCGTATCTGAGAACCTCAGCGGCAGATATATTGGTTCTTTTCACCACAAGCTTCCTCTTAAACGCTCACTTATGCACCACATAAGCTGCGCTTTACTCCTTAATTTCAGCAAACAGTCCGCAAAACTCTAAATTCCCCCAGAGTTTTCAGACACACCTTAGTTACGAAAAGCGTAGACGATGGCGCTAATTCCAAACATCATAAAGTAGAACCCTACCAAAAAGCTCAGTGTCAATGCTGAAGACACTGGATTGAACAAAAGAACGATCCCTACGATGATTCCCAGAAGATCAATGATCAATGAGAACCAGTAATAGCCGGTACTGTGAGCCCGAGCCAGGTCCAAAGCAAACAAGCCAAAAATCGAGTCAATGATGAACCAAATGGCAAAGATGTATGGCAAGGCCAAAACGCCGGCATTCATATTGAAGAACAGGAATACCCCGATTAAAATATCGATGATCCCTAAAATAATTGGCATCGTTGCTTTGTAGCCGGTAAGATCTTTCAGGCGATTCCGTAAAAACAGCTCGTAAATCCCCTTTAAAATAGAGAACACCGCAAAAACGACAACGATTGCGACTAAATTACCTACTGGATCGTTGAATGAAAAAAGTGCTGTGATCACAAATAAAATACCTAAAATCAACGATCCCCAATCAAAACCTCTTCTTGTTTCCATAAAAATGCTCCTTTCTTTTGGCATCCGCTACTGCAAATGAACGAAGATTTCTGTCTAAAACGGCTGTATTCATCGTCCTTTGACAGCTGCTTGATACTTGTTACAAACTATATGCCTTATATATCAACCTTACGCCTCCCTCTAAAAAGCGTCAAAAGATAAGTCACAGATTCACAAATTGTTCACTATTTCTGACCGGAATTAGTCGGAAAACAGTAAGTGAAAGTTTTTAGATTTCACTAAAAGCGCCGGACTGTCTTGCAAGTCCCCGCCAAACTGGCTATAATGCAAAGAGTTGAGCAAACTGCAAATATTGGTTCTTCCGGCGGGAAACCGGAGGGGCCTTTTTTAGAAAATGCATCTTACCTGCGGCAGCTGCTTGCCACGATTTTAGGCTTCTCACTAGTTGCGGACAACAAACATGTCTTGGCCTAGTTGCAAAGCTCATTATCAGCGACAGTCTTATCGCTTTTTCCGGCGCTTTTCGCCAGACCATTCGATAAAACTTGGCTGCCCACCTAGAAAATACACAGAAACGAGGGAAAACAATTGATCACAGTCAGCGATGTCAGCTTGCATTTTTCCGACCGTAAGCTTTTTGACGATGTCAATATCAAATTCACACCAGGGAACTGTTACGGCTTGATTGGGGCAAACGGTGCCGGCAAATCAACTTTTCTTAAAGTCCTTTCCGGAGAGATTCAACCTTCCACCGGCGTCATTTCATTGGGGCCAGACGAACGGATGGCTGTCTTGAAACAGAACCACTTCGATTACGAAGAGGTCCCTGTGATTGAAACAGTTATCATGGGTCACAAGCGTCTTTATGATGTCATGAAAGAAAAAGACGCCATCTATATGAAAGAAGATTTCTCCGATGAAGACGGGATCAAAGCCGCCGAATTGGAAGGGGAATTTGCCGAACTGAATGGCTGGGAAGCTGAACCAGAAGCCGCAGTCATGTTGCAAGGCCTAAATATTTCCGAAGACCTTCACTTTTTGCCTATGAAAGAATTAACAGCTGGTCAAAAAGTCAAAGTACTCTTGGCGCAAGCCTTGTTTGGCAAACCAGATGTACTTCTTTTGGATGAACCAACCAATGGACTGGATATTCAGTCGATTAACTGGTTGGAAGAATTTTTGATTGAGTTTGAAAATACAGTTATCGTCGTATCCCATGACCGACATTTCCTAAACAAAGTCTGCACGCACATGGCCGACTTGGACTTCGGCAAAATCAAGCTCTATGTCGGCAACTACGATTTCTGGTTGGAATCTTCCCAACTGGCCCAAAAACTTCAATCTCAACAAAATGCCAAAAAAGAAGAACAGATCAAGGAACTCCAAGACTTTATCGCTCGCTTTTCAGCCAATGCTTCCAAGTCCAAACAAGCAACTTCTCGTAAAAAAATGTTGGACAAAATCACATTGGATGATATCCAACCTTCTTCCCGCCGCTATCCTTTTGTCGGCTTCAAACCAGAACGAGAAATCGGTAACGACCTTCTGCAAGTTGAGGATGTTAGCGTGACTATCGACGGCAAAAAAATCTTGGATAAGATCAGCTTCACATTGAATAAAGATGACAAAGTCGCTTTTATCGCCAACAACGATATCGTGACCACGACTTTGTTCAAAGTCATCATGGGTGAAATCACGCCTGATAGCGGAACTGTTCGCTGGGGTGTCACTACCAGCCAATCGTACATGCCAAAAGATACCACCAAAGATTTCGACAGTGACTTAACAATTTTGGATTGGCTGCGGCAATTTGCTTCTAAAGAAGAAGACGACAACACCTTCTTGCGCAGCTTCTTAGGACGGATGCTGTTTTCTGGTGACGAAGTTCTCAAGCCAGTCCGCGTCTTGTCTGGTGGCGAAAAAGTTCGCTGCATGCTCTCAAAAATGATGCTGTCAAAAGCCAATGTTCTGGTTCTCGACGATCCTACCAATCACTTGGATTTGGAATCCATCACCGCATTAAACGATGGTTTGATGTCATTTACCGGGTCATTGTTGTTTGCCAGCCATGACCATCAGTTTATCCAAACACTGGCTAACCGGATCATCGCCGTTTCCGACAAAGGCGTCGTGGATCGGGCTGAAACCACCTATGACGAATTTTTGGAGAACAAAGACATCCAAAAACGAGTCAATGAAATTTTTGCTTAAGCGATCGACAACATCGTCGTGTTTCTATTGAGAAACCGGCGATGTTTTTTTACTAAAAATAAGATAGAATTTTTCCTAAAACTATGTTATAAAAAGAGCAAAGAAAGAAAGCCTTTTCACGTCCTTATGAATTGTTGCTTACTAAACAAAGGAGATTATCTGAATGAATACCCGTACTTATTGGCTGCAAAATATGGAAAAAATCGCCCGACCGATCTTAGAAGCCGCGGCCGACAATCGCCTGCGTGATGAAATGCTTCGCTACTCGCCGAAACCGGCCGCTGCTTTGGAAGCCTTTGGTCGCAGTCTGGCGGGAATTGCTCCCTGGTTGGAATTGGAGGCAGTTTTTAATGACGAGGAACGCCGCCTGCAAAAAGAATTTCGCGAATTGGCTTTGGCTGGCTTGCGGCACGCCGTAGATCCGCAAAATCCACAAAGATTCTATTTCAGCAATATCAATGGCGTTGGTGATCAGCCCTTGGTAGACGCAGCTTTTCTCGCCCATGCTCTGCTTCGCGCGCCCAAGCAGCTGCTTCGTCCACTGGATGAGTCAGTCAAAAATAATCTGATCACCGCCTTTTCTCAGTCTCGAGATATCATTCACCATGACAACAATTGGATTTTATTTTCTGCTATGATAGAAGCTGCTTTGCACCAATTGGGTGATCCCAGCTTTGATTTGATGCGCATTGATTATGCCTACACGCTGATGAACAGTTGGTATGTGGGGGATGGGATGTACGGCGACGGCAGAGAATTTGCCAACGACTACTACAACAGTTTTGTGATTCAACCGATGCTGGTAGATCTGGCGAAACGTTATCCGGTGATTGCTACCAATGCCAAGCCAAAGGACCTGGCCTTTTTGGATCTAGTGATGGCTCGAGCAGAACGCTTCGCTCAATTTCAAGAGCTATTGATTAATACAGACGGGACTTATCCGGTTTATGGCCGTTCCATGTGCTATCGTTTCGGTTGTTTTCAACATCTGGCACAGGCTGCTTTGCAGGGCTTTTTACCACAAAATATCACACCTGCACAGGTTCGCTGTGGGCTGACGGCAGTCATGAAACGAGTGCTGCGTGCTGAAAATACCTTTGACCAACATGGCTTTTTGACAGTTGGCGTCTACGGTTCTCAGCCTGAGATGGGGGAGCCTTATATCAATGTCGGCAGCTGTTATTTATGCCTGGAAGTGATGCTGCCGCTGGGCTTGTCTGAAACCACTGCCTTCTGGTCTGATCCGGACGCAGATTGGAGTGCCAAAAAAATCTGGAGCGGTCAACCGACAAAACGAGATGCCTCTTACCACGAAGCCGCCAATTGATCCTTTTTATTGATGCCGGTTTTAGCTGTATCACCCCTCATTAGACAGATTAGGAATCTAGTAAAAATAACAAGCAAAAAACAGTCCTGTCAGAATGCCTTTTTTCGGCGCTCTGATGGGACTGTTTCAATTTTTCCAAGCAATAATCAGTCGGTGCGCTCTTTGCCAAAAGTAAAGATAGCTACACAACCCAAGCCTGTATGGCTGGCGATTGTAGGGCCTAATGGATAGATGGCACTTTCTGTCACATCAATCTTTTCTTTCATCATCGCCAGAACTTTTTCAGCAGCTTCCCGGTCTTCTGAGTAAGCCACATAGACCAGTTGTTCTTGCGTAGACGTCAAATTAGCTAATGACTCGTCAACGATTTTTTGCAGCGCTTTGTTACGCCCACGAACTTTACCAACATTTTGCAACGTGCCTTTATGATCCACATGGATGATGGGTTTGATATTTAAAAGCCCCCCCATTGCTGCCTGAGAACGGGACAGGCGCCCCCCTCGATACAAATGACTGAGATCATCCACAGTTACCCAAGATTGGACCTTTAACTTATGGTCCTCCACCCATTGCTGAACCTGCGCTAAGTCACTGCCTGCCGCCTGTTGTTTAGCAGCTCCCAATACTAAAACACCTTCGCCAATACTAGCGTTCAAGGTATCCACTACTGTTATTTCAACTTCAGGATAATCTTCTTTCAAGATGCTGACTGCCTGTAACGCACTGTTATAAGAGCCGCTCATCCCTGAAGTGAAGCACAAGTACAGGATTGGTTCTTTTTTTTCACAATATGGTTTGAAAAATTCGATATAGCGCCCTACGTTGATCTGAGACGTACTGGGCTGCTGCTTGTCTCTGAGGTTTTGCAAAAACTTTTCATAGTCGAAGGTTTTACCCAAATCATCATAGTATTCCTGACCGTCAATCTCCACGATCATGGGAATAAAAGCAATCTTGTGTGCCTCCAAAAGCTGATAAGGTATATCACAACACGAATCGGTCACGATCTGAAACATCCCATAACCTCCTTTTTCTGGTTCAAGTGTACCATAAAGCACCCGGACAAACGATTAAAACTGATTTTTATCTACCTTTTCTTGTAATTTTATAATGGCTTTCGTCAGTTCTTCCAAAACTTCTGGCGCACTTTCATGGGATTGGTGTTCTCTGAGGCGCGTCACCCAAAGATCCGGTTGCTTGCTCCCTAGACGGCTGATACTCCAGACAGCAGTTCCTCGAATCTCTGGCCGAGGATCTTGTTGCACCAACTGCCACAACAAGGGCAAGGCCTCTCTAGCACCACCATTAGCCAACGCAATGATTCCATTACGTTGAAGTGGTTTTTTACCACGCCAAGATCCCGCTAAATGGCCGAAACTTTCCTTAAACTCTTTATTGGTAATCGTCAACAGCGGTTGTAGTTTTGGATAGACCTCGTCAACTGTCGGCTCCATTTCTGGATGAAAGTGAAAATCCTTATCTTTATTGTATGGACACACCATCTGACAGATATCACAGCCATAGATCACATTCCGAATTTTTTTGCGGTATTCTTCCGGCATCATTCCTTTTGTCTGCGTCTGATAGGAGAGACAGCGCTTGGCATTCATGCTGCCGTCTCCCAAAAGTGCCGTCGTTGGACAAGCCTTGATACAACGAGTGCACTCACCACAGCCAAAAGGAACTGATTGATCCGCCTCAAAATCAATGTTGGTGACAATTTCTCCTAAATAAACAAAAGAACCATATTCCTCGGTAATCAACAGACCATTGCGCCCGATGAATCCCAGTCCGGCTCGCTGTGCAACCGCTACGTCCACCAGTTCCCCGGTATCTACTTGCGGTGCAAAACGCCAACCAGAAGCCTCTTCCAGCTGAGCTGCTTCACTCTTGATAAATTCAATCAGTTTATTCATTCGATCTTCCAAAATAAAGTGATAATCTGTTCCCCAGGATGCTCGGGCAAACATCCCCCGCTTCTCATCTTTCGGAACTCCTTCATGAATCTTGGTAGGGTAAGCCAAAGCAATGGCAATAATCGACTTTGGTCCCTCGAAAGTCAGCTCCGGATAGATTCGTTCTGGAATGTTCTGATGTTCAAATCCGGAATTGTACCCCTTTTCCCGCTGTTTTTGCAAAGGTTTTTCCAACTCATAAAAGGGTTCAGCTGAGGCAAAACCGATCTTATCGATGCCTAAACGACGGCTCTCAGCAATGATTTTTTGTTTTAATGACTTCTTTGGCATTTCCAGATCCTCCGCGTTTTATCCCCTGCCATCCATTGCACTAAATCTGGCAATGGTGATTTTTCTGCCTCATTTTATCAGTTAATTAATAACAGAACCAGTTCTTTTTCTTTCTCATCTTCGATTATACCTTAATGCTCATTTTTCCTATTGATAAAATTGAATATCAACTGACGGTTGCCTAGATGATATGTCAGCTTATTTTCACACTCGTAGTGAACCGCTTTCTAAGTGAGTTATCAAAATACATCTGTGTTATAATTAGATGATTGACTAAATAAGGAGGCGCCTATGGAATCCGTTTATGCACATATTCAAAATAACTATGACCAACTTTCTAGTACGGAGCAATTGGCGATCGACTTTATTTTAAAATATAAACAGCTAGACGACTTGAAATTGAAAGTTATCCAAGAAGCGTTGCACATTTCTGCTCCCACGATTATTCGAGCCGTCAAAAAGCTAGATTTTAAGTCATTTACAGAGTTCAAATATGCACTATTGAATGAAAATCAGCGCCAGGCCCAATTGACTGCAGAAGCCGACTATCAATCCATCCTGACTGTGATGCGAGAAGACTTTGATAAAACCATTGCCATGATGAATGAAGCGACGGTCAAAGAGATTGCTGCTGCCATTCTTTCTGCCAGAAGGATTTTCTGTGTCGGCATTGGCTCTTCTGCAACTGTCGCTAATGCTTTCAACCATAAATTAAAGAATCTCGGTCTCTGGTCCAATGATTACACCGAAGTTTTTCCAATCCGTGATATTCCAGATATTGCCAGATCCCAAGACAGCGTCATCGTCTTTTCTCTGAGTGGTGCTGAATCCCAAATTGTCCAAGTCATTTCAGAATGTAAAGTGAAAGGGTGTCAGATTATCTCTGTCACCGGCTTTTCGAGTAACCCTATCGTTTCTCTGAGTGATATTTCACTGATGACGCACCAATCCGTTCAAAACCGTAAAAAACTCCGATCGCGGCTAATGCTGACTGTTGCTTCTGAAGTGATCTTTGAGACCATCTTACTGCTGAATAAAAAAGCATCGAATGAACCTAGTTGGTAAAATAGAAAAGCAAAAAAGGTTGTGTAGGCTTTCGAAATTTCGACATACACAACCTTTTTAGTATTTCCAAAAATTAGACTTTACCCAATTCGGTTCCTTTTTGGACATGGGTTCGAACAGTGAACTTGTGAGAAGCCAACTCTTGACCGGTAACAATTACCAGAACTACAGTGTCTTTTCCTTTCGCTGCAATCTCTTGGCGGTTCATCCGAGCTAAGGGTGTCCCGACCTCTACGCTGTCTCCTTGGTTCACCAGTATCTCAAAAGGTTCTCCCTGCAGTTCCACGGTATCAATCCCCATGTGCACTAGAATCTCCTGCCCGCCTGCCATCTTCAGCCCTAGCGCATGTTTTTGTTCGATGACTGTCGTTACAATACCAGTCACAGGGCTTGAGATCTCATCTGCTTCGGGAATTATCGCTACCCCGTCCCCCATCATCTTTTGAGCAAAAACCGGATCACTAACTTCCTCCAGCGGTACAAATTCTCCCGTAACAGGTGCAAAAATTCCTTTTTTCTTTCCAAAAAACATCTTAATCAGCTCCTCATGCAATCAAATCAGCAACCTCGTAAAAATTTTCGATGATCGTCGTAGCTTCTTCTTTTACCGGTTGGGCAGCGTGAGCCATAC
The DNA here is from genome assembly GCF_009933135.1 of Candidatus Enterococcus leclercqii. Classification (GTDB taxonomy): domain Bacteria; phylum Bacillota; class Bacilli; order Lactobacillales; family Enterococcaceae; genus Enterococcus_C; species Enterococcus_C leclercqii. The sequence goes on from NZ_MAEH01000017.1 coordinate 204,990, forward strand.
AAAAAGATTGGCTGGACTCTTTAAACATACTGACATCATTTTCTGAATCACCAGCCGAAATAAACTCAAGGTCATACTTTTTTTTCAACAATTCCAAAGCGTGTCCTTTCGTGATGTTTAAAGGCGTAATCTCAATCCGCTTTTCGCCACTCTTACAAATAGCTAACTGTGGAAAGCGCCCTTGTAACTCAGTCAGTAGCTCATCTGCTTGGCCACTGTCTGGACGAATATTAATCTTGAATATCTTTTTTTCTGTCAACAGATCAAATAAATGTAGAGGTTCAACTAGCTCCATGTTCCATAGTTTGGCAGCATCATCGCTCTTATGGGTACCAATTCGCTGTTCACCATCCAAAGCATCGAACACAATCTGGTGTTGTTGAATCCACTCTAACACAGCACGCAATGTCTGACTATCGATGGGTTGTTCAAAAATTCTTTCGCCTTTTACTTCGATAATTCCACCATTGAAGCCGATTCGGATGTCACAAGCCAGCTGAATCTGATTTTCAATAAAGCGAATTTCTTTAACTGAGCGGCCAGTAGCAATGGCAATCGGCATTTCTGCTTTCAACTTTAACAATGATTTGCGATCTTGCGGGGTCACTTTCCGTGAATCTTTGACAAAAGTTCCATCCAAATCCGTTACGAATATCGTATTCTTTTCCATATCCATCAATCCGCCAATCCCAAGATCTCTCTGATCTCTACCTTTAGCTGATTTGCACGACCACCATAAATAGATTGCATCTGCATACCTGACTTGTTGAAGCCCATTGCATTCAAGTCTCTGGTAATATGACTGCTGTCAACAATTGAATCATCTTTAACGTTAATTCGTAGGCGCGTAATACATGCATCAACATTTTCAATATTTTCCGGACCACCGTGAGCACTGATCAATGCTTCTGCTTGATCATGCAATGTCATAGCCGCACCACTTGGAGCTGGAGCCGCCGCACCTTGACCTTCTTTGTCTCGGTCTTTGAGGGTTTTAACACCCATTTTTTTACGAGTCTCATCCTTGCCGTGCAGAGCGATAGTAGAAGGATCATCTTCTCGTCCAGGAGTCTTGAAGTCAAATTTCTTAATAACATACGTGAAGACTAGGAAATACATTGCAAAACAGAAGACACCAATAATCGGCAACAACCACCATTTTGTACGAGCCCCTTGCAAGACTCCGTAAATCAAGAAATTGATCAAGCCATGACCGGTAGGAGTCAGAAAAGCTGCCCCAGCGACGTTTGCAATCAACATCGTTGTTCCTGCCAAAACAGCATGAATCCCATACAATGCGGGTGCAACAAATAGGAAGGTAAATTCCAAAGGCTCAGTAATCCCTGTCAAAAATGAAGTCAGTGCCGCAGCTAGCAACAAAGACCCAACTGTTTTTTTGTTTTTTGGTTTAGCAGTGACATACATTGCCAACGCTGCTCCTGGCAGTCCAAACATATTGTAGATAAATTTTCCTGATGAAAAACGAGTAATCATCGGATCAATTGGGCTCTTACTAGACAGTGCTGCCATATAAGCATTAATTGTTCCAGCATATTCTTTTCCGTCGATCATGAAAATTCCGCCCAACTCAGTCGTTCGAACGGGCCAGTTCAGTCCGTGATGCAATCCGAAAGGTAACAGCAGGCGTTCAATAACACCATAACCAAATGTTCCTACATAACCAGATTTCAAAATGACCACAGATAATGCTGTGATAGCAGCTTGGACAAATGGCCAGATAAAAAAGAAGCCCATCCCAACTACCGCCATAACAGGAATAATCAAAATAGGTACCAATCGTGGCCCACTAAAGAAGCCAAAAACTTGCGGTACTTGAATCTTGATAGCTTTTTTATGCACCAGATAGACAATAACACCGGTGATAATTCCCCCAAAGACATTCAAGTCCATCGTTTGGATCCCTAATACAGTTGTCTGCATATGACGAGCCATCATTTCACTGGCATTTTCAGCACTGGTATCAACCAATGTTCCACTGACTTTCAATAAAAAGTTCAATGTATTGTGCAACACCAGAAAACCCAACAAACCAGATAACGCCGCAGAACCTTTTTCTTGCTTGGCTAAACCAACGGCTACTCCGACAGCAAAGATTACTGGTAAGTTGTTAAACGCAACGTTTCCCAGCATCTCCAAAAATCCCATCACGATTTGCAATGTTGCATTGCCCATCCAGGGATGCATCTCCACCGTGCTAGCGTTAGTAAAGGCTGACCCGATTCCTTTTAAGATACCGGCAGCCGGCAACACTGAAACCGGTAACAAAAAAGACCGACCGAACATTTCAAAGGCACGAATGAATTTATCTTTTCGGCTGGTTTTGTTCACCGCATTTTCCATTTTTATCATCCTCTCTTTTTGTTTACGTTCTTATCATAGCTTTTTTTGACAAGAAAAAAGAAAAAGGTTGCTAAAATGAAGAACAACGAAAAAAAGTAGCTTTTGAGTAAAAAACTACTAGATTAACATGTTGATTAATCACTAATCTCTTGTTTTCCCTATTTTATTTAGAGTAAAAAATAAGTCTAAATCGTGCTTACTTCTTAAATTCAATCTTGATGTAACGATAGCTTGCTCTTCGATTGTCAAAAAAAACCGCTGGCAGCTTGCCAGCGGTTCGTTCATTTGCCTAGTGATTGGTTCTTAGATTTGTGCCCAAACACTTTCCAAAATATTGGTTTGGTTACGGTCAGGTCCTACTGAAAACGTCGAAATGCGCACGCCAACCAATTCAGAGACACGACGGACATAGTTACGGGCATTTTCCGGCAATTCTGCCAAAGTTTTGCACTGGGTGATATCTTCTGACCAGCCTGGAAGCTCTTCATACACCGGTTTGCAGCGGTTTAATTCCTTCAAGCTAGCCGGGTAATGATAAATCAATTCGCCGTCCAATTCGTAAGCGGTACAGATTTTGACTGTTTCCAATCCGCTCAAAACGTCGATGGAGTTCAGACACAGATTGGTGATCCCGGAAACGCGTTTGGAATGACGCATTACTACCGTATCAAACCAGCCGACACGACGAGGCCGTCCCGTAGTTGTACCGTATTCCCGACCGATTTCACGAATCTGATTGCCCACTTCATCAAACAATTCTGTCGGAAAAGGACCATCCCCTACACGAGAAGTATAGGCTTTGCAGACACCCACAACTTTATTAATCTTGGAAGGTCCGACACCAGATCCGATGGTCACACCACCAGCTACAGGGTTCGAAGAGGTTACAAATGGATAAGTTCCTTGATCGATATCCAACATGACCCCTTGCGCCCCTTCAAATAAGACCCGTTTGCCGGCATCCAATGCGTCATTCAAGATAACAGAAGTATCCGTTACATATTGTTTAATCTGTTGGCCGTATGCGTAGTATTCTTCAAAAATATCATCAAAATCGATAGCTTCAGAATCGAACATCTTCACGAATTGACGGTTCTTTTCTTCCAAATTGATCTTCAAGCGTTCTTCAAAGATCTCTTTATCCAATAAATCAGCAATCCGGATACCCACACGAGCAGCTTTATCCATATAGGCAGGGCCGATACCTTTGATAGTCGTCCCAATTTTGTTGTCGCCTTTTGCATCTTCTTGCAGTTGGTCCAACTTGATATGATACGGCAAAATGACGTGCGCCCGATCTGAAATCCGTAAATTGTCAGTATTGACGTTGTGCTCTTTCAAATAAGCCAATTCTTGTACCAGTGATTTCGGATTGACTACCACGCCGTTTCCGATCACGCTAATTTTTTCTTTATAAAAGATACCGGATGGAATCAAATGCAGTTTGTAGGTCACGCCGTCGAATTTGATGGTGTGGCCGGCATTGTCTCCGCCTTGGTAACGGGCAATTACTTCAGCATTTTCACTCAAGAAATCCGTGATTTTACCTTTTCCTTCATCGCCCCATTGTGTTCCAACAACTACTACCGATGACATATCAGCACCTCATTTAATTTTATTAAATCCAGAACTATTGTAACAGCCAAGCCCCATTTATTCAACGAATTATCGAATAATTCAAATTTGAAGAAAGCTTAAACCAGTAAAACACGAACATTAATTTGTTTTCGACTCAAATACTGCTGTCAGTCAGCTACTAATTAGCCCCCTCACTTGCCTTTGATTGTCTGCAGATAATGGTTCACTACCAGATCCACTATCCCGCCATAAGTAGCCACTCCGGCAGTTTGTCCTTGAGCTTTTAGATAGCTATCATTGACCTTTTGGTTCCAATCGGAAATGACGCCTTCATACTGTTGCCAAAATGCAACCCCGGCTTTGATATCCACCTTCGCCTGTCTGTTCAATCGGGCCTGCTCTGCTTGATACGCCGCAGGATCTGCTCGTCGCAGGCGATTTGTGACGTATTGCCACGCAGTCAGATTTCCGCTGTAAGCAAATTCCTCATACGGTGACGCACGACAAGCCAGAAAAGCAATAAAATTGGCTTCATCTTCTGACATAAATCCCTGAAAATGAGCCAGCTCATGACAAGCTGTAAACGGCTGGTCATACGTGGGCATACCGCTGTTGATATTGGCCTCAGCAGTGAAAGGAACATAAATTCCTGATAACTGTTGATAGGACAACAATTGTGGCAATAGTAGTCCTTTAGCAGGCGGATAGTTACCCGCCAAAGCTTCATAACGTTTTCCAGCAGCTGTCATAGTTTTTGACGCCATTTTGCGGTAATCACTGGAAAGTTGCAGCCGTCCGCCATCAGCTCTTGTCACCTGTGCAGCTGTTCGATTGACCTCACCTGTCAGCCAATGAGCGGTGGCAACCAAATCTTCTTTCTGGTAACGACTTTGTGGCATCTTGGACAAGGTAAGAAAAGACGCCCGCTGGTAATTGATGCCACAACCGAACGTATACAAGAATAAAAGCAGCGCTGCCACTAGATACACGCCTGACAACCAGTTGAGAATCGCACTGCTCTCCTTATTTTTGAAACGCCGCCATAAACATCTGATAAGCGTCCAAATCAAGATAAAAAGTCCCACATAAAGCCCGATTTCCGCGACTGAAAAAGGGACTACGCCGCTTAGTCCGCCTATGATTTTGCGAAAATAAGGATAGAGTTGTTGGGCATACCATTCCCCACTGCCGGCTATTTGTCGAGAAATCACCAACAATCCGCCACTGACTGCCAGTAGCAAGGTGCCCACTAACAATCGTTGCTGCCCTCTATTCCCTGAATACGACTTGTGACTGGCGGTTATCTGTCCATACTTGTCTCTTTTCATCTTTGCCTCCTTTTTGCTTCATTGGAGATAAATACAAAAAGACCACAGCTAAAGTGGTCTTTTTGCGGAAAGTCAGCATGGCTCTTACACTGTTTTTACTTATGAAAAGCAGGGAAAGAACCTGTCTGCTAACCAAATTGAGGTACCTCATCGTCTCGTAACGAAATAGAAGTAAACTTGTTGTATTCTTTAATAAACATCAGTTCAACCGTTCCTCGGGCACCACTTCGGTTTTTTTCGATGATAACTTCTATGATATTTTCTCGTGAAGCATCTACCGGGTTTTCATCAGGATCGTCGGTTTCTCGTTGGTAATAGTCATCACGATACAAGAAGGCCACAATATCGGCATCCTGCTCGATAGATCCAGATTCCCGGATATCACTCATCACCGGTCGTTTGTCCTGACGCTGTTCCACACCTCGAGAAAGCTGGGACAATGCGATAACCGGTACCTTCAGCTCTTTAGCCAGTTTTTTCAACTGACGGGAGATTTCAGAGACTTCTTGTTGCCGATTTTCCCGACCAGTTCCTTCAATCAGCTGCAGATAATCGATCAAAATTAATCCCAAGTTTCGTTTTTCCTGTGCCAAACGGCGGCATTGGGCCCGAATCTCAGAAACTTTGATCCCCGGCGTATCATTGATATAGACGCTGGCTTTGGAAAGACTGCCCATGGCAATCACCAGATTACTCCACTCCTCGTCTGTCAGCTGACCAGTCTTCAAATGGCTGGCGTCAATCAAGCCTTCTGCACACAGCATCCGTTTTACCAGTGATTCCGAATCCATTTCCAGACTGAAAATAGCTACAGAAGAGTCAGTCTTCGTGCCGATATTTTGAGCGATATTCAGTGCAAACGCCGTCTTCCCGACAGCTGGACGAGCAGCTAAGATAATCAGCTCACCGGCTTGCAGTCCTGCAGTCATCTTGTCCAGCGCTGGGTAGCCGGTAGGGATCCCAGTGATGCTTTCATCAGACTGAGCCAATAAATCAATATTTTTAAACGTCTGCTGCAACACATCTTCAATTGCTTGGAAGCCGCCACTATTACGATTTTCAGCTACTTCCAGGATCGTCCGCTCGGCATTTTCCACAATTGAAGAAACATCTTCATCCTGTTGGAAACCGCTAGTCGCGATTTGATTCGCAGCATGAATCAGTGCCCGCAAGACCGATTTATCTTTTACAATCTTCGCATAAAAAGACAGACTGCCCGCATAAGGAGTGATCTGGCTAAGCTCTACCAAATAACTGATGCCACCGACGTCTTCCAGGCCATTTGCCTTTTCTAATTCTGCCTTGAGGGTGACCACATCAATAGCCTCGCCTCGATCAAATAACGCCACCATCGCTGAAAAAATCAGCTGATGCCGCCGCTGATAAAAATCCGGTGCCTCAAGGACTTCCATCGCATTGTTAATCTCCTCGGGATCGAGAAAGATTGCCCCTAATACAGCCTGTTCTGCTTGTATATCTTGAGGGGGCATGCGATCTTGCCAAACTTCATCCATGGTCTTTTTCCTCCTGATTCGTCTCTTTATTCTACAAGAATTCACCTTTGAATACAACGCAGGACCCAGAGGCAAAGTGTAAGATTATGTAAAGTAGATTCGTCGTTTTCTTGCTAGTTCCGCATTGTCTCACAGAAGCTTCAGCAAGCTGCCAAAACAAAGCAGCAGGCTGAATAATTCCAGAGAGCACAATGCTGATTTTCATAGCAGTAAAACGCGTCTTACCTTCCAGCTTAATTCCCATTTGAGCGGTTTAACAACGAAAAGACAAGCAGCTTCCACGGGTTCTCATGGAAGTTACTTGTCTTTTGCTCGTGACTCACGTTTGGAAATCTTCGCTTTAAAGGAGGGTGACAAGAGGATTGTCGCCGCCTCAAATCGAGTAAACTACTGTCACTGGTATTATTCCGCTACTACATGAACATTTAAGGTTGCTGTCACATCCGTATGAAGCTTTGCAGGTACTTTTGTATACCCCAATGTGCGAATCGGATTTGGCAAGTCTAGTTTTCGCTTATCGATCTTCACCTTGTATTGTTTTTGTAGTGCATCAGCAATTTGCTTAGAAGGAATTGAGCCGAACAAACGACCATCTTCACCGGCTTTGGCTTTTAATTCCACGACGGTATCTTCTTTTTCCAAGACTGCTTTTAGTTCCTGAGCCTCTTTCAAGATCTCAGCATCGTGTTTCTCCTGAGCTTTTTTCTGCCCCTTCAAAACAGCAACATTTTCTTTATTTGCTTCTTTTGCTAAGTTATTTTTTAGTAAAAAATTCTGTGCATAACCAGTTGGGACTTCTTTGACTTCCCCTTTTTTACCTTTACCTTTAACATCTTGTAAGAATATGACTTTCATGATTGTGCCCCCTCTTGTTTTAACACGTTCTGTACCTCATTATAAAGCATCTCTTTGACTTCGTGTAGTGTTTTATCCTTGATCTGAGTAGCAGCATTCGTGAAATGACCACCACCACCCAGAGCCTCCATTACCAGTTGGACGTTGATTTTTCCAGAGCTGCGAGCACTGATTGCGACTAACTGATCCTCACGAGTCGTCAGGACAAAGGATGCCTCCACACCGTTCATGGAGAGCAGCGTGTCCGCCGTTTTAGCCGCTGTCACATTGTCATAGACCTTGCCAGGATCCCCGCAAGCAATCACGATATTAGGAGTAATAAACTCACTTTTAGCAACGAGCTCACTGATTTCCAGAAAAGAGGTCAAATCAGAGCTAAGCAGATACTGAATCAGATCCGTATTGGCCCCATTTGATTTCAAATAGCTGGATATATCAAACGTCCGCGGACTAGTGCGAACCACGAAATTTTTTGTATCGACAAAAATTCCTGCCAACAACAGGGTAGCTGTAAACTTATCCAACTGTTTATTGGCATGACTTTCATATTGTATCAATTCCGCCACAAGCTCTGACGCTGATGAGGCAGAAGATTCAATATAAGTCAGCAGTGGTTTCGATGGGAACTCTTCCCCACGGCGATGATGATCGATGATTGCCACCTGCTCGAATTTATCATAAAGATCCTGCGAAATAGACATGGAGGGTTTATGGTAGTCCACCATTACCAACAGACTGCCGGGTTTCACCAAAGCCATCGCGTTCTCAACAGTAATCAGCTTTTTCTCCATTTCAGGATGCTGATGGATTTCTGTCAAACAACGCTCCACATCCGGTATTAATTCCCGCTCGTTGATCACTACATAGCTTTCTTTGCCCTGAAAGTCGGCCAGACAGGAAACACCGAAAGCCGAGCCAATAGCGTCCATATCAGGAAAACGATGCCCCATGACAAAGATCTGATCGGCTTCTTGAAAAATTTTTTTCAACGCTGTACTCATAGCCCTGGAGCGAACACGCGTTCTCTTCGCGGTACTGGTCGTGGTTCCTCCGTAGAATTTTGGTTTAGCAGCTTCATCAACATCCTTCAAGACTACCTGATCACCACCACGAACCAATGCAATATCCAAGTTGTTCTGCGCAGTATCCCCGATACGCTCAAGCGTGTCATCGCCGTACGCAATTCCCATGCTAATCGTCAAGGCAAAGTTCTGATCTTCAGCCGCTTTTCGCAACCGTTCGACGATAGAAAAGTTATCTTGCTCCATTCGGATGATATCTTCCAGCCTAGACGTGAAAAAATAACGTTCAGCATTCAATCGTTTATAATAGATGCGGTACTCGTCTCCCCAGTCAGAGATGAAAGTCGTCACAAAGGAATTCAAATAGGAAACTTCTTTATCATCCATCTGATCAATGACATCATCATAATTATCAATAGAAATGAAGCCAATCGCCGCCTGTTGTTCCCGTTGCCTTTGGATGGCAGCTACCTCTTGAGAAATATTCTCCACAAAGATGATTCGTTTATCAAAGTCGATACGATAACGAAGGTTTGAATCCTTCATCGTAATACTGCCGGTTTCCCGCTGCGCCTTTATAGCTGGCTGTAGCTGCTCAGCCCACAACTGATCACCATACTTTTCCTGTAATGCAATCGCTTTATCATTCAGCCAGCGGATATGATTTTGCTCGTCATACATATACAGTGGATAGGGTGCCAGTTTTGAAAGATACTCTGAATTCGTCTCTGCCAGATCAGCCGCCTGATTGATTCGCTCTTTCTCGCTCATCTGTAAAAAACGTCGTACCTCCCGATATAAACCATAAATACAAAAAGCAGCAATCACTGCTAATAAAACCAACAACCAACGCCACGGGATCAACAGGATACACAGGACCTGGATCAATGTCATCAGGACCAGTATTTGAACAAAACGTTTCTGATTCATCCCATACTCCTTTCCCAACAAAAAGTCTCCGGAAATTTTCGGATACTCACTTCACTTTATTATCATCCAGTCAGGCTATACGTCCGACACTTTATTTTATCATAACAGCTGAATTTTAGCGATACAGCGCTGTTTCGACTACCTTACATTCCAAATTAGCTGCCAGTGAGTGTTTCACGTGAAACATTTATTAATTAGTATACAACAAAAAAGCTTTCGATGAACTGCAAGTACAGAACATCGAAAGCTTGATTACATCTTATTCTTCGCCTACGAACGGCAACAGACCCATGATACGAGCCCGTTTGATAGCGATAGTCAATTTACGTTGATTTTTCGCACCGGTACCAGTTACACGACGTGGTAAAATTTTCCCACGTTCACTGATAAAGCGTTTAAGCAATTCAATATCTTTGTAATCGATATATTCGATATGGTTAGCTGCGATATAGTCAACTTTACGACGTTTACGTCCGCCTCTACGTTGTTGTGCCATTTAAATTCCCTCCTGTCAATTTACCTGTTAAAATGGTAGATCATCGTCGGAAATGTCGATAGACGTTCCAGAATTGCTGAATGGATCAGCAGTATCCCGATCGAAATTCGGCATCCCGTTGAATGGTTGAGAAGATTGGTTTTGATTTTGTTCGAATGAGTTGCCAGTGTTTTGTCCGCTATTGTAACTGTTGGAAGAACCAAAGTTACCAGCACTGCTGTTGTTATTATAACCGCTACCAGGTTGTTGACGCTGCTCGGATTGTTGACGAGACTCCAACAATTGGAAGTTATCGGCTACTACTTCAGTGACATACACACGTTGACCTTGTTGATTTTCATAATTACGCGTTTGGATCCGCCCAGTCACGCCTAGCAAGGTACCTTTTTTAGCATAATTTGCCAGTGTTTCTGCGGGTTTACGCCAAATCACACAGTTGATGAAATCAGCTTCCCGATCACCGTTTTGGTTGGTGAAATTACGATTGACGGCTAATGTGAAGGTTGCTACTGCAGCTCCATTACCAGTAAATCGCAAATCAGGATCTTTGGTCAGACGACCGACTAAGACGACATTGTTAATCAAAAGGTTCACGCTCCTCTCCTCATCGTCAAAAATGTTTCACGTGAAACATTTCGGATGAATTATGCTTCTTCCTTGATAATCATGTGACGAAGAATATCGTCGTTGATTTTTGCCAAACGGTCAAATTCATTGATCGCAGCAGCAGTTGATGGAGAAGTAACTTTGACGATGTGGTAGATACCTTCACGGAATCCGTTCATTTCATACGCTAAGCGGCGCTTTTCCCAATCTTTTGATTCAACGACTTCAGCACCGTTGTCTTTCAAGATTGCATCGAAACGTTCGATCAAAGCAGCTTTTGCTTCCTCATCAATGTTTGGACGAATGATGTACATAACTTCATATTTCGTGTTTTCCATTGATTTTCACCTCCCTATGGACTTTGGCCCTCAGCTTGTCTGAGAGCAGAGAGAGCTGTCTTTTCAGACTACTCACAAAGTAAAAGTATACAGGAAATCATCCCATAAATCAAGCTTTTTATTGCTTACTTCTAGAATAAAAGCTTCCAAATATTTGACAGGAGGGCGGTCAACCATCCCGACTCCTCCAACAACAATTACGCAAACAAAGTAAAATTTCTGCTGAGAAAGCTTTCAATTGTCATTGGCTTTAATCAGAGGCAATACATAAAAAGAGAGCGCTCAGATCAGACGAATAAACCGCTTTTTACCTAGACGTATGATATCACCGCGAGTAACTTGTGTTTCTTCAAAAAGTGCTATAGAAAGCTTGGCGCCATTCAACTGCACGCCGCCTTGCTCCACTAGTCGACGAAACGCACTCCGGCTGGTGAGCTCTCCTGCTTCTACCAGCAACGAAGCCAGCCCAGTCAGGCTGCTAATTTCCCCAAGACTTACTTCCGGCATAGTTTCAGGAATCCCGTCTCTTTGGAAAACGGTAATGAACTCCTGCTTTGCTTGTAGTGCGACGTCTTTTCCGTGGTACAGCCCGGTGATTTCAGTAGCTAAGATCAACTTGATATCCCGTGGATTTTCCCCTGTCTCCAGCCGTTTTTGTAATGCTGTTATTTCTGAAGGCAGCAGATCTGTAGCTAACAAAAAGTATTTAAGCAGCAATGAATCCGGAACTTCCATCACCTTTTTGAACATGACAAACGGCGCCTCAGCTACCCCGATGTAATTTCCCAATGATTTACTCATCTTTTCAACACCATCCAGCCCTTCTAGTAAAGGCATAAAAATGGTTACCTGCTTTTCTTTATTAAAATGTTTTTGTAGGTGCCGTCCCATTAAGAGATTGAATGTCTGATCAGTTCCGCCAATCTCGATATCTGCTTCAATAGCTAGTGAATCATACGCTTGCATCAAGGGGTAAAAGAATTCATGTAGACCGATGGGGATTTGATTTTGGTAGCGGCGGGCAAAATCATCCCGCTCTAGCATTCGAGCTACGGAAATCGTCTGTGCCAAGGCCAACGTGTCACTAAAATCCAGTTGCGATAGCCACTCACTATTGAATCGTACCGCAGTTTTTTCAGGATCTAGAATCTGCGTTAGCTGTGCTACATAGGTCTTGGCATTTTGTTTGACTTGCTCTTCTGAAAGCTGATTCCGCCCTTTGCTGCGACCAGAGGGATCCCCGATTTTACCGGTAAAATCCCCGATAATGATCACTGCCTGATGTCCGAGATCCTGCATCTGCTTAATTTTGCGTAAGACTACGGCGTGGCCTAAGTGAATATCCGGCGCCGTGGGATCCAGCCCTAATTTGATCACCAACGGCTTATTTTCAGCGGCAGATTTTAACAATTTTTTTCGTAACTCATCTTCTGAGACGATTTCAGCGGCACCTTTTTTAATGATTGCTAGCTGCTGGTCAATTGTGTACTTCATAAACTCACTTCATCCTTTCTTCTTGTTGTTATCGTCAAAAAAAACGCCCTTTGGCTATATAGCCAAAGGACGTTTACACGCGTTACCACCTTTTTTCGAGTCCTGCTTACGCAAAAGACTCCTCAACCAAGTACCAACATACTTGTGCATTGTTAACGGATGCAACTCCGATCCGGTCTACTTGATTCCACCGGCAGCTCAGGACTGTATTCCCATCTGCTGTGTCCGCGCCTCTCACCACCCGGCTACTCTCTGAAGAACATCTGCAAAGGTACTCGTTTCCCTCATCGCTTCTACCTCTTAAATTAAAGCTATTCTACAACGGAAAACACGGAGCTGTCAATCAAACAACCATCATTCCCCAGAAGAATCCTCTCCATACCTGCTCGTAAAACAACAAATCGCCAGCTTCTAAGCACACAACTGGGGCCAATTTGAACAAGCTGGCGAAAAAGACTTCCGCTGCTAAAACTTATCCACTGTGGAAAACTTTTAGAACAGCCTTCTTTACTTTTCAACAATCGTCAATCGTCGCCTTCAGCCAGTTTCTTTACCGTTAAGTTTTCCACAGCTAAAACTATCAAATCTTGTCTAGGCTTAGCTGCAAGCTGGTCTGTTCAGCTTCCCAAAAAGGAGCTTGTGACCTCCATCATTTCTAGATGATAAACGCCGCAGGTTTCAACAACTAAGTAAGAGAATCTATGTTAGTAAATAGTTGCCATAGTCTTTAGAGGCAACATTGTCCTGCGTATAGGAGAAGCACAGACTGCCCTTGATTTCATCCCTGTTAGTCTGTGTTTGAAATTTTCAACAGCGAAAAAAGAAGGCACTTCCACCGTTTTTAGTGGAAATGCCTTCTCTTTTGCTTGTAGCTCACGTTTGCTATTTTTTCCTTTACAAGATGGTGACTAGACTTTTGTCATAGCTCCCGTAATGATTCTTATGCGTCTTGTTCGGGTGTTTCAATTGCTTCAGTTTCTTGATCTTCGGCTTCTTCTGGTTCGATAACTGCCATGGTAACGACTTTTGCATCGTCTTCCATCCGCATTAAGCGAACACCCAGCGTTGCTCGACCAGTTTGTGAGACACCTTCCACGTTGAAGCGGATAATGACACCTTTGTCAGTGATGACCATGATGTCTTCCGTGCCGTCCACCGTCGTTAAGCCCGCCAATGGACCGTTTTTAGCAGTGATATTGGCAGTTTTGATCCCTTTACCACCACGGCCCTTGATCGGATATTCCGCTCCGGAAGTACGTTTACCGTAGCCATTTTCGGTAATTACTAACACTTCTTTGTCGTCACTCAAAGTGGCAACACCGACTACATAATCTTCGTCACGAAGGCGGATTCCTCGCACACCGGCTGCTGTTCGACCCATATCTCGAACAACTTCTTCTTTAAAGGTCACAGAATAGCCGCTGTGGGTCCCGATGATGATTGTAGAATCACCAGCTGTTTCCAGAACGCTGACCAGTTCGTCGCCCTCTTTAAGTCCGATTGCGATCAAACCGTTGCTGCGAATGTTAGAAAAGGCATCGACTGACGTCCGTTTGACAATTCCTAATCGAGTGGTGAAGAAGAGGTAACGACCGGATTCTGGGCCGCCATTGACAGCGATAATCGTTTGGATCTTCTCGTTGGAATCAATCCCCAGCAAATTAATGACTGGAATTCCTTTGGCAGCACGGCCATATTCAGGAATCTCGTAACCTTTTGCTTTGTAGACTTTTCCCATATTGGTAAAGAAGAGGAGTGTATCGTGGGTCGAGCAAGATACCAGTGTCTTCACGAAGTCTTCATCGTGGACCCCCATCCCCTGAACGCCTCGGCCACCGCGGCGTTGCGCACGAAACTCGCTGTTGGCTACGCGTTTGATATAGCCGTTGTTGGTCAATGTGATAACTACTTCGTCTTCTTCAATCAAATCTTCATCTTCCAAACTCAATACTTCGCCTACCAGAAGTTCTGTCCGACGATTGTCACCAAAGCGATTAGCGACGTCTTTCAGTTCAGTAATGATGATTTCTCGTACCCGTTCTGGACGAGCCAAAATATCTTTCAAGTCTTCAATGAGTTTCAGTAATTCCTGATATTCCGCTTCAATCTTGTCTCGTTCCAAACCGGTCAGACGGCGCAAACGCATATCCAAAATGGCTTGTGCCTGACGATCGGAGAGTTTGAAGCGTTCCATCATAGTATTTTTAGCTTCGTCATCGGTTTTGGATCCGCGAATGATGGCGATAATTTCATCAATGTGATCCAAAGCAATCCGCAGACCTTCCAAAATGTGGGCCCGTGCTTCGGCCTTGTCTTTGTCAAATTGCGTCCGGCGAGTGATGACTTCTTCTTGGTGCTCGACGTAGTTTACGAGGATTTCTTTCAAGCTGAGAATCTTCGGTACACCTTTTTCGATGGCCAACATGTTGAAGCCAAAAGAAGTCTGCAGTGCAGTCATTTTATACAAGTTATTTAAAATAACAGAAGCACTAACGTCTCTTCGGACATCGATAACAATCCGCATGCCTTCCCGAGATGATTCATCCCGCAAATCAGTGATTCCTTCGATCCGCTTGTCCCGGTGCAGCTCAGAAATGCGTTCGATCAACTTGGCTTTATTCACCATATAAGGCAGTTCGGTGACTAAAATTCGCTCTTTTCCGTTAGGCATCTCCGTGATTTCCACTTTTGCCCGAACAGTAATCGATCCCTTACCAGTTTCATACGCCCGGCGGATACCAGATTTACCCATGACTAAACCGCCAGTAGGAAAGTCCGGCCCAGGCAAGACTTCCATCAACTCATTGGTGGTTACCTCAGGATCATCCATCAGCAATTCAATAGCTGCTGTAACTTCTCTTAAGTTATGGGGTGGAATATTGGTAGCCATACCGACGGCGATCCCGGTAGTTCCGTTCACCAACAGGTTCGGGAAACGAGCCGGCAAAACTTCCGGTTCTTTTTCGGAATCATCATAGTTACTGATGAAATCAACCGTATTTTTATTGATGTCCCGCAACATTTCCATTGCCAGTTTACTCATACGGGCTTCGGTATACCGCATCGCAGCAGCTCCGTCACCATCCACTGAACCAAAGTTCCCATGGCCGTCTACCAGCATATAGCGGTAGCTGAAGGGTTGCGCCATCCGCACCATTGACTCATAGATGGCACTGTCGCCGTGGGGGTGATACTTACCCATGACATCCCCGACAATCCGGGCTGATTTTTTATGAGGCTTGTCCGGCGTTACACCCAATTCGTTCATTCCGTATAAAATCCGGCGGTGAACCGGCTTCAATCCATCACGCACATCTGGCAAGGCCCGCGCCACGATGACACTCATCGCATAATCGATGAAGGAGGTCTTCATTTCACTGGTCAGGTTGACGTTTTGGATATTTTCTTTATGATCTTCCACAGTTCATTCTCCCTCCTTAAATGTCTAAATTCTTGACGTAATGTGCATTTTCTTCGATAAAGTTTCGACGTGGTTCCACTCGGTCGCCCATCAACATTTCAAAAACCTGGTCGGCTTCGATTGCATCTTCAACAGATACCCGCAGCATCAGGCGATTTTCTGGATCCATCGTTGTTTCCCACAGTTGATGATCGTCCATTTCCCCCAGCCCTTTATAACGCTGAATGCTTGGCTTCGGTGTGGCTGGCAGTGCATCAATAGTTGCTTGCAGGCGTTCTTCTGCATCTTTGCCGGGTTGGACATAAGTGATATTTTTCCCTTGTTTCACCCCATACAAAGGCGGCTGAGCGATGTAAACGTAACCGGCTTCTACGATAGGACGCATATACCGATAAAACAGGGTCAAAAGCAGGGTTCGAATATGGGCACCATCGACATCGGCATCGGTCATGATAACCAGTTTATGATAACGAGCTTTCGAAACATCAAAATCAGCACCGAAGCCCGTTCCCATCGCAGTAAACAAGGAACGGATTTCTTCGTTGGCCAAAATCTTGTCCATGCTCGCTTTTTCTACGTTCAAAATCTTCCCGCGGATTGGCAGGATTGCTTGAAATTCGCGGTTACGTCCTTGCTTAGCAGAACCACCGGCTGAATCTCCTTCGACGATAAACAATTCGCATTTTTCTGGATCGTTTGAAGAACAGTCCGCTAATTTCCCTGGCAGATTGCTGATCTCCAGTGTTCCCTTACGCCGAGTCATCTCACGGGCACGTTTTGCGGCCATCCGAGCTTTTGAAGCGATGATTCCTTTGTCGATAATTTGACGACCGACTGTTGGATTTTCCATCAAGAATTTCATAAAGTGTTCTGAAAACAGACGATCGACGACTGTCCGGACTTCCGAATTTCCCAGTTTAGTCTTCGTTTGTCCCTCAAACTGCGGATCTGGGTGTTTGATTGAAATAACTGCTGTCAGGCCTTCCCGCACATCTTCACCGGAGAGGTTTTCGTCATTTTCTTTCATCAGCTTTTGGCGTCGGGCGTAGTCGTTGATTACCCGGGTCAGAGCTGTTTTAAAGCCGGATTCATGGGTTCCGCCTTCATAGGTATGAATATTGTTAGCAAAGCTTAAAATATTGGTGTGGTAGCTGTTGGTGTATTGCATGGATACTTCCACAGCGATATCTTGCTGCTCATCTTCCAGATAGATTGGTTCAGGAAAGAGTACGTCTTTGCCTTTATTCAAATGCTCAACGTAGCTCTTGATTCCGCCTTCGTAATGATATTCTCTCAGGACTGGTTCTTCGCTGCGCCGATCTTCAATCGAAATGCGCAACCCGCGATTCAAAAAGGCCAGCTCCCGCACCCGAGTTGACAATTTATCGAAGTTAAATTCCACGGTTTCAGTAAAGATTTCCGGATCGGGAATAAAGTGAACGGTGGTTCCGTGAAGTTCTGTCTCACCGACGACTTTCAAATCATCTACAACTGCCCCACGACGGTATTCTTGGTAATAGATTTTGCCATCTTTATAAACTTTGACGTCCAAACTAGTGGAAAGGGCGTTAACAACGGATGAACCCACCCCATGCAGACCCCCGGAAACTTTGTATCCGCCACCGCCAAATTTACCGCCGGCATGTAAAACGGTAAACACTGTTTCAACAGCTGGCCGCCCCGTTTTGGCTTGGATGTCCACGGGAATTCCTCGGCCGTCATCCACGACGGTGATACTATTGTCTGGCTCCACAATAACTTCAATCTTGGTAGCAAAGCCGGCCAACGCTTCATCAATCGAGTTGTCGACAATTTCCCAAACCAAGTGATGGAGACCTTCGCCGCTAGTGGAACCAATATACATACCAGGACGTTTACGCACCGCTTCCAAGCCTTCTAAGACCTGGATCTGGCTGGCATCATAAGCCTTGGCAAGTTCCTGTTTGTTCTTTTCTTCTTCTGTCATTAACGAAAAGCTCCTTTCTGTCTGAAACGCAGCGGCGAGACACAAAAATGGTCCAGCGGCGGGCAATCCCGTTCATTTTTTACAAAACTGCCAGCTTGCTGCAAGATCAGGGAAAACTTTAACGGCTGTTGCCTGCCACTAAAGTCGATTTATCTAAATAAAAAGGGATCTATAGCTGATCCGTTGAAGCTGCTTCTTTGGTGATATGTCCTTGTGTTACATAATAGATGGCGGGTTCTACCGTCATCTTATTTTTGACATGCTCCAAGGTGGTAGTGGTTAAAAAGGTCTGAACTTTACCTTCGATGGTTTCCAAAAGATGAAGCTGACGAGAATCATCCAATTCGCTCATCACGTCATCTAAAAGCAAAATGGGAAATTCCCCTGTCTCTTCTTTCATCAGATCAATCTCTGCCAGTTTGACACTCAATGCGGTGGTTCGCTGCTGCCCTTGGGAACCATAGGTCTGAACATCCTTGCCATTGATAGCAAAACTGAGGTCATCTCGGTGCGGCCCCACCTGTGTACTCATCCGAAAACGTTCCTTCTCACGACTTTTCAGCAGTGCGGCTGTGAATGCGTCACTGATGGCCGTCAGATCAGCTGCCTCGTCAAAGGCAATGGAAGACACATATTTCAGCGTCAAATGTTCCTTTTCCCGGCTAATCTTTTGGTGAAGAGCATTGGCCCAGTATTCCAGCCGTTTTACAAAACGCTGACGGGCAAACAAAACCTTGGCTCCAAAGGACACCAACTGCTCATCAAGGATTTCCAGATAAACAGGATCCGGCTTTTTATCACCGGCAGTCTGCTTGAGGTATTGATTGCGCTGCTTTAAAACCCCTTGGTACTGCACCAGATCATACAGATAGATGGGATCAATCTGGCCAATCTCCATGTCTAAGAACTTTCGCCGGATTTGAGGAGTACCCTTCACCAGAGAAAGATCCTCCGGCGCAAACAAGATTACGTTCATCTGACCCACATAGCTGGAAAGCTTTTTTTGCTCGATGTGGTTCACCTTCGTCTTGCGGCCTTTTTTAGTAAGGGTAATCTCCAACGGCACAGTGGCTCCCCGCTTGGTCAGGTCCCCTTTGAGATAGGCATGATCTTGATCAAAACGAATCAGCTCTTGCTCGTTGGTGGTGCGGTGGCTGCGGGTCATGGCCAACACATAGATGCTTTCCAGAACATTGGTCTTTCCCTGCGCATTTTCTCCAAGAAAAATCGTGATATTTTTGTCGAAGGTCAAAGACAGCTCCTCGTAATTGCGGAAATTCCGCAGGTAGAGGTCATTCAGCCGCATCGTCGGGATCCTTTTTCGCCATAAAAAAAGTACCTTCATCAGGTATCTCGATCATCATCCCCGGGTACAGCTTGCGGCCACGGCGATTTTCCGGCTCACCGTCTACCATCACAGTTGTCTCTGCCAAATACCATTTGGCTTGTCCGCCACTGGAGATGACATTAACCTCTTTCAGGACTTGTCCCAGCGTCATATATTCGCTGGTTTCGTCCAGATAGATCTTTTCTTTCATTTTCAGCCCTCGTTTCACTCTAAACACCATAAAACAGATACCCATATTATACCTTTTTTTAAGGGGAAAAACAAATTTCTCCGGATATTTTTCACTCTCAGAAGACTTGTATATTTTCGATAAAAAATATCCTCCAGCAAAAAAATCGCTGAAAATCGATTTTAAGGACCTTTTCGGCGAGATTCCAATTTTTTCTCTCTTTCAGCAACTTATTTTTATTTTCATGAAACTTGTCAGGACAGCAGAAAGAACAACAGTTTTTCCGGCTGTTGCAATTTTCAGCTTTTTCCCAGCTGTCAAAGGCAGCTTGGCACAGATCAGAAACGTGATATAGCCCGCAGAAGCCGGCATACTTCTGTGACTGTTAATGTGAAGTCAATTTGCCAAGGTTACAAGAACTTTTCGCTGCTTAAATCACTATAGCCAAATAAAAACGGCAGCCTCAAAAGAGAACTGCCGCTTTCTTAAGTTTGTGGGACATTTAACCAATTTTTTACTGAACTGAGGCTGTTTAGTTGGTTCGCACAGGTGTGATCAATTGGATAAATTCACCTTGGCCTTCTGTTGGTTCCAAGGTAAATGGCCGAATCGGCGAAATGAACTTGATGGTAATACTCATATCACCAAAAGCCCGCAGTGCCGCTTTCATGTAGTCCGGATTAAAGGAGATCGTCAACGGTTCGCCGGTTACTTTTTCGTAATTCAGGGCTTCTTCTACTTTACCGACTTCCGGAGAGTTTCCGTACAACATCACGCTGTCGTCGGAAATCGACAGGCGGACGATATTGTTGCGACCTTCATGAGATAGCAAAGATGCCCGTTCAATGGCTGCCAAAAAGTCCCGCACACCAAATTCGATTTCGGTGTTGAAGCTGGTCGGGATCAAACGATTGGTATCGGGGTAATTGCCTTCTAACAAGCGAGAGTAAAACAGCATGTTCTTAGTTT
The DNA here is from genome assembly GCF_009933135.1 of Candidatus Enterococcus leclercqii. Lineage (GTDB taxonomy): Bacteria > Bacillota > Bacilli > Lactobacillales > Enterococcaceae > Enterococcus_C > Enterococcus_C leclercqii. Next base: position 225,385 of record NZ_MAEH01000017.1, read on the forward strand.
TGAAAAGAACCTGGTTTTCCATAATGCTGATTTCCACTTCTTCTTCCTCATCGGCAAAAGAACGAGACAACTCGATTAGACTCTTGCCGGGAATGACGATATTGAACTCGCTGGCTTCTGCTTCAATAGGAATGAGTCGCTGACTGAGTCGGTGGGAGTCGGTAGCCACAGCCAACAGCTTTTGATTTTCTAAAATAAAGTGAACACCTGTCAAAATTGGGCGGCTTTCATGCGCTGAAACAGCAAAAACAGTTTCACTAACCAACTGGTTCAGCATCTGAACAGACAATTTCATTTGATTGCGTCGTTCCACAATAGGCAGATGAGGATAATTGTCAGGATCCAAGCCGTTGACAATGAAGTTGGCTTTACCGGAAGTGATAGCCACTTGGTTATTTTCCATGACTTCCATGGTGAAGGTATCTTCTGGCAGTTTGCGGACGATTTCTGAGAAGAAACGGGCTTGTAAAACGATGGCGCCCGTTGATTCGATCTGCATCTGGGCTTTTTCATTGCTGCTTTCTAAAAAAGTTTCGATGGAGATATCAGCGTTGCTGCCGGTCATGGTCAGTCCGCTGTCTTTCAGTTCGATTTTAACCCCAGTCAAGATGGGAATAGTCGTTTTGCTTGAAATGGCCCGTTGCACGGTTGCCAATTCTTGAATAAAGACGGATCGGTTGAGGGTAACTTTCATGTTGGGGAACACTCCTTTTAATTGTAATGGTCAACGGATTTTTTTAGCTGCGTTTGTTTGAAATACACAGGTGTTCAATCATTAGCAAATTGCTTTTTGAAGAGCGCAGCGGCTATTACTTGCTCGTATTCAACGAAGGGTAGCTGCTTACTGATTTTAGTTGATTTAAGGGAAAAAGTAATAGAAGCAGTAGGCTCTGTTTAAACAGTGGATAACTCAGCTTAAGCCGTGCTAGTTCACCGTTTTCCACTGTGGATAAGTTGTGGATAAATTTTATGGTTTTTAAAAGGTTATCCACACGGCAACTATCAGTGATAATTTGTCTTCAATGGATTTGATCAAGTTTTTGGCTGCTGACTGCTTAGTTGAAGAGGAGATTTTTGATCTCTGCGACTTCATTTTGAGTCGTAGCATCTGACTGCAACAGTTGTTGGATCTTTTCATGGGCATGGATCACAGTCGTATGGTCTTTGCCGCCAAAATCAGCGCCGATTTTCGGTAATGAATTGTCAGTTAGTTCCCGTGAGAGATACATGGCAATCTGTCGAGGAACAACGATGCTTTTCACACGTTTTTTGCCTTTGAGATCTTTCAGAGAAATGTGGTAATACTTGGCGACTTCTTCTTGAATCTGCAAGATTGTCAATTGGGCAGAACCATTGCTGCTCTTTAGTGCTTTCAAGGATTCGGCGGCCAAACTGGTAGTGATATCGGCATTGTTCATGGTGGCAAAGGCTTGTACTCGCACCAAGGCCCCTTCCAGTTCCCGAATATTGGAATCAATCTGGCCAGCGATGTAGCTGAGGGTATCATCTGGGATCTCTAAGCGTTCTGCTTCCGCTTTTTTGCGCAAGATAGCGATACGAGTCTCCAGATCCGGTGGTGTGATGTCGACAGATAACCCCCAGGCAAAGCGCGAAACCAGTCGCTCCGGCAATGTTGGGATCTCAGAAGGCAGGCGATCACTAGTGAGCACGATCTGCTTGTTGTTTTTGTACAGTTCTTCAAAGGTATAGAAGAACTCGTTTTGTGTTTCGACTTTGTTTTCCAAAAACTGAATATCATCGACTAAAAGTAAATCGACGCTGCGGTATTCTTGGCGAAACTTGTCCATTTCATTGTTCTTAATAGAAGTAATGAAATCATTGGTGAAGTTTTCGCTGCTGACATATTTGATTTTGGCTTTGGGATTGTTGGTCAGCAGTTGATGGCCGATGGCGTGCATCAAGTGGGTTTTCCCTAGACCAACACCCCCGTAAAAGAACAGTGGGTTGTAGATGGATCCGGGTTCTTCAGCAACAACCAGCGCCGCCGCATGGGCCATCTGGTTGCCTTTCCCAATGACAAAGGTGTCAAAGGTGTATTTGGGATTCAAAACAGAGTTTGTGGCATCCTCTTCGATCACTTCAGCAGTCGGTGGTGTCTGTGGGGCTGCTGTCAGCGACTCATCGCCTTCAACGACCAATTTGGGAATAATCTCCCGCTCAAACAGGCGGTAACTGTTTTCCAAAAATTTAGTCATGATATTGCGTTCCCAGTAATTTTTATGAATCGGGCTGGGAACCTGGATGAGAAGCTGATCGTTGTTTAACGAAAGAGGGATCACCGGATGGACCCAAGTATTATAACTGGTTTCGCTGAGGTCATGTTGCAACCCCTCCAGTATCTTCGGCCAAACCGTCTCGAGAGTCGACATGGCTGTCCTCCTTTATTGAAATAAAAATGATGGCTTCGGCTGCAAAGACGAAACGAATTAGTGGTTGATCAGTGCATTTTTTACAAAAGAAAAACAGGAACTGCGAGTTTTGGCGACACCAAAGCTCACGATACGACAGGTACAGACAAGCAGGGTTGGCTGCAGACGTCGGATCGAGTCCCTTAAGTCTTTTTTAAGTGTACCCCTAATTTAGCACGTTCATCGAAAGTTTTCCACAGATTCAGCTAAAAAACCGGCGAAGAAAAAGTGAGAAGTAAATTGTCCACAAGTTAAATAAGCTGTGGATAAAGAGATACACAGCAAGGAAAAAAGTTATCAACAAGATAAAAAAATCTGTGGACATTTCGACTGCTAAAAAAAGAAATCCACAGATAGCTGGGAGAAATTCTACTTGATATCTAGGAGTTTATAGGAGTTATCCACGGAAAAATGTATCCTTGTTGAAAACTTTTATACAGGAGGGGGATTTGTGGAAAACCTCGGAAAAACTCTGTGGGAGCTAAAAACGCACAAAAATCATTATCCACAGATATGCACAACTAAAAAATTCTGAAATGTGGATAAGTTTTTTGAAAATGGAACTGAAGGCAGAAGCCCTCAGTCAGGAAATTTCTGTGGAAAACTAAAAGACAGTGAAAATGATCGAGGCCATTCCACCAAAAATTTATTGACAAATGTCTGGTGGACTCGGTATACTATCAAAGTATGTCTGTAGTGATAGAACAATGACTCTCTTGGAGGTGGACAATAATGAAAAGAACTTATCAACCAAACAAACGCAAACGCCAAAAAGTTCACGGTTTCCGTAAACGTATGAGCACTAAAAACGGACGTCGCGTGTTAGCTTCACGTCGTCTTAAAGGACGTAAAGTCTTATCTGCCTAAGCCACTGGGGTCCAGTGGTTTTTTTTTGCCCAAAAATCAGCTGCTGCTAAAAGTCTTGTTTTTGGTGGCGGCTGATTTTTTAGTTCTTTTTTGGCAACTCTCTTTGCCAGCAGGGTGTGATTGAATCGAAAAATATGCAGGCAGCTGGAGGAATGGCAACTTAATTTTGGTGGGAACTGATGGGACGGGGAATTTTTAATTTTTAAGGTGAAGTTTGAGGGGCTTCTATGGTATTATTGGAAAGTGAGTAAACGATTTTAGAAGAAATGAAGGATCACCATGAGAAAGGCTTATCGCGTCAAATCAGAGCGGGATTTTCAAAAAGTATTTAAAAAAGGCGAATCCTGCGCCAATCGGAAGTTTGTGGTTTACCGTTTGGCAAAACCGGGACAAGCTCATTTTCGTGTGGGACTGTCTGTCGGTAAAAAGGTAGGAAACGCTGTGGAGCGCAACCGGGTCAAGCGGATGCTGCGGGCCAGCCTGTTTGCATTGAAAGATCAGATCGATCCGGAAATCGACTTTATCGTGATTGCGCGACCGTCTGTGAAAGATTGCGACTCAAAAGCAGTCATGAGCAATCTGATCCACGTCTTGAAACTCGCAAAAATTATTGATAATTCATAAGTAGAAGGGATTTTTGTCCAGTGAAAAACAAAAAACGCATTCTTTTGCTGGCGGGAATGTTGGCTATGGTCTTCGTTTTGTCCGCCTGCGGAACCGGAGAGGTCAATGCAAACAGTACCGGATTTTGGGATCGGTACATCGTTTATAACTTTGCCCAAGCGATCAAAGCCCTGTCGTTTGGCAATGCCGGAATCGGTATCATCCTCTTTACGTTGATTATCCGGGTCATCTTATTGCCGCTGATGCACTTTCAAAACAAGAGCATGCGCAAGACCCAAGAACTTCAACCACAACTAAAAGAGCTGCAACAAAAATATGCTTCCCGAGATGCAGAGACACAACAACGTCTGCGGGACGAACAACAACGACTATATGCAGAACATGGTGTGAATCCTTACGCCGGCTGTCTGCCGATGCTTGTTCAGATGCCAATCTTGATGGCACTGTGGCAATCCATTCAACGGACTCCAAGCTTGACCAACGGAAAATTCCTGTGGTTGGAACTGGGACATCCGGATCCATTTTTCATCTTGCCGGTTTTGGCGGCACTGTTCACCTTTGCCAGCACCTATCTGTCGAGTATGAGTCAATTGGAATCCAATGCCAGCATGAAGATTATGAACTTCGCGATGCCGATTATGATTTTGCTGATGGGTATCAACTTAGCCAGTGGTCTGTCACTGTACTGGGTAGTCTCCAATGCTTTCCAAGTTGTACAAACTCTGCTGATCAACAATCCTTTCAAGATTCGTCGCGAAAGAGAAGAAGTTGCCAGACAGCAACGAGAAAAAGAACGGGCGCTGCAAAAAGCATTGAACCCGAAGAAAAAACGCAACAAAAAACGCTAAATACAATGATTCAGAAAATCCGCTATCTGCGAGGATGGCGGATTTTCCCGCTTATTGATCCTTTTTTGGCAGCAATGGCCGGCAAAGTCTGATTTTTACTTAGGGAAAATAAGCCAAAAACGATGGGAAATGGTATCATGGAGTATCGAGTAATCTGATTTTTCATTGAAAAATCATGAAGAGATATAGGAGGTTGTAAGTATGCCGATTTATGAAGGGGCAACAGTGCAAGAAGCAATCCAAAAAGGGCTGTCAGCGCTGAGTATTGCCAAAGATGAAGCTGTAATTGAAGTGGTAGAAGAAGCCAAAAAGGGTTTTCTGGGGATGGGCAAAAAAAACGCCCGCGTTTCAGTTGAGCCCAGCGTCGCAGAAGAAATCAGCGAAGCGGTAGAAGAGGTTGTGGCTGACGTTACTGCCGAAGACCAAGTGACACCAGTCGTTGAACTGGAGCTTGAAGAGGTTACAGTGCCGGAGGAAGATAGCCGGCAAGTTTTGTCGGAATTGGAGGATGAAGCGGCTCTGACACAGTTGGCGCTGTATCTGACCAATATCAGCAATGAGCTGAAGGCACCGGCATTGGTGAAAATGAAACGAGAAGACGGTCTGATTGTTTTCCAATTGGATACGCAAAAGCAGGGGATTTTAATCGGTAAGCACGGTAAAATGCTGAATGCCCTGCAATATTTGGCACAGGTTTTCATCCACCGTGTAGCCAAAAATAAACTTTCAGTAGTGGTGAATGTCGGTGATTACCGACAAAAACGTCAAGCTATCTTAGAACGTTTGGCAGAACGAACTGCTGAGAAAGTCAAACGCACCGGACGTCCGGTCTTTTTGGAACCGATGCCGGCCTTTGAACGCAAACAAATCCATTCCGTTTTGAGTAAAGATGATGCTGTTCAGACGCATTCTGAAGGGGACGAGCCCTATCGTTACTTGGTAGTGGAACCTGCGAAAAGATATTATTGAGATCAAAAGAGTTTGTGACAAGCCTCTGATCAGCTTTTTTTGAACGCAAGCATTACCAAAGTAAGTTAGCAAAAGACCAGCAGCTTCCGCTAAAAAACGGTGGAAACTGCTGGTCTTTTCATTTGTACAAGCCTTGAAAAACAAGGGAATGTCTGCGTGAATAATTTCAATAAAAATACTGATATACCAACGTTTTTAAGCTTTGATAACCCTTGTTTCCCGCAAAAATACGTTGACATCTACCGGGAATCACAGTATATTCTAGTAGAAATCATTCTTATCGAAGGAAAGACGCCAGAGTAGTCGAAACTTTGATAGAGAGCCCTCTGTTGCCAGCCATACAACAGAGGGTTTTTTGTTGTAAAAATAGGCAGCCTTCTGCCAGCGGGAAGGGCTATTGTCTAAAAGAGCATCAACTGGCTGATGCTCTATGACAACAAAAGACACCAGCCATCCTAGTCAAAACAAGGAAGGCTGGTGCAATCGTTGAAGAAATCAACCACCAATTGTGGATTGGATAAATTGGACGACAGTGCCATATGCGAAGATCTCCAAGCAAGTTTTGCCTTCAACCGTCACGTGGGCGTGATCGAAATGGCAGTTGATGACGGCGTTGGCTCCATATGCGTGGGCCATTCGTTGCAATTTCAATTTGATACCTGCCAAAGATTCATTGGGATCGACGGCCTGATCAAAAAGATCGGTTTCGAATTTTTCCGCCACAAAGATGACGTCTCGTACCACATAGCTACGATTGATATTGCCAGTGGAGAGGATGACCTCCTTGATTCGTTGATTTTCTTCTTTTGTCCCGTCAGACTTGTCGTTTCTATCGTTGAAAATACTCATGATACCTGCTCCCTTCCAATTGTACTGGGGAATCTTTCCAAAGCTTGTGGGCAAAACTAGTTATTTATGACAGCTGCTGCTTCAAAAAGGATTTATGCTTTTGCAAGGCGTTTGTCTAGCATGGTTTTTCCCCGTCTCACTTATGATTTTACCGTTTTTTGATTCTTTAAGTAAAGGTAAAACCCCCTGAATCTGTAAAAAGCAGTCTTGCACCGGTTTTGAAATTGTGCTAAATTAATGAAGAATTTAAATAGAAGACAAGCAGTGAAAGTGCTAAGTCGAGCCGTTTGGCAGAAAGTTTTGGAGAATGAAACTTTTTTTGCCCACCGTGTTCGAATGGGGCGCTTTTTTTATTGCATTTTTGTCGGAAGTTCGACAAGTAAACGATTCAAAAAGGAGCAGAGTCATGGCTGAAATCACACAGGAATTCGATACGATCGCGGCAATCTCGACACCGCCGGGGGAAGGAGCGATTTCCATCGTTCGTCTCAGCGGGGAAGAAGCTGTCAAAATCGCTGCTGAAATCTACCAGAGTGGCAGTAAATGTCTGGCGGAGGTTCCCACCCATACGATTCACTATGGACACATCGTGGACCCCGCTGATCAGCGATTGGTGGATGAGGTGATGGTCACCGTGTTGCGGGCACCCAAAACCTTTACACGAGAAGATGTCGTGGAAATCAACTGTCACGGCGGTATGGTAGTTACCAATCAGATCTTACAGCTGGCATTGCGGCAAGGCGCGCGGCTGGCAGAGCCAGGAGAGTTTACCAAGCGGGCCTTTTTGAACGGCCGTGTTGATCTGTCACAGGCCGAAGCAGTGATGGATTTGATTCGGGCCAAGACGGATAAAGCCATGAATGTCGCGCTAAATCAGCTGGACGGTAATTTGTCTGCCCTGATTCGCTCCTTACGCCAAGAAATTTTAGAGACCCTCGCCCAAGTAGAGGTTAATATCGACTATCCGGAATACGATGACGTAGAAGAGCTGACTACGCGGCTTTTGTTGGAAAAAGCTAATCAGGTCCAAGGACAAATCAATCAACTGCTAGTGACAGCCCAACAAGGAAAAATCCTGCGGGAAGGTTTGAGCACAGCCATTATCGGCCGGCCCAATGTCGGCAAATCCAGCCTGTTGAACTACCTGCTGGACGAGGAAAAAGCCATCGTCACAGATATTGCCGGTACGACCCGGGATGTCATTGAAGAATACGTCAACGTTCGGGGGGTTCCTCTCAAGCTGATCGATACGGCGGGCATTCGCGATACCGAAGATGTCGTTGAGAAAATCGGCGTTGAGCGCAGTAAAAAAGCGCTGGTCGAAGCAGATTTGATTCTTTTGGTTCTGAATCAAAGTGAAGCGTTGACTGTGGCGGATCGTACCTTGTTGGAGCTGACTCGTGACAGCAAGCGAATCATCTTGTTGAACAAGACCGATCTGCCTCAAAAATTGGACCTGGCTGAAGTGGCTGTTTTGGCGGGGGACAGTGTTGTCTTTGCTGTCTCTGTGTTGGAACAAGAGGGATTGGATCAGTTGGAAAATGCCATTGCGGCTTTGTTTTTTGCTGGCGGAACCGGTGAAAAGGATGCCTCTTACGTCTCCAATACGCGCCATATCGCTTTGCTGGAAAAAGCCGGGCAATCTCTTGGTGATGTAATCGGTGGCATCGAGGCGGGAATGCCGGTGGATCTGGTACAAATTGACATGACCCGTTGCTGGGATTATTTAGGAGAAATCGTAGGTGATAGTGTTCAAGATGAACTCATCACGCAATTATTCAGTCAATTTTGTCTTGGAAAATAATAAATAACAAATTTGTGTTGGTTGTTTTGTTATTTAATTTTCGCAACAAAAAAAGCCTGCCACCACAGCCGGCTCTCAAAAAAATCAGAGGCAGTGTGCAGATTACCTGCCTCAAAATCGCAATTTATCAAGTCAAGTATGGAAAACAAGGAGCGAAAAAATAAATGGAATTTCAAGCTGATTCTTATGATGTCGTCGTAGTCGGAGCCGGTCATGCCGGATCAGAAGCGGCATTAGCCAATGCACGAATGGGGAACAAGACCCTGCTTTTAACCATCAACCTGGATATGGTGGCTTTCATGCCTTGCAATCCTTCAGTCGGTGGTCCCGCAAAAGGCGTTGTCGTTCGAGAAATTGATGCATTGGGGGGCGAGATGGCTAAGAATATCGATAAGACCTATATCCAAATGCGGATGCTAAATACCGGTAAAGGGCCGGCTGTCCGGGCGCTGCGGGCACAGGCGGATAAAAAAGCCTACGCCAATGAAATGAAATACACGATTGAAAAAGAACCAAACCTGACCTTGCGTCAAGGACTGGTGGAAAAACTGATTGTAGAAGACGGTGTCTGTAAAGGGGTCATCACCAACACAGGGGCTCGTTACGCGGCAAAAGCGGTAATTATCACGGCAGGAACGGCTCTGCGAGGAGAAATCATCATCGGAGAACTGAAATATTCCTCTGGTCCTAACAACTCACAGCCGTCTGTCGGTTTGGCAGATAACTTGAAAGAACATGGATTGGAGATTGCTCGTTTCAAAACGGGCACACCGCCACGGGTGAAATCTTCTACTATTGATTATTCTGTGACTGAGATTCAGCCTGGAGATGTTGAACCCAATCATTTCAGCTATGGGACACCTGACAGTGCCTACAAAACACAGCAGGAACCTTGCTGGTTGACCTATACAAATCTAAAGACACATCAAATCATCCAAAACAATCTGCATCGTGCGCCGATGTTTACCGGAATCGTAGAAGGGGTGGGTGCTCGTTATTGCCCATCTATTGAAGACAAGATTGTACGTTTTTCTGATAAGGAACGTCACCAGCTGTTTTTGGAACCAGAAGGGCTGCATACGGAGGAAGTCTATGTGCAAGGCTTGTCAACGTCAATGCCAGAAGATGTTCAGGTGGATTTGTTGCGCTCCATTGCCGGCTTGGAAAATGTGGAAATGATGCGTACAGGCTATGCCATCGAGTATGATGTAGTCGTGCCTCATCAGCTGCGGCCCACTTTGGAAACCAAGTTGATCGAAAATCTTTACACTGCCGGTCAAACAAACGGCACCAGCGGCTATGAAGAAGCTGCCGGTCAAGGTTTGATTGCCGGAATCAATGCTGGTTTGAAAATCCAAGGTAAAGAGCCATTGATTTTGCAACGAAGCGACGGGTATATCGGTGTCATGATTGATGACCTGGTGACAAAAGGCACACAAGAACCTTATCGGCTACTGACCAGTCGTGCCGAATACCGCTTGATTTTGCGTCATGACAATGCGGATTTACGGTTGACTGAAATGGGGCATCAAATTGGTCTTGTCAAAGAGCCTCAGTATGAAGCTTACCTTGCGAAAAAAGCGGCAGTCGAAGGTGAAATTGCTCGTTTGCACAAGCTGCGAATCAAACCAACGGCTGAAGTTCAAGCATTTCTTGCCGAAAAAGGCGCAGCTGCTTTGAAGGACAGCGTATTGGCAGTTGAATTTCTCCGTCGCCCAGAAATCAGCTACCAGGAATTGTTGCAATTTATTCCTGCTGACGAAGTGTTGACTGCTAAAGAGATCGAACAGGTAGAAATCCAGATTAAGTATGAAGGCTACATCAAAAAAGCGATGGAAAAAGTTGAAAAGCTCAAACGCATGGAAGCAAAACGAATTCCAGAAAATATCGATTATGAAGCAATCAACGGTTTGGCTACGGAAGCTCGCCAAAAACTTATGAAGATTCAACCGGAAACTATCGCTCAAGCCAGTCGAATTAGTGGTGTCAACCCAGCAGATATCAGCATTTTGATGGTGTATATCGAACAAGGCAAGATCGCCAAAGTGTCCACTGACAAGGCTTAGTGTAGTGAAGCACCGCGGGGAAAAGCTGCCAATTCGAATGTTTCACATGAAACTTTTTATTTCTTTGTCAGTTGGTATCAGAAAATTTAACAATAAAAAAAGGCACTTCCACTGCATTTTGATGGAAGTGTCTTTTTTTGTAGCTCGCGTTTAGTAACTGAGGATTGGTACACTTCAGTTTCTTCTTAATAAAGAAGGTAAGCTCTTAAACATTCAACGTCCGTTTTAAGCGAGGATAAATCAATACCCCGCCTGCAGCCAGCGCCAGACTGACAAAGACAAAGGTGCTGCGATAACCAAAAATCTGAATCAACCACCCACATAAAGGAAAGAAAGGGATCATCATCATGGAATAACAAAGGCTGTCGATACTATTGATAGTGGCTCGTTGCTCCGATGGAATCAGCTGATTGATAAAGTTGGAGCGAATCGGGGTTACCAAAGCCGGCAGACAGTTTGCCAAAATGTAGCAGGGAATAACCCCCACAACCGGCAAAAATCCAGAAGCGGCAGTGGCAATAGTCAGCAGTAATAAAACAATAGCAAACAGACGTGGCAACGAAACCTGCTCTCCGACAACAGCAGCAAGACGCACAGCGGCCAATTGGAATAAGGTGCTGGCGAAGATTACCAGACTGATGCCAATCCCATTGATCCCCAGCTGTTCAAAGAAATTCTGAAAATAAAAATAATACGTGGCATTCAAGCTGTCAATAAAGGCGAAGGCCAGCATCACTAGGAACAGCCCGGGAATCTTCAACGTCATGGCAAAGGCGCTGGTGATCAGCTGAAAGTAACGCTGTCGTTGCTGTCGAATACGAGGCGGTTCTTCAAAGCGCAGGGCAGTAAGAATCGCCAAACCATTCAACAAAATCTGCAGCCAGTAGACACCGTCGAAAAACCAGTGGCTGAACAGACCCGCCACGACGATCCCCAATGAATTGCTGATTTCAAGGATCATATTGATATTGGCAGTGACTTTCAGGTAGAGTTTTTCCTGCTTGACGGCTAACAAAGATTCAAAGACCAGGGCTTCATTGGTGCCGGAAGACAGATTGTAGCTGAGGGCGCTAAAGACAAAGCCCGCGGTCACAATCCAGAAATTACCACTTAGCACAGTCAGTAGGCAGCTGATTGTATTGATGATTCGACTGGCAATCAATGTATTTTTATAGCCGAAGCGATCGGCCAGGCTGCCAGAGGGTACTTCAAAGATAAAACTGGTGACATGAAAAACGGCTTCCATAATCCCGACTTCAAGTGGGGAAAAACCCTTTTGCGTCAGATAGAGCATCCAGAGGCCGGTGACTACGAACCACTGGAAAAAAGTATAGCGATAATTTCGTTTGATATTTTCTTGCATTTTTTCTACTCCTTACGTAAAGTCCACCGAAATGATTGCTCCTACAGCGCCTTACGTAAAAGAAAAAACGCAGTGGAAAAGAGACTCCACTGCGCCATATTTGTTATTTTACAAATTTGCTCAAAGAGGAGGATCGGTGTGACTGATGAAATTTTGGATAAAAATAGCGATTTTTGGGCAGACTTCCCCATTTTTATGGAAATCATGTGTCATTTGTCGACACTCATACAAAAATGCTAATTGAAATCTGTTATTGTTTGGGCATAGAGTTATCGCTGCCATCTAGTCATCACCACCTTTTTCAGCTGTTGTTTCAGATGCTTTCTTGCTTTTTAGTATACCATGAAGGCCAAGTTAGCTGATAGAAATTGCTGAAAAATCCGTATAAAAAAGCGCTATAAATGAATAAAAAAAACAGGGTTATCCGCAGTCAAGTTCTCCAAAATTTTGAACTTGTAATGAAATAGCAACATTAAACCAGAAGATTCTCCAACAAAACAGATAACGCTTTCTTCATAGAAATGTTGATAAAAACCAATGGATTTTATCTTTTACTATCCTAAAAAGGAGTATTTATAGAAATTTCATAGTCTTTTTGAAGAAAAATATAACGTTGGAAATGAAATATATCTGTAACATTACTAATATCTGATTGATACATCTAAATGTTAGAATTTGGACTGTAGCAAGAATAGCTACCTAAAAATCGAATTTAATCACTTTAAGTATAAATTAGAAAAGAAACAGTCGGAGGAGAACAATCAATTGAAAAAGAGAGCACTCGCAGCATTATTGGTAAGTACATTGACCTTGGCTACTGCACCAGTCACTGTTTTCGCTGATACGTTCGACCAACAAATTCAAGAAAAAAATGACAAGATCGCTGACCTGCAAAACCAACAGGCTGGCGCACAATCGCAAATCGAAACAGCTGAAGCAGAAGTTGCAGCAGTCAATGGTAAGATCCAAGATTTGGAAGCAAAACAAACCAAATTGACGGATGAAACACTGAAATTGCAAGACGAAATTGCACAGTTGAAGCTGCGTATCGCAAAACGCCAAGAAAAGATCAACAAACAGGCGCGGGATACACAAGTTAACGGCTCTGCTACGACCTACTTGGACGCTGTTTTGGGTTCTAGCTCAATTACAGACATGGTGAATCGGGTTCAAGCAATGTCTACTTTGGTGAATGCCAACCAAGATTTGTTGAAACAACAGCAAGCAGACAAAGAAGCTGTAGAATCCAACGTGAAAGAAAATGAAGCAAAGATCAAAGAATTGAATGAAAGCCAAACTGAATTGGCTGAACAAAAGAAAGACATCGCCAACAAACAGGCTGAACTGGAAGTTTTGAAAGCAACTTTGGCAGCCGAAGAAGCTAAAACAGAACAAGATAAGAAGACGTTGCAAAAGAAAAAAGCTGAGGCTGAAGCAGAAGCAGCACGGATCAAAGCTGAGCAGGAAAAAGCTGAAAAAGCCCGTAAAGCAGAAGCAGCACGTCAACAAAAATTAGCCGCTCAAGCAGCAGCTGAAGCAAAAGAACAAGAAAAACAAGCACAAGAAAGCAAACCGGTTCAAGAAACACCGAAAGCACCGGAAGCTTCTACTGAACCAGAAGACAACAACAATACCGGCAGCTCTGAAACACCAGAACCGACGCCAACACCAGATCCAGAACCGACGCCAGATCCAGAACCGGAAGTACCGAAACCTGGTGATGGAAATGGGATTGACCACTCCGGATCAGGCAACATGTACCCTTGGGGCCAATGTACCTACTATGTAAAAATGGTAGCACCTTGGGTTGGCACTTATTGGGGCAATGGCGCTGACTGGGCATATTCCGCATCAGCTGATGGTTACCGTGTCGATGGCACACCAGAAGTTGGTTCAGTTGTCGTATTTGCAGCTGGCCAACATGGTTTCAGCGCACAATATGGTCACGTAGGTTATGTAGAATCCGTTAACGGTGACGGCACTTTCACCTTCTCACAAGGTGGGATGGGCTTTGCTAGTCCAACTGGTCCTAACTATCAAACATTGAGCGCATCAGGTTTGCGATTTATCCACCGTTACTAAGAAAATCAGCTAATTGATAGGCCTGTGACAATAGTTGAGTCACTGTCCTACGAACCGAACAATACCAAACGTAAGACGCAAGCAAAAGCCGACAATCTTCCATTAAAATCATTGGAAGATTGTCGGCTTTTCATTGCTAAAAATTTCAAAGGCTGACTAACCTTGATTTCATCAAGCCAAGTCAGCCTAATTCACTTTTTCTCCTGACACGTATGGTAATGTTCTCTCTTCGGACTAAGACATCAAGAGGGTCACAATTTTTCCTCATCCGTATACTTTTTACTAATTGTGGTTAAATAGCCGCTGTTTAGTACTTGGAATTCACTTAAGTCACCTCCCCTTTTTTGTGAGGCGACTCCTTTTGTAAGGCGGTAGCGTTTACTGGCTTTTAAAGGATAGTCTTGGTACATTTAGGGTATCAAGACGAAATGAGGGATTTTTATGGAAATATTCGGTAATCAGGCAGCTTTTCTAGAAGATTACCGTCGGATCGTCAAAGGGGCTGCCCAACGATCAGATGAGGAAATTATTGCAGAGGCCAACAAGATTCTACCTACAGCCGCTAACTTTCAATTGATTGCTGAAGCGGACCAGACGACCTTTGGAGAAAGAATTTGTTTTCCGTTCAAACAGGAAATCTGTTCAACCGATACGGATGGGACTGTGACCAGCCGTTTTGTTTACATCGGCTCGCCATTTCAGTTGGATGCGAAATTTGATGAACAGCAATAAGCAACCGGCAAAAATCAGCTACTTGGCTGCTTAAGTGTGGTACCTGTGGCAAATCTCTTTAAGAAGAAACTTTCGGATGTCCCTATGTCCGAAAGTTTTTTGCGTTGAGGAAAATTGTTTCTCAGGCTGAGGCTATCAAAACAGAAAAAAGCTGCGCTGCCAGTTGGTCATTTTCTAGTTGCTTCTTGATAAAACCTGACTTTCCCTGTCAGGTTTTCCACGCTATACTAAAGAAAAGTGGACATTACGGGATAAAGGGAGTGGGGCAATGACAAACAGTCGATTGCTGCAGCTATTGTTGCAGTTGTTGAATCAAGGCAAGGCAACGGCGCCGGAGCTGGCGGAAAAATTCGAAGTGTCAGTCCGCACCATTTACCGAGATGTAGATGCTTTGAGTGCTGCGGGAGTTCCAATTTATACAACTCCGGGAAAAGGCGGCGGGATCTTCTTGCAAGAAGGCTATGTTTTGGATCGTACCCTGATGACGGCAAGTGAACAAAAACGAATCTTGATGGCTTTGCAAAGTTTGCAGGCGGTGGATGCTGGAGAAGGTTCAGCTGAGTTATTGAATAAATTAGGGGCATTGTTTCAAAAGGCCGGCGGGGGACGTCGCTGGATGCGGGTCGATTTTTCTGATTGGACTGGGCAACGTTCTGCTTTGTTTTCACAACTGCAAGAGGCGATTTTGACACAACGGAAAGTGACCTTCACTTATCTGAGCTATAAAGGGACCTTTGTTGATCGTGAAGTAGAGCCGTTGCAGCTAGTGTTCAAAAGTCATGAGTGGTACTTGTGGGCTTTTTGCAATTTGCGTCAGGACTTTCGTCTCTTCAAATTAACACGGATGCAGGCAGTCAACGTAACTCAAGAAACATTTGAACGCGTCTGGCAAGAAGTGGACTTTGAAGATAAAGGATTACAGCCAAAAGAACAGCACGCATTAGTCAAGCTGAAATTAGTGTTTGAAGCAAGGCTAGCATATCGGGTCTATGAAAGCTTTTCTGATGTACGCAAGCTGGCAGATGGCCGCTTTTTTGTAACCTGCTGGTTGCCGGATAATGTCACGACCTATGATTTTATTTTGTCTTTTGGCGATCAGGGGGAAGTGGTGGCACCAGCAAGTTTTCGTGAGGCAATGAGACAGCGAATAGCGAAGCTTAACCAAAAATATAGCCTGCCTGTTGATGAAGCAATCTGCAGGGAGAAAATCACAAAGGAGGAGCTCACGGATGAAACATGAGTGGAAAAAGACGGAAAAAAATTATTACCTGCCTGGCCGTAAACCGGCGCTGATTACCCTGCCTAAGCAGCAGTTTATCATGATCAGCGGTACCGGCGATCCCAACAAGGAAGATTTCAGCGAGCGGGTGGGCATCTTGTATTCATTGGCTTATCCGCTAAAAATGGGTTACAAGAAGCGCTGTCTGAATGATCCAGAGGCAGCTGGTGCAGTTGGATATACGGACTTTACCGTCTATCCGCTGGAAGGTGTTTGGAGTACCTCTGATCCAGAAGATCCTTTGAATAAAGACAAGTTTGTCTACCAAATCATGATCCGCCAACCGGCAGTGATTACAGCCGAGGACTTTGCCGAAACACTGGCAATGGTTAAAGAAAAGAAACCTCAGCCACTGCTGGAAGAGGTAACCTTTGAAGAAGTAGAAGAAGGTCTTTGTGTTCAAATGCTGCATCAAGGAGCCTTTGACGAAGAGCCTGCCAGTTTTGAAAAAATGCAGGCTTTCGCAACTGCGGAACAAGTGACACGGGTAGGCTGGCAGCATCGGGAAATTTATCTTTCGGATCCTCGTAGAACAGCACCAGAAAACAGTCGCACAGTTCTGCGCTTTCAGGTGAAAAAAGCAGCGGTCTGATTTAAAAAGTGCATTAGACCAGAGCAATCAGTCAGCACTGGCAGCGGTTTGGTGATAAGCTGAAAGAATCTTGAAAATACTTTTAAAGAAGTCCGTTAATCCTTGGTGATTGGGGGGCTTTTTTTGGTGAAACCTCAAGGACATTTTTCTAATGATCCATTAAATCCCCCGGACAAACCATTGCACAAACCGCCGTTTTGCGTTAAAGTAGTGGTTGTGAAACATTTTTGTGAAACACTCTAAATGCGGCGGGTTATACCGCTTTTTGAATGAAAGGAATACACTATGCTGCCTGAAGAATTCCGATTGCGGCTGGAAGCTGACGGAATCCAACTGGATGACCGACAGATGGCCCAGTTTGCTGATTATTTCCGCTTGTTGGTGGAATGGAACGAGAAGATGAATTTGACTGCCATCACAGAAGAAAAAGAAGTGTATTTGAAGCACTTTTATGATTCCGTGATGTTGGCATTGGCAGTTCGGCTAGATCCGACTGCATCTATTTGTGATGTGGGAGCTGGCGCGGGCTTTCCCAGTATTCCCTTGAAGATCGTTTTCCCAGAGCTGCAGGTGACTATCGTAGATTCCCTGAACAAACGGATCACGTTCTTGACGCATTTGGCGGAGACCTTGGGACTGACAGGTGTCCGTTTGTATCATGATCGAGCAGAGACTTTTGGACAAAACAAAGCCTTTCGTGAGAGCTTTGACTATGTGACTGCGCGGGCCGTGGCTCGCTTGAATGTCCTGGCAGAGCTGTGCCTACCATTGGTGAAAAAAGACGGGTTCTTCTTTGCCTTGAAGGCTGCCAAAAGTGACGAGGAGCTGGCAGAAGCGAAGCCGGCAATCGCTGCAATGGGCGGAAAGTTCATGGAAGAGATCGCCATGTCCCTACCTGTGGGCGGTGACGAGCGGCATTTTCTGGTCATCCAAAAGAAAAAAGAAACACCGAAAAAATATCCCCGCAAACCGGGCTTGCCTAACAAACAGCCCATCAAGTAAGTTCAGCCGACAGCTTCCTAAGTAGCAGACTGTCGTCAATAAAAGCGTTGAGGCAGCTCAACTAGCGCCTTTGACTAGTCGAGCTGACCCAAGAAGAATCATAAACTAGAGGAGGATCCCTGCTTTATGGCACGAATCATATCTGTGGCAAACCAAAAAGGCGGCGTAGGAAAGACAACCACAACGGTTAATCTCGGCGCCTGCTTGGCATTTGAAGGAAAAAAAGTCCTACTGGTAGACATCGATGCTCAAGGCAATGCCACCAGTGGTGTAGGTGTCCGCAAGCCGGATGTCAAAAAGGATATTTACGATGTATTGGTCAATGAAGAACCGATTGCTGAGGCGATTTTGCCCAGCAGTCGTGAAGGACTGGATATCGTACCGGCGACGATTCAGTTGGCAGGTGCCGAAATCGAATTGACGTCTATGATGGCGCGGGAATCTCGTTTGAAGTCCGCATTGGAAGAAATTCGTGATCGCTATGACTATATTTTGATCGACTGTCCGCCTTCTTTGGGGCATTTGACCATCAATGCATTTACTGCCAGCGACTCGATTTTGATTCCAGTTCAATGCGAGTATTATGCATTGGAAGGCTTGAGTCAGTTGCTGAATACTGTGCGCTTGGTGCAAAAACATTTCAATCCAGAACTGAAGATCGAAGGCGTACTCTTGACCATGTACGATGCCCGTACAAATCTGGGGGCGGAAGTAGTGGAAGAAGTCCGTCGTTATTTCCAAGAAAAAGTCTATGATACCATCATTCCCCGCAATGTCCGGTTGTCAGAAGCGCCAAGCCACGGCTTGTCCATTATCGACTATGATCCGGAATCCAAAGGTGCGAAGATGTATTTGGCACTGGCAAAGGAAGTGTTAGTCCGTGAAAAATAAAGGAAAAGGGTTAGGCCGAGGAATCGATGCACTTTTTCAAGATTTCAAAGATTTGGAAGAAGTCGACGTGAAGACGGAAACAGTGGTGGATATTCCCCTCAGCGAATTGCGACCAAATCCCTATCAACCCCGTAAGACTTTCGATGAAGCCTCACTGCAGGAGTTGGCGACATCGATTGCGCAATCTGGTGTTTTTCAGCCGATTATTGTCCGCAAGTCAGCGGTAAAAGGGTATGAAATCATTGCCGGCGAGCGGCGTTTCCGAGCGTCAAAACTTGCAGATAAGGAAACAATCCCCGCAATTATTCGCGAGTTTGATGAAGAGTCCATGATGCAGATTGCTGTTTTGGAAAATCTGCAGCGGGAAGATTTGTCCCCGTTGGAAGAAGCAGAAGCCTACGAAATGCTCATGAAGAACCTGGAATTGACCCAAGCACAAGTCGCCGAGCGCTTGGGTAAAAGCCGTCCTTACATCGCCAATTATCTGCGGTTATTGACACTGCCGAAGCTGGTAAAGGAAATGCTGCAAGATGAACGACTTTCTATGGGACAGGCCCGCACCTTGCTTGGTTTGAAGGACAAAAACCAGATCTTGAAACTGGCCAATCGCTGTGTGAAAGAAAACTTGACTGTGCGCCAACTCGAGCAGCTGGTGTCAGCGATGAACAACAAGAAAGAAGTTAAAAAGACTCCCCGCATTGTGAAGGAAAAACCCTATTACTTGCGAGAAGGGGAAGAACGTCTGATGGACAAATTCGGCACCAATGTCGAAATCTTGGAGAAAGACGGCAAGGGCAAGATTGAAATCGAGTATTTGTCTCAAGGGGATTTGACCCGTATTTTGGATATTTTGGATATTCAGTTTGACGAAGCTTAGAATATTGCAAAACTGGCGGCTCCCGGGGCAGTACTGCCGGAGGAAATCGCAAATCGTATTTTCAGTAGCGGCGGTCACCAGTACAATCGGAGGGATCTATCATGTATGATCTGGGAGATATCGTGGAAATGAAAAAGCCCCATGCCTGTAAAGCCAATCGTTGGCAGATCATCCGCATGGGCGCCGACATCAAAATCAAATGCACCAATTGCGGCCACATCGTGATGTTGACCCGTCGTGATTTTGAGAAGAAGTTAAAAAAAATTCTGGAAAAAGCTCCAACTGCTGCCGAATAAGCAGTGGTTGCCGTTTATTTGAATGGTAGCTGATTGCCGAGCTTTATTAGTATTAGTCTAAGTGTTGTTTTTTCAGCTAAAGCAAAGCGACAGCCTTTTGGACCTTTTTAAAGAGGCTGCCGTGTTTTATCAATCTAAAAAGAAAGAGTGAAGTTACTATGGCATTAACTGCCGGAATCGTCGGCTTACCAAACGTCGGTAAGTCTACCTTGTTTAACGCAATTACCAAAGCCGGAGCAGAAGCGGCCAATTATCCTTTTGCAACCATTGATCCAAACGTCGGAATGGTGGAAGTACCGGATTGGCGCCTGCAACGGTTGACAGAACTGGTTCAACCAAAGAAAACAGTACCAACGACTTTTGAATTCACCGATATTGCCGGTATTGTTAAAGGTGCCAGCAAAGGAGAAGGTTTAGGAAACCAGTTTCTGAGCCATATCCGCCAAGTGGAGGCCATCTGTCATGTTGTCCGCTGTTTTGATGATGACAACATCACTCACGTAGAAGGCCGCGTTGATCCGTTGGAAGACATCGATACCATCAACTTGGAGCTGGTATTGGCAGATCTCGAGTCCATCAACAAACGATACAATCGGGTAGCTAAAGTGGCGAAGACCAAAGACAAAGAGGCAGTTGCCGAATTGGCAGTCTTGGATAAGGTTAAACCGGTCTTGGAAGAAGGCAAGTCAGCCCGCAGTATCGAGTTTTCTGATGAAGAACAAAAAATCGTCAAGAGCCTGTTCTTGTTGACGACTAAACCGGTTCTGTACGTTGCCAATGTGTCAGAAGATGAAGTTGCCGATGCTGACAACAACCACTATGTGCAAGAAGTTCGCAATTTTGCCGCTTCGGAAAATGCGGAAGTCATCGTTGTTTGCGCTCGTGCAGAAGAAGAAATTGCAGAATTGGACGACGCGGACAAAGCAGAATTCTTGGAGGCAATGGGGATTGAAGAGTCTGGTTTGGATCAATTGATTCGGGCGGCCTATGACCTGTTGGGACTGGCAACTTATTTCACTGCCGGCGTTCAAGAAGTGCGGGCGTGGACCTTCAAAAAAGGTATCAAAGCACCCCAAGCTGCCGGTATCATCCATTCTGATTTTGAACGGGGCTTTATTCGAGCGGAAACTGTCTCTTTTGAAGACTTAGACAAATACGGAAACATGCATGCCGCCAAAGAAGCCGGGCGCGTCCGCTTGGAAGGCAAGGACTATGTCGTTCAAGATGGCGATGTCATGTTGTTCCGATTCAACGTGTAAGCGGTCAAAAAAACTGTTTATCAGGTTGTGAATATGATAAAATGGTTTTTGGACGTAATTTTTAACTTTGTACGAAAACGGGTGTTGCACCTGTGATCGGCAATGCAATGAGGAGGAACTCTGCATGGAGCCAGAAGTTTTACGGCAATATGTTTCCGAAAATCGTGAGCTGGAACCGCAGCTGACTAAACGTAATCAACAATATATTTTTGATTTAAAGAAATCGCTGCAGGCGGCCAATCTTTCTGAAGAAGAAATGGTGATCGCAATGCATGACATTCTACCGACATTGGTAGAAGAACAAAAAAGCGGGAAAACGGCCCGTCAGTTGTTCGGAACCGTCGCTGAACGAACCGAATCAATTTTGAACAAGCCGCAACCAATGCCAGAAGCAAAACCGGTCTTGATGTGGGTGGACAACACCTTATTCATCCTGGGTGTCTTCGGTTTGATGGTAGGTGTGATGGGACTGTTCACCAATGGCAAAGCCCAAATGTATGGGGTCTTCAGCCTGTTGGTAGGGGCGGCGATTGGTGGTTTTGTCTTCTATCTGTTCTACAAATTCTTTTACCAATACGAGCAACCAGGCGCAGACAAGAGCAAGCGTCCGAAACTTTGGAAAGCGATGCTGTTGATGGTACCGATCTTCTTTTTGTGGATGCTTTTGTGGGGTGTCTCCAGTTTACCGATGTTCGACATCATCAATCCGACATTGCCGCCGTTGGGGACTGTCGCAATCGGGGCAGCCGCATTGGGATTGCGTTGGTTCTTGAAGAAAAAATACAACATTCAAGGCAGTTTTGCCGTCCCACCACGGGAACAATAAACACGGATTATCCTAAAAACGTCTCGATTTTTCGAGGCGTTTTTTTGTAGTAGATAAAGGACTTATAAAAAGTTGAGCTGTAAGAAGGTTGATAGGTCAGTCTTCTTACAGCATTTCATATTGTAAAATATGCGAAAAGTAGTTAAGCGAAGAAGTTCATGCGAGAGGAGAATTGGACAAAAAGAATTCCAAATTAAGTATGAAGAAGCAAAATAAAAAGCCTTTAGCAGAAATTGCTTCGATTGAGCAAGAGATAGTGTGTTAGATTTATTTGTCTCAAATGTAGCGAGATGGAGGATATTTCGAAGGAGGGCGTTGATTTTTTGATGTCAGTGATTTAGATTACGACCCAAATCATTCACCACAATTTACATGTAAAAGCTGTGAATCAGTTATGTATCCTGAATATTATCGTAATGCAGCTGAGGGAAAATTCAAGTTCAATAAGCTGTCGTAAGCTGAAGTGAATAGAAAGAGAGCCTCGGTGCCTTTTCCGAGAATTTTCTTATTAGTTTAAATCATTCGTGATTGTAGTCAATAAACTTTAATCATTGAACTAAAATATTAGGGAAATCAAACATCCGTCAAACAAAATTTCAACAGTGAGCCCGTACTAACAATCAATCCATTGGCGCCTCTCCACTTGGGACATGTCTCCTTCTAATCGAAAGGAAGTGAAAAAATTCGCGGAGGTTGTTGAAATCCACCTATATGATTCTGATATCCGGCCAGAGTATATTTGAAAAAATTACGTATGCTCGAAAACATTATGTGACTGGGAGGCAATCAATCTCGATTCGGTGACTAAATATCTTTACAGTGCTACTTAGGGGCTAAAATCTACATTTAATGATAAGATTTTATTGATATGCAATATAAAAAAGGAGGTTTTTATAATGAAAAAGTGGTTTGTGGGATTAGTATTGCCATTAATGGTATTTTTTTTGGCCGCATGTAGTAATGATTTATCAATAAAGCTAGATGAGACAGAAGCTACTGCAAATAATGACGGGACGGTTGCGATTAAAGGAAAGGTTGACGGGAAAGGTACTCTGTATATAAACGACCTAAAAGCAGAATCACAGCCAAGTAAAGATGGTAGTTTTAATACAGTATTTGGAACTACAGGATATGAAGATACTACACTTCATGTAAACTATATTGATGATGAAGACAAAGAAAACAGAACTTCTACAGATTTTAAGGTTAAAGCAAATGCTGAAGCAGTAGAAAAGAAAAAGGAAGCTGACGCTAAGGCAAAAAAAGAAGCCGAAGAAGAAGCTGCTAGAGCTAAAGCAGCTGAGGAAGCTGCTAAGAAAAAAGCTGAAGAGGAAGCAAAGAAACAGGCTGAGGAAGAAGCAAAGCAAAAAGCAGCTGAAGAAGCAGCTAAGAAGAAAGCTGCGGAGGAAGTCAAGCAAAAAGAGGACGCTATCAATGCAGCTTTCGAAGAAATAATTTCTGTTGGTTCTGGCTTTATTGTAAAAATTGAGCCAATTGATGCAACAGAGCCTTTGGAAGACCGCGGTTATAAAGCTTACATTGTTGATGATGTAAAATATGAAAATGAAAATGTTCGGCATCAATTTATAGATAATCTTGCGATGGCTATCCAAAATAAAGTTTCAGAGCAAACAGGAGATATCCCCTACCTAACTATTGCCTATATAAATAGCGGCCGCACCGCTGCTAGTAGTGGAATATTAGATCGGAGTGTAATGAAGTATAAGGAATGAATAAATAAAAATATACTACTCTTATCAAGCAATAATAAAAAATGAAAGATAGTTATTAGCGCATCCCTCTTTTCGCAACCGATTATTTCAGTAAAAATGACTTACTTAATGCTTAGTTGGTCTTTTAACCGTTCAGTTCGCAAAGGCTTATGAACGGTTTTTTTATGCCCAAATTTTCCAGTCTTATCTTTGGTGAAAAAAACGGCTACCCTCTATACTTAAAGAGAGCAATAAGAGAGCAATCACGAAAAACTCGTGGGAAAAGATGCCAGATCAATTGTTTTGCTGCAAGGGCACAATCCTTCAGGTTGGAGAAAGGATAATGGAATGGGACAACTATGGGCGACATTTTTATCACGAAAAGAGGAGCTGCTACAAGCAACTATCGAGCATTTAGGTATCTCGGTAGTCGCGTTGTTACTAGCGATGGCAATTGCTGTCCCCCTAGCCATTTGGCTGACAGCACATAAAAAAGCGGCAGAAGCTGTTTTGCAGCTCACCAGTGTTTTACAGACGATTCCTTCGCTGGCACTGCTGGGATTGTTGATTCCATTTGTAGGAATTGGCACGGCACCGGCTTTGATTGCATTGGTAATCTATGCGTTGCTGCCGATTTTTCAAAATACGTATATCGGACTGACTGAGATCGATCCTTCTATTGAAGAAGCAGCCGTAGCTTTTGGTATGAGCCGCTGGCGACGACTAACTAAAGTGGAGTTACCCATGGCGTTACCGGTAATTATTTCCGGAATTCGAACAGCCTTTGTGTTGATTATCGGGACGGCGACATTGGCGGCACTGATTGGGGCCGGTGGTCTGGGGACGTTTATTTTATTGGGAATTGATCGGAATTCTCCTGATTTGACACTGATTGGTGCGGTAAGTGCGGCAGTGTTGGCGATTTTTTTTGGCGCGTTGATCCGCTTCCTGCAACAAAAAAAGCCCCGCTACACATTGATTACTCTGGCAATTTTATTGTTAGGTTTAGGCGGATATGAAGTCTATGCCAATCGTCTGCAGCCGCAGACGCCTATTGTAATTGCCGGAAAATTGGGGGCCGAACCAGATATTTTGATCAATATGTACCAACAGTTGATTGAAGCAGAAGACGCTGAGGCACAAGTAACATTGAAACCTAATTTTGGTAAAACCAGTTTTCTTTTCAGTGCGTTACAGCATGGACAGGTGGACATTTATCCAGAATTCAGTGGCACAGTCTTAGAAAGTCTGGTAAAGCTGCCGGAGAATCAGCAGAATAAAAAAAGGAACCAAGAAGAGACCTACCAAGATGCGGCAATGCTGTTGAAAGAGCAATTCGATATGGCCTTTTTGCCACCGATGGCTTATGAAAATACGTATGCATTAGCAATGAAAAAAACATTTGCCGAAGCCAACGGAATTACGAAAATTTCTGATTTGGCAAAGATTCAGTCAGAAGTCAAAGCCGGGTTTACATTGGAATTTATCGACCGCTCCGATGGGTATCGGGGGATTAAGGAGAACTATGGATTGGATTTTCCTTCTGTCCAGAGTATGGAGCCAGCCTTACGGTATCAGGCCATCAATAATGGCGATGTCAATTTGATTGACGCATATTCCACTGACAGTGAAATCAAGCAATATGATCTGGTGACACTAGCAGACGATCGTGGTTTGTTTCCTGCTTATCAAGGAGCGCCTTTGATGACGGAAGCCTTTAAAAGAAAGCATCCACAAGTGGTTGAAGCACTGTCAAAATTAGCAGGGAAGATAACTGAAGCTGAGATGGTAGCACTGAATTACCAAGTCAATGTCGAGAAAAAAGAACCGGCAGACGTTGCACGGAATTTTCTGGTTCAAGCCGGTTTGTTGAAGGAGGGACGGTGATGAGCGCTCAAATCGTATTTGATCAGGTGACAAAAGCCTATGATGATAAAGAGATTATCCGAAATTTGAGCTTTAGCATTGAAAAAGGGGAAATCTTTGTTTTGGTAGGGCCTTCCGGTAGTGGTAAAACCAGCACGTTAAAGATGATCAACGGACTATCGCAACCCACCAGTGGGACAATTTATTATAAAGACCAGCCGTTATCTGCGTATGATATTCGCAAAGTTCGCTGGCAGATTGGTTACGTTTTGCAGCAGATTGCATTGTTTCCAACAATGACCGTCGCTCAAAATATCATGGTGATTCCAGAGATGGTCGGCTGGACCAAAGAAAAGCAACAACAAGAGACTGATCGGTTATTGACCAGTGTCGGGCTGGATCCAGAGTTGTACCGCAGGCGGATGCCATCGGAACTATCCGGTGGTGAGCAGCAGCGAATCGGTATTCTACGAGCACTTGCTGCCAATCCGGAGGTCATTTTGATGGATGAGCCTTTTAGTGCACTAGACCCCATTTCCCGCAACGAACTTCAAGAGCTTGTCTTGGCTCTCCACGCTAAACTTGGGACTACTGTGGTCTTTGTGACGCACAATATGGAAGAAGCAATAAAATTAGGCGACCGCATCGCTGTGATGAAAGAAGGGGAGCTTTTACAAGTAGATACGCCGGAACAGTTGCTGACAGCCCCTTCCGAATCATTTATCAACGAGTTTTTTCAAGAGCAAAAAATAGGATCAGAAAGGGATCAGCCTGCTAGCCAAATGGGAATTTATCAGACGAAGATCAGCTGTTTAGCCGATCGTTTGCTGACGGATTCTTCGGCGCTTCAGACGCGGGAATTGCCTTATTGCCGACTGACGGATAATTTGGCACAAGTCTTCTTGTTATTGGCAGAATTTGATGGCGTAGCTGTCTTAGAAGATGACTCTGATGGAAGAAATCAGCAAGCAGATGGCAGTGTCAAAGGTATTTTAACTAGGCAAGCAGTCTTTGCGTATTTGGCAGAACAGGAATAAGCAGGTAACTGGTTTTTGTATGGTAGACAGGAGGACTTGAGATGGAAAAATTTGATGTGATTGTAATCGGTTCTGGGGTAGGAGGGATGGCTTGTGCCAGCCCACTGCAAAATGCCGGTAAGAAAGTCGCTGTGGTAGAAATGGACTTGTGGGGCGGCACCTGCCCCAATCGTGGCTGTGATCCTAAAAAGGTATTAATAGGTGCTGTAGAAGCTAAGACACAGGTAAGGCAGTTACAGGGAAAAGGATTTAATAATCAACCGAAAATAGATTGGCCGCAATTGATGGCCTTCAAAAAAACATTCACTGATCCAGCACCGGAAAGTTTTCAAAGAAGTCTCAATACTGCTGGGATTGAAACAATCAAGGGACAGGCATCCTTTGTCAGTCAAGATACACTTCGAGTTGGTACACGACAATTACAAGCAAAGGATATTATTATTGCTACTGGACAGCGGCCTAGTTTACCAGAGATTCCTGGTGCAGAGCTGCTTCATACGAGTACCGATTTTTTGTCTTTATCAACGTTGCCCCATGAAATGATTTTTCTTGGAGCAGGGTATATCACGTTTGAATTGGCGACGATAGCTGCTGCTTGTGGCAGCCAGGTTACAATTATTCACCACAACAACCGGCCTTTGAAAGCCTTCGATGAAATGCTGGTACAGGAAATGACCACTCAGATGACAGCAAAAGGAATCAAATTTAAATGGGATACGGAAATTACGGCCGCTCTGACTGACGGTAACAATCGTGTTCAGCTGCGGACAGATGATGAAAAAAGCTACACGGCTGATTACGTGGTAGCTGCTACTGGACGAATCCCTAATATTGAAGGGTTAAGTTTGGAAAAAGCAGGGGTGGCTGTCAACCGAGGTGGCATAGCAGTCGATGAGTTCTTGCAAACCAATGTCTCCCATATTTATGCTTGCGGCGATGTTGTAGCCAAGCGGCGACCTAAGCTGACCCCAGTCGCTACTTTTGAAGGAAGTTACGTAGCTTCCCGAATTTTAGGGGAGACAGCAGCAATCAATTACCCTTTGATTCCTACTATTGTCTACGGTTCCCCCAAGCTAGCAGAGACTGGCCAGACCATTGCCAATCCAGATGCCGGTGAAACAGAGACAGTCATGGATCTTACCCAGTGGTTTACTTATCGTCGAGTGAATGAAGATATTGCTAAAGTAAAACTAGTAAAAAATACTGAGGGAATGCTTATCGGTGCGTCTGTCCTCAGCGAACGTGCCGATGATATGATCAACTACCTCACCTTTTGTATTCAACAAAAACTAACGACTGAAGACCTTACTAAAATGATCATGGGTTATCCTACGCTGGCCAGTGACTTGAGCTATCTGGTCTGATCATAAATGGGATGATGACAATCGCTCCAGCACTGTCCTCTGAAACAACCAACAACAAAATTGTCCATTGCAAAAGCAAAAGACAAGCCGCTTCCATTCAAAAAATGTGGAAGTGACTTGTCTTTTTTTGTTAAACATTGCAGAGGATGACTAATCTTGACTTCATCAAATGAAGTCAGTGTCATTCACTGTAAGGGAACGTTTCTTCAGCGGATCCAGACACAACAAATGTCATCGGTTTGAGTAGTGCCGTTATTATCGTTGAAGTAGCTTCGTAAGTCACAGAAAATTACGGCTATCCCCGGTGTTCGACTTCTTTTGTCACAAAATCAATGAGGGTACATTTTCCTTCGTGGGGAAAATTCCACAGCCCTTTGTCCAGTGTGATTTTCAGGATACAGGTGTTAGGGTCGTCGTCATTGTTGGCATCGTCGTACCATTCGGCAAAAATTTCCCGCAGTTTAGCAGCGAGGGCACTGTTTTTGCTATCTTTGACCCAGCCGAGGTTTTCTCCATGACCGTCTGCAGTGAAGCTGTCCACGACATAGCAGATGGCTACCGCCGGATTTGCCATGATTTGTTGGACTTTGCTACTCGTTGCGTAAGTCACGGTGTAAAAAGCACCATCCTCATAATAGGCATCCACAAAACGAACGGCGGGATGTGGCCGTCCATCAGGTGTTGATTTTAGACTGATGGTGGACAGCCCGATCAGATTATCCTTGTCTCCGAACTTTTCTTGCAGGTGGGCCAGTGCCCGATTGAATTCCTCCATTGCTTCACTTCCTCCATTCATTAGTGAAATCGATTTCTCACTAAGATAATTCTAACAAATACTGGATAGGATTCAAAATCAGCACTGGTTTTTGGCAAAAAAAATAGGAGAGACAGGGGATGTTTTAGTGGGAGGGAGTATTTTTTCTAAAGGTATCAGAGCCTAACAAGGTACAGCTAGCGGGGGCTGCTAGTCTACGGCAACTAAAATACCCGCTGCCGATCTTCAAAGATCAGCCAGCGGGCACGAGTATTTATCAGAAGCATTAAGCCAGGATTCCCATAGCGCTCAAAAGAATCGACAAAATCAAGATGATCCAAATCACGCGAGTAGAATTGAGTTTTTTCTGGCCCAGCATCCAGTAAGTCAGGGCAACTAACAAGACAGGCACCAGTGCTGGCAAGATGGCATTCAGTGTATCTTGAATGACCAGCTCAACGCCGTCTTTTTTATAGACGAGAGGAACGGAAGCTTTGACCACAGAAGGAATCAGCGCACCGATTACTGTAACCCCTAAGACGGTTGCGGCATTGGTGAAGGCGGACAGCTGGTTTTTCAATGTTGTTACCAGCTTGACCCCTTGCGTGTAACCTAGAGGCAGCAGTGCCGCACGACCAAAGAGCAATGCGATGTTGGCTAAGATCCAGATGATACAGCCGATGGTAGAACCGCTTTGAGCCAAAGTACCGGCGATGGAACCAAAAATAGTCCCCCAAATCACATGAAACAAGGAATCCCCAACCCCTGCTAGAGAACCCATCAATGCCGTTTTCAATGCGGCTACGGTATCTTTGGCTTTGTAGCCGTCTTGTTCTTCGATAGCCACGTCAATCCCCATGATGAGGTTGCCAAAGATGGCATTGGTATTGAAGAATTGGTTATGCACCCGCATCATATCTTGCAATTGTGCTTCGTCATCCCCGTAGAGTTTTTTCAAAACAGGCAAGATCCCGTAAAGGTAACCGGAGCTCATCATTCGTTCATAGTTCCAGTTCAACTGACTGCCCAGAATATAGCGCCAGCTGATGTGATTCAGATCTTTTTTAGTTATTTTTTTGTCATTCATCGCCATCGATGCCTCCTTCAAAGCTTCCTGCAGTTGTGACAGTTTGAGTATTATTGTTATTCTTTTCTTTGTCGTGGGAGAAGACGATCATTGCCGCCACGACACCAATAATGGAAACACCCAGCATTGGAACTTGCAAATAAGCAGCCAGGAAGAAGCCGACTAGAAGGTAGGGAATGTATTGTTTTGTCGGTAAGTAACGCAACAAAATACCGATACCAACGACGGGCATCACGCCACCGGCAGTTTTCAATCCGTTCATCAGCCATTCCGGCATGTTGTTGGTGAGGGTAGTGACCACTGCGTCTCCTGCTAACAGCATCAAGAGAATTGGAATCGCTCGAGACAATCCCCACAAAACAGATCCTGATAATACCAGTCGCGGGATGCGTTTGATCTGCATGTTTTCGATGGCTTTGTCTACCCGGTGAAGCAAGAAGACATTGGAGAAGCGGGCCACGACGTCCAACTGTAACATCAGCAAGGATACCGGCACTGCAAGTCCGATACCGTATTCGGCACCTTTACCAGAGATGACGGCAAAGGCTGTACCTAAGACTGCACCGGTAAAGTAATCCGGCACCGAAGCGCCCCCGAAAGCTGCAATCCCCAGGCGCATCAATTGCAAGGTACCACCTACCATCAGGCCGGTTTTCAAGTCCCCCATGATCAAACCAGAGATCATCCCGGCAATCGCCGGCTGGGTCAAAGTGTTGGAAATAAATGAATCGTTAATAGCAATAAAAGCATAGATAGTAATAAGAATGATTTGATAAGCAGCTAAATGCATACTCGTTTCCTCCTTAGTGATTCAATTTTTGCATAAAATCGACGACTGGGTCATTTGGAACTAATTGAGCTGTTATCTTGACGTTGCGTTGGGCAATAGCTTCAAAAACCTCTTCTTCTGCCGCGGTTACCTGAATGCTCTTTGTGACTTCTCTGGTGCCGTCTTTGTAGCTCATGTTTCCGACATTGACAGTGGCTAATGTCCCACCGTTTTCCAGATAACGGAGCACGTCAGTTGGGTTTTTAAACAATAGGAAAAGGCGTTGATTGCCGTATTTTCCACTTTCGACGTTGTGAGCTGCGGTATCTACCGGTAAGACGGACAAACGCATCGAAGAAGGGGCCGCCATTCGCAAAGAAGATTTTTGCAATGGATCTGTCGCCGCTTCATCATTGATTACGATGATTCGTTGCGTATTGAGGCTGGTGGTCCAGATACCTGCTACTTGACCGTGAATCAAGCGCTCGTCAATACGGACGTTGACGACATTGGCTTTGCCGGCGTAGTCTGCATATTGGGACAAGTCTTCAGCGCCACTTGCCGGCGCCGCTTCTGTGGTTGTCGGTTGGGTAGCAGTCAGTGCTTGTTTGAGATCAGAAATACCGTTGCGCCCTGTAGCAATCAGTTCACTGATTGTTGCATTGGGGTTTAACGCCGCTTCCATGACCAGCGGCAACGATAAACCACTGATGATTTGGACGTCATCATTTTCCAAGTATTGCTTTAATGAGACGTTTCCTGGAGTGCCTCCCAATAGATCAGTAATGATTAATGTTGATCCGTAAAGGGTTTTCATTTTTGCCTGTAAATCAGCAGCGAATTGCCGGTCATCACCATCTGGTCGCAAGGAGACGTCATGGACTTGGTCTTGGCGACCGACAATCATCTCGAGACTGGCTTTGACGCCAGCAGCCATATCGCCGTGGCTCACCAATACGATGTTTTTCATCTTGTTCCCTCCAATAAAAAGTGTCAACTTAATATGTCATCTTTTGAACGTGTTCACTATATCACATCTTTTATTCGAAGTAAACCTAACCTCTTAATATATTATATTTTTTTCTTGAAAATATTAGCGGCGAAGTTTGGTCACTGTTTGCAGCCTGTTGCTGATCATCCTGACGAAAAAATGAAAATAATTTCCTTTTGTGGAAGTTTTCACTTATAAAACGAGCCTTAAATTAACGAGTAAGGAGTTGGGATCAGAAAAAGGCGGGGCATCATTTTGCACCTTGAAAGCGCTGCGCATAGAAACAATTGCACGAAACAACTTGACATGTTATGCTTGCTGTATGAGCAGTACAGAGGGAGGCCGTCATCGTGTTACCAAAATATGAGCAGATCAAACAAGATCTGTTGGCAGAAATCAAAAATCATACCTTCACGCCGGGGGATAAATTTTATTCCGAAGCGGATATTAAACGCAAATATGCAGTTAGCTCGATTACGGCGGTAAAGGCGCTGAACGAATTAACAGCAGCGGGTTATCTGTATCGGATTCAGGGGAAGGGGACCTTTGTTTCTAAAGCGAAAGTTTCCCAAAGTGTCAAATTTTCCGATATTGAACTTCATACAAGCGATACGGAGCGAGTAGAGGTCTTATCGATTACCTTGGAACAAGAACCGGAGATGCTTGTGGAGTTGGGACTGCCAGAAGAGTCCGCCTATTACAAAATCGTGCGGGTTCGTTATTTTGAGGATGCGCCGTTTCTTTTACACATCACTCATTTGCCCCGTACCCTCGTCAAAGAGCCGCTGGACAATGACCTTGCGCATTATGCCAGTGTATACGAGCGGGTCAGAAAAGATTTTGGGATTGATTTGTTTGCGATGGCGTCGGTTGAAACCAATGAAATCGTCTTTCCAGATGAGCCGCAGATTTTGAATCGATTGCATTTGAGCTTCCGGGAGCCGGCAGTCAAGCAGATCAAACATACCTATTTGCCGGATCACAGCGTCGCAGAGTATATCGTCAGCTACAAACATTGGAAATACTTCAAAACAAAAATAGAGGTGGAGGCTGAATAAGCCGCCATCTCTATTTTGATGTTGTGAGAAATTTATTCTGTGTCGCAGATTGGCTGATCGGTAAAGCGCAGTTGGGTCAATTCAATGCCTTCTGTTTCGAAGATAATTACTTCATTGGCACCTTGGCGCAGGAATTCTTTTGGACAATACAGGGAATAGATGGGACCTTGATTCCAATAGCGCCCCAGATTGTGCCCGTTGACGATAACGACACCTTTGCCATAAGCAGAACAATCGATAAAACTGTCACCGATGGCATCCAGGTCAAACGAAAAGCGATAAAACGAAGGCTGCTGCGGGTCTTTTCCAGCACTGAAATCAACAGCGGCCAACTGTTCAGAAGAGAAATCTAAGGGATAATGGCGGTAGCCCTGGTGGAAATGAATGTCTTGCATTACACCGCCGCGAATGCCTTTGCTTTGACCAGGATGGTTCAATTTATAACCGTAGTTGACGCGTCCTTGATTTTCTACTAAAAGATCAAGGGTGATAATATCCTGAGAGCTAGCTCCTGTAAGCGTCATTTCCCTGAGTAATGGGTCTGTCTGTTGTAAAGGAGTTAAGGCACCGTCAACATAGGCTTGAATGCGGTCACCGGCATCGACGACTTTAATACTGTTTTCATGATGGTAGTTTTTCAAATCCAGAGAATACAGCAAGTAACCATAGCCGCTGCCAGCCTGTTCCATGGTCAATGGATATGCTGTCGTTATTGGCGTCATCAATTGGTCCTTCACTTTTAAGAGTGAGACGCTGTCAGAAACCGGATATGTTCCTAAAGCTACCAGTTTTTTGACCCGCGGTTCGGCTTGCCAAACGTCAGGACAGACAGCTTTGATAGCCTGTTGTACGAGGTAATATTTTTCTGTTGGCTGGCCGGCTTCTGTCAGTAGTGCGTCATAATCATAGCTGGTTACTTGAGGCAAATCTTGCTGGCCTCGCGCCGAGCAGCCGTTGTAAAAACCGAAATTGCTGCCCCCATGAAACATATAGAGATTAACTGACCCGATTTCCAGCATGTCCTGGACTTCATTTGCTAAATCTTGGGGGTCACGTTTGACGATTGGTTCGCCCCAACGATTGAACCAGCCGTCCCAATATTCCATACACATCAAGGGCCATTTCTTACCATGAGCCGCCATGAAGTCTTGTAAAACGGCCGCATTTTCTTTAGAACGACTGCCGAAATTGCCGGTGACAAAGACATCTTCTTCAATCAAGGTACCCGCGTCCAATACCTCAGGCCAGGCCCCGTCTGAAGTGAACAGCGGCACATCAATTCCGCCGGCTTCCAACAGTTTCTTGGTTTGTCTAAGGTAATCTTTGTCCATGCCGTATGAGCCGTATTCATTTTCAATTTGGATCATCAGGACTGGGCCGCCGTGAGTGATCTGGAGTGGCAACAAACGTGGCAGCAGTTCTTGATAATAAGCTGCGACTTTGCTCATGAAGCGGGGATCACCGGAGCGCAGCCGGATGCCGGGTTCTTTTAACAGCCAGGCGGGTAACCCGCCAAATTCCCATTCCGCACAGATGTATGCAGAAGGACGCAAGATGACCCACAAGCCCATTTTTTCCGCCAGTCGGACAAAGGCTTCCAGATTTTTAGAGCCGGAAAAATCAAAAACACCTTCTTGTGCTTCGTGTAAATTCCAGGGGATATAAGTTTCAACCGTGTTTGCGCCCAGGGCTTTCAGGTTATAAAGACTGTCTTCCCATTGCTGTGGTGTCATCCGAAAGTAGTGTAACGCCCCGCTGATGATTTTGAAGGGCTGCTCATCTAATAAAAAATCTTCTTTGATTGCAAAGGTGGTCATAGTGGTGGTCTCCTTACCAGTAGTTTTTCCAGTCGGGGTTTTGCAGGCGCATCAAAGCTTCCAAATAGAAGTAATCGCCCCAGAGGTTGGGTTCATCGATGCCTTTGCCTTCGCTGTGGGCATACACGCCGTGAAGTAATACTCCTTCATTTTGCAAATCCTGAGTTGTGTACAAGGTTCCCAACTGATAAATCATGCCTTTAGCCAACTGTTTGGCCTCAGGATAAGCTTTTTGCTTAGCGGCTTCCAACAGTCCGCAGGCAGCGATAGCCAGAGCCGAACTGTCTTTTTCCGACGGCTTTTCATCTGTGAAATCAAAATCCCAGTAAGGAATGAGATCCGCCGGTAAATGATCAAGAAAAACCGTGACCAGTTGAGGATAGATTACAGGATAAGGGGTATCCAAATAATGCTGGTTTAATGGAATTCCCAACACACCCCAGCTTTGGCCTCGTGCCCAGATGGAGTTGTCGCTGTTGCCTTGATGGGTCGCGCCGTGTGACGGCTCGCCCGTTTGAGGATCAAAGTAGTAGGTATGGTAAGTCGTGGCATCGGGCTTGATGACCGTGTGAAGCAGTGTTTGATAATGCTTTTGGGCAACTTCTCGATAGCGAGAATCACCCGAGAGCTGTGATGCCCGGAACAAAAGCGGGAGGTTAATCAGTGAATCAATGATCAAGCGATACTCTTTTGCATCGCCCATTTTTCCCCAAGCTTGAATAAAATTGCCGCGGGTCTGAAAACGTGCCATCAGGACATCTGCCGCCTGCAAAACTTGTTTACGATAAGCCTCTTCGCGGGTCAGTTGATGGCCAGCTACAGCCGATAAGCTGTAGAGAAAGCCAATATCATGGTGATCCAAGACGAAGTGCCGGTCTAAGCGATCTTGAAAGCTGTCTAGATTGGTTTTTGCCAATTGTCGAAATTTCGAATCGCCGGTCCATTCATAGGCCAACCACAACATGCCTGTCCAAAAGCCGTTGGTCCAGTCATCGTTTGGTTTGAGGCGATAAACGCCGTCAGTGGCACAGGCTGAGGGAAATTGTTCCCCAAAGCGAAGCATATTTTTCTCGATTTTAAGGATGGCAGAGTGGATTTGATCTTCCAACCAGGCCGGGGTCACTTGTTGCCCCAGGGCGACCAAGCGCTGCTCATTTGTTGAATTCATTACGCAAGACTCCTTAACTTGTTAACATATTAACTCGAAACCAGTATACTGTATTTCAACTAAAAAAGCGACCCCGAAATAAAGGTAGCGACAGTTGGCGTTAATAGAGCGGGATTTCTGCGCCTTTAAATTTTTCTTGGCTAGGGCAATAGAAGCAGTTTTCACTTAGAAGGAGCAGGGGAGGGGGTGTAGTAAAAAAGCTACTTTATTAATTACTTTATTAAAAAAGATGAATACAGGAAAAATCTATGCTTTATCAGCGGTGCTTTTTAAAGGGAAGCAGCTTTCCTAAGAATCCCTGTCTGTTGGTTGACTTGTAGCAATATTTCTGTTAAATTCATCAATAAAAATAAAATCGAGGAGTGGTAACGAAAATGTCCAACTGGGAAACGAAATTCGCGAAAAAAGGCTTGACCTTCGATGACGTGCTGCTGATTCCGGCAGAAAGCCATGTATTGCCAAATGATGTGGATATGAGCGTGCAGCTTGCCAAAAACATCAAACTCAATATCCCGATCCTTTCAGCAAGTATGGATACCGTCACCGACAGCAAAATGGCAATTGCCATGAGTCGTCAAGGCGGTTTGGGTGTCATTCACAAGAACATGACGATTGCCCAACAAGCGGATGAAGTTCGCAAAGTCAAACGCTCCGAAAGCGGCGTAATCATTGATCCGTTCTTTTTGACGCCAGATCACCTGGTGGCGGATGCAGAACATTTGATGGCCAAATACCGCATTAGTGGTGTGCCAATCGTTGAAACGATGGAAAACCGTAAATTGGTAGGGATTATTACTAACCGTGACATGCGTTTTGTTACGGATTACAGTATTCCGATTAATGATGTCATGACTAAATCCGAACTCGTTACTGCTCCAGTTGGTACGAAACTGCAGGATGCTGAAAAGATTCTGCAAAAACACAAAATCGAAAAACTCCCGATTGTTGATGAAGAAGGCCGTCTCAGCGGTCTGATCACGATTAAAGACATTGAAAAAGTGATTGAATTCCCGAATGCTGCCAAAGATGAACATGGTCGTTTGTTAGTGGCTGCAGCTGTCGGCGTGACCAGCGATACCTTTGAGCGGGCTGGTGCATTGTTAGAAGCTGGTGCCGATGCGATTGTCATTGATACTGCCCATGGGCACAGCGCCGGTGTTATCCGGAAGATTAAAGAGATTCGTGAAACTTTCCCAGAGGCAACCTTAATTGCCGGCAATGTAGCCACTGCAGAAGCTACCAAAGCATTATATGATGTCGGTGTCGATGTAGTGAAAGTCGGGATCGGACCTGGCTCCATTTGTACGACTCGTGTAGTCGCTGGTGTCGGCGTCCCTCAGTTGACGGCGATTTACGATGCTGCTTCAGTGGCTCGTCAATACGGCAAAGCGATTATTGCGGATGGCGGGATCAAGTACTCCGGCGATATCGTGAAGGCTTTGGCTGCCGGTGGTCATGCGGTAATGTTGGGCTCTATGCTGGCAGGGACAGATGAATCTCCAGGCGAATTCGAAATCTACCAAGGCCGCCGCTTTAAAACTTACCGAGGCATGGGCTCATTGGGAGCAATGGAAAAAGGCTCCAGCGATCGTTACTTCCAAGGTAGCGTCAATGAAGCTAACAAGTTGGTGCCAGAGGGAATCGAAGGTCGGGTAGCTTACAAAGGCAGCGTATCTGATATCTTGTTCCAAATGATTGGTGGTTTGCGGGCCGGCATGGGTTATGTTGGTGCAGGCAACCTGAAACAATTACGAGACGATGCCCAGTTCATCCAAATGAGCGGCAGCGGATTGAAAGAATCCCATCCTCACGATGTTCAAATCACAAAAGAAGCACCAAACTACTCCGTCGAACAATAAGTTAGAAAGAGCTGTGACAATTCGTCACATTCTTTGAAGCGAACACTAACAAACGTGAGACCTCAAAAACCGACTATCTTCCACTAATTTTAATGGAAGATAGTCGGTTTTTACTTGTTAAAAATCTCAGACGCTGACTAATGACCAACTGCACTCGTTATGCTGGAAATCCCTAGCTAGAGGCATTATCAGGCATTAGAAAAGTAAAAATGTTTCACGTGAAAACTTTTTGAACCCACCTAAGAATAGGAAGTACCCTTCAGGTGGCTGCTTTCTAAAGGGAGAGCTTGAACTGTCTGCTAAGCTGCCAATAGAAATTGCCGAGTATCACAGCCTTTGAAACACTTAGTCATGAAGGGCTGTAACAACCACCCAAGCACCTGCCTTCAAAGCGAATGCTACCAAACGTGAGCCACAAACAAAAAGAGAAGCAAC
>NZ_MAEH01000017.1:263056-269125 GCF_009933135.1 Candidatus Enterococcus leclercqii
GTTGCTTCTCTTTTTGTTTGTTAACCAATTATGGCACCATTCGGAAATCTTTTTCCCCGAAGTAGGTATACAGCGGTTTTTGCGTCTGTTGCAACAACGTATCGACAGACACAAATTCATAGCCTTCATTGCGCATGTTGTCGATAATTTCCGGTAAGGCATCGACGGTGGTTTGATGAATATCATGCATCAAAACAATCGAGCCTTCATACAGTGTGTTTTTAACTCGATTCACTGTCTTCGGCGCATTTTTCAATTCCCAGTCTTGGGAATCTACGCTCCAGTTGATCAATGGCTTCCCGACGATATTTGCCACCCGCTGATCGGCTGCACCATAGGGAGCACGGAAATTTTTCGGTAACTGTCCACAAGCTTCAAAGATGGCCTTGTCTGTTTTTCGGACTTCTTCTTTGACTTGTTCATCACTGAGAGTAGTCAATATCGGGTGAGAAAAAGAGTGGCTTCCGACATCCATGCCTTCTTTTACCATGCGTTGGACCAAGTCGTGATTTTCAGCAACGTTTTGCCCTAGTAGGAAGAATGTTGCTGTCGCTTTCTTTTCTTTCAAAATATCCAAAACTTTACCAGTGGTAGCAGCATTTGGACCATCGTCAAAGGTCAACGCCACATATTTCTTATTTGGATCCAACGTGATTTTGTCTGGATCTTGCAAAGCTTTGGCATCTACCAAAGAAGTGTTGATATATGCAGCGATGTCTTTGTACTCCAAAGTGATTTCATCTGTGCCGGTATCATTTTTTGGTAAGGTGATGGTCAGCTTTTCTGGTGAGTAAACAATTTTGTCTTTCATGCTGATTCGCGGCATATCTAACACCTTGTCAAAAATGGCCTCCTTGTCATCCGCGGCATCCAGAATCTTTTGTTGAATGACTTGTTGGATGCCGAGGAGATCTGCTTCTTCAGGAAGTAAGTCTTGGATAGTCACAGGTTTGCCGGTTTTGTGGAAAATGTACTGGGATTCTCCGGTGACCGGTTTGCCGGTAACGAAACTTTCTTTTGAATCATCCCAGGTATAAGGTTGCGCCACCAGCTGGTAGATATCCAATTGATCAGAGACGGTGTCGACAGCCAATTTACCAACGACGACGGCTTTATCATCTTTGATTTTTTCTTTGGCTTTTGCTACGAGGTCTTCTAAGCTGGCTGCAGCATCTTTTACTGGCAAGTCACCATCTTTGTCTTCAGGAACATAGACGACAGTTTTTAAATCTTTGCCATCTTTTTCGGTCTTTTTGTCGGTGATGCCACTTTGGTTGCGCTCTTCTTGGACTTCAGCCAGCAGGTTTTTAGCGCCGTTGTCAAAGCGTTCTTGAGCGAGGGCTTCCTGTCGTTTCATGTCGTAAAACAGATAAGCACTGCCGGCGACTGCCAAGACGACTAAGAGGCTGACCAAAGTGAAGATGTGCTTACCCCAGCGTCCCTTTTTCTTTGGCTCGGTGGGTTTGTTGCTGCGAGAAGGCTCCTCTGATGAGTGGTTGTCTTCTTGAGTCGGTACCACTTCCTCCGCGGGGCCATCCGCAGCAATTTCTGGTTGCGGCGGGTTTTCATCGACGACTTTATCCGGCTTTTCGTTTTTAGACCGCTTTTTTTGGTGGCGGCTAGAGCGGCTCATTTCTTGATTTTCTTCCATTGAACATATATCCCCCGTAAAGAGTGTCTTTTTCATATAGTGCATTCCCAATGTATCACCATTGAGAACTGCTTTCAAGTTAGATGGCTGTCTGCCGGGCTTTCATTTTTGTCAGGTCAGTCTTTAGTGATTTTGGTCAAACCGCCCATGTAAGGCACCAGTACTTCAGGAATTGTCACGCTGCCGTCTTCGTTTTGATAATTTTCCAAGACAGCTGCTACGGTACGACCGACTGCTAAACCAGAACCGTTCAATGTGTGGGCGTAGCGAATCTTACCCTCTGCATCCCGGTAACGAATCATTGCTCGGCGGGCTTGGAAGTCTTCACAGTTGGAACAAGAACTGATTTCCCGATACATGTCTTGAGCAGGAATCCATACTTCCAAATCATAAGTTTTGGCTGCGGAAAAGCCCATATCACCAGTAGACAAAGCCATCACTCGGTACGGCAGTCCTAATTTTTGCAGAATGTCTTCAGCGTTGTTGGTCATCTTTTCCAGTTCATCATAAGAATGTTCCGCATCGGAGAATTTTACCATTTCAACTTTATTGAATTGATGCAGACGAATCAAACCGCGGGTATCGCGCCCGGCACTACCAGCTTCAGAACGGAAAGAAGGGCTCAGTGCAGTGAAGTAGATAGGAAGATCGGCGCCTTCTAAGATTTCACCATTATAGTAGTTGGTCAAGGGAACCTCGGCAGTAGGGATCAACGTCAGATCAGTATCTGCTAATTGAAAGACATCTTCTTTGAATTTCGGAAATTGGCCTGTCCCAAACATGGCTTTGCTGTTAACGATATACGGTGTAATCATTTCAGTATAGCCGTGTTCATAAACGTGTTGATCCAACATAAAGTTGTAAAGGGCACGTTCTAGCCGGGCACCCAATCCTTTGTAGTAGACAAAGCGGGCACCGGAAACTTTGGCACCACGTTCAAAGTCTAAAATACCCAAGTCTTCGGCGATATCCCAATGGGCTTTTGCTTCAAAACCAAAAGCGTTGGGTTCGCTCCAGCGACGGACTTCTACGTTATCGGCTTCATCTTTACCCACCGGAACGCTGTCATTTGGCAGGTTCGGCAAAGTAGTGGAGATGGTGGTCAGTTTTTCATTAATCTCGCCAATCTCATTGTCATAGACTTTGATCTTTTCGCCGACTTCTTTCATCTCGGCAATCTTATCTGCGGCATCGGCTTTTTCTCGTTTTAATTTGGCGATTTCTCCGGAAACATCATTGCGATATTTCTTCAGCTCCTCGGTTTTTACCAAAAGGCTGCGGCGCTGTTCATCCAATGTGGTAAATTCATCAATGACAGCTCCCGGAACACCGCGGGTTGCCAATTTGGCTTTGACCTCTTCGGTATTTTGGCGGATCATTTTGACATCTAACATGTGTTTTCCCTCCATATAATTATTTCTTTGGCTTCATAGTCGTGAAACTTGACCTGAATCGATGATCGAATTTTGCGACCGGACAAAATAAAAAAACTATTTCCTCCAAAGCAGATGCTTGGGACGAAATAGTTTATTCGCGGTACCACCCAAGTTCGACACTGTGACGTGCCGCCCTTGTCGATCTTTAGCGCAGATCAGACGGCCTTCCATTACGAAGGCGACGTAGAAAAGACTGGATTTCCGAAAAATTCCTCTGCTGATTTTCACCGGCCATCAGCTCTCTTAAAGGAGAAACTATTCATACTTGGTCTTTAAGTCTCAGGTATCAAGTTAGTGTTAGGATACTAGATTTCCTGTGTTTCGTCAACTTTCGGCAGTTCTTTTGGCTTGGGATTGCGGGTCAAAGGCAGGTGGATGATAAAAGAGGTCCACTCCGGATTTGACTTCGCGTAAATGTAGCCACCGTGTAAAGCGACGATGCTTTGCGTGATAGCTAAGCCAAGTCCTGTGCCACCAGTCGCCTGATTTCGAGATTCTTCCACCCGATAGAAGCGGTCAAAGAGGGAGTCTAGGGCGTATTTGGGAATTTCAGCACCGTTGTTTTTGACAATGATAACGGCCTCTGTTCCGACTTTTTCCAGTTGGATCACAAGCTTGGTGGCGCCTTTACCGTATTTAAAAGCATTGGTGAATAAGTTGTTGAAGACCCGCACAAGTTTTTCGGTATCGCCATCCATCATCAACTGTTTTTCTTCCGTGACGACTTCAATTTCAATGCCTTTTTTGTTGGCTTCCAATTCAAAGTCAGCGGCCAGTTGTTCAACCAGTTGCACCATGTCGAAGCTACTCATATTCACCGGCACAGTAGGTTGGCGGACTTTGGTGTATTCGAAGAGATCTTCCACCAGCGACTTCATCTGCTTGGCTTTGACATAAGCCGTGTGGGTGTATTTCAAGATTTCATCTTCAGTTTGATACTGCCCGTCTTCAATCAGACCGAGATAGCCGATGATTGACGTCAAAGGAGTGCGGATATCGTGGCTGACATTGGTAATCAACTCGTCTTTTGACTGCTCAATTCTACGTTCGTCTTCAATCGCAGCCACTGTGCTGTCTACTAGGCCATTGATGCTGGTAACGACACGACTGAGGTCTCCTCGTAATTCAAAAGGAATGCGGTGATCGTAATTTCCTTCAGCGATATAGTGCAGTTCGCTGATAATGTGTCGCAACTGCATTTGTCGATAACGGCGAATCAGTCGCCAGTACAAGACAGCGACATCGCTAATCAGAAACAGCGGAATAATCAGGTTGCGTCCACTACGAAAGAAGTTAGTTTGAAAATTGTTACGCAAGGATTCTTTGGTATCCCAGATGGCATCATTTAATGAAGGAGAATTTTCGATGACAGCGGACAAGACGACAATAATCGCGACATTTAATAGAAGTAACAAGATGACGGTAACGATACCTTCCGCCAAAAGCTCACTGATTTCTTTTGAGGTGAGGGTGATTCGTTTACGTTTTTCTATCAAACGTGTTGGTTTACTATTTTGCATCGATCTTGTAACCAACGCCCCAGACGGTTTGGATAATTTTCTCACCACCAGTCGCCTCCTCGATCTTGTCCCGTAGATGACTGACATGGACCATCACAGTTTTTGCAGAAACCACACTCTCTTGTTTCCACACCCGTTCGAAGATTTCATCGGCAGAAAAGACCCGATTTGGATGGGAAGCCAGCAAGTACAAGATACCAAATTCCAAGGCGGTTAGCTGGATCTCTTTGCCATCGACGGTCTTGACCTCGTGGGAGTCTTTATTAATAATCAGCGAATTGACTTCCAGTACATCAGGTTGGTCCGGCTGCACAGCCATCTTTGTCCGACGCAGCAAGGATTTCACCCGAGCCATGACTTCTAATGGATTGAAGGGTTTTGTAACGTAATCATCTGCCCCGGCAACCAAGCCTCTGATTTTATCCATATCCGTTGTTTTGGCTGTGAGCATGATGATTGGGATTTGCGATTCTTTTCGTAGTTCTTTTACCACTTGCATACCATCTTTTTCCGGCATCATGATATCCAATATTAACAGTTCAATATCCGGATTTGTCCGAACCTTTGATAAGGCCTCTTTACCATCATAAGCTTTTACCGGCTCGTACCCTTCATTGTGGAGATAGATACTCAGTAATTCAACAATCTCTTTGTCATCATCTGCAACTAAAATTTTCATAATGTAAGTTCCTCCTACTATATAAATAGTGAAAAAATGGTTGATCAAAACTATAAAGCGATTAGGAGTGATGGAAGAACCTTTCAGCCCCCGTGCCTTCTCAAAAGAGTTTCCTTTGCAAAAGCAGCTTCCCACTGGAACGGTTAGCCTAAAAATAAGCCGTAGTTGAAGCTAAAAAAGGAAGTGATTTGCCTTAATAGTATCAAATAAAATGCATTTCTACTATTTTTTTACAGCAGCCTTTAAAATCTCGCTATTTCTTGATAGTAAAAAAACATAACAAACGAAATGAAAGCCATTCAATTCCAAATTGTTCCGCAGTAATCACGAACGTTGCTGACAGTTGAAAGTGATATTGTCAGGAAACTAAGGAAAGCCCGCCAAATCAACATTTTTCGTTGACATCCAAAGCCAAAGTTGGTATATTATATCTTGTCCTTGAGGGGATAGTAGCCACCAACTGGTCAAGAAAAAAACTTGATAAAAACAGTTGACAGCTGATTCCTTTCTTGGTAAACTAGCAAAGTCGCTTGAGAGAGAAACACTTTTGTCAAGTCAGAGACAAGAAAGTTAATAAAAATTTTAAAAGTTTTTGTTGACAAACTTCTAGCCTTCTGATATGATATAAGAGTTGCTGAAACAATTAGCAACAACAACTTAGACCTTTGAAAACTGAACAACAAGCAAACGAACCAATGTGTAGGGCATCTCAATTTCGATTGAGAGAACAAAACATTGCAAGCAAAAGCTAGCAAACAATTAATGAGCTTAAATGGTCTTCGG
>NZ_MAEH01000018.1 GCF_009933135.1 Candidatus Enterococcus leclercqii
TTCGAGTCCTACTGCCGGAGTTCTCTATCTTTGAGAAGGGTAGGGTAATTGCTTCTTTTATCTTTGGAGAGTTGTCCGAGTGGCCGAAGGAGCATGATTGGAAATCATGTAGATGGGTATACCCTGTCTCAAGGGTTCAAATCCCTTACTCTCCGTTTTGACTGGTCCGTTGGTCAAGTGGTTAAGACACCGCCCTTTCACGGCGGTAACACGGGTTCGAATCCCGTACGGATCATTAATCGAATATTTGGGGGTTTAGCTCAGCTGGGAGAGCATCTGCCTTACAAGCAGAGGGTCAGCGGTTCGATCCCGTTAACCCCCATTAAATGTTGGTCCCGTAGTGTAGTGGTTATCACGCCTGCCTGTCACGCAGGAGATCGCGGGTTCGAGTCCCGTCGGGACCGCCATTTTAAAGATTTGATTAACAAACAATTTTATAATTGTGGCTCGGTAGCTCAGTTGGTAGAGCAATGGATTGAAGCTCCATGTGTCGGCAGTTCGATTCTGTCCCGCGCCACCATGGAGGAGTAGCGAAGAGGCTAAACGCGACGGACTGTAAATCCGTTCCTTCGGGTTCAGTGGTTCGAATCCACTCTCCTCCATTTATAACTAGGGGTATAGTTTAAAGGTAGAACAGCGGTCTCCAAAACCGTTAGTGTGGGTTCAATTCCTGCTACCCCTGCCATATTATGGCGACCGTGGCGAAGTGGTTAACGCACCGGATTGTGGCTCCGGCATTCGTGGGTTCGATTCCCATCGGTCGCCCTTTACATTGGGGTATAGCCAAGCGGTAAGGCAAGGGACTTTGACTCCCTCATGCGTTGGTTCGAATCCAGCTACCCCAGTTGGTTTCATTGAAATCATACAATAGTATAATGGCGCTATAGCCAAGTGGTAAGGCAGAGGTCTGCAAAACCTTCATTCACCGGTTCAAATCCGGTTAGCGCCTTCGTACTGCTATAAGTACCTTCAACATGCCGGCGTGGCGGAATTGGCAGACGCGCTGGACTCAAAATCCAGTGCCCGTTGAGGGCGTGCCGGTTCGACCCCGGCCGCCGGTATTGACTTCCATCGTTTATCGATGGAAGTTTTTTTGGTTCTACAATATTTAGTGTTGGTGGAAAATCTCCGATTTTCTTCCAACACTTTTTTTGTATGCGAAGTATAGAAAAAGA
This sequence comes from Candidatus Enterococcus leclercqii, assembly GCF_009933135.1. GTDB lineage: Bacteria > Bacillota > Bacilli > Lactobacillales > Enterococcaceae > Enterococcus_C > Enterococcus_C leclercqii. The sequence continues at coordinate 1,176 of NZ_MAEH01000018.1, forward strand.
GATACCCAAATTGATAGAATACCGAATTACAACTCAAGATCACCTTAGATCTGAAAAAGAATATTAGCCGGAAGGAGATTGCTCAAGAATATTTTGTCTCTGACACGACAGTTATGCGTATTATGCGAGACTGCGTGCAAAGCTTCAGGACCAATTTTAACTATTTACCGTCAGTTCTTTGCATTGATGAGTTTCGCTCAATGAACTCTTGTAGTAATGCAATGAGCTTCATCTGCATGGATGGTCATACTAAACGGCTTATCAGTATCTTGGAAAGCCGTCGGCTTACCTATTTGAAGGCTCATTTTTTACGCTATCCACATCATATACGATGTAAGGTCAAGTATCTAGTCATGGACATGAACGCACCTTATGCC
>NZ_MAEH01000019.1 GCF_009933135.1 Candidatus Enterococcus leclercqii
CGAACCCCGTTTTCCGCTTTTTTTAATGCCTAATGCCTCGTTAACGCCGGGGTGGCGGAACTGGCAGACGCACAGGACTTAAAATCCTGCGGTGAGTGATCACCGTACCGGTTCGATTCCGGTCCTCGGCATTAGATTTTATTATGCGCCCATAGCTCAACTGGATAGAGTGTTTGACTACGGATCAAAAGGTTAGGGGTTCGACTCCTCTTGGGCGCGTAGTTTTTTTATTATTTAAATTTAATACCGGGAAGTAGCTCAGCTTGGTAGAGCACTTGGTTTGGGACCAAGGGGTCGCAGGTTCGAATCCTGTCTTCCCGATTGAAGAAGACTGTTATGGTCTTCTTTTTTTTGCCAATTTAAGCAGAGTAGTGAATTACGCTGATTTAGTTTGATGAAATCAAGGTTAGTTAGTATTTGAAATTTTTTTATCAATGACAAGCCGACGATCTTCCGATGATTCAATATTGTCACAGTTCCCTCATAGGTCAACGTGTTATGATTTGGGCACCAAAGGGCATTAAAGCCAACTTGGCCATTTTCAGAGATTGTTTGGCAAAGGGAATGCCGATAATCGTAAGGGTCAGTAGCAACGCACTAATCAGATGAGAAATTGCCAGCGGGATACCAGAAACAATCAGCCAAATGATATTCAATAACAAACTTGCACCATTTCCTCCATAGACGACTTCCTTACCAAAGGGAGCAAGGCCCAGACCTGCAAATTTGAAGCATTGTATTCCAATAGGGATTCCGATGATTGTTATGCTCCATAGACAGCCAGCTAAAAACCAACTGACAGCATTGATCAATCCGCCGAAAAGCATCCAAATTAGGTTTCCAAGACAACTCATAGATTTTTCCTTTCTTGTCGCAAGATACTTTTAGTATAACAGCTTTTTCAGATTGGCAGCAAAAGAACTGGGAGGAATTTTGAATAAAAAAGGATCAGCTAATAACTAAAAACTACTTTTTTAATTGAGAATAGTTCTCAGCGGCTGATTTTTGTGTTATACTAAATCTAACGAGCGGTTCATTACTCCCCAAGTATAAACCTCGTGTGATTGATCTGTCTTTTTTTTGAATATTGGTTGAGAATAATTCTCAATCTGTATCAGTGCTGTCGATTCCCCTCGACAGCACTGTTTTTATAAGTTCAACTGGACGTACTCTGCCCAAGTTGAACTATACTAGCCGACCCAAGGGAGGGTAGTTTCGAATTTAGAAACTGGGCGGATTCTGCCTAAGTTGAACTATACCAGCTGACTGCAGGATGTCAGAAGTAATAAACGCTAGCTGAATTGGCTGATTGCTATGGTTCTGTTATGCAGCTGACGCAGTCCTGCAAGGAGAATTTAGAAGTGATGTTCTGCTCCCTAATGGCATTTCAAAAAAATACATATGGTAAAAATCTGGAAAAGGCATGGCCGCGTTTTGAAATATGTGCTACACTGTGGTCACATTCGAATAAGAAACATTTGGGGTGCTGTAGAGCTGAGATTATACCCATTGAACCTGAAGCAGTTAGCACTGACGCAGGGAAATGTGCGGATCACAAAATTTTTGCCGTTTTCAGCACCCCATCGGAATTTTTCTGATGGGGTGCTTTGCTGTTTTTTAGCAAACGGTAAAAGTGTAAACACGTGTTGTCTTTTGAAAACGCGTGTTGTTCATCTGGCTGATTCTTGATTATAATTGGTGTTTTCCAGTCTGGCTATTGCCATTTTTTAAGGTAGGATCTGCTTCTTTTCCTAAGCCCCCTTCTTTGTTTCTTGATTTGAAACGCAGTCGGGGGCTTTTTGCTGTTCTTTTGGAGATAAGGCAGAGCAGTTTCCCGACTGCATAGAAGTAGCAGAGTATGACGGTGAATACGGATAACAAGGAGCGTGAAGTTAAAATGATGACATTTACACAAAAAGCACGGGCATATGCTGATCCTTATTGGGAGGGAAGCTTTGAGCATCCTTTTATTTTGGAATTAGCCAAAGGGACACTGGCACCGGAAATTTTCCGCTATTATCTTTTGCAGGATCGGTATTATTTGGAGCATTTCAGTAAGCTTTACCAATTGATTGGGGAAGCGGCTGAAGATAGCGAAGTGAGAGAATTGATGCTCGTAAACAGCCAGCATTTGGCTGAAGGGGAACTGGCAATTCGGGAAGCGTTTTTCAAGGAGCTGGGGATCACTGAAGAAGAAGTCGCTGCGACACCCGTAGCACCTGCTGCTTATAACTATGTCTCTCATATGTATCGACAACTGGCAGCAGGAACGCCGAATACCGCTTTTGCAGGGATGTTGCCTTGTCCATGGTTGTATCAAGAAATCGGTGAGCGCCTGATTGTGATGGGGTCGCCAAATCCGTTGTATCAGCGTTGGATTGCGACCTATGCCGGGGAGGAGGGGCGGGCAGCAGTAGCCAACGAACGGCGGATCTTGGACCGTTTATACGCAGCGGCACCCTCTGACGAACAGGAACAGATGTTGACAGCTTTCTATATTTCCAGCCAGATGGAATATCTGTTTTGGGAGATGGCGATGACTCTTGAAAGCTGGCCTCAGGGAGCAGCAATCGGGCCATTGAGCTGGCGTGAATGCTGTCAGTCAAGCCAAGCAAATTGATTGAGCTTATTATCAGAGAGCTGATGGAAAAGGAGTAGAAAATGACACAAGCAAATAAGATTCAAAAAATCACACTTTTGGCGCTGATGATTGCATTGGATGTGGTCTTGTCGCCAATTATGCGTATCGAAGGGATGGCACCTATGTCCAGTGTAATCAATATCATTGCTGGGGTACTGCTAGGGCCTTTTTATGCTACGGTAATGGCAGCAATCTGTGGAGTTATCCGCATGACGATGTTGGGGATTCCACCATTGGCATTGACTGGTGCTGTCTTTGGCGCGTTTTTCGCCGGCTGGGGCTATCGGCTGACTGGTGGCCGGATCTGGGGTTCGATGATTGGCGAGGTTATCGGTACTGGTATCATCGGTTCGATTCTCTCTTACCCAGTCATGGTCTGGTTTACCGGCAGTGACCAGGGACTTTATTGGTTTATTTATACTCCTCGCTTTATTGGAGCAACCATCATCGGTTCAGCAATCGCCTTCTTCGTCTTATTTAAACTTAAAGAGACCCGGGTCTTTAAAAGAGTGCAAGCCCTTTTTTTGGTGAGTAATCATGAGTGGGCTTGAAAAAGCGCTGTTGCGGGATGTCGCAGCAGCTTGGCCAATAAAAAATTCGCCTCTCATCCAATGCATTACCAATGAGATCACCTGTGAATCAATGGCAAATGCTTTGTTGTATGTGGATGCCAAACCGGTGATGGCAGATGATATTCGGGAATTTGACGAGTTTTTTGCGCAAAACGATGGACTGTTGCTGAATTTGGGACATATCACGGATGGCAAAGAACAAGCCTTACAGGCAGCGGCTCGTTATGGGAAAGCCACCGAAACACCAATCGTTGTCGATTTAGTTGGTGTGGCAGCTACACAACTACGGTATGATTTGGCGTGGCAGTTGTGGGAATCTGAGCCGCAAGTTATTAAAGGCAATTTGTCGGAAATGCGCCGTTTTTGTGGCTTGGCTAGTCGGGCCCGAGGTGTTGACGGTAGTATCGAGGATCAGGAAGTAGCGGCGTTACGGGAATTAGCGGCTGCTATGCAAAAAGTCTGTCAGCGTCGTCCATTGATATTGTTGGCCACTGGACCAGTAGATTTGGTTGTGACTGAAAAACGCCGATTGCAGCTGACTAATGGGGTAGCCCAGTTGGACCGCTTCACAGGGACTGGTGATATTGTCGGCAGCTTGATTGCGGCGTTATTGGGGGCAGGAAATGCACCGTTAGTCGCAACTGTTGCAGCAGTTAGTTATTTCAATTTATGCGGAGAAGCAGCGGCCCAAGTGACAGTAGCAAAGGGGTTAGGATTGGCCGCTTTTCGCCAAGAAACGCTAGATCGCTTGTCGCTGCTCATGTCAGATGAGCAATGGTGGCACGACATTCGCGGAGAGGAGCTTACATGATGGATTATCGCTTATATCTGGTAACAGGACGTTATGATTATTCCGACGAAAAATTTTTGAACATAATTAAAGAGGCCTGTCTAAATGGGGTGACTGTTGTTCAACTGCGGGAAAAAGAAGTTAGCACGCGGCGGTTTTACCAGTTGGCACTGGCGGTTAAAACCATCTGTGATCGTTACGAGGTCCCTTTGATTATCAATGATCGGCTGGATGTCTGTTTAGCGGTGGATGCGGCGGGACTTCATATCGGTGATGACGAATTACCGGTGGCGCTTTGCCGGCAATTGCTGGGGCCAGGAAAAATTTTGGGTGTTTCTGCTAAGACAGTAGACCGGGCACAAGAAGCCCAAAAAGAAGGCGCCGATTATTTGGGGGTGGGTGCGATTTATCCGACGACCACGAAAGTCGTAACCAAGCCGACATCTATGGAAGACCTGCAGGACATCCTGCAAAAAACTACCCTCCCAGTAGTCGCTATTGGTGGTATCAACGAAGAACGGATCGCCGACTTTACTCAGGTGCCGATTAGCGGGATCTGTATGGTCTCCGAAATCATGCAAGCTGTGGATGTCCCAAGCAAAGTTCGCTGCCTTCGAGAGAAGATAGACCAGCTGACTGCATTGAGGAAATGAGGATTTTTGGTAAAGGTTTTCATGATTGTTTTCATCCTGTATACTTAGAAGTAACCAAATGGATGAAAAATAATGAAGCGAGATGAATTACGGCGGCTTAACGAATATTTATACAAAATAGCGAAAATTTTGAGAGATAGTTATTGACTTTTCAGACAATTCGCCGTAAACTTTACAACAACATCGATTATTAATCAGACTACGACAAGAAGAGTAGCGGCTGATGGGATTCAAAGAGAGCCTTTGGGTGGTGGAAAAAGGCAGTCCGGCAGCAGTGAAACACATCTTGGAGTCGATCTTCTGAAGTGTTCAGTAGGAAGATCCGGGTTGGCCCGATATCGCCGCGGTCATTGTTTGATGACTTGCTGAGACACGTTTTGTGAAAAGCGTGTGAAAAAAGGTGGAACCACGTTACCGACGTCCTTTGGTGAATTACCAAAGGGCGTTTTTTGCTATTTTCATGGAGATTAAGGCTACTTTTTG
>NZ_MAEH01000020.1:0-114613 GCF_009933135.1 Candidatus Enterococcus leclercqii
TGGATATCGGAACTTCCTGAATTTTCGCTCAAGAATCTACATCATCCAAGGGCTGATTTTTGTTTAAGAAAGAGCGAAAAATAAAAAAGCGCTCAGGCAAGAATTTTTTCCTGCCTGAGCTCATTCACTCATTCAATTTGAACTCACCAACACTATTTGACGAAGAGCCGTTTTTTTGTGCGTTTTGAAGGTGTCGAGGATTTTATATGGATACGGTAGGACGAAACAAAAAGGCTCTTTGTCAAATGATGTTGTTTTGATCAAATCACACTTTAGGAAGTGCTTCGGCATTTCCTTTTTTGTGTTATTAAATGATTTCACAGATATTTTGCTGGATCAGAACGCGCATCCGAAGGTGACGGAAAGTCCGGAATCCAAATGCTATTCTTTTGATGACTTTGATAAGGTTGTTTTTTCCTTCTAGTTTTCCATTGGAATAGGGGGATTTTAAAGAGTTTGTGATGGCTTCTTTGTGCTTTATCAGGTAACGAATGGCTTTTTTAAAGCTAGCATTCATGGTATGTGGTAATTCTTCAATCAAATTGAAGAATTCGGTGGCATTTTTTGCATCAAAAGCAGCCAATAACTCTTGATAGATCTCGTAGCTTTATCGTAGTTGGTCATCTATAGACAGTAGGTAATCAAGCACCTAGGATTCGGTTACGTATTTCCTTTGAAAGAGCGGAAATTGCTTGAAGGCGGTATAATTTAACTTTGTATTTTTCTTCAAAATCGTTCGCCAATACTTTTTCAACTTTCGGTAATCTTTTTGATCCTGTGGATCACTTTTCTTTAGCTGGTTCATTGCCTGAATTCGTTGATTATTGAAGGCGCGTGTAATTTGTTGGATGACGTGGAAGCGATCGATAGAGAGTCGCGCATTTGGAAAGACATCTTTAGTCACTGTATCGTAAGAGGCGTTCATATCCATCACAATGTGTGTGACTCGTTGCCTAACTTTTAAGGAAAATCGTTGGAAGTATACCCGTAATTTGAAGTTGCGTCGGTCATCTAGGATATCAAAGATTTTACCAGTGTCCGCATCGCTGATAATAAAACACATAGCGCCTTCACAATCACTCGTTCCTTTAAATTCATCAATTAGAAGATGTTTGGGAAGAGAATTGGGTTTTTTACGAGGTTCCTTAAAGAAGCTGTCTAAGACACGCTCAACGGTTTTTGTGGAAACAAAATACCGCTGTGCAATATCCTTCATCGAAACCTTCTTTTTCAAATCCACAGCAATCGCAAATTTTAAGGCTTGCGAAATGTAACAATTTTCCGCTACATAGTAGGCTTTAGCAGAAAAAGTATGATGGCACTGGGTGCAACGAAACCGCTGTTTATACAGGTGTAGATAAGTGGGGACTTCTTGATACGGAAGCAATTGAATCCAACTTTCTTGATAGGCGTGGCGAATGACAGAATCCTCCCCACAATATTCACACCGATGCGCTTCTCCAGTTAATACGCCAGTAAATACATTGGCCATATGGCCATGGATGATTGCTTTACTAATCGCCTCTTCTGAAAAGGTAATATGTGAATCCTTGATATTCAGAATTTGTTTGATGGAAAGACTTGTCTTTTCATCCGTACATTTGATATTCTTAGCTATGGACATTTGGTTATCCTCCTATGATTGGGTTTGGCGATTTAATTATAGGACAACCAAGTGTCTTTTTGTTATAAAAAAATATTTGGTGTCCTTACTCGTTTGAGAGTAACAACACCAAATATCATAGAACCAACAAAAAGTAATCGAAGAAGATATTCGAAATCAGCTTAAAGAAGATTACGTAGCAAATCAATTAACCCTGTTTGAAGAACATGATCTATTTACAGGAGAAAAAAATCGTAAAAGAAAGAACTAGAGTGAGCAGAGGAAGATTCGTTTAGAATCAGTGTGAAATAGTGGTGCGGGAGGGAGATTACTCAGAGGGCCTTTCAGGTCGTGACCGGTAAAAGAGGCTTCCAGCCACAGAGCAAACCACCCGTTTACACGGGTAGTTTTGATTGGCTCAATAAAAAAAGTCATGGCAAGGATACCTGCCAGGCGCAATCAATAATGGTTCAATTTAGGCTCTGCAATAGTTAAATTAATCAATGATATTCTTTGGTCTTGAACTTCTATGCCAAATAGCATACGTTCTACATTTACTTTTCCAAATCATCGATTTTCTTTTGAAGAATTTCCATTTGCTTCAGAAGTTCATCCAACTTTTCTTGGACGTGATCATCTTCCTTTTCTTCATCTTGTTTATTGAAATAATCAGTGATTGTAGAAGTGAGGAGACCGATAAAACCGATGCCTAGAAACATCAACAAAATGGCTGCAAATTTTCCAAGTGGACTGTGAGGGGAAATATCCTCATAGCCCACAGTTGTTACTGTAACCAGGGCCCACCAGAAGGAATCGATGAAGGGAGCGTTCTCAGCGTAAGAATACAAGGCTGCAGATAGGGTAATTAGAACAGCTGACGCATATAAAACTTTTGTGAAATTTCGTGTGTTCAGAAAGGTTGAAATCTTTTTGGTAAGTTTTCCAGTAACCCCAACTAACCTGCTTAAACGAGAGAAGCGGCTGATTCTTGCTATTCGGAAAATCCTCACTATCTTGAAAAAAGAGAAGATAGCGTCAAATGGAATAATCGCTAACAAGTCAAAAATATTTGTAACGTAAAATTTCCTTTTTTATTGGACTTTGCAAAGCGATAGAAATAATCGAAGGCAAAAGCTATTAAAATGAGATTATTGATGGCCACAAAAGGTTGCTGGGCCAATGAGGTGGTAGAGGAGAAATCCAGTGCCACCATTAGAATAGAGACCATTGCCAAGATGACGATCACAATGTTGTAATTTTCTTATTCATAAGATACCTCTTTTGGCAGCTGAGCTTTGGCGACGTCCTCAAGAGTCGCTGGTCGGCGGATGTTTCTAAGATCTACCGGACTATCTTTATATTCAAAAAACACTTGGCCTTATTTGAAAGTTTAGAGTATGCAAAAAAACTTCCATCGATAAACGATGGAAGTCAATACCGGCGGCCGGGGTCGAACCGGCACGCCCTCAACGGGCACTGGATTTTGAGTCCAGCGCGTCTGCCAATTCCGCCACGCCGGCAAAATAACACAAACGACATATTTGTTTGTCACTTACTTAAAAGAGTATACCTGTCTTACAGTAATATTTCAATACTTTTTTTGATTTTTTTCAGAAATATTTTTTTCCTGAAGATCTAGTAAATCTCTGTTCATTTATATTTTACGAAAACCCTTGCATTCTACCATTTCGAGTTATATGATACTAATATATCAGTTTAAAGAAAGCATAGAGGTGGTTTCATGTTTATCCATGAAAATTTTTTATTAACGACGGAAATCGGTCAAGCACTCTATCATAAGACCGCGAAGAATTTGCCAATCATTGACTACCATTGTCACTTGGAACCAGCGCTTATTGCCGAAGATCATCGATTTACTTCGATTACGGATCTTTGGTTGGGTGGGGATCATTATAAATGGCGGGCGATGCGGGCCAATGGAATCCCAGAAGAATTAATCACTGGCTCAGGGTCGGACTGGGACAAATTTTTAGCTTGGGCTGAGACGGTGGAGCAGCTGTTAGGCAATCCGCTGTATCATTGGACACATCTGGAGTTAAAGGAATACTTCGGCATCACTGCGCTTTTAACTCGTGATTCCGCTCAAGAGATCTACGAAACCTGTAATCGAATGTTGGCAGAAAAAGCGTATACGACAAAAACGTTGATCAAACAGTCAGATGTTCGCTTTATTGGGACGACAGATGATCTTTTGAGTGATCTGAACTACCATAAAAAGATTCGTGAAACAGAGTCGTTTGTTGTGGCGCCTTCTTTTCGACCGGATCCGATCTTGAATATCCAGAAAGGGTTGGCCACTTATATTGACGCCTGTCGCAAGGTTAGTCACCAGTCACTTGTCACTTATCAAGAGCTGGCAGATTTTTTGGCAGAACGAGTGCAGTATTTCCATGAAAATGGCTGTATCATTTCCGATCATGGCTTCAATGAATTTCTTTACCAATCGGCCACTGACGAGGAGGTAGAAGCCATCTATCAAAAAGGGCTAAAGAATCTGCCTGTATCCCGTGAGGAAGTGGCTAAATGGCAGGGACGAATGATGACGGATCTGGGGCGGCAATACGCAAAATATGGCTGGACCATGCAGATTCATTTTGGGGCGGTTCGCAATGCCAACTCGCGTCTTTTCAGCGAATTGGGACCAGATATTGGTTGTGACTCGATTTTGGACCAAGGGGATGTCGCCGTGCATCTGAACGGCTTTTTAGATGCACTGGATGGAACGGATCAACTGCCGCAGACTATTCTTTATAACTTAAACCCAATGATTAACGACTTGGTGGCTACGACATGTGGAAACTTTCAACGAAACAATAAAGGAATCAAGAATAAAGTCCAGTTCGGCGCTGGTTGGTGGTTCAACGATACGTTTGACGGGATGGTGAAGCAGATGGATACATTGGCAAACCAAGGAATATTGATGAACTTCTTAGGCATGTTAACCGATTCCCGCAGTTTTATTTCCTATCCCCGCCATGATTATTTCCGCCGGATTCTTTGTGATTACATTGGAAAAAAAGTAGCCAGTGGTTGTTATCCGGCAGACATGAAGCTTTTGGAAAAAATGGTTACCAATATTTGTTATGAGAATGCTCGTACTTATTTCAACTTAGCCTAAGGGTGAGGGGAAAGTAGACAAATTCAGGAGGACGCATCATGAATTTAAATAAGGACATCTTTGTGCATAAAGAGCGGTTAACGGCGGAAGGCTTTTGGCTGCCGACCTACGAACCGGCTGTTGTGCAGGCGGCTACTTTCGAAGAGCCGATTTGGCTGCAGTTGGGTGCCGGCAATATTTTTCGAGGATTTTTGGGAAGTGTTACTCAACAATTGTTAAATAATCAAGTAATGGATAAAGGGATCATCGTGGCAGAGGGGTATGATTATGAGATTGTAGACCGGCTAGCTACTTTTGATAACTTGACGGTGAATGTAACGCTGAAAAGCAATGGAGAAGTAGACAAGGAAATTCTTGCCAGTATTAGTGACTATCTGAAAATGGATACCGGCACTCCGGATTTCGCTCGTTTAAAGGCAATTCTGCGGGCGCCATCTTTACAAATGATTAGCTTGACCATTACTGAAAAAGGCTACAGCTTAACGGATAATCAGGGAGAGCTGACAGCCGCGGTAGCAGAAGATTTTAAAAATGGCCCAGCAGCTCCTGTCAGCTATATGGGGAAAATTGCAGCACTGCTGTTTGAACGGTTCACAGCGGGGCAATTTCCCGTAGCGATGGTCAGTATGGACAACATGAGCCACAACGGAGAAAAACTGCAACAGGCTATGACCCGTTTTGCTAAAGAGTGGGTGAACAAAGGCACAGCTCCGCAAGGCTTTGCAGAGTATGTTACTTCTGGTGAAAAAGTGACCTTTCCTTGGTCGATGATTGATAAAATCACACCTCGTCCCGACCAGTCTGTGGAAAGGCTGCTGACGAAAGCCGGCCTTTCAGACATGGCGCCAAGTGAAACGGCTAAACATACGTTTGTCGCGCCTTATGTCAATGGGGAAGAGACCCAGTACCTCGTGATTGAAGATGTGTTTCCCAACGGTCGTCCTCAGTTAGAGGAAGCTGGCGTGATTTTCACTGACCGTCAAACTGTCAATCAAGTTGAGACCATGAAGGTGACTACTTGCTTGAATCCGTTGCATACCGCACTGGCTATCTTTGGCTGCTTGTTAGGGTACACCTTGATTCATGAAGAAATGACGAATGCTGATTTAGTGGCTCTTATCAAAAAGCTTGGCTACGATGAAGGGCTGCCGGTAGTGGTAGATCCTAAGATTCTCGATCCTAAACGCTTCATCAATGAGGTCATTACGGTTCGTTTTCCGAATCCTTATATCCCCGACACCCCCCAACGAATCGCAACAGATACTTCCCAAAAGCTGTCGGTGCGCTACGGCGAGACACTAAAAGCCTATTTGCGTTCTGGCACGCTGTCGGTTACTCAATTACAGGTCATTCCCTTAGTATTTGCCGGGTGGCTACGGTATTTGACTGGAATCAATGATGCCGGTACGCCGATGACTTTGAGTCCAGACCCACTTTTGAATCAACTGACACCGTTGTTTGCTGACTTTGAACTTGGCGCACCGGTCAATATTGAAAAAATCAAAGCGCTTTTGTCAGATGAAAAGATTTTCGGGGTTGATCTAAATCAGATTGGACTGGCTGACACAGTGCTCGCCTTCTTTACAGAAATGTGCAGTAAAAAAGGCGCTGTGAAAGCTGTGATCAAAAAGGTCGCAACTTCTTGAAAAGCAAATAGTAGTTGGCGCTTAATGAGGTTCAATTACTCGTTCAAAAGTAAGGCTGTGCTTAGATAGATACGAATAATACGTGTTATAGCTGTCCGGAACGAATCTAAAATTTAAAAATGCTTTCAGAGGTTTCTGAGAGTGTTCAAATCAACTCACAGAAATGAGGAAATATTATGAAAATGTCCTTTCGCTGGTATGGCAGAGGCAATGATCCAATACCGCTGGAGTATGTCCGACAAATTCCAGGGGTCGAAGAGGTTGTCTGGGCTTTGCATGATAAGGCGGCCGGGGAACTCTGGCGCAACGAAGAAATCAAAGCTGAGATTGATTATATTGAAGCTCATGGTTTGAAAGCAACGATTGTCGAATCTGTCAACATTCACGAAGATATCAAGCTGGGGTTGCCGACACGGGATGCTTATATTGAAACTTACAAGGAGTGTCTGAAAAACCTGGCGGAAAACGGCGTCAAGGTTGTCTGCTACAATTTCATGCCGATTTTTGATTGGACGCGTACAGATATGTTTCATCCACTGCCGGACGGGTCAACCGCACTGTTTTTTGACAAAGCCAAGATTATGTCTGCCGATCCGCAAGAGCTGGTAGACATGGTGGAAAAAGAAAGCCATGGCTTGACGCTTCCTGGTTGGGAGCCAGAGCGACTGTCTCGAATCAAGGACCTCTTTGCTGCCTATGAAGGGTTTGACGATGATCGGTTACGAGAGAATTTCAAATACTTTATAGATGCAATCCTACCTACTTGTGAAGCCTATGATATCAAAATGGCGATCCATCCAGATGATCCTCCTTTTTCAATATTCGGTTTGCCGCGGCTGGTGAACAATGAAGACAATATTAAAAAGCTCTTAGCGGTCAATCCCAGTCCGTATAATGGGCTGACATTTTGTACCGGCTCATTGGGATCTGATCCTCAAAATGATGTGGTGGATTTGTTGAAGAGATTTGGCCAGCGCGTACATTTTATGCATGTTCGAAATGTACGGGTGGATTTCAATGGGGATTTCAGCGAGGTTTCTCATCGAAGCCAAGATGGTACAGTAGATATTACCGGAGTCATGAAAGTATTGTCGGATTCAGGTTTCGAAGGGTATATTCGACCGGATCATGGCCGACATGTCTTCGGTGAGAATGCCACCAACGTTCGTCCTGGTTACGGATTGTACGATCGAGCAATGGGAGCGATGTATTTGTTAGGCAGCTGGGATATGGCGCAAAGATTATAGTCATGAAAAAAACATCGCAACTAGCGGGGAATAATCCCATCTGGTTGCGATGTTTTTATCGTAGTCTTTTATAAGTCGGCTAAAAAAATGTAGTGATCAGCTGAAAAAGCAAGTGTCCCCCAACGCCCCTTTTACATCAGCATAGCTTGCTAGAACCTCGTTTTTCGCAGCAGCGGCTGTTTGCCGGTCACAAATATCACAATAATCGATTTGAAATACGATTTTGCCGTTTGACAGTGCTTTAGCAACCCCGACGATATTACGATGGAAAGCAGCCGGTTTAACTTCATATTTTTTCCCCAAAACGATCTCTTTTTGCATGATTGGATAACCCCTTTACACTTTGTGATAATCAAATGGTAACATACCAATTTTAAATATGAAACAAAAACAACTGATTTTTAGCTGTTTTTATCTTGCCTATACAACTGTACCTTATAGAGTATTTCTTGAATTAGTTGAGTTTTATAACGCTTTCAAATTCAATAAAAAAGTCACTTGTCTAGCTGAGTTGTTTGGCTTTGTTAGACAACTCCTCGGTGCAACACTATTGGAAAAGGATAAAAGTCGTATCATTTTTGAAAAGGGAGCAGGGGCTTTTTCGAATCAAACCTCTGATAGCGTATTTCTATTGTGATTTTGATAAAATGGGTAAAAGAGCAGATGAGGTGAAATTATGACAGGACAAACATTAAAAACGATGTTCATGGGATTGACTGAAAGCCAGAAGCTGGAAGTCCGCGAATATTATGAGCGGCATTTCGCTGAAGGCGGCAGTCCGGACTTTTTACCGATACTGGCCGACTTTTCTCAACAATTAGAAGAAACGGCGTCCCAAGTGGCGACAGGTGCGCGGTTGCAGATCAAAAGTTTTAGCGAGTACGGAAATGAAGCGCAGTTGTTAGCTGTCTATCAAAATCGCGCTGCTGAAGATCCTGAAGCTGCGAAGATAAAAGAACCCACTTATTTTATTACAGAAGAAGGAGAACGATTGATAGGTCCGCTGTTACCGTCATTAGCAGAGGAAATCATCCGCCTGCAAAACGAAATGGCCAATGATGAGTGGGATAAGAGCTTTTATCCAGATTTCAGCTATCTTCCGGGAGGCACCCCGCCAAAGCCTGCTGATTACAATGATATAGAAAAGTTTAAACAGGCTGAGGATGCTTATTTCTACGGTTATGCGATTGATTTTATGCCGACTGATCGCCTCGTTCATCTGCCATTGGAAATCACGGATGAAGATCAACAACACTTGTCACCGGCACTAATCATCGCTGACTTTCTTTATGAGAATTATTTTTTCGGTGGTGAAAATGTGACAGCCGTCAAACAGGCCCTTATAGCAGATGTACAAAAAAACGAAGCGACTGCTGAGCATTTGCTGAAAAAGTATGAAAATGATCAACAGCTGGATGACAAATTGGCTGCCTTTTTGGCTGCTGATTCAAATGAACGCGGCGAAGATATAACAGAGCCATGATGTAAGATGTAAAATAACGGATGCAAGAAACAAAAGAGCAGGATGATAAACACCAAGCCTCATGCTGCAAAAGGCGGCCGTATCTGGGAGCAAGCACTTCTCCAGAGGGTCACCGTTAATTTAAAATAGAAAAGGAGTGGTGCCTGATGGGGACGATTCGTGTGAGTGGAGAAGGTCGCGGGCAGAAAAAAGCAGATCAGATTGAACTGACCTTGATTTTTAACACGACCAAGGCTGATTATGAACAGGCATATCAGCAAGCCACTGAGAAAATCAATAGGCTAGAAGCAGAATTGACTGACTGTGGATTTAAGCAAGAAGAGATTGTGACACAGCGATTTTCAGTCAGCAGTGACTATGAATCTTTTAATGATGAGCAGGGTCGCTGGCAGCAGCGCTTCAAAGGATACCTGGTGAATCAAGTGCTACAATTGCAATTTACTTTTGAAAACGAACGCTTGCAAAAAGTAATTGCTGCAGTTGATCGTTCTGGTGGAAAACCAGAAGTACAGTTGAATTTTACAGTAGCAGAGTCAAAAGAATTTCAAAATGAACTGCTGCGTCAGGCAGTAGCAGATGCCACCGAAAAAGCAGTCGTCTTAGCTGCTGCTGCGGGTAAGCAGTTGGGAGAGCTGGCGACAATTAGCTATGGTCAGGGCAAGAGTGAGCTTACTTCTCAGACGGAAGTGACTCCGCGGCTGTCAGCTGCTGATAATGTGGTATTCAGCATGCCTGAGCTTCATCCAGCGGCCATCCAGAGCCATGTAACCGTAGAATGTGTGTGGCAACTTCAGGACTAAAGAGGATGGAATAAATTTAAAAGGTGCACCGGCGTAAATTTCGCTGTTAACTGCTCCCAATTAATTCGTTAATCGGACAGAGGCAGTCGAAATTTACGTCAGTGCACCTTTTTTGCTGTTTAAATTTCAGGACAATAGCAGTTGATCATCTGTTAATTCAGCCCCGCTGCTCTGGTGGAAAAGAGCCATCAATTGCGGCACAGTCAGGTTTTTTTTCTTATCATAGGACAGATCAACGACGATTTGTCCTTGATGAAGCATGATTAGCCGATTGCCATAGCGAATGGCATCTTCCATATCGTGGGTTACCATAAAGGCCGTTAAGCTTTGTTCTTGAATCAGCTTTGTAGTTAATTCCATCACGGTTACAGAGGTTTTCGGATCCAAAGCAGCTGTGTGTTCATCCAATAAAATCAGTTCCGGTCGCTGCAAGGTCGCCATCAGCAGTGTGATGGCTTGGCGCTGTCCACCAGACAATAGGCCAATTTCCGCGCCTAAGCGATCTTCTAGGCCCAAGCCTAAACGGGCTAGTTGTTCTTTGAAAAAACCTCGATCTTTGGTTTTTACGCCATAACTAAAGCCCCGCTTTTGACCTCGCTTCATCGCCAAAGCCATGTTTTCTTCCACTGTTAGACGAACGGCAGTCCCCATCTTAGGATCCTGAAAGACGCGGCTGATGGCCTTTGAACGGCGGGTCACGGAATGACGAGTGATGTTTTCCCCATTTAGTAAAATTGTTCCTTGTTCAACAGGGATGGTGCCGGCAATGCTGTTTAATAAGGTGGATTTACCGGCGCCGTTACCACCAATAATAGTGATGAATTCACCTGGCTGCATCGTCAAATCAATGCCTTGCAGTACGTGATTTTCATTGACTGTTCCAGCTTCAAAGACCTGGTGCAAGTCGCTGATTTCCAATACAGGTATCATTTTTGTGCCCCTCCTTTAGCCGCTTTTTTAGTCGCAAAGCGGTTGCGGATTTGTGGTGTCGATAAGCAAACCACTAGAATCAATGCGCTGAACAATTTAATATCCTGTGGCTGAACATTAAACTCGAAAACGATTGCCAAAATAAAGCGGTAAATCACCGCCCCCAAGACGATGGTCAACATGCGGGGTAAAAGCGGCAAATTACGGAAAAGGACTTCGGCAATGATAATTGCAGCCAATCCAATGACAATGGTACCGACACCGGAATTCAGATCGGCATAACCGTTGTTTTGAGCCAATAGTGCACCGGACAATGCAATGCAGCCATTTGAAAGCATGTAGCCGATCAGCTTCATCGTATCGGTATTGATTCCGTTGGCTTCGCTCATGGCATCGTTGTCGCCGGTAGCCCGGATAGCCAAGCCAATCTCCGTTTTGAAAAAGAAGTAGAGGAGCAGGATTATCAAAGCTGCAAAAATACAACCGACGGCAATCGCGGCATTGTTTTTGGACAAGCCCAAGTCTTCAAACCAGGTATAGACGCTGCTGTTGCCTAGTAAAGGAATATTAGGTGCGCCCATGATGCGATTTGTGACTGAATACAACCCGGTCATGGTGATGATCCCAGCTAACAGCGCGGGAATTTTTAGCTTTGTATGGAAGATTCCTGTGGTAAGACCTGCCAAAACCCCACCACCAAAAGCAAACAGGCAAGCCAGGTATGGCGAGCAGCCTTTTGTGATAGCCAGTGCAGCAATGCCTGCTCCTAATGGAAAGGTCCCTTCAGCAGTCAAGTCTGCGATATCCAAAATACGGTACGTCAAGAACACGCCGATAGCTAATAAAGACCACAAGACTCCCTGTGAAAAGGCCGATTGTAATAGAACCAGTATCGTTTCAACACTCATAAATATTCCCCAAATCTTTCAGATTTCGACCGGTAGTCGAGGTTGTTTTTTTTTACTAAAGTAACAGTCGTACCGGTCGATATAATTATTTTGTTTGGCTGTGTTTATTTCGGTTGTTTGATGGTGTCCTTGTCAATGCCAAGTGCTTGTGCCATTTCATCATTGACCACCAAAGTAAAATCAGTGGCTGACTGGACCGGCATATCGGCGGGGGTGTTTTTGCCATCTAAAATCTCAGCGGCCATTTTTCCGGTGAGTTTACCCAGCGATTTGTAGTCAATCCCATAGGTGGCCAACGCACCACCTTCGACTTGTTCGACAGAACCGGTGATGACGGGTGTTTTGGTTTGTTTAGCGACATCGCCTACCACGGGGGCTGCCGTTGCAAAGGTATTGTCAGTGGGGATGTAAATTCCTTCGACATCTTTGGCCAAACTAGTCATGACTTGTTGCACATCATTGGTGGTATTGGCAGTTAGTACTTTCGCATTGACACCAGCTTTTTTCAGGGCTTTTTCGGCTGCGTCCGCTTGAATTTTAGAGTTGGTTTCACCAGCATTGTAGGCAATACCGATTGTTTTCGCATCAGGCACGATAGACAAAAGCAAGTCGATTTGCTTTTCAACTGGAGCCCAGTCTGTGGTGCCGGTGACATTGCCCCCGGGTTTTTCGTTGCTGGCAACCAGTTTTGCTCCTGCCAAATCGGTGACTGCAGTCACTGTAATAGGCAAATCTTTGGTCTCATTGGCTAATGCCTGAGCTGCCGGTGTTGCAATTGCCAATAATACGTCGGGTTTTGCCTTGACCAGTTTTTCACTCATGGATTTCAGATTGGCCTGATCGTTTTGGGCATTTTGATAATCCAGTTGAATCTTGTCTTCCGGGTAGCCGTTTTCTGCTAAGCCTTCCAAAAAACCTTCGTAGGATGCATCAAGAGAGGCATGAGCCACCAATTGCAAGACGCCAACCTTTTTCTTTCCATCGTCAGCTGCTGCATTGCTGCTGTCGCTAGCAGGAGTAGCATTTCCGCAGGCGCTGATACTTAACAAACAAACTGCCAACAGTGTTGCTCTTGTCCACTTTTTCATTTTCATTTTTCATTCCCCCGTGTCTGGTATTCTTGCCCTCATAAAAGCTACCCAACATTTTTCCTCGACCATCCGCGGCGTTTTGTGCCATGTCCCAATAGACAAAAAAACCATTCAGCATTTGCCAAATGGGGCGTCTCACTACAATCACTCCGGCAAACCTTTCAGGTGTATTCATCTGGATGAGCCAAAACTGCGATGAATGATGGTGATTGGTGCAGATCCGGTCAACGGTTCCAAGGCGGCTGGGTGTCACTATTTTTGAAAGCAAAATTGCATCTTTGAAAGAAAACTGGATATTTTATCAAAATTTCAAAGATATTTTTTAAATTATACAGGAATTCAAGTGAATAAGTCAATCTGATTTTGCAATTTTCTGAATAATTGTGCGGTTTTAAACAGAAAAGGGAGGGAAATAGGGGCGGCAGAAATCAAGAGAAGGTTACTATGAAAGGAAAGAAAAAGAAAAAAGAGAAAAAAAGCCACTAAGAAGCGGTAAAATCGCGAAAAAACAGCGATTTTACCGCACCGTTTGTAATGACTTTTTAGGAAGGGTGGTTTATTCCTGCGGATGGGGGAGAAAGACGGTGAAGCAAGTTTTGTGTTCGGGCAAGAGCTCGGCTTGGACACGACCGTCATGAAGTTGAAGAATTTCTCGTACCAAAGCCAGGCCTAAGCCGTTACCAGCGGTTTTGCGACTGGTGTCCCCTTGATAAAATTTGTCGAAAATCCGTTTTAATTCGGTTTCCGGGATGGCTGTCCCGCGGTCGGTAAAACGGATGACTAATGCTTCGTCAGTGTCGCACAAAGTTACCGTAACGGTTTCTTTGGGGTTAGAGTACTTGATCGCATTGTCCATTAAATTTAACCAGACTTGGTACAAGAGCTCTTCGTTTCCGACGTAGTTTGTTTTAGGTAAATGCAGATCCAAGTCCAGCTGCTTTTCTTCCCAACGGGGTTGTAAAAACAAGAGAACTTCTCGAATCTGCTCGTCGATTCGGAAGGATTCTTTTTCGATGGGCAGGTTTTGAGTTTCGAGTTTTGTTAAGCGCAGGATATTGTCACTGAGATTTGCCAGCTGTTGGGTTCCTTCAAGGATGCGGTGATAGTAGTCGGCTTTTTCAGATTGGCTGAGGCTACCGTGTTGCAGCAATTGAATATAACCTTGAATCGTGGCAATGGGTGTTTTGAATTCATGGGAAACATTGGCAACGAAATCGTTGCGCAAGGTTTCAGTGCTGCTGAGTTCAGCCACCATGACATTGAAATCGGCGAACAAATTTTGGATTTCTTCGATTTTCTGATCGGAATCGGCTTGCACAGTGAAGTCTCCAGAAGCGACTTTATTCATTTTTTCTGAGAGCTCTTTGACAGGAGCTAAGATTCGACGGCCAACAACTGCTGAAGAACCGGTTCCTACCAATACGCTGAAGGCTAGAAGAATGAAAATGATGAATAGGTGATTGTCTCCACGGGGTTGAATCAACCCTTGACGAGACAAGAAAAGAATCAGGGTTCCCATCAGAATAGAAAAGAAGACCAAGGCCAAAAAGACGAGACAGGAAAAATAGATCCACAGCTTAGAATAAATTTTATGCTTCATAGGTGAGCACCGCCTTATAGCCAAGACCTCGGATGGTAACAATATCAAAATCGGGGTTGCGTTGCAGCTGTTCTCTCAAACGCTTGATATGGACATCCACTGTGCGCTCATCGCTTTGGTTGTCTAGTCCCCATAATTCAGCCATCAGTTGTTGACGGGTAAAAATTTTATTGGGATAGCTCAGTAATTTATACAGCAGTTGAAATTCCTTGTTCCGTAGCCAGAGAACTTCTTTTTCGCGTGTCAAAGTCAGCTCTTGTTGATTTAAGGTTGTCTTGCCAACTGTCAGTTCTTGCTCGTGGGCGATCTTGGCACGGCGCAAAAGAGCCTCAACCCGCAGCAACATCTCCTCCAAGTTGACCGGTTTCACCATGTAATCATCGGCTCCCAGACGAAAGCCGTGTTTTTTATCAGCGAAACTATCTTTGGCAGTAATCACTAAAATCGGCAAATCGTAGCCGCTTTGCCGAATCAAATGAGTAAACTGGAAACCATCCATTTCCGGCATCATAATATCGGTGATGACCAGATCAATATGATGGTCCTCCAGTTTAGTCAATGCCTGTTCTCCATTTTCAGCAGTAACCACTTGAAAATGGTGGTCGGTCAAGACTCGCTCATATAAACGACTCAAGTTTGGCTCGTCTTCGATTACCAGAATCTTGTTCATAAGTGTACTCCTTAGAAAAAATTTGCTACTCATTTTGTTACTCAGAGTTTAGCATTTTTACCGGTTATGATACAAGTTCATGAAAATCGCTTGGATTTCATTTTCAGTTCATAAAAGGATGATATGCTGTTCCTGTTAATGAGGAGAGCATTATCTCCGAAAAAATCCGCAGATTATGGGATAATTTCTGTGACATGAACCGTTGTGAAGACAGCTGGATTGCGACAACTTAGCAGAATATGGATCCGCGGCAAGAAGAAAAACAGGAGGGATCACATGCTGGAATTAAAGGATATTAAAAAGTATTATACGGTGGGAGAAACTACCACTAAAGCATTGGACGGTGTTTCCGTTGCTTTTCGTAAACAGGAATTTGTAGCCATTTTGGGCCCTAGTGGTTCCGGAAAAACGACAATGTTAAATGTCATCGGTGGCTTGGACAACTATGATTCAGGTGACATGGTCATCAATGGCAAGTCCACCAAAACATTTAAAGACAGTGATTGGGATGCTTACCGTAACAACTCCATTGGCTTTGTTTTCCAAAGCTACAATTTGATTAGCCATCTGGGGATTATTGACAATGTTGAGTTGGGGATGACCCTGAGCGGTGTCTCAAAAGAAGAAAAAACACGGCGGGCAGAAGATGCCTTGACCAGAGTCGGCTTAAAAGACCATATGCATAAAAAGCCGAATCAGCTTTCCGGTGGGCAGATGCAGCGGGTAGCTATCGCACGGGCACTGGCCAATGATCCAGATATCTTATTATGTGATGAGCCTACTGGTGCTTTGGATTCTGAAACGAGCCTTCAGATTATGGAACTAATCCAAGAGCTTTCCCGGGAAAAATTGGTAATCATGGTTACCCACAATCCACAGCTGGCGCACCAATATGCGGATCGAATTATTGAGTTTGCTGATGGACAGATTCGTCACGACTCCAATCCTCATAAAGAGCGGCCAAAACCAGACTTGTTCAATCTGAAGCATACTAAGATGAAATTCACTACGGCTCTTCATCTGTCTTTCAATAATATTCGTACCAAAAAAGGCCGAACGTTTCTGACCGCTTTTGCCTCCAGTATCGGGATCATCGGAATTGCTATCGTCTTGTCCTTGTCAAATGGGTTCCAAAAGCAGATTGATACGACTCAGGCTGAAACTTTGGCAAAATTCCCTATTACTATTTCCAAGATTACCACCGAAGAGGACCGTCAGACGATGACAGGGGACTCCTCGCAAGCTGACTTCCCGAAAGAAAAGACCATCACTGCTAAAACCAGTGCTGCAGACCAGGCACAGCACATCAATAAATTGGATCAGTCTTATGTGGATTACATCAATGATATCGATCCTGAGCTGTCCAATAATATTGGCTATACCCGCTTAGTGAATTTGAATTTGATGCGAGAAGTAGACGGCAAAGCCCAAAATGTTAAACTGTCTAACGATTCTCCGGACAATCCGGATACCGGCTCTATGATGTCCATGATGTCTTCTGTAACCGGTGTCGGCGTCTCCTCATTTCCGAAGCAGTTGCAAAAAGACGGCACCAACTTTTTGAAAGATAACTATTCGCTTTTGGCAGGCAGCTATCCGGAAAAAGACACCGATTTGGTATTAGTGGTGGATAAAAACAACAATACCAATATCAATGGTTTGAAAAATCTTGGGTTTGATGTCAAAGACGGAGAAGAACTGTCTTTTGATGAGCTGATAGGAACTAAGCTCAAACTGATTTACAATGATGCATACTATACACAGTTACCTACAGGAAACTTTATGCCTAATCAGGATTTGGAAGCTGTTTACCAAAACGAGAACAATGAAGAGCTGACAATTTCCGGGATTCTACGAGTTAAATCTTCGGCAACCATGGACCTTTTGGCACCAGGGATTGCCTATAGCGACAGTTTGGCACAACAAGTCATTAAAACCAACCAAGACTCAGCAATTGTCAAAGCACAAAAAGACAGTGATGTGAATGTCATGTCTAACGAAAAATTGGATCAGACAGCCAAAGACAATCTGTTGGATTATCTGGGGGCTAGTGGCATTCCTTATTCCATGATGATTTATCCTAACAACTTCAAGGATAAAGATAAGATTTTGGACTATCTGGATGCTTGGAACAAAGGCAAATCAAAAGCAGATAAAATCGTTTATTCAGATTTAGCTGGAACGATGACTGAGTTGACTGGTGGCTTGATGGACGCGATTACCTATGTGTTGGTAGCTTTTGCTGGTATCTCACTTGTCACCAGCATGATTATGATTGCCATCATCACTTATACGTCAGTCATTGAGCGTACAAAGGAAATTGGCGTCTTGAAAGCTTTGGGGGCTCGGAAAAAAGACATCACGCGGGTCTTTGATGCAGAGACAGCGATTTTGGGTGTCTTCTCCGGTACGTTGGGTGTAGTGATTGCGTATCTGGCGACGTTCCCTATCAATTCTATAATTTATAAATTGACGGAGCTAAAAAATGTGGCACAGTTGGATATTGGACATGCAGTAATCCTAGTGATTATTTCAACAGTTCTGACGATCATGGGTGGACACATTCCCGCACGAATGGCTGCTAAAAAAGATGCGGCCATTGCCTTGCGAGCAGATTAGAAGTTTAGAAGCAGACAGTTTTCTCATTCGAGGAACTGTCTGTTTTTTTGTTGGAAAAGTAGAGGCTTTGTTCTATCCGATAACTGTTAAGTATTTTTTCATTTGGTAAAAAATGTGTTGTGGGCAAAGGTTGAAAAATCACCCTTTCAAGCTGAAGAGGAGCTTTCCCGTGCTATAATAAAAAGGCAAGTGATTTCAGAAAAGAAGGGTGAGTTTTGTGGAGACAGAAAAAATAAAAGAGCAGATGGATTCCGGCGAAATCTATTTTGAAAACGAAGAAATCTTGAAGGAACAGGCCCGTTATCGTGACTTGTTGTTTCAGTTCAATCATACCTTGCCAAGTAAAGGTGCAGAAAAACAAGCCATCTTGCAGCAGTTGTTAGGTGATTTTGGGGAGGGTTCATATATCGAACCACCTTTTTCGGCAAATTGGGGGAAAAATACCTATTTTGGTAAGAATGTTTATGCTAATTCCCACCTGACGTTAGTGGATGACACGAAGATTACGATTGGTGACAAGGTAATGATGGGGCCAAATGTCAGCTTGTGTACGGCAGGGCATCCATTGTCACCACAATTGCGGCTGCAGCAAGCCCAATTCAACAAACCCGTGACGATTGGCAACAATGTCTGGTTAGGAGCGGGCGTTACCGTTTTACCGGGAGTCAGTATTGGTGAAAACTCAGTAATCGGAGCTCACAGCCTAGTGACAAAGGATATTCCCGCAAATGTCTTGGCATTTGGTACCCCTTGTCGCGTGATTCGAACACTGTCCGATGAAGAATGTCTTAATGCAGACGAGGCGCAAAAATGAAGGTTCTAGTACTGGGAAGTTTAAATATGGATCTCGTCATGGAAGTTTCAAAAATGCCCAGTATCGGGGAGACTGTTCTTGGTGACAATGTTAGCTATTTTTTTGGTGGCAAAGGTGCAAATCAAGCAGTGGCATGCCGTCGTTTAGGCGTTCCGGTGACGTTGGTAGGAAAAGTTGGTAACGATACATTTGGTGACAAGCTGATGATTCATATGAACATGGCAGCAATCGATATGAGTCAGGTGAAATTGGAAGCTGGTGCATTCACCGGTACGGCTGCTATCATGAAGCTACCAGAAGACAATGCAATCGTCGTCTTGCCAGGAGCTAATCAGCTAGTTACACCGGATGACTTGAAAGAGGATGTGCTGGAACAAGCTCAAGTTCTGCTTGCTCAGTTAGAAATTCCCCCGGCGACTGTGATGGATGCCTTTAAACGAGCCAAGGAAAAAGGGCTAATCACTATTTTGAATCCGGCTCCCTACCACGAAGCAGTGGAAGCGATGTTACCATTTGTCGATTACATCACACCAAATGAACGAGAATTCAGACGGATGGTCCAAACCAGTTCAGAGACGGAATCATTTGATGTGGAAGCGGCCATGCTATCCTGGTCAAAAAAACAAGAAACCCAGCTGATTGTTACTCGTGGCAGTAATGGGGTCTCTTATGTCCTGGAGGGGAAGGTGAAGACCGTGGCAGCGCCTAGGATGGCTGTTACCGATACGACAGGTGCTGGAGATACTTTCAATGGCATTTTGGCAGCAACTCTTGCTAAAAAGGAACCGCTGGAGACAGCTGTATTGAAAGCTTCATTTGGGGCTTCGTTGTCTGTCACAAAAATGGGCGCCCAAAGCGGTATGCCCTCAGAGAAGCAACTAGCAGAGTTCATGGCAAAACAGGCTAATAATTCCTGACCTATCAGTGAAAAAGAGCAGCAAAAATCCCCCAGGTTCTGGCGATGACTTTTCCCAGAGCCCGGAGGATTTTTTTATTTGAGATTACCATTGAATTTCATAGAATAAAACGAACGCAAAAGAAGACAAGTCTCACAGATTTAGGCGCGATATTCTCTGATTTGCTGATGAATTGCGGCCAGACGAAAAGGTGTCGTATCTGGATCAGCTGCCAGATTGGCATTTGTCAGTTCGGTGCTGAACATTGCTTCGTATTCGGCAACTGATAAACGAATTCGTGCATCTAGGAGTGCTTCGTGCTGGTTTTTTCTCAGATGATCAGTAAAGCCTTCTTGCAAAGTTCCGGTGAAGAACTCGGCGACAGCTCCTGAACCATAGCTGAATAGGCCCACTTGGTCACCAGCTTGAAGCTGCTGACTATTTTCAAGAAGCGAAATCAGTCCCAAGTACAACGAACCGGTGTACAGATTGCCGACGCGGCGGCTGTAACGGATACTTTCTTCGTACTGTGTGAGAATCCGTGCTTGTTCTTCCTCACTTTCAGAAGCCAAGCCTGCCAACAAAGCTTTTTTGCCCATTTTAGTATAAGGAATGTGGAAACTCAGGGCCGCAAAGTCTGCCAAACTTTTCTGATAGCGCCGACCAAATTCCTGCCAAACTCGTTGGAAGGATTCGATATACGTAGCATTTGATAACGGGCCGTCTACTACTGGATATTCGGTACCGGTAGGACGCCAAAAGTCATAAATATCCTGAGTCAAAGCGACACTTTCGTCTGAAAGGGCTAAAATTCGGGGCTCTGAACTGATGACCATTGCCACAGCGCCGGCGCCTTGTGTCGGTTCGCCTCCAGAGTTCAAGCCGTAACGGGCGATATCAGCGGCGATTACTAAAGCTTTGCGGTTTGGATGGCGCAAGACATACTCTTTGGCAAATTGTAGGCCGGCAGTTGCGCTATAGCAAGCTTCTTTCAATTCGATGGCGCGAGCAAAAGGTTGGATACCCAGCAAGCCATGAAGAATCACGGCAGCAGCTTTTGACTCATCAATGCTGGATTCGGTTCCCACAATCACCAAGTCAATGGCTTGCTTGTCTTCTTCGGTGAGAAGTGGCAGTGCAGCATTGGCAGCCATCGTGATGATGTCATAAGAAACCGGAGAGATCGCCATTTGATCTTGTCCGATTCCAATGGTGAACTTGTCTGGATTCACATTGCGAGCGTGGGCCAGATCTTTCATATCCAAGTAGTACGGCGGTACAAAAAAGTTTATTTTATCGATCCCTGCAGTCATTTCGGGCCTCCTGGATGGTCACAAAGACAGAGCGAAAAGTGTCTTTGTGTTTTGCTATATTTTTTTCAAATGTAGGGTTAATTCCTCTATTAAATTAGCACAAAATCCTGCGCTTGCGAAAGCAAAAAGTGATTATTTAAAGTTTGTTAAAACTTTTTGAGAGCTAGACAGCCACGGAAGAAATGTTATTTGTTTTTATGGATAGAAATGTTATATTGCAAGGTGGAGGTGACTTCATGAAAGAAGTTGTCATTTTAGACGGATTGCGAACACCCATTGGCAAATACAAAGGGCAATTGAAAGATTTTACGGCTGTTCAATTAGGAACCAAGGTGACGCAAGCTTTATTAAACAAATATCCACAGGTAAAAGAGGATATTCACCAAGTATACTTTGGCAATGTTTTACAGGCGGGCAACGGACAAAATCCTGCTCGACAGATTTCGTTAGCGGCTGGATTAGATTACAGCGTTCCGGCAGCAACAATCAATGAGGTCTGCGGATCGGGGATGAAGGCAGTCTTGTTGGCTCGTCAAGCGATTTTGCTAGGAGAAACAGAGGTGGTACTGGCTGGTGGTATTGAAAGTATGACCAGGGCACCTCAGCTGCAAGTATTTGATGCGGCAAGTGGAGAATATGACACCCCCATCTCCAGCATGATCATCGATGGCCTGACGGATGCCCAAAGTGAAAAACACATGGGGTTGACTGCAGAAAATGTTGCAGAAAAGTACCACATCAGTCGTAAAGAACAAGATGCTTTTGCTGTTCACTCACAAAATAAAGCGGCAGCAGCCCGTGCCGCGGGTCTTTTTGAGGCGGAGATCGTGCCCATTTCCTTAGCTGAAGGAACAATGACGGCAGACGAAGGAATCCGCCCAGGTTCCACAGTAGAAAAACTGGCCACCCTTAAAACTGCTTTCAAAAAAGAGGGCACCGTAACGGCCGGGAATGCTTCGACAATCAATGACGGGGCGGCTGCGTTGCTAGTGGCCTCCAAGGATTATGCGGATCAAAAGGGGCTGCCTTATTTGGCAGTCATTAAAGAGGTCTCAGAGATTGGCATCGACCCCGCAGTAATGGGGATTGCACCGATTACTGCCATCCGTAAGCTGTTGGAAAAGGCTGATCTAACCCTTGCTGACATCGATTTGTTTGAAATCAATGAAGCGTTTGCTGCTTCTTCTATTGTGGTGGAGCGAGAACTGGAAATCCCTGCCGAAAAAATCAATATCTATGGTGGCGGAATCTCACTGGGGCATGCAATTGGTGCGACCGGGGCCAGAATTTTGACGACGTTGGGGCATCAATTGCAAACTCAACACAAACGTTACGGTGTTGCTTCCCTTTGTATTGGTGGCGGACTGGGATTGGCTGTCCTTTTGGAAGCAGTGCCAAAAAAAACGTCGAATCAAAAAAAAAAACGCCAGCGCTTCTATGAGCTGACGACGGCAGAACGCTTGGCAGATTTGGAAACTCGAGGAATCCTTGATACCCAGCTGAAAGAAGAACTGGAAAAGACGACATTGGCAGCAGATATTGCAGATCATTTGATTGAAAATCGCATCAGTGAAGTTGAGATTCCCATGGGAGTAGTCCCGGATTTAATCGTTAACGGTAAAAAATATACTGTTCCGGTAGCCACTGAAGAGCCTTCTGTGATTGCCGCCATGAGCAATGGCAGTAAGATGGCCGGGGAAATCACAACATTTGCCCCTGAACGTTTGGCACGAGGGCAAATTGTCTTCAGTCAAGTTGCAGATCAGGACAAAGTTGCGGCTTTTGTCGCTGCTGCTAAAAAGCAGCTCTTTGCTCTTGCTGAAAATGCTTACCCTTCCATCTATGCCAGAGGCGGCGGTTTACGAGAGATTCAGGTACGTAAAATTGGTGATGACTTTGTTTCCGTTGATTTTTTAGCAGACACCAAAGATGCGATGGGTGCTAATATTATCAATACTATCTTGGAAGCTTGTGCCACTTTTTTGCGAGAAGCCTTACCGGAAGAAAATGTCTTGCTGAGTATCTTGTCCAATTTGACGACAGAAGCGTTAGTAACCGCGGTTTGCCGTATACCGGTAGCAAAACTTAGCCGTAATGAGGATGGCTTGGAAACCGCGAAGCGTATTGCAGCCGCCTCACGTCTGGCGCAACTGGACCCTTATCGAGCAGCCACCCATAATAAAGGTATCATGAACGGCATCGAGGGAATCTTGCTTGCCACTGGAAATGATACTCGGGCACAAGCAGCCGCCTGTCATGCTTTTGCAGTAAAAGACGGACAGTATCGTGGTCTGAGTCAATGGCGGGTGGAAGAAGACCAACTGGTAGGGGAGTTGACGCTGCCACTGTCCGTGGGAATTGTTGGTGGCGGTACTCGGGTTCTGCCAAAGGCGCAAGCCGCCCTGCAACTAATGGCTGTGACGACAGCGGCAGAACTGGCTTCAGTGATTGTTGCCGGTGGTCTCGTCCAGAACTTGGCAGCATTGCGGGCGTTGGTTTCAGAAGGCATTCAAAAAGGTCACATGGCACTGCAAGCGCGTTCGTTGGCGCTGTCAGTCGGAGCCAAAGAAGAGGAAGTGCAGGCAGTCAGCCGCCTGTTAAAAAGAGAACCGGTTATGAATGAAGCAGCTGCTAAGCGTTTATTGGCAACACTGCGAAATAATTGAGAATAAAAGCGTCAAAAGAGCGTCCCCCTAAGGCCGATAGCCGGCTTAGGGGGACGCTCTTTTGGGTTTAGTTCAGATTAGTTCAGAAAACGACAACTTGTCCTCAGCGTTCAGCAAGAGGGGTGTTTGCCAAGGTTTCGATGACTGGAATGACTTCAGTCTTCAATTTGTATTTGCGATCCAATGCTTTTTCGATTACAAATTCGCCAACAGTATGGCGGGAAATAGTTGCCAACAGCCGATCTTCCTTCGGTGTTTTTTCTTTTACTAAAATTGCTTCGGTATCTTGATCCACAAAGAATTTAGGAAATTGCTGGATAGCTGCGGTGAAAGCGGCAAGGGACATAGAATCTGTGGCCGCCGTTTCTGTACTTGCTGCAACAGCTGTTTGTTCATCTGCTTTTTCAACTGCAGGTGTTGCGGTTGTTTTAGCAGCCTCATTGGTAGTTTTGGCTTCAGCGACAGTTTTGGTTGTCGCAACAGCTGATTCTGTTTCTGGAGCTTTCACTGCTGGAACATACCAATAGTTCGCGATTTCGTGTGTCAGATTCGTAGCAAATTGGTCCAACAGCCCTTTTTCCCGCTCTTGAATCCGTTTGATAATTGTGGTGAAGCTTTGATCGATAGGGACTGTCAGCTGTTTGTCCCGAGTCGTGGGACCTTGATTCTCAATTAGCAGTTCATCCTGCTTTTTAGGATTGAGTTTCACCGAGATTGCCAAATCGTATAATTCATCGGCTTTGTTTTCCAGATGTTGAAACAATTGTTGACGGGCATTTTCAAAAGAGGGACGGAAAGCTTTCATCAGCTTTTCTTTTTGCTTTTTCTTCATTTTAAGGCTCCTTTTTAATTTGTGTTGAGGGCGGTTTGAATAAAACAACGGTATCCGAGAAACTGACCCTACCTGAGAGTCAGAATGTCTTTTGCCGTGAGGGACTGAGGCAAAGGTGAGGAAGAAAGTCTGTTCGATTACTTCACTAACTTGCTGCAATCTGACCACCGTTATTCAAACCGCGAAAACGAGTAAAATCCCATCTGATTATAAAGAATAAATCGTTTTTTGAAAAGCCCTATGTAAAAAAAGAATCCTTGGCGGAAAGTTTTCTGTAAAGAAAACTTCGTCAAGGATTCTTTCAACAACTCATAGCATGTGACGATTGGGGAGAAGAATAGCCATTTTTTTATCAGGCGAACTTGCGATTAAATGGCCCTGCCATTGTTGATAATCAATGGTAGTCCCCAGATACTCATGGAGCTTTTCCAAAATTTGCTCTTTGGTCCAATTGCGGGCTGGAAAATGTTGGATTTTGTCAGGAAAGATTAAAAAAACAAAATCTTTATGAAAAGTTTGTTTGACGTTTTCCGGCAATGCGTTTAAACGAACAGAGATATTCATTGCAGGCACCTTAAAAGGTCGTTTGATCGGGGTCGCCAGCTTTACCAACCACACCATCCAGCGCGTCAATTTGTGCCATGTCTGTTTTGCTCAATTCAAAATCAAAGAGTTGCGCGTTTTCTTTAATTCGGCTTGGAGTAACAGATTTTGGTAGAGGTAAAAAGCCGTGTTGCAAGGACCAACGTAAAGCAATTTGTGCGATGGAACGGTTGTGTTTTTCCGCCAGTGCCTTCATTTCAGGAACTTCGAAAATTTTGCCAGTTCCAAGAGGGCTGTAAGCTTCCAATAAAATATCGTTGTCTTCACAATAGGAAACAACCTCTTCTTGTTTTTCACCGGGTGCCAAAAAGATCTGGTTGACCATAGGCATAATTTTCGCTGTTTTTTTCAGTTCTTCTATGTGGTGAGGTCGGAAATTAGAAATACCAATGGCTTTGATTTTACCCGCCTCGTACAGGTCCTCCATTGCCCGCCACGATTCGGCATTGGCATTTTGCCAGTGATCTCTGAAATCGACAGGATTCGGCCAGTGGATTAAAAATAAGTCCACGTAGTCTGTTTGTAATTTCTCCAGTGATTCGGCAAAAGAAGACATTGCTAAATCGTAACTATGATTTTTATTCCACAATTTGGTAGTCAGAAAAATCTCTTCTCTGGGAATACCACTTTCCTTGAGTGCGCGGCCGACACCTTCTTCATTTTTATAGGCCTGTGCAGTGTCAATGTGACGGTAGCCATTTGCCAGTGCAGATTTGACTGAAGAAACGGCGACTTCCCCATCAGGTGTCTGCCAAGTTCCAAAGCCGACTACCGGGATCTTGATTCCATTTGCCAAAGTATAGGTTGATGTCAACGATTGCATAGCGTTAGTTCCTCCTTTTTATTAAACCGACTATCCTCAAGACTCGCTCAAGTCTCAAGCAAAAAATAAGGGCTGATCCCCTCCACATTTTTTAGAAGAGTTTAAGCGTTTTTGAAGAAGCAGCTTCACTGATTCTGGGTAATATTTATAACAAACCAAGTGTAGCGCAATCTTGCCGAAAAATCCTGAATTTTGCATTTTCAACAATTAGATGACAAATTGATTAAATCGCTGAAAAAAGTGCTGAAAGAGATTAGAATAGCGAAAGACGAATGGAGAGGAAATAACATGAAAAAAATAATCAGCAGTCTTTTTTTAAGCGTGCTTTTGCTGGGGTCAGTTCTTTGGGGCGCAGCAGTAGGCAAAGATGCGGTCTTCTCAGATTCGCCACAGCCGGTTTTTGCGGCTACCTTGCTGCAGGAAAATGAAGATTCTCCTTTGATGAAGACAGAAATTGAAAACGAATTGCGGCAACAATCCTTCAAAGGGACCGCATTGATCATACATGATGGCCAGCCGATTTTTCAGGAATCTTTTGGTTTTGCCAATCTTAAAGAAAAACAATTAAATGACGAGGAAGTTGCCTATCCAGTGGCTTCATTGCAAAAATTTATGACCGCTGTCATGATTCAGCAGCTGGTGTCAGAAAAACTCATAACCTATGACACTTCATTAGCAGAATTTTATCCTGAAATAAGTGACAGCAATCAGATTACAGTGCGTCAACTTCTAGATCACAACTCGGGTATTCAAATGGCAGAGACCGCGCCTCCGTCTGTATTGACTACTGAAGACGAGCAGTTGGAGTATACCCTTGATGAATTGTCCAGTGGCAATGAGCAGGAGTTTTCCTATACGAATGCCAATTATACACTTTTGGCGGGAATCATCATTAAACTGACTGGGAAAAGTTATGAAGAAAACCTGCAACAACGCATTATTGCGCCTCTTCATTTGAAACATACGTGGTCTTGGGATCAACTTCCCGAGAGTGTAGTCATCCCCCAAGCTTATCGTCATGAGTGGGGACTGGATTATCGCGATGATGATTTTGACAACAGCCGGCGTTTGTTTTCAAGTCTGTTGGGGGCGGGCAATTTGTATATGACTGCAGCTGATTTATGGACTGTTCAACAAGGGTTAATCGACGGGCGACTTTTATCAAAGGCGGAGTATCACCAAATGGCAGCTGTCGATTCAGAAAGTTACAGTGGCGGGCTCTGGCACGAAGCTGGGCGAAAAATGATTCACGGCTCTCTAGGCGGTTTTGATACAGCTGTCTATGGCGATGAGACAAACGAAACATTGGTAATCCTGCTAGCAAATCAGGCGCCGACATCAGGAGCAGATAATTTGGCTGAAACCCTCTTTGATTTAGTCAGTCGCCATTGACTTGTTTTTTAGCTATCATTTTGTGTAAACTAAACGGGCATGAAAAAAATCCTGCCTGCAGGTTATAAAAGAAGGAACGAGACAAAATGGATATTTATTTGAAACAAGCGATTCTACATTTGCTAGATCGCGAGTCCGGTGCACCGGTATTTTCTCAAGTACCGCTGGATTTGACGACAGCATATATTCGAGAATATTTGACAAAAAAGATTCAAAAGCTGTCAACACCTCAAACCAAAACCGGCATATTGGCAGAAGCAGCGCCATTTACTGAGATGATCAAACGGCTGCCTCAAGATTTTGTGACAGCGTCGGCAGATTTGACGCAGCTTTGGTATGAAAACTACAATCAAAGTGAAGATGCACCGGGATGTGATGTGTTTGTGGTGTTGTATGAACTGGATACGGCGCTGCATGTGGCTTTTTTGAAAGTAAACTACAACGAAGGCTATACTCACTACGTGGACAGCGAGGACGCCGGTTTGAAAAATCAGCTGATCATTAATCGGGCAATCTTGGCTAATAAGACCCAAAAGGCTGATGAAGGTTTGACAGTTGATTTGACGACAATGGCCTATGAGTTGGTCGAAAAAAAATACACCTTTTCTGGTGAAAAGCGGCTGTATTTTTCTACTGAAGTCATCGAAAGCCAGCCACAACTTTCTTTGGAGGACAATGTCAAAGTAATCAAACGAGTTGCCGAAAAAATTGGCAAAAAATTCGATGCGCCAAAGCATGATCTGATTGCTGATGTCAAAGAGGCAGTCTATGATTCCATTGAAGAAAATGGGGAACTGGCTGTTGAAGAGGTAGCTGAAAAAGTTTTCAAAGACAACATCACGGCCAAATTGGCTTTTAAAGAAGAAGTTGCAGAAAAAGGATTCGTGGATCGCGCGCCGCTGCTGCGAGAAGTCAAAGAATTGACAGAAAAGAAGTATGGAAAACAGAAATTGAAGCTTTCCAATGGTATTGAACTGATTGTTCCTTTGGATGTTTACCGTGATCCGAATTTGATTGAGTTTGTCAACAATCCTGATGGGACTATCTCAGTGACCATCAAAAACGTAGAAGATGTCGTTAATCGTTTGTGAAAAGATCTCTGTGAGCAAGTGTGCGACGTGAAATATGAGTTATTAAAAAAGCCCAATTGGACCTTTGTCATACCTGTGGCGTGTTCGAAAAAAGTGATTGCCGAAACCACAGAGGACTGTCAAGATACAGCTGGGCTTTTTTAGATTATAGTTTTGACTGACGGTATCCGGTCAGTTGCCGGTTGTTGGGCTTGCTAAATCTTTGGAAATGCCTATTCTAATTGATCTAGGGCTTTTTTCGGCACCTGATCGGCAGAAATTTCTTCCCAACTAAGTACTCCTTTTTGCGGATTGACCAACAGCTTCAAATAAGCCCCCTGTCGCAGAGGTTGTTTGCGATACTCCCGCATTTCTACTGAGACTCGGTCGCCTTGGTCATCGTAGGCAGCTTGTTTGTAGACGTAGACAGTATCCTCACCACTACCGGATTTTGTACCCTCGTCACGAATCACTGTATAAAAACTACTGCCGCCGTAAAAATATTGATAGGTGTAAAAACTGCCAGCACAAAAGACAGCCAACACTAATAAACCTGCAAACCATTTTTTCAAAATTATCACCTCATTAATTCAATCTTGCTGCTATTATACAGTATTTAAGCAGCAGCTTGCTGTTGGAAGCTCTAATCACCAAAGGTATAGCTGACTGAAGGGGCACTTTTTTCACTTAAATAAAAAGCGTTTTGAAAGCTAAAGCAAATCTTTTGACTTTGATCATTTTTGACCTATAATAAAGACAGATTCGAAAAACTAACAAAAAGTAAGTGCTTCGAGTGAAAATTTTTTACAAGGTGTCGGGACAAGGCTATAATTGATTTGTTGAGAGCCAAGAACACTTGACCCGAGTCGTGCCAGGCGGAAGCCAACCGTTGAAGCACACATTTATTGGAGGGATTAATCATGGCAAAAGAACATTACGACAGAAGCAAACCACACGTTAATATCGGAACGATCGGGCACGTCGACCACGGTAAAACCACTTTGACAGCTGCCATTACTACAGTCCTCGCGAAAAAAGGTTTGGCAAACGCACAAGACTATGCAGCAATCGATGCCGCTCCCGAAGAACGTGAACGTGGGATCACAATCAATACAGCCCACGTTGAATATGAAACTGAAAAACGCCACTATGCTCATATTGACGCACCAGGACACGCGGACTACGTAAAGAATATGATTACAGGTGCTGCGCAAATGGATGGTGCCATTTTGGTAGTATCCGCCACTGATGGGCCAATGCCACAGACTCGTGAACATATTTTGTTAGCACGGCAAGTAGGTGTTAAAGACATTATCGTCTTCTTGAACAAAGTTGATTTGGTAGATGACGACGAATTGTTGGATCTGGTGGAAATGGAAGTTCGCGAATTGCTGAACGAATATAATTTCCCTGGTGACGATATTCCAGTCATCAAAGGATCCGCTTTGAAAGCCTTGGAAGGTGACCCTGAACAAGAAAAGGTTATCGAAGAATTAATGGATACGGTTGACGAATACATTCCAACACCGGTTCGTGATACGGATAAACCTTTCTTGATGCCAGTGGAAGATGTCTTCACTATTACTGGTCGTGGGACTGTTGCCTCCGGTCGTATCGAACGTGGGACAATTAAAGTCAGCGAAGAAGTTGAGATTGTCGGAATTAAACCAGAAACTCAAAAAGCTGTTGTTACTGGATTGGAAATGTTCCGTAAGACATTGGATTATGGTGAAGCCGGAGATAATGTCGGCGTTCTGCTACGCGGTGTCGGCCGTGAGGAAATTGAACGTGGTCAAGTTTTGGCAAAACCAGGTTCCATCACTCCTCATACCAAGTTCAAAGGGGAAGTTTATATCTTGACGAAAGAAGAAGGCGGCCGTCATACACCGTTCTTCAATAACTATCGTCCACAATTTTACTTCCACACAACTGACGTGACCGGCTCCATTACATTGCCTGAAGGTGTTGAAATGGTTATGCCTGGTGACAATGTAACGATTGAAGTGGAATTGATTCATCCAATCGCTGTTGAACAAGGGACGACCTTCTCCATCCGTGAAGGCGGACGTACTGTCGGATCAGGTATGGTAACTGATATCGAATCTTGATTTGTCTGAAACAAACAGACCACAGTCGTTGAATAGATTGTGGTCTGTTTTTCTGGTTCTTTCTCTGGAAATCGGAAAGCTAGCTAAGGTTTCTTGAAGGTTAAAATAGAAATGAATGCAATTATAAAAAAGCAGGTGCGTATATGAAAACGATAATTATCGGCGGAACGGCGGCTGGAACTAGTGCAGCCGTCAAAGTCCAAAAAATGGCTGAGGCTCCGGAAGTTGTCATTTATGAAAAAGGAGAATTGGTTAGTTTTGGAGCTTGCGGACTGCCTTATTTTGTTGGTGATTTCTTTGCCGATCAAAATAAAATGATTGCCCGCAGCAAAGAAGCCTTTGAAAAGCAGGGAATCACTATCCAACTCCATCATGAAGTAACAGCAGTGGACACCGTTGCCAAAAAAGTGACTGTGAAAAACTTGGAGACAGGTGAGGAGTTTTCTGACAGTTATGACAAACTGATGATCGCTAGCGGGTCTCGGGTGATTATGCCGCCGGTTGATCGGGTGGATTTCGATAATCTGTTTACCTTGAAGACAATGGCTGACGGTATCAAAGTAAAAGCGGCGCTGGAAGATCCAGCTGTCAAGAATGTGACCGTAGTCGGTGGCGGCTTTATTGGAATTGAATTCACAGAAGCATTGCTGCATCAAGGAAAATCGGTGCGAATCATTCAATTGGACAATCGCCTGATGAAGGACTCTTTTGATGAAGAGTTTACTGAACTGCTGGAAAACAAGATGGCCAAAGCGGCTGTCGATGTGCGGGTAGGAGAAGCAGTTACCGGATTTGAAGGCAAGACCCATATTGATGCAGTCGTAACCAATAAAGGACGTTATGAAACTGACTTGGTTTTGGTCGCTATCGGTGTTCGGCCGGCCAACGATTTTCTGGGGGCGGAATTTGCCAAGCTGAAAAATGGTGCTTTGATTGTTGATGAACAAGGCCGTACTAATGTTTCAGATGTCTGGGCAGCAGGGGATAACGCGACGGTTAAACATCAGGTCACAGGTGAGGACAAATATTTCCCACTGGCTACTGGTGCTAATAAATTGGGTCGTATCGCCGGTGAAAGCATCGCCGGTGGAGAAGTTAATTATCCAGGCACGCTGGGAACGTCTGGTGTCAAGTTTACTGATTTGGAACTGGCTCGGACTGGTTTGACAGAAGCCGATGCTAAAAATTTAGGATTAAATTACAAAGCGATAGTAATCGACGATAAAAATCAGACGGATTATTATCCTGGTCAAAAGGATATTCGAGTCAAACTGGTATACGAAAAGGAGACTCGCCGGCTTTTAGGCGGCCAAATCGGTGGGGAAAAAGGAGCAGCACTGCGGATCGATGTTTTAGCGGCAGCGATTGCGGCTAAGATGACGACGGCTGATCTGGGGATGTTGGATCTGATGTACGCACCACCATTTGCCCGAACTTGGGATGTATTGAATATCGCCGGCAATGTTGCAAAATAGCCTGTGTATTTTTAAAAAGTAATTATAAAAAAGCTGTGAAACCCTGATGCATAAGGGAGTTTCACAGCTTTTTTGAATAGTTCAACAATCATTAAAACTTTAGCCAGCGTTTTTTACGGTTGCGGGCCACGGTGCCGTCTTTTTCGATGGTTCGATTATCAATCAGCAAAATGGCAATCATGACATAGGCAATCCAACTGTCCCGTGAATAAAGAGTATACCGGGAAATCCATTCACTGGCATATTTTTCTTTGTAATCTCGCAAACCTTGGAAAGAATAAAAGCGAGAACCAAATTCATAGATCAAGTAAGCCATTCGTTCCTGAATAAAGCTTTTACGGGAATTGCCGACATTCGACAGTGGCGCCATCCCTAAATCAAAGTAACGGATGCCTTGATTTTTCATGTATTCGAAAAGATTTACAAACAGAAAATCCATGCTGCCAGAAGGGGCCTTGTCGCTATGGTGGCGCATCAAATCAATGGTTCCAATTTCCTTGGTGTAAGTCGGCATGATATTGGCAAAAGACACGATCTCGCCATCTGTATTTTTTACCACTGCCATGGGACCTCTTTGAAGATAACTTTCAGAAAAGAAGCCCAGAGAAAAGCCTTTTTCTTTACGATCTCCCAACCAAGAATCAGAAATCTGCCGGAAAGCCTGCATGTCAGTCTCAGAGAAAGGCGTCTCCAACACTTCAAAGGTATACCCTTCTTTGGCGATTTTGTTCAGTACGGCTCGCGTTCCTTTCATTTTTTTGCCCGAGGTGGTGAAGGTATCCAAATCCACCAAGGCTTCTTCACCCATCTTGATGAAATCATACCCAAGTTCGTGAAGCGTCATAACGCTGTCTTCATTGGTTTCATAAAAGACCGGTTGATAACACCATTGATCCGCTTCATGGATGAACTGATAATAGGCATTTTCAAAGTCTTCTTTTTTACCGGAAGGATCCCCCATAACGATACACTTATTGTTGTAAGTAGCAAATTGGAAGAAGACGGTATCCTCCTTGCCGTCATTATAGATATAGACGGATTTATCTTTTAAAAAGACCAGTTGACTATCAATGTTACCGCCAAATTTATCAAGAATTGCTAAGACCTTTTGCTCATCTAAAAAAATGCCCATCTGTTTTTTCGAGCCTTGCAGATAACGAACAAAGAGCAAGATGAACAAAGAGACGATGATGATGGCGACAAATCCGGAAAACCAAAGTTTCTCAGAAGGAAACAGGAAAAATGAGATTGTCCGGCCGTTGCGATGATGAGGAAAAGAAGGCAAATTATAAACACCAATCGCGATATATAGCAAAGACAGCGTACCGATAATAATGGCATCGATGGTTAACCATTCCCACGAATAAACAAGCTGCTCCCGAAACAATTCACTACGAGAAACGACAATCATTATTAGCATTAAGCTCAATAAAACTACAGCTGCTGGACTAAAGTCAATCAACCAACTGTAAACAATCGCAATACTTAACAAGGCAATCGTCGGAAAGTAGGCCCGTTTGACCCGGGCAGCGATTCCACGGCCCATGATTAGAAGAGAAAATCCTAGAATAATATTAGGGAACTGAACAATTGCATGATAGCGGAAGAAATTCAAGTGTTGTAGCCATTTGAGTTCCGAAAAAGCTTGTGGAATCGTCGCTAAAAGCACCAACATGATGCCGCTGAAATACAACATAAAAACTTCAATTTTATGGAAAATTTCTAAGGTTAGCTCTTTTGGAATGCTGTCGTAGCGTGAATCCAAGCGAGTCCAGATGTTTTTAAAAAACAGCACCATTCCAAGAGCGAAGGGAATTAAGTAATAAAAGAGGCGGAACAGCAACAACCAAACGATGACGGTTTCTCGTGGAATCCCCAAATTGGACATGCCCAAGATCATCATGACATCAAAAGACCCCAGCGCACCAGGAATCATGGAGACAATCCCCATCACCGAAGAAGCGATAAAAAGAGGTACCACATTCCACATGGACACATGAACATCCATAAACCAGCCGATAACTAGGAATGTCGCTAAAACACCGCCCCATTCAAGGAAGGAAGACAGGGCTAATTGGAGGCGAAATTTTGTCTGTAGTCCGCCCAAAAGACCTTTTTTCTTTAATGCAGTGAATAGATAGACTGCTGGGAAATATAGACCGCCGCCGATCAACCAAACCCAGTATTGTCGTAAGAAGGACTCAGTGGTCCCGGAAATTACCATGAAGAAACTAATCAAGCTGAAAATAGAAAGACCTGACTCAAGAAACAAGAGAATCTTCGACAGTGCACCTAGTACTTCCTTGCTATTTTTTTCTTTTGTGTAAAACTCTGAACGTAAGCCAATGCTCACCAAACCGCCAAAACCGGCAATATTATTGATGGTGTTCACTAACCAACTAGTTTCGAGAATATAACTTTTTTTATGTTTGAGATCTAGCATCTGGTTCAAAGTAAAATCATAGCCAGTCATTGGCAATATGGAGAGAATACCAATAACTCCCATCAAAATAATTTTATAAACTGGAATATCGGCAAAGGAGTTTTTTAGTTGGTTAATATTGACTGTTTTACCAATAGAAATCAATTCTCCAAATACGATAACAACCACTGCTACTAGAAAGATTGTTTTGAATATTTTAGCATGGGCTTTGATCCATTCAATGCTTGCTTTCATTTCATCACCTTCAATTCATTTTTTTTAGACTTCAAAAAGAGTCTCTTCATTTGAAAATGTATCAGACAGCATACTAGCACAAGTGATCTTCGAAAATTGGAAAAGGCACATCCAAAAAAGCAGCCACTTCCTGGTTGAAGACAAGGGGGACGCGACGGGCTAGCAGGTGCCCTTGTCCGGAAACCTGTTTAAAAACAGAGCGGGGAATGTTCTTTGCAATCCATTGGGAGTGGCGGACTTTGATTAGATCGTGACTGCCTACAATGACCAAAGATGGCGCTTTGATTTGTTGTAATTCTTCTTTTGAAACGCCGATGTCTTTTAACATCAAACCAATTA
This sequence comes from Candidatus Enterococcus leclercqii, assembly GCF_009933135.1. GTDB lineage: Bacteria > Bacillota > Bacilli > Lactobacillales > Enterococcaceae > Enterococcus_C > Enterococcus_C leclercqii. Next base: position 34,745 of record NZ_MAEH01000020.1, read on the forward strand.
TTTTGAGCTTGGCTTTATAGCCGGGAACAAAATAGCTCAAAAGCCAGGTCCAACCATACCAGATACGGGTCGCTGCGCGGGAGAGTAGTTTTTCACCACTGACATTGGTATTTCCGGCATTTAAAACCAATCTGTGCACCATTTCAGGATGCATAGTTGCAAATTTCATAGCCAAATTGGCGCCGTCAGAAAAGCCAACGATATCACAAATAGTCACCTGCTCTTGTTTTAAAACCGTAAATAAGTCATCCGCCATCAGCCGGAAAGAGAGGGCTTTGGCATTGTTGGTAGAATGCCCGTGGCCGCGACTGTCTACGATAATCAGTCGATGATTTTTTTCAAAAAATGGGACCTGATAAGAAAAAAAGCGGCCGTTACTGCCGTTTCCATGAAGAAATACCAGCGTTGGACCAGAGCCACAAGTTTCGTAATAGATTTTTGTACCATCTTTCATGATGGCATAGTGCTTTTCTTGTACCATCTGTTTCACCTGCTTTTCTATATTATAGCGGCTTTGCTGTTTTTTGGACAATGATTCAGTGACAAGACGAACGGTTTTGTAAGGTGGTTGTTTAAGTTTATGAAAAGAAAATGATCATTTCTGGTCAAAGAAAAGGTAAAATAGTAGTATGAAAAAAGACGAATTTTCATATTGTTGAAGGGGACTTTCACTGGGAATTTCCCAGAAGTTGAGTTTTTTCAATAACGAAATTATAAAGAAAACGGATGGTTGAGCGTGTGATAAAACGGATTTTGAAATTTTTACTAGGCTTGCTGATTTTGCTACTAATCATCGGTGGCGTTGTTCTGGGTATTCGAAACTATCGGATTTTAAAAGATGTCCATCGTTACGATGACGAAATAGCTGAAGCCGCAGAGAAATATGGAATTGCCAACCAAACGGACTTGATTGCAGCAATTATTTTTACCGAGACGAAGGGCAAACATTCGGATTTGATGCAGAGTTCTGAAAGCAGGTATGGTGAATCAGGGAAGATTACCGATGAAGGCGACTCAATTGATGCCGGTGTGAAATTTTTGGCTCAGGCACTGCAAGAGGCCAAAGCAGCCGGTTGTGACGAAGAAACGGCGATTCAAGCCTATAACTTTGGACTTGACTATATTAACTATGTCGCAGAAAGAGGGAAAAAGAATTCTAAAGAGATTGCTGAAAGCTATTCTCGAGATGTCTTATCTCCAAAACTGGGAAATGCAGACCAGACCAAATACCGCTACTGGGGAATTCATTCGCTTTTATACAATGGTGGTTTTTTGTACCATAACGGCGGAAATCTGTTCTACGCAGATATCGTGAAGTGGAATGAGACGAAATACGAGCTGACTGCTTTCTTGTTTTAGGGTTGTCGAAAGTTGAAGTTGTGATAAACTAAAGAATATTTGAAAAAAAGAGGTGGCTTGGTTTTCATGGAAAAGCAAACAGAAATGACAGAAAATAAGCGAGGCGGCGACTGGATCCTACGCTTTGTAAAAGGAATGTTTATCGGCTCTGGATTTATTCTTCCTGGGGTCAGCGGCGGAGCATTGGCTGCGATTTTTGGGATCTACGAGCGGATCATTTCCTTTCTGGCTCATATTACCCGTAATTTTAAAGAAAATGTTTTGTTTTTCATTCCGGTGGGATTAGGGGGCATAACCGGCGTCTTTTTGCTTTCTTTTGTCGTTAGCTTTGCATTAGGTACTTATGAAAACATAGTTCTTTGGTTTTTTGTCGGATGTATTCTTGGAACGATTCCGGCGTTGTGGAAAGAGGCTGGAAAAAAAGGACGCAGTACCCGAGAAGTTGTGATTCTAATCGTAAGTTTTGCTGCTGGATTGTTGTTTTTGTGGAAAGGTTCAGGTTTGTTTGGTCATGTAGATCAGAATTTTTTCACTTGGATGATTGCCGGTGGCTTGATTGGTTTGGGAATTATTGTACCGGGGCTGAGTCCTTCTAACTTCTTGGTATATATGGGGATGTATAAAGCTATGTCTGACGGAATCAAAAACCTTAATATGGGTGTGATTTTACCAATCGGAATTGGCGGAGTGATTTGTGTTTTGGGCTTGTCGAAAGTTATGGATTACATTTTCAGCAAGGCCTACCCACAACTATTTCACTTTATCATGGGCATTGTTTTAGCCTCCACGATTATGATTGTTCCGACTGACTATAGCGGGTTCACCGCGGGAAACTATGCGGCCAGTGTTGCCTTGTGCGTGGCAGGGGCGGCTTTAGGGGCTTGGATGAGTCGCTTAGAAGAAAAGTACAAATAATCAAGAAGATCATTCGTGAGAAAATTCAATTTTCACGGATGATCGTTTCTTTTTTGCTTTGAAAGGACTTATGCAAAAGACTTGAAAATGAAATTCATTGTGGTAAAATAAACTATGTATAATTGGGTCTTTCTGTTGGTCGCGCTGATGTCTATTGGTGCGATTTTTTACCGCAGAGGATTCGATGTATCAAAAGAGAACGACTGAAACAAAGAAGTAAAACAGGTATACCCGGCGGTCTTTCGTAGCGGTGAGCGGATTTGCTTTTGATATGGTCAGCTGTCTTTTCTGTCGGATTTGAATAGCGACCCGCTTTCAACACAGGGGGAAGGAGTGAGGCAGATGGCTAGGATTCCGCAGCAACTGATCGATGAGATTCGTGGAAAAGTGAATATCGTCGATGTCATCGGCCAATATGTGCAACTGAAAAAAGCCGGCAAAAACTACTCTGGACTCTGTCCTTTTCACAATGAGAAGACACCGTCATTTTCTGTAGCGGAGGATAAGCAGTTTTTTCATTGCTTTGGTTGTGGCAAGAGCGGCAATGTTTTTGGTTTTTTAGAAGAGATTGAAGGAATTAGTTTTCCAGAAGCCGTCGCTAAAGTGGCGGACATGGAGAACATTCCGTTAGCACCGGAATATCGTGAAAGTGCGCAAGGTAGTCCTGTCAATTCAAAACAACGACAGCTCATTGGGTTGCATGAAAAAGCGCAGGAAATTTATCATCATATGCTGATGAACACCGCTGTTGGTGAACAGGCGTTGGAGTATCTGCGGGATAGAGGATTGACAGACGAGCTGATTGCTGAGTTTGGGATTGGATTTGCGCCCAATCAGCGGCAATTTTTAGAGCAAGTCTTTAAAAATGAGAAGTTTGATCGCGAGCTATATCCTGACAGTGGTCTATTCATTCTTCGTGATGACGGTAGTGTGGCTGACCGTTTTTACCAACGAATTATGTTTCCAATCCGCGACCCCCAAGGAAAGACGATTGGTTTTTCGGGGCGCTTTTTTAAAACGGAAGCTTTTCCCGGTACTGATCAACCCAAGTACTTGAATTCACCGGAAACGGAACTCTTTAACAAACGCAACGTGCTGTTTAACTTCGACAAAGCCCGTAGTACGATTCGTAAGGAGAGTACGGTGTATCTATTTGAGGGATTTATGGATGTGATCGCTGCTTGGCGTTCGGGCATCAAAAACGGGATTGCCAGCATGGGGACTAGTTTGACGCAACAGCAAATTGCTGCGGTTGACAGAATGGCGGAAACTATTGTCATTTGTTATGATGGGGACAATGCCGGCATTGAGGCGACACAGCGGGCAATTTCACTTTTGACGGAAAACAGCCGGATGAAATTAGATATTGTTAGGATTCCTGACGGTAGGGATCCGGATGAATATGTTCAAAAGTTTGGCGGTGAAGCCTTCGCACAATTGGCTCGTCATGGTCGCGAAACGGTCTTCAGCTTCCAGATGGACTACTATCGACGAAAATATAACTTAGCGAATGAGAACGATCAACTGCTCTATATCGAAACCGTTTTGAAAGAATTGACCAAGGTAGATTCACTGATACAGCAAGATCACTATCTTACTCAATTAGCAACTGAGTTCCACTTGCAACGAGAAACGTTGCAGCAGCAGCTGCGCAGTTTAAAAGTGCAGCAAAAGGGTAGTTCTCAAACTTCGACTTATGGAAATGGCGCGGCTGGTTTTTCCGGCTATGAGGATTATGGTCCACCGCCACCGGATGAGGAGTTTGGCGCAGGAGCTTCTCTGGCGCCACCAAATAGTCCCAGACGTCCATTGACTCAAGGCGAGCGTGCGGAGCAACAGCTGCTTTATCGGTTGTTTGGTGAACCGCGTTTGGTTTTTCGCTTGAAGCAAGAAGACATCCATTTTCTTCATGAGGACTATCAACAGATTTATCGGTTATTTCAAGCGTTTTACGAAAGTAAAGGGGAATTTGAAATTGCCGCCTTTCTGGATTATCTTGATGATTCAGAAATCAAAAACAAAGTGATCAACATTGCCACCTTGTCGATGCCAGAGGATAGTACCGAACATGAGATTCGTGCGCTCCTACGGGTATTTCACAAGACCAGATTAGCTGATGAAATCAATGAAAAAGTTATTCGGCAGCAAGAAGCTGGTCGTGTAGGAAATACGCAACTGGAACTCGAGTTGGCAGTTGAGATTATAAATTTAAGGAAACAACTGAAGCAAACCGACATTTTTTAAGGGGGGCCTTCTAATATTATGGCAAACGAAACAAAGCAAGACTACACCAAGGCAGTAGCAGCGTTCATCAAAGCAAACAAACCCAAAGGACAAGTGGTGTATGATGAACTTTCCAACCAATTGGCCACACCTTATTCTTTAGACGCCGATGGGATGGATAAATTGATCCAGCAGGTTGAAGATGCCGGTATCAGTGTGGTGGACGAAAATGGAGAACCATCTGTTCACAGCTTGAAAAAAGATGAAAAAAAGGCGACACAAGCGAAAGATGAAGATCTTTCAGCGCCAACTGGTGTCAAAATCAATGATCCTGTTCGGATGTATTTGAAAGAAATTGGTCGGGTGCCGCTATTGACGGCTGAAGAAGAAGTCGCTTTGGCATTGAAGATTGAAGAAGGCGACCAGGAGGCAAAACAACGCCTGGCTGAAGCTAACTTACGTTTAGTCGTTTCAATCGCGAAACGTTATGTCGGACGTGGCATGCAGTTCTTGGATTTAATTCAAGAAGGAAATATGGGGCTGATGAAGGCAGTTGAGAAATTTGATTACCGCAAAGGGTTCAAATTCTCGACTTACGCAACCTGGTGGATCCGTCAGGCAATCACCCGGGCCATCGCGGACCAAGCCCGTACGATTCGTATTCCAGTTCACATGGTGGAAACAATCAATAAGCTGATCCGGATTCAACGACAATTGTTGCAAGATCTTGGTCGGGAACCGACACCAGAAGAAATTGGTGCTGAAATGGATCTACCGACTGAAAAAGTTCGTGAAATCTTGAAAATTGCTCAGGAGCCTGTATCTTTGGAAACGCCAATCGGTGAAGAAGACGATTCCCACTTAGGTGATTTTATCGAAGACCAAGAAGCTACCAGTCCGGCTGATCATGCTGCTTATGAGCTGTTGAAAGAGCAATTGGAAGATGTTTTGGATACATTGACTGACCGAGAAGAAAACGTCTTGCGTCTGCGCTTTGGACTTGACGACGGTCGCACACGTACATTGGAAGAAGTCGGGAAGGTGTTTGGCGTAACTCGTGAACGGATTCGTCAGATTGAAGCGAAAGCACTTCGCAAACTGCGTCATCCGTCTCGTTCGAAACAATTGAAAGACTTTTTAGAATAAGCCATTTAAAGCCGCTTCTCACTGAGAGCGGCTTTTCTTATGCTTGAGGCGCTTTTATTTGGCGCTGATAATTGTAGATAACGTGCCTAAAAGCTCGAAACAGTTACATAGCGCCACAGTAATTTAAGGAAATCGTAACCTTCACAATATTGGCGCGGCCGGGATAATATGATAGATTTACTGTTAGGCAATCGTATTCTAGCTCAATTAGTCTTGAGCAAAGTAAGGAGCAAGCTATTTTGATTGATAAGTGTCCACATTGCGGCTTTGAACCGTTGGATGGCAAATTGGTTTGTCCACGGTGCGGCCATGAAATAAAAGAAAATATCGCACAAAAACTACATGAAATTGATGAAAAAAATCGGAAAAGCAATGATTCCGTTTCTTGGTCTGATTTTGAAGATGTTTCCCTAGGGGCGTTGATGTCCCAAATGAATGAACAACAAGAACCAAATTTATCTTCACCGGAAACAAAAGACGAAGAGGAAGAGGATTCCGAAAATCCGATCTTGGCTGCGTATATCAAGCGACATCGGATGGGTGTCGAAGATGAGGGGCCAACATTGGAGGAGCTGATCGCAGCTAACCGCAAGGAACCTGCTGATGCACAACGTAACGAAGCCCTTGAACCCAAGCAGGAACATTCTGAAAAGGAATCGGCCTCGGCTGCTTCAGAAGTACCAAAAGAATCTGGTGAACTACCTGAGAATGATCCAGAAAAGGATACAGCAATCGAGCCACAGGAGCGTAACCTGACAAAAGCTCCTGTGCAATCAGCAGATCAGCCAATTTCAGAGTCGGCAGAAGTGCACGCGGAAGTAAAAACCTCCCAAGTTTCAAGAAGTACGGAAGAAGCTGAGGCGCCTTTACTAAAGGAAACCGCTGAAGCAGCTGCTCAAAATGTGTCTGAACTGACTGAAAGTGCTGATGGAGATACTGTTTCGCCGGTTACCGATGCATCGTTCATTCCTGTGACAGAAGAGTCAGATGATTTGCCATCAAAAGAAAGGGCTGATGAGCAACTAGATGCTGAGCAGGAAGAGAATGCTACTGAAAAGACAGTGCCGGTAGAGGCTGAAGTAGTAGCGAATCTCGAAGATGAACAAGAAAACCAGCAGGAAAATGAACAAAAAGCCCAGCACAATGGTGTTTCGACTGTCGATTCTAACCCTGAAACACCCCGCAGAGACAAAGCTGCTGCAGTATCGACAGCAGCAAAAACAGTGAAAGCCTCAGGAAATGAACCCAACGCATCCGTGTCATCGAATGTTTCTGGACAAACAGCACCTGCCGTGACGAAGTCGACTCTTGATGAGCCATCAAAAAGCGGTCGCAAGAAGTGGCCATTCTTGTTGGCGGCAGCTGTTGTTTTGGCAGCGGGGAGCGGCGGCTATGCCTACCACCAGCAACAAGAACAGCAAAAGGTGCAGGCACAAGAACAAGCGGCAGAAAGAGCCCAGGCAGAAGCCAAGTCATTGCAACAAGCCATTTCTGCTTTGTATCTTGATGAGGATCATCAATTTCTAAAAGCGGGTATCACCCAAGAAGAGTTGGCCTCATTAAACAGCAAGCTAGTCAAAACTTCTGTTGATAAAGCCGATTTGGAAAAAGAATTTGCTGAAATCAAGACGAAATTTCAACTGCAAGAAGACGTCAATAAGTTATTTCAAGCGCCAGTCATTGCCGGCTCTGAACTGAAAAAAGATGTTCCCATCCAACCGGATAGTGCGCTTGATTTTGAATTGCCCACACAAGAGACACCTTTTAGTAAACTATTGAAAGATGCCGTAGCAGAATTCAAACAGCAACAAAAAGATTTAGCTGCCGCCAAGACAGCGCTTGATCCCTTGATAAAAGAAGGGAAAGTTGTCGCCAATCCAGCTGAAGCTGATTATCAAAAGGCACAAAAGTTGGTAGCGGCCTTACTAACAAGTGAGCAAAAAGAACAGCTGCAAGCGCAATTGAAGACGGTGCAAGCAAAGATCACTGCTAACAAGGCAGCTGCAGAACAAGCCGCCGAAGCTGCTGCTAATCAAGCCGCACAAACTACGGCAGATGATGCTGGCACACCTGTTGAAAATAACGCTTCAGATTCAACGGCAAGCGGCTCAACTAGTGGAGCGGCAACTGACAACCAAGGCAGATCGTTGCCAGCAGAAGCTTCACCTAACATGGTACCAAACACGGACAATGCACCGATATTAGGATCAGTAGCATCTGACATTGCTGACAGCAGTAACCCAGCATGGACCTGGGCACCAGGCGTTAAAGAACAAGTCTTAGCTATCTGTAAAGAGCGGGGATACATCGTTGAGGGTGGCTATAAACTAGAACCAGTGCGTATTGAAAACGGAGAGGGGTATTACAATCTTTTTGCTACCAATAACCAGTCAGCGCTAACCCAAGGAATGGCTGATGATCAATTGCCTTTGTATTTAGTCACGATCAATTGTAAAACTGGCTATTTCCGTGGTAATGGTAACGATCATACCATTCGTTGATACAACTGTAATTTTCCGAAAAATTCTGAAAATCCTTGTTCGTCCTCCTTTTTTTCGATATGATGTTTTCAATCGAATAAAAAGGGGGACGTTGTCATGGAAGCAGGACAAAAGGGTTATTTGACGTTCCGCGACGGAGTAAAAGCTTGTGTTCCAACAATACTTGGATACTTGGGGATTGGTTTCGCCGCTGGAGTCGTTGAAAAAGGCGTAGGGTTGACGATTTTAGAAATCGCGTTGTTGTCGTTATTGGTGTATGCCGGCAGCGGGCAGTTTATCATTTGCGGCTTATTGGCTATCGGAGCACCTGTTTCGTCTATTATTGCTACCGTATTTTTAGTTAATCTACGACATTTTCTGATGAGTCTATCGGTGACCTATCATTTTCGTGGGCGAAGTCTGCTTAGTAATATCGGTGTTGGAACACTACTGACTGATGAATCATATGGTGTTTTGACGACGGCGTTACAGGAAGGTCGTTCCGTGACTTCCTCGTGGATGCACGGATTGAATGTTGCTGCTTATCTTACATGGCTTGTTGCCAACCTCGCTGGTGGACTGCTGGGCCAGTTTATTCCCAGTCCGGAGCGTTTTGGGCTGGACTTTGCACTAACGGCCATGTTTCTAGGGCTATGGCTGTTTCAAGCCGAACTGCCATTGAAAAAAAGAACCCGTCAGACAGTGCTTGTTCTGCTTACTGTTGTTGTTTCGTTGGTGATCTTAATGCGAGTTTCAACTGCTGAGATTGCTGTTATCGGAGCGACATTGTGTGGCTGTCTGGTAGGCGCTTTTAGTGAAAGAAAAGAGGTGATCCAATGATCTCTGCTGAATTTTTGGTATTGGTTTTAGGGTGTGCAGTTGTGACGTGGATTCCCCGCATTTTGCCCTTTACTATTGCTGACAAATTAGTTTTTCCTGAGCCTGTGAATCGTTTTTTGAGTTTTCTGCCACTGTGTATTCTGACAGCGTTGCTAGTACAGAGTCTGTTGAATTTCCGGACTGGTCAGTGGCCGACTGTTAAGGTATCTGAATTAGTAGCGTGTTTGCCTGCTTTAGTGGTAGGCTATTATACAAAAGACCTTATGAAGATTGTCATCGTCGGCATCGCTGGTATTGCCTTGCTACGTTTGCTTTTGGGCTAAGTGTCTAATTTTAACGGGGCTATCCCCATGGAGGAACGAATATGAATGAATTACTAGCAGCTGTCTTCAGCGGCTTGGTGACGGATGAAAATGAAACACATTATTTCATCCAAAAAAATGGTTTTACTTTTCGCTTGCGCAAAACGGAGGGGGAACATCAATTAGGAGAAGCAGTCGAAGGATTCGGCTATCTCAATCAAAAGCAAGAGCCGTCATTTACAACTGTGATTCCCAAAAGTCGTAAAGGACATTATGCCTTTGCAGAAGTAACTGAAACTCGCCGGGATCTTGGGGCATTTGTGGATATCGGCTTGCCAGATAAAGATATTGCAGTTTCTCTTGATGAGCTGCCTACGATGCGGGAGCTGTGGCCCAAAAAAGGCGATCGACTGATGGTTTCTTTGCGGGTAGATCACAAAGATCGCATTTGGGGCACATTGGCGGATGAAAAAATTTTCCGCTCATTGAGCCGACATGGGATTGAAGAACAAAAAAATAAAGACATCGCTGGAACGGTATTCCGCTTAAAGTTAGCGGGAACATATCTGTTAACCGATGATTTTTATATTGCATTTGTCCATCCTTCTGAACGCTACATGGAGCCACGTCTTGGTGAACAAGTCAAAGGACGAGTCATCGGTGTTCGGCCAGATGGTGTATTAAATGCTTCATTGAAACCACGGGCCCATGAAGTTATCAACGATGATGCAGAAATGCTGTTGGTGTATTTGGACCGATCAGCAGATAAAAAAATGCCTTATACAGACAAATCTGATCCAGAAGCCATCAAAAAGATGTTTGGAATCAGCAAAGGCCAGTTTAAGCGAGCTATTGGTCATCTGTTGAAGGAAAAGCGCATCAAGCAAGAAGACGGCTATACAATCTTACTTCCTAAATGAGAATGACTTGTTTTATTCCCGATTATTCTTTATAATAAGTTTAATTTGATAGAGATGATTCGTCATCTAGATTGTAATGATTATAATGTAACAGCAAGGAGATCTGGGAAATGAACACAAACAGCGCATTGATGAAAGTCAAAAAGCAACTTCACGAAGCCGGCTTCAAATTAACTCCGCAACGTGAGGCCACTTTGCTGGTTTTGCTGGAAAACGAAAAGGATCACCTTTCCGCTGAAGAAGTTTTCTTTTTTGTAAAACGAAAAAGTCCCGATATCGGTTTAGCAACGGTCTACCGCACGTTGGAAATTTTGACGGATCTTCACGTGGTAGATAAAGTCAGCTTTAATGACGGTGTTGCCCGCTATGATCTTCGCAAAGAAGGAGCTAAGCATTTTCACCATCATCTGCTGTGCCTTGAATGCGGAAATATTGAAGAAATTGAAGAAGATCTGTTAGGTGAAGTGGAAGAGGTAGTGGAGAGTCGCTATCATTTTGCTGTCAAAGATCATCGACTGACTTTTCACGGAATCTGTCGCCAATGTCAAAATAAACAAGAAAAAGTTTTATAACGCGACAAGAACCCTGTGACAGCAATCATTTCTGAAGGATAATTAGCGAATCGTTTGACAGGTTTAACAATGAAAAGAGAAGCAACTTCTGGTTTTTCTTCACAGAAGTTGCTTCTCTTTTTATTGGCTCATGTTTGCTTTAGAGAAAGGATAAGGTGATTGTCACAGCTTTTCGTATGGGAAAGTAGTCGTCCGCTTTTGAGGTGAAACTGACAGGATGTTATCCGCTTAAGGTAGAAAATAAAGAGATAGCTGCGAATCATTTTTTAAGGGTCAGTTTAACGACGACTTCACAGCGGGCAGTCTGGGGAAACATATCCACGGATTGTAAATAAACTACGTCATAGACTTCTGAAAGCTGCACCAGATCGCGAGCCAGCGTGGAAACATTGCAAGAAATATAGACTAATTTTTTCGCGGGGTAGCGCTTTAGTGCTTGGCGCAGCTTCTGATCGAGACCGGTTCGAGGAGGATCTACGACGATAGCGTCAGGTCGAAAACCTTCAGAAAGCCACTGTGGTAGCAGCTCTTCCGCAGTACCGGTTTCGTAACGAGTATTTTTCAAGCCCATTTGCTCAGCGTTCTTGCGGGCATCACTAATGGCAGCTTCGATGATATCCATTCCGCGAATTTCTTTGGCTTTGTCTGCCATACTCAATCCGATGGTACCCACACCGCAATAAGCATCCACAAGCGTTTCATTTTCTTGTAAATCAAGTGCTTTCGCTGCTTCGCGATACAGGACTTCAGTTTGTGCCGGGTTTAGTTGAAAAAATGCACGGGCAGAAAGGTCAAAGGACATTCCTAAAAGCTCTTCACGAATGGCTTCTTTTCCCCAAAGGTGCAGCGTCTCGTCTCCCATCACCAAGGATGTTTTTTTACTTTGAACGTTTTGCATGATTGAGACGACTTTAGGCAGCCGTTGAGTAATTTCTCGAATTAGTGGGTTCTTCTGAGGCAGTTTAGTCGTAGCGGTCACGAGAACGACTTGCAGTTCACCCGTTTGCTTTCCGGTACGAACTACGATCGTTTTGACAATACCACTGTTTTTCTTTTCATCATAAATTGGCAGCTCATATTTATTCAGTAATTGTAAAACAGTATTGATAGCTTCTTGGGTATCCGGCAGTTGGACTGGACAATCGTTGATTGCGACAAGTCGATGGCTATCTCGCTCATAAAGGCCAGCCACCGCTTTTTTTACAACCGGATCGTAGCGTAATTGAAATTGCGCTTTATTACGATAGTGCCAAGGTTCATCCATACCCAATGTAGGGAGCAGCTGATATTCCTGCCAGTTTTTTGGCTTGAACTTAGTCAGTGCTTGTTGCAAAAGATCTTTCTTGAAGGCTAGCTGAGCCGGATAAGACAAATGTTGAAGTTGGCAGCCGCCGCAACGCTCATAAAAAGGGCAAGGAGGCGTAATCCGGTCTTGACTCTTCTTTAAAATGTCATCTAAGCGTGCTTCGGCATATTTTGTTTCTCCGCGAAGAATAGTCGCTTGGACTTCTTCGCCGGGTAAGGCACCGGGAACGAAAATTGCCAGGCGGCGATAGTAGGCAATCCCCTCACCGTTGATTCCCAGGCGCTTGATCTTTAATTTGAGTTTCTGGCCGTTTTTAACGACGGTTTGCAACATAAGATTCCCTCATTTCTGAAATTCTACATTATTTTAACACATCACGGCCGTTGAAAAAGTTTTTTTATGTTAAACTGGAATGTATGTTCCCCGATGAGAAGAAAGCAGGTGCAGGTGAATGGATAGGATAACAGTGACTGGAATTGCCAAAGACAAGGGCGGCCTTTTTGTGGTGAAGTTTTCCAATCAGGAGCGGCTGCGGGTTTCTGAAGACCAGCTAGTAAAGTATCGGCTTTTGAAGGGACTGGAATTAACCGAAACTGAGCTTGAAGAACTAAAAAAGAGCAGTACCTATGATCTTGGCCTGCAAGAAGCGTACCGCTATGTCAGCTATCAATTACGCACGGAAAAGGAGCTGCGCCGCTTTCTTAAGGACAAGGAGATACCGCCAGAAGATGTTCGGAGAATTTTGCAACACCTGAAAGAATTACATTTGATGGATGATCTGGTTTTTGCAGAAAGCTATGTCCGAACCCAGATGCGTCTTTCTGACAAGGGCCCAAGAAATTTGAAACAACAATTGCTGCAAAAAGGCGTTGCCGAAGATCTGATCCAACAGGCACTAGGACTATACAGTCAAGAAGATCAGCAGGAAGTTGCGTTAAAAACAGCAATGAAAGCCCAAAAAAAAATTCATGGGAAAAGCTTTAAAGAAACCCAACAGAAGATTCGGCAGACCCTGATGCAAAAAGGCTTTGATGGGGAAGTAATCGATGCTGCCTTCGCTGAGTTGCGGATTGAAAAAGAAGCTGATTCTGAAGCCGCAGCTTTGGCCAAAGAAGGAGACAAATTGTGGCGCAGACATCAACGAAAACCGCCACGAGAGCGCAGGCAAAAAGTCAAGCAAAGCCTGTACCAAAAAGGTTTTGATTTAGATGCTATACAAATTTATATTGAAAACAAGGAAACTGAAGATGACGAATAGACCATGGGACACCCTTTCCAAAGAAGAGATCAAACAACTGCAGGAGAACTTTTTAGATTGGTATGATGAAAAGAAGCGTCACTTGCCTTGGCGGATGAATACCGATCCTTATCGTGTCTGGATCTCAGAAATTATGTTGCAGCAAACCCGTGTAGACACGGTAATCGACTACTATTATCGCTTTATGGAAGAATTTCCCACGATTCACGCCTTAGCCACAGCAGATGAAGAAAAACTTTTAAAAGTCTGGGAAGGGTTGGGCTATTATTCCCGGGCGCGTAATCTACAAGCGGCTGCAAAACAAATGGTAGCAGACTTTGCTGGAAAAATGCCCGATACGGTGGAAGAGATTGCTTCTCTCAAAGGGATTGGTCCTTATACGACGGGTGCCATTGCCAGTATCTCATTTGGCCTGCCAGAACCGGCTATTGACGGCAATGTTATGCGAGTAGTCAGTCGCTTATTTGAAATCGAGGCAGATATTGCAAAAGCTTCTTCCCGCAAAGTTTTTGATGAAGCCATGCGAAAAATTATACCAAAAGCTGCACCAGGTGATTTTAATCAGGCGTTGATGGATCTCGGATCAAGCGTTTGTACCCCCAAAAAGCCAGAGTGTCCCGTCTGTCCTTTAAAAGACTTTTGTTTGGCTTATAAAGACGATAAGATGACTGATTTCCCCGTCAAGACCAAAAAGCAGCCTCCAAAACCGGTTTATTATGTGGCTGCTGCTATTGAAAATAGTCAGGGGGAGTTTTGGTTAGTGCAACGTCCGGAAAACGGGCTTTTGGCAAAAATGTGGACCTTTCCGCTGCTGAAAATCGACGAAACGCATTACCAACAGCTAAAGACAGGTTTTAATAAAGAAGAGTCGCTGCAAATGGAGCTTTTGGTGGCAGAAGAGGATAAAGCGGAGCAGGTGCTTCCTTTTGAAGAAGCTCATGTTATTTGGCAGAAACGGCATTTGGGTGAAGTGACGCACGTATTCAGCCATTTGAAGTGGCACCTGTTGCTTTTTTATGGGCGAATGATCGGCGGCGAAGCACCAGAGAAAATGCCGGGACAATGGGTTGCAAAAGACGAATTTTCAAAGCTTGTTTTTCCAAAGCCACAGCAAAAATTGGTGGAACAGCTTGATAAAAATCGGAGGGATAACAAAGTTTTCTAGTCAATATCTGCTTTTATTGATATAATGTTCCCGATGCCGGGTTTGTGACGCTCGTAACTAGGATAATGTGACATCCGCTCAAGAATGATTCCTGCTTTTTGCGCAGGTCCGTTGCAAATCCAAGAAGTACGTGTGTTTCATGAAAGCTGATTTCAAGCTGCAAAACGGGTTGATTTGGCTCACAAATCCTAAACGATAAGCAATCATGCTTGCGAGGGAAGGGTAACTATGCGAATTCCGAAAGAAGGCGAGTTTGTAACCATTCAAAGTTACAAACACGATGGCAATTTGCACCGTACGTGGCGTGATACTATGGTATTGAAAACCAGTGAATATTCAATGATCGGCGTCAACGACCATACCTTGGTCACCGAATCAGATGGTCGGCGCTGGGTGACACGAGAACCGGCGATTGTTTATTTCCATAAGGAATGCTGGTTCAATGTAATCGCGATGATCAGAGAGAAAGGAGTTTCCTATTATTGCAATCTGGCTTCACCCTATTTACTGGATGAAGAAGCGTTGAAGTACATCGATTATGATCTGGATATCAAAGTATTTCCAGATGGTGAAAAGCGCTTGTTGGATGTGGATGAGTATGAACTGCACTCTAAGATTATGCACTATCCTAAAGACATTGACTTTATTTTAAAGGAAAATGTCAAAATCTTGGTAGATTGGATTAATAATGGGAAAGGCCCGTTTTCAGAAGGCTACATCGATATCTGGTATAACCGCTACAAGCAATTGTCACAAAAATGACGAAAACTGCTGCAGAAAGTCTGTGGCAGTTTTTTTGGGCGCTTTTTTGGTAGCTCTTTTTGAGATGGACGTTGAAAATCGTCTTTTTAATCAAGGTGTTTTTTAAGCCAAAATTAAGGCAGATAGGGTAAGATTAAAGATGACAAAAACAGGAGCTGTGACGAAAATGAAAAAAAAGAGTGGGCTGATCCTGATTGCTGCCACAGCAGTCATTGCAGCAGGTTTACTAGGAAGTTTATACTATTTCAATCAGGAAGAAGATGCAGTCGCAGCACCGACTGATTCGAGTAGCAGTCAAACGACAGCTGCCTCCTCGTCATCTGAATTGCCGGAACGAGGGATTACGACAGAAAAAATGGTAGCCGCCTATGTGGATCCGTCCTTATACGATACCGATGCCACTGAGGAAACGGCCAATGACTACGTTCAAGTGAAAAAAACGGTTGATCCTGAAAGTGAAGTTCTTACTAAGCTTCATCGTGGAGAGTGGGCGGCTTATTTGGAAACAGAGGGCGAATACGTCAAAGTCCGAGCCGATTCCGGAAAAGAAGGCTATATCCCTAAAGCAAATGCCGGGACAATAGTTGAAGTCGAGCGTAGAGAAAAGGCAACAAATCTTAGCCAGCTCTCCGTCGTCTTGGATGCTGGACATGGGGGAATCGACACTGGTGCAGAAAGTCCAGATGGCAGTGTGAATGAAAAAACACTGACCTTAAAAACGGCTGAAACGGTGGGAAAACTACTTTCTGACAATGGGGTGCATGTCACTTATACCCGCACAGAAGACAAGCTGTTGGCACTAAAAGATGTGACGGCAGCCGCCCAAAAAGAAAATCCAGATATTTTTATCAGTTTTCACTACGATAATTTCGATTACGCCAATGGCATGCAGGGTTTTACCACTTATTATTATTACAACGAAGGACAAAAGTTTGGGGAAACTGTCTCAAAAGCATTGGGTCAGAGTTTACCATTAACGAATAATGAGGTTCGCTTTGGCAACTATTATGTCATTCGGGAAACCTATGTTCCAGTCAGCCTGTTGATTGAGCTGGGCTACGTAAACAGTGATCACGATTTAGCTGAAATTACAAAGGCGGATTACCCGGACAAAGTTGCCCAAGGGATATTAGCAGCACTAAAAACTTATATCCAATAGCTGTCAAAGAACAGCGCAATTTTTTTACTTGCAACTTTGCCTAATCCAATCATGACTAGTTAGCAATAAAAAAGGTTGTGACAATTCTCTTGTCAGTGACTTTCGAAACGAACACTACCAAACGCAAGACCCCAAAAGCCGACGAACTTCCATTAAAAACATTGGAAGTTCGTCGGCTTTTTATTGCGAAAAATTTCAAACACAGACTTTTGCTTCTATAGGTATGATCGTGTTCCTGCTACGGACTTGACCCAAGGATTGTCGCAATTATTTGCTGGCATACCCTTTTTTATCTCTATAGATGAAAGGTTCGCCATTTACTACATAAAAGTAATTTGTTTCTCACCTTGGGTAGTCTTGATTTTGCAAGACATTAACAGGCGGATTGCCATAGTTTTAGTGACGTTTGTCCTGTATTATAAGTTGCCTAGCGCTAGAGTCAGAGGTCTTTTGTCATTGCGATATGATCGATTCCAGCATCCTGGAAAACAGGACCATAGGCGGTGAATCCTGAATTTTCGTAAAATAAACGTGCAGTTAATTGGGCGCCGAGAGTGATTTCCCTAAAGCCTTGTTCTTTTGCGAAACGTTCAGCTTCTTCTAAAACCTTTTCTCCGAGACCTCGCCCTCGTGCTTGTTTAAGAACGGCCATTCGTTGTAATTTGACCTGATTTTCATCAATGGGCAATAGTCGGGCAGTTGCAAGAGGCTCACCTTGATCGTAGAGTACAAAATGGATTGCATAGGCTTCGTCTTTGTCGATTTCTCGCGACAAAGGCACCTGTTGTTCTTGAACGAATACTTTATGTCGGATTTTGACGGCATCTAAATAGATTCCGCTCATGGTATCTTTGGTATGAACGATCACCATTTCTTGACCTCCTGTTCATTTGCTAAAAGCCATAAATTAGCTTTTCTTTAGTATAACTGAAAAGCACAGATTTGGAATAACGAGATGAATCGAAAAGTTTGTTCTTTCCAGTATGTATTCTGTAAGGTTTTTGGTAAGATGGACACAGATACTTTTTAATTGACTGATAAAAATGGCTGTATTTTCTTTTAAAAATTGTCAGTATGCAAAATCTCAGTTAGCAGTGCAGAGGCCTAGTTTTCTGTTCTGGTAGTTAGTTTAAAGAAAGTACGGAAAGGAATAAATATATGCTGGATAAATTGAAGAACTCCAAGCTGATGTTCTGGTCTTTGGAACTTTTGATTGTAGCCACACTGATTTTAGTTTCCACCAAGATCAATTTTATTTTTCAACCTATTGGAACTTTCTTCACCACGTTGTTTGCACCAGTGCTGGTTGCCGGGTTTCTTTACTATTTGCTAAATCCAATCGTAGGTTTGCTGACAAAGCTGACCAAGATGAAAAGAATCCTCGCAATCGTGATAGTGCTCTTATTGTTGCTAGGGGTAATTGTTTGGACTGTGTTAGCGGTGATTCCAAATCTGGTCAAACAGTTGGCTTCATTGGCAGAAAATACGCCTTACTTCATCAGTTCCGTCCAAAAATGGCTGACAGAAATTGCTAAAAATCCAATTTTTAATGGTGTTGATATCGAAGCTCAAATTGACAAACTGGATATTTCTTATGGCAGCATCATTCAAAAGTTTCTTAGTGGTTTGTCAAATAGTTTAGGCTCAATTGTCGGTGGTATTGCTTCCACGACAATGACTGTCGTGACAGCTCCCTTCATTTTGTTTTATATGTTGAAGGATGGGGAGCGCCTAGTGCCAAATATTCAACGCTTTTTCCCTGAAAAGCGGCGGGAGCAGATTGTAGAATTGTTAGGGCAGATGAACAAGACACTTTCTAGTTACATCAGCGGCCAAGCGATCGAATGTATTTTTGTTGGGACGTTCACTTTTATCGGGTATCTGATTATCGGCGTCGATTATGCCTTCTTATTTGGGATGGTCGCCGGGATCACCAACTTGATTCCATATTTGGGACCGTATTTGGGCTTGCTGCCAGCTGTGGCAGTGACTGTTTTCAGCTCGCCACTGCAAGCGCTGCTGTGTTGTGTAGTGGTTTTGATTGTTCAGCAGCTTGACGGAAATGTGATTTACCCAAATGTTATCGGCAAGTCACTTCAGATCCACCCATTGACGATTATTCTGGTATTGTTGGTAGCAGGAAATATTGCTGGCCTTTTAGGCATTTTCTTGGGAGTTCCTTTCTATGCTATTTGCCGGACCATAGTAATTTTCGTGATTCGCATGATAAAAGATGATAAAATCAAGCAAAATCATTCCCTTTTGACCGATAAAACCACCAGTCTTGAGAAATGATTTTTATTGCAAAGAAAAATGCTTTATGATACGATTTTAACGTGGATTTATCCACGTTTTTTTCTACCCAAAACTAATTTTGAAGATGAAAGAGAGAGAGTGCCATTATGAATGCTGACCCCGAGAGTCAGTCGCTTTTTGCGCAGATATTGTTATTGATCGTTTTGACGTTGATCAATGCCTTTTTAGCTGCCTCAGAAATCGCTGTTGTATCCGTCAATAAAAATCGGATCGAACAAAAAGCTGAAGAAGGAGATGTCAAATCCCAGAAACTGTTGAAGGTATTGCAAAATCCTACCAACTTTCTGTCTACAATCCAAGTGGGGATCACCTTGGTCAATATTTTGTCCGGTGCATCCTTGGCTGATACGCTTTCTTCCCGCTTAGCCCCTGTATTAGGTGGCGGTGCTGCTGCAAAAAGTATTGCAAATATCATCGTGTTGGCTATTTTGACGTATGTTTCTATCGTCTTCGGTGAGTTGTATCCTAAACGAATCGCGATGAACAAATCCGAAGAAGTTGCGAAGTTTACTTCTGGCATCATTCGAGTAATCGGCGCAATTGCAAAACCTTTTGTCTGGCTGTTGTCGGCTTCTACCAGCTTATTGGCACGGATTACACCGATGGACTTCGATGATGAAGATTCCAAGATGACCAGAGATGAAATGCGTTATATGTTGGAAACAGAAGGTGTTTTTGAAGAAGATGAGCTGGAGATGCTTCAAGGAATTTTTTCTTTGGATACTAAGGTTGCCCGTGAAGTCATGGTGCCTCGTACGGATGCCTTTATGGTGGATATCAATGATCCGGTAAGAGAAATTTTGACCGGCATTCTAGCTGAAAACTACTCACGAATCCCAGTCTATAATGACGATAAGGATAAGGTCGTCGGGATTCTCCATACTAAGAATTTGTTGAAAGCTTCTTTCAAAGATGGTTTCGACAAGTTGCAGATTAAAGAGATTATGCAAGAGCCGCTGTTTGTTCCTGAAACAGTGTTTATTGATGACTTGCTGTATGAATTGAAAAAGACGCAAAATCAAATGGCGATTCTTTTGGATGAATATGGTGGTGTCGTCGGCTTAGTTACATTAGAAGATTTATTGGAAGAAATCGTCGGTGAAATTGATGACGAATCGGATGAAGTGGAAACCCTGTATGAAAAAATTGCCGATAATGAATACGTGATTCAAGGACGGATGTTGATTGATGAGTTCAATGAAGCATTCGGGACTGACTTGCATATGAGTGACGTGGATACGATGGCAGGCTATTTGATTACTGCATTAGGGACAATCCCAGATGCTGATGATGCACTCTCCTTTGATGTGGACAATGTAACCTTGATATCAGAAGAAATGGAAGGCTCCCGAGTGTTGAAAATTCGTGTTCTTTTCCATGATCCAGAAGAACATGAGGTTGAACCGGAAGAAGAGCGGCGCCATTTTCGTAAAGAATTCGAAGACGATGAGCCTCGCAGATGAGCTGCCGGCGGTGGAAAAAAACGCCGTAAACAAGTGGTATCATAGCCTTAAGGTGGACGGACAAACGTCCTGTCTGCGCCTTTGGAAGAAGCACTCTCAAACGTGAGCTGCAAGGAAGACGGAGCTGTGACAATAGTTGAGCCACCGTCTTCTGAAACGAATATTACCAAACGTGAGACCCCAAAAGTCGACCATCTTCCTTGGAATCATTGGAAGATAGTCGGCTTTTTATTGCTAAAAATTTCAACTGCTGGCTTACCTTAATTTCATCAAACACTAGGTAAGTCCGTGTCATTCCCTTTTTATTTATACCTAATGAAAACATGCTTGCTTATTGGATAATTCTTGCGCCTGTGGATTTCTACTATCGAAATCGACGGTTATTTGCTATGATAGAAAAGCGAAAGTTGAGGGGAAGACTATGGAAGAGCAAATTGTTGATTACCTTCATTATTTGCTGATCGAAAGAGGCTTGTCAAAAAATACCCGTGAAAGCTATGAGCGGGATCTGAATCAATACCTGGATTATTTGAAAAAAAATAATATTACTTCTTGGCAAAATGTCGATCGCTTTTTAATTTTAGGATTACTGCAGCAGTTACAGACTGAAGGGAAATCTTCGGCAACAATCGCCCGCATGATCTCAAGTTTGCGCCGTTTCCATCAATTTTTGCGGCAAGAACGTTATACCGATCACGATCCGATGCAACACATCGAATCACCGAAAAAGCAACAACGCTTACCGGATACGCTGAGTCTGGAAGAAGTGGAGCAGCTTATTGAAACACCAGATACAAAAGAGCTGTTGGGGCTGCGAGACCGGGCGATATTAGAGGTTATGTATGCCACTGGTTTGCGAGTCAGCGAATTGATTGGCTTGAAATTGAAGGATTTGCATCTGAGTATCGGTCTGTTGCAGACGTTGGGTAAAGGAGACAAAGAACGCATCGTACCTTTAGGAGATTATGCAATTGAATGGCTTGGTCGTTATTTGGATGAATCCCGACCACTATTGACAACTAAACATCCTGAAGAAGATCATTTATTTGTCAATCACCACGGAACAGGACTGTCGCGGCAAGGAATTTGGAAAAATCTCAAACAGATCGTGCGCCAAGCAGGTATCACAAAAACCGTTACACCTCATACGCTGCGTCACAGCTTTGCCACCCATCTTTTGGAAAATGGGGCGGATCTTAGAACTGTACAGGAGTTGTTAGGGCACGCGGACATTTCGACGACACAAATCTATACGCATATTACTAAAAAACGCATGACCGATGTGTACAAAGAATATTTTCCGCGGGCTTAAAACGCCCCGCGAAGTGAGAGGAATCGGCAGTTGGAAGAGATCAAAATCAAATTGGATGTTTTTGAAGGACCGTTAGATCTGTTGTTGCATCTGATTCAAAAGTTGGAAATTGATATTTACGATATCCCAATTTCTGATGTGACAGAACAGTACATGGGTTACATTCATGCGATGAAGACACTGGAGCTGGAATTGGCAGGAGAATATTTGGTAATGGCCGCGACATTGATGGCGATTAAATCCCAAATGCTGCTACCAAAGCCTGAGCTGGAGCTAGAAACCGAAGAGTATGAAGAAGATCCCCGTGAAGCATTAGTGACTCAACTTTTAGAGTATCGGAAGTTTAAATATGCTGCTGAGTTATTGTCTGAAAAAGAAGAAGAGCGCAGCCAGTTTTATACTAAAGAACCGATGGATGTTGATGAATATAAAGACGAGGATCCGGCACTACCAGAAAACCAGTTGACGACTATCGACTTGTTCTTGGCTTTTCATGCCATGTTGGAAAAACGGAAAAAACGGCGGGTAGTTGAGACTACGATTGCCGCAGATGAGACTTCAATTGAAGATAAGATGACGGACATTAAGAACTCTTTGTCATCACTTTCTCCAAATGTAGGACGCAGCTTAGCGACATTTTTGACCAGCTATTCTAAGGCTGAGATTGTGACTACATTTATGGCGATGCTAGAGTTGATGAAAAATCGCCAAGTTCGTGTGACACAAGAAGAGAATTATTCGGAAATCATGCTTTATGCAGTGAAAGAGGACGAGGCAAATGAACAAAAAGAGTGAATTGGAAGCACTGCTGTTTGTCGTGGGTGATGAAGGAATCGGTTTAGACGAGCTGAGTTTTCTTTTGAGCACGAAAACAGCGGCAGTTTATGATTTGATTCAGGAACTGCAAAAGGATTATCAGGAGAACACGGCCTCTGCTCTAAATATATTGGAAGTTGGAAACCATTTTGTACTGACCACTAAGCGAGAGTTTGCGCCACTATTGAAAAAATATGCCCAATCGCCGCTAGCTAATCGGCTTTCTCAGGCGGCTTTGGAAACATTGGCAATCATTGCTTATAAACAGCCCATCACAAGAATCGAGGTCGATGAAATACGAGGAGTTCAGTCTTCGGGTTCTGTCCAAAAGTTAGTCGCACGACAGCTGGTTGAAGAAAAAGGCCGTGTGGATGGACCAGGGCGAGCCATTTTGTATGGGACTACCACGTATTTTATGGATTATTTCGGGTTAAAGGGCTTAGAGGAGCTACCGGATATTCAATCGATGGAAAGCGAGCTCGAGGAAGAATTGCCGTTGGATCTGTTTTTTGATCGCTACCAAGAGGAGTTGGCCGATGCTCAGGTTGCTTCAAACGTTTATCAGGAGCAGCAGGCACAAAAGAAAAGTGAAATTGAGGAATTAAAAAGGGATGATCCGTCGCGAAACGATGAAGCAATTCTAACGGAATCTTTAGCAGAAATAGAAGACGACGAATTGACAGGATTTACTTCTTTGTCAGGAAATGAGGAAAAATAGATGGAAAGATTACAAAAGGTGATTGCTCATGCCGGCATCGCTTCAAGACGAAAAGCAGAGGAGCTGATTTTGAATGGGCGGGTCAAGGTCAATGGCGAGCTGATTAGAGAATTAGGTGTCAAAGTCAGCAGTAAGGACCGTGTTGAAGTGGATGATGTGCCA
This sequence comes from Candidatus Enterococcus leclercqii, assembly GCF_009933135.1. GTDB lineage: Bacteria > Bacillota > Bacilli > Lactobacillales > Enterococcaceae > Enterococcus_C > Enterococcus_C leclercqii. Next base: position 57,939 of record NZ_MAEH01000020.1, read on the forward strand.
ATCTATCAAGAAGAACCGGTGTATTTCGTATTTTACAAACCCCGCGGTGTGATTTCGGCAGTTTCTGATGACAAGGGCCGCAAAGTCGTAGTGGATTATTTCACTGATGTGCCGGAACGAATCTATCCAGTAGGACGGTTGGACTATGACACCTCTGGCTTATTGTTGTTGACAAATGATGGTGAGTTCGCCCAACGATTGACTCATCCGAAGCATGAGGTAGATAAGGTTTATGTTGCTAAGCTCAAAGGTGTGGCGGATCAGAAAAACCTGTATCCACTGACAAAAGGCATGCGCATCGATGGCCATCGCGTGGCACCGGCTCGTTATGAAATTCTGTCAACTGACTTGAAAGCACAAAACAGTATTGTTGCTTTGACGATTCACGAAGGACGTAATCATCAAGTTAAAAATATGTTTCAGGCGGTGGGCTTGCCAGTTCAGAAATTGAAACGGGAAAAATATGGTGACTTGACGTTAGCAGGCTTGCGCCCGGGAGAATTCCGGCAGCTGAATAAAAAAGAAGTGGCGTCTTTATTAAGTCAATCCAAGTAATAAGAATCAAAGACTTGCAATAGATGCCAGTTCCTGTATAATAAACCTGTAAAACTTAATAAAGGTTCGTCTTCAGGGGCAGGGTGAAATTCCCGACCGGTGGTATAGTCCACGAACCGTCGCACTGCGGCGGCTGAATCGGTGCAATTCCGATACCGACAGTACAGTCTGGATAAAGAAGATAGGGCTTATTTGTGCGCACTATGCCAGATGACTCTAACTCTGTTTTCCCCTGGAAAGCAGGGTTTTTCTTTTGCCGTCGATTTTTTATTGCGACAGCAAATGGTGACAGAGTTCCGCGGAATCTGACTAAGGCAGCAAAGAGGTTCGTTTGAAGATGGATCCTTTACCACTAACGAGGAAATAGACAACTGTTTCCTGACACCAGAGGAGAGGATTTCAAAATGAAGAATACCAAAGTTCAAAAAATGATCGGAGTCGCAATGTTTGCCGCAATCGGGGTCGTATTACAGTACTTGTCATTTCCACTGATCCCAGCTTTCGCCTTTATGAAAGTGGATTTCAGTGATACGCCTGTACTGATGAGTATGTTTATCTTTGGTCCCGGTGCTGGAATTATGACTGCTTTTATCCGCTCAGCGATTCATCTGCTAACCAGCGGATTGGAGCCGACCAATATCGTTGGGGATGTGGCCAGCTTCATGGCTACCACTATCTTTACCCTGCCGATGTATTACTTCTTCAAAAACGGCGCTGCCAATCTTAAAAACAAAGTATTGGGTATTGCTACGGGTATCGGGGCCATGACACTCTTTATGAGTATTGCCAACTATTTTGTGATTACACCGCTTTACTTGAGTTTTTACGGCGTAACAGCCGATATGATGTTGAAAACAACGCTGGGCCGCTACATCGCAGTTGGAGTCGTTCCTTTTAACTTAATCAAAGGAATCATCGTCAGTGGTGTCTTCCTAGTTATCTACACGAAACTATTGCCATGGCTTTCCAAAAAACAACGAGAACGTCAACAACGGGCAATCTAATTGCACGCCAAGAGTCGGGGATAATCGCGGCATTACCGGCTTAAATGCGAACAATAGCAAATCTGAGTCACACGAAAAGACAAGTCACTTCCATCAAAAAACAGGGGAGGGGGCTTGTCTTTTTAGTGTTAAAAATTTCAAATGCTGACTCATTCACTACCAGGAATGACCTTCTTTGAGTTTCGACACCAGCTATCAAAGAAATAAAGAGATAACGATTTTCTGAAATAATATTCCCGGTTGGAGGGTGGGGGTGAGGTGGACAAAAAAAGAAAACTCAGCTAACATAATGATGCGAGTTGCGCTTTTATTGTCTGTAATAAAAGCTGACTGAAAATTAAATATGACGGAGATAAGACTTATGACATTTATTAAAAAAGAACATCAGGAACAAGCGGTAGCTGCTTTGTTGGAAATTGCTGCGATTCCCTCGGTATTAGACGAGACAGACACAGCACCGGGGCAGCCCTTTGGTCGTGGGTGTTTAGAAGCATTAACTACTACACTGGCATTGTGTGAGACCTTGGGGTTACGAACGTTTCAAGATCCAGAAGGGTATTATGGTTACGCAGAAATCGGTGAAGGGTCGGAGTTGTTTGGAATTTTGTGCCACTTGGATGTTGTGCCGGCAGTCGGACAAGATGGCTGGCTGACAGAACCATTTACACCAGAAATCAAAAATGGCGCAATCATTGCTCGTGGGACACAAGATGACAAAGGGCCGACAATCGCCGCATTGTTCGCTGTTAAAGCATTGATGGATGCCGGTGTGACATTTAATCAACGGGTCCGCTTTATCTTTGGCACGGACGAAGAGAACTTGTGGCGCTGTATCAACCGCTACAACGAAAAAGAAGAAATGATTACTGCCGGCTTTGCTCCAGATTCAAAATTTCCGCTAATCTTTGCTGAAAAAGGACTGTTGCAGGTTTACCTGACCGGTCCTGGCTCAGATACGGTTCAGCTTTCGGCTGGTGGAGCGATGAATGTGGTTCCAGATCACGCTGAATATCAGGGAATATTAGCAGAAAAAACTGCGCAAGAGCTTACAAGATTGGGTTATTCTTTTGAGCAAAAGGAGGATCAGCTCACCGTTTTAGGTAAAAGTGTCCACTCCAAAGAGGCTCCAAAAGGCACCAATGCCATCGTTCGTTTGGCAAAAGCGCTGGCGGCAGTAGACACCTCTACTGCCATCAAATTAGTCGGCGACGTCATCGGAGAAGATGCCACCGGAACCAGCTTTGTCGGGAAGTTTTCAGATGATGTGTCGGGAATGATGACAATGAATGTTGCCACGCTAGAGATCACTGAAGCTCAGTCGAAAATCGGATTGGATCTGCGCTATCCAGTGACTTTGGAAAAAGATGTCCTGGTTGCAGCTCTAACCAAAACAGCTGCCGAGTATGGTTTTACGTATACTGAACACGATTATTTGGCACCGCTGTATGTTCCATTGGACAGTCCCTTGATCCAGACATTACTAGCGACATATCGAGAGTTAACCGGTGATATGACGGAACCCTTTGTAAATGGCGGCGCAACTTTTGCACGGGCGATGAACAACTGTGTCGCGTTTGGCGCTATGTTCAGTGATACGCCAGACTATGTTCATCAAGCAAATGAACAGTGGGCGCTTAGCAGTTTGTACAAAGTGATGGAAATTTACAGTGAAACCGTGTACCGCATGTGCTGTGAACCTCAAGTAGAAAAATAAGCACAAAATTACTAAAAAATCCGGTTCTAAAGCAACAGCTGCACACCCATTGAAACTAATGATGTCGAGGCGGCTGAGCACAGTACCGGATTTTTTTATAAAGTTTATAAAATGTAGTCTGGAAAATTATGAAAGTGTCCAGGCTTCAAGCTGCCACTTAAAAAAACAGCGTATCTTAAATTGAAGGGCGCCTTGACTGATAGCCACTAGAGATTTTCTATGAGGATGGCGCGCACCGGACATTTTTGCGCGGCCCGTTTGACGGCGGCTTCTTCTAACGGACGGACAAACTGTTGTGAAGCTTCGGGCTCTTCTTTAAAAAGAATGATCCCATCTTCATCATAGTCAAAGATATCAGGAGCATACACAGCACAAAGGCCGCAGGCGATACAAAGTTCCGGTTTTATTTTGCAAATTGGTTCCATTATGATCACTGCTTTCGGAGGTAATATCGGATGGATGAGTTCATTTTAGGAATATTCGAAAAAAGATCTGTTTTAAAAGGCAGCACTCTTTATCAACTTTTGACTGGTAGACGTACCAGTTCGGTATTGGTGTACGGGTGTTTAAACGATCTTTTACCTTTTTGGGGCCTGTTCCCCAGACTTTCAGAAGAAGCCTACCAGGGTATTTTGAAGCAGCTGGAGGCTACCGGTAGTCTGGAACAGGACTCAACGGGATTTTATCATAAAATAGCCGACGAATCATCTTTGTCACTTGAAAAGGCGGCGGTTTTAGATGCGTTGGACAATTTTCGTTTCAATAAAAGTGGTGAACAGGGCTGGCGTTTAATTCGTTTTGCGATCCAAGCAGTCTCTGAGTACCGGCGCTCGAAAAATTTTGTTCCCCTGGAAACAGCCCCCAAATACACTGAACCGGTTAGGCAATTGATCCGCAGTCAGGGGGTTGCGGCAAGAGCAACACTTTATGACGAACTCAGTTGCTTTTTTTCTGAATTGCCAGAGAGAATCGCTGACGAATTGGCGCAAAGTTTGACCGGATATCAGATGGATGGAAAAGCCGATTACCAACTGCTGCCTCAGAGCTTACTGGAAAAGCCGTGGCAAGAGTTAGCGATAAAGGCACGACAGCAGCTATTTATTAAGACTGTTGCAGCACATCCTGAAACTATCAGTTATAAGCTTTATCAGCAGGTTGCTTTTTCTGACGCCAATCAAAGTGCCTTAATCAGCCGTCGTCTTTTTCAAGCAGGAGCAAGTATGGAAGACGTCATGGCTCAGCGGCATTTGAAAACCGGCACGATCAACGATCATTTGATTGAGTGGGCGCTGTCAGATTCTGAGTTTCCTTATTCTCGTTTTTTTGATAACCACACGCTGGACATATTGCAGCAGCTTTCTGGCGAGCCGGTGGCGTGGCGTTATGGGGACATCGCTCAAAAAGAAGCGATAGATTACCTGACATTTGCTTTGTATCAGATTGCAGCAAAGCAGGAGGTATCCTTATGCTCTTGAATCTAGCACTGAAAAAATATTTCGGCTATGACGAGTTCAGACCGGGGCAACGAGAGATCATCGAAAGCCTGCTGTCAGGAAAAAATACGTTAGGGATTCTGCCCACCGGAACCGGAAAAAGCCTCTGTTACCAATTGCCGGGCTATTTATCAGAGGGATTGGTGGTAATTGTTTCGCCACTAATTGCCCTGATGGAAGACCAGGTGGCTTCGTTGCAAAGAAGTGGCGAAAAGCGGGCAATCGCATTGAATTCACAACTTTCACGGGAAGAAAAAAACTTTTTGCTGGCACGATTGTCGCAATACAAATTTTTATTTCTCAGTCCTGAAATGTTGCAGAATACAGTGGTAATTCAGGCCTTGAAACGACAACAAATTGCATTTTTGGTTGTGGATGAAGCCCATTGTTTGTCTCAGTGGGGCATCGATTTTCGACCTGAATACCGTCTGTTGCCAGACACTATTCAGGAACTTCAACAGCCGCCGGTTTTAGCGTTAACGGCCACTGCCACAAAAGAGGTGGTCAAAGATATTGCCAGCCAACTGTTGGGGGAAGAGGCGAATGTCTTTCAATATTCTGCGGATCGCCCGAATATCGCTTATTTTGTTGAACAGCCAGCAGAAAAAGAAGCGTGGTTGAAAAGTTATTTAGGTGAGCAGTCGGGTATCGGTTTGATTTATTGTGTCACCAGAACTGAAGTGGAGCATTTGTATGAGGTACTAAAAGAGCAGTTTTCTGTTGGTTATTATCACGGCGGTCTGGCCAGCGATCAAAGACGGTTGCTGCAAGACCAGTTTCTAAAGGGAAAACTGCGAATCATGATCGCTACCAATGCTTTTGGAATGGGGATCAACAAACAAAATCTGCGCTTTGTCGTTCATTATCAGCTACCGGACAGTCCGGAAAACTATTTGCAAGAAAGTGGTCGTGCCGGAAGAGATGGTGCACCGGCGACGGCTGTTTTATTGTATCAACCCGGGGATGAACAGGTTCATCGCTATTTTCGACAAAAATTACAAGAAGAACGGCAAGGCTTTGAACGTATTCTAGCAGTACAAGAGTCGTCGGGAAAAAGGCAGCAAGCCTTGAGTCCGCTGCAGGAAAAATGGCTTCACCTGGAAAAACAAGCGGATCCTGGTCAGCTTGCTGCACAGTTACTGACAAATGAAGTTCAAAAAGAGCTGCGGTTACAAGCGATGTTAGATTATGTCGCTTCGACTAGCTGTCGGCGGGAGTATTTGGTGAGGTATTTTGGTGAAACGAATATAGCGATTCCGGCGCGTTGCTGTGATTTTCATGAGGGAAAATTGTATCTGCCGGCAGATACAATTGCTTCTGAAAATTCGGAAACCAGTGTCAACCAAGATACAGTCGAAGGTTGGCAGAGCATTTTACTAAAATTATTTAAAGAAGAGATTCCCTTGTGATTTTATAAGACACCTGCTGATATCCTGTGGTATAATAGCGAACGAATGATTGCAGGAGGACAGACTATTGAGTAAAAAAGATGATTACCAAAACAATGACACACAAGAGCCATGGGAACAGCCAATTTATGACACCGACAGCGATGATTTAGGGTCACGGGCCCAACAACGTCGCAGTAAAAACGGCAACAAGATGTTTTTGATTATTCTAGTTGCACTATTGGCCGTGTGTATCGCCATGCTTGTAGGTTTTTATATGCTGGTGACCCACGACAATAAACGGGCGGCTGTTCCAGAAAGTACGACGACTGAAACAACGACTATCTCCAGTACGACAGCAGAAAGCTCAACTGCAGAAAGCTCAACATCAGAGTCTTCTACGACGGAAAGTTCCACTGTAGAAAGTAGCAGTGCACCGAGTGAGTCACAAGTGGCAGAGCAAAATCCCCCTCAAAGCACTGAGCCGAGTGTGAGCCCTGAGGAAAATCAAGCAGGCGACAACCAGGGTGGCACTACGCAAAACGCGGCAGATCAAAACGCCGCTCAGCAAGGACAAACTGGGCAAGACCAAACGAATCAAAATCAAACCGATCAGCAAACCCAAGCAGGTGATACCGTGACAGTACGAGATGGTGAAGGGCCTAATCAAGTGGCCGCTCGTGCAGGTATCTCAGTTGAAACATTGTATCAATTGAACGGAATCGACCCCAACAACTTCATGTTGCATCCGGGGCAAGAACTCCGCATTCGCTAAGAATTGGAGGTTCATCGTGAAAGCGGTGGGCCTTTTCTTATGCAAATCGCAGTCATTTCTAAATTGCCGCAGCCAGCGGGAGTTGGGTTTGAGGGCGGATTTGTTACGATCAAGCCTGAGAATAAAGGGGCCTTTTCACGTTAACCCGTGATACAAATCCCCAGGCAAAAAGAGGAGTAGAAGCATTGGAAAAATTCAACATTGCAATCGATGGTCCGGCATCATCGGGGAAAAGCACGGTGGCTAAAATCTTAGCCAAAGATTACGGCTTTATTTATACTGATACAGGAGCCATGTATCGCAGCGTGACTTACTTGGCCCTCAAACACGGCGTAGCTTTTGATGACGAGGCGGGTTTGGTCGCGTTGATCGAAAAGTATCCGATTACCTTCAGCCAAACACCGGATGGACAACTGGTATTTTGTGATGGCGAAGATGTCACCGCAGCTGTTCGTTCCACCGAAGTGACTAATAACGTCTCTGAAGTCTCTGCTCATGGAAAAGTTCGTGAAGAGCTGGTTTATCAGCAGCAGAAGATTGCGGCTGATGGCGGAGTCGTGATGGACGGACGTGACATTGGAACGGCTGTTCTACCGGATGCGCGTGTGAAAATCTTTTTGGTTGCAAGTGTTAAAGAGCGGGCTGAACGTCGGTATAAGGAAAATCTTGAAAAAGGGATTCCCACAGATTTGGAGACGCTCAAAGAAGAGATTCAGCAACGGGATTTCCTGGATTCAAACCGCGACGTTTCACCTTTGAAACAAGCCGAGGATGCGGTTAGAATTGATACGACCGGAATGAGTATCCCAGATGTCGTCCAAGCAATTAAAGATGTGGTTGCTGAGAAAATCTCTCAAGGGTGAAGAAAATTTCGTTGAAAGATTATTTAATGAGAGATTTTGCTGGGCATATCCCGATGAAAACAAGAATATTACAGAGAAATAAGAGAAATCGCTTTATTTTTCGCAAATTTTATTTTAAACTTAAGAGTGAAGTCTAGATATGCTTTATCTATTATTGTGTTGGTTAGGAGGACATGAGTCATGACAGAATTGAACAATCAAGTAGACGGTACTGAATCAATGGCAGACGCTCTGGAAAGCTTCGGTGAAGTGAAAATCGGCGATGTTGTCAAAGGAGAAGTATTGGCTGTTGAAGACAAACAGGCCATCGTCGGTATCGAAGGGGCCGGTGTTGAAGGGGTAGTTCCTGCAAAAGAACTTTCTACTTTACCCGTCGAAGACATCAACGAAATTATTAAAATAGGGGATGTCTTGGATCTGGTCGTCATCTCGTCCATCGGTAAAGACAAAGAAAACGGTAGCTACCTGCTTTCAAAACGTCGTCTGGACGCGAAGAAAGTTTGGGAAGACATCGAAAAAGAATTCCAAGCAGGCAATATCATTGAAGCCCCTGTAACCGATGTGGTGAAAGGCGGCTTGGTAGTAGATGTGGGCGTGCGTGGATTCGTCCCTGCTTCTATGGTGGAAGATCATTTTGTAGCTGATTTCTCAACTTACAAAGGGCAAACACTAGCGTTCAAGATCGTTGAAATTGAACCTTCAGAAAATCGCCTGATCTTGTCTCACAAAGCGGTAGTCGAAGCTGAAAAAGCTGGCAAAAAACAAGAATTGCTGTCTTCTATCCAAGAAGGCGATATCATTGAAGGAACTGTGGCTCGCTTAACTGATTTTGGCGCCTTTGTAGATCTTGGGGGCATCGATGGTTTGGTCCATGTTTCTGAAATTTCTCACAGCCACATTGCAAAACCAAGTGATGCGCTGAAAGTCGGCGATAAAGTGCAAGTCGCTGTTTTATCTGTGGATGCAGATCGTGAACGTATTTCCTTGTCCATCAAAGATACACTGCCTGGACCTTGGGACAATATCGAAGAAGTTGCTGCTCCTGGCACAGTTCTGGAAGGAACTGTGAAACGTTTGACAAGCTTCGGTGCCTTTGTGGAAGTTTTCCCAGGCGTTGAAGGTCTGGTGCATATTTCGCAAATCTCCCACAAACACATTGCGACTCCTCATGAAGTACTACATGAAGGGGACGAAGTGAAAGTGAAGGTTTTGGAAGTGAATCCTCAAGACCATCGAATCGCATTGAGTATCAAAGCTTTGGAAGAAAAGCCAGCAGATGCTAAAGAAGAGGTCGAAGAAGTTGACGAGTATGTGATGCCTGAAGAATCTACCGGCTTTTCTATGGGAGATATTTTGGGTGCTGCTTTGCAAAACGATTCAGAAACAACTGAAGAAGATAAATAAGCGACTATTTGAAAAGCCGAGACGTAAAATGGTGTCTCGGCTTTTTTTGTGCATCCCAAAGAGGGGGGATTTAAATTTTACAAGGAAAGCCGCACCTTTTTAAGTCTTTTGAAACAAACGCTGGTTTAGCTTGCAACTTTCTTCTGGATTGGGTAAACTGACAGAGGTCGGAAATAGTTGTCGCTAAGCCAAGAGACGATGCGTCTCTTATTTTTATTTAATCAAAAAAGAAAGGTGGGATCGCTATGGCAAATCCAACAATTGCGATCGTCGGACGCCCAAATGTCGGTAAGTCCACGATTTTTAACCGGATCGCCGGCGAACGTATCTCCATCGTTGAGGATACTCCAGGGGTTACTCGGGATCGAATCTACGCAACCGGAGAATGGCTAGGAAGAGAGTTTTCCGTTATCGATACAGGGGGGATTGATCTAGGTGACGAGCCTTTTATGGATCAGATCAAACACCAAGCTGAGATTGCAATCGATGAAGCTGATGTGATCGTCTTTGTCGTCAGTGGTCGTGAAGGCGTAACGGATGCAGATGAGATGGTTGCCCGAATTCTGTATCGGAGCAATAAGCCAGTTATTTTAGCAGTCAATAAAGTCGACAATCCAGAAATGCGTGGGGACATCTATGAGTTTTATTCCTTAGGTCTTGGGGAACCTTTTCCAGTTTCCGGCAGTCATGGTCTGGGAATTGGGGATGTCCTCGATGAAGCAGTCAAGCATTTTACCACTGAGGTGGAAGATGAAGACGACAATGTGATCAAGTTTAGCCTGATTGGTCGTCCAAATGTCGGGAAGTCGTCATTGATCAATGCAATTTTAGGTGAAGACCGAGTCATTGTTTCTGAGGTAGAAGGTACCACGCGGGATGCTATTGACACACATTTTGTTTCAGATTCTGGACAAGAATTCACCATGATTGATACAGCGGGAATGCGTAAGCGAGGCAAGGTCTACGAATCCACTGAAAAATACAGTGTGATGCGGGCAATGCGGGCGATTGAACGCTCAGATGTCGTCTTGATGGTCCTAAATGGCGAAGAAGGAATTCGTGAGCAAGATAAGCGAGTGGCTGGATATGCCCACGAAGCTGGTAAAGGGATTATTATCGTTGTGAATAAATGGGATCTAGTGAAAAAAGAAACCAATACGCTGCGAGACTTCGAAGTTGAAATTCGAGATGAGTTCCAATATCTGGATTATGCACCCATCATCTTTGTTTCTGCAGTGACCAAACAGCGCTTAAATAAGCTGCCTGATTTGATTGAAGAGGTCAGCATGAATCAAAATATGCGGGTACCATCAGCACTTTTGAATGATGTGATTATGGATGCGGTAGCCATCAATCCGACACCAACAGACAAAGGCAAGCGTCTGAAGATTTTTTATGCGACCCAGGTTGCGGTTAAACCACCAACTTTTGTAATCTTCGTCAATGAAGAGCAACTGATGCACTTCTCTTACGCTCGCTTTCTTGAGAATCAGATTCGTAAAGCCTTCACCTTTGAGGGAACACCGATTCGAATTATTCCACGAAGACGTAAATAACTTGCGGATAAATTTTAAAGAGTCGAGTCAGCAGTAGTTGGCTCGATTTTTGATTTCAAAAGCATCAAGTCCTTTGAGAGCAAATTCATCACTCCAAGATGGAAAGGCTCTTTCACAAGGGCTCAGCAATTTCTATCTCAGCAACTTAAAAACTCGTGTAGAGGCTATTACAGCGGGGCTTATTACTTTAGTCAAAGGAACGCAGTTGCCTTAAACCGTTTTTTTGTCGAAAAGCAGAAGGATCTCAGAATAAATTGAAAAAATACGAGAAAACGGTGAATTTAAGCCTTCAAAATCGGTGTTATCCTTGATATTACGCGATTCTTATGATAACGTATTAACAGAATATTGATGGGAATCAATATTTTCGGCGAAAATTTGGACCACTCAAATTTTCGCACTTGATGGTCAAACATCAAAACCCGTGTTGAGGAGGTGAATCATCCATGGCAAACAAAGCAGAATTGATCGAACAAGTTGCAAAAGCGACTGACTTGACTAAGAAAGACGCGACAGCAGCTGTTGAAGCAGTATTTTCAACAATCCAAGACGCTTTAGCTAAAGGTGAAAAAGTTCAATTGATCGGTTTCGGTAACTTCGAAGTACGCTCTCGTGCAGAACGTAAAGGTCGTAACCCACAAACTGGCGAAGAAATCAAAATCCCTGCAAGCAAAATTCCTGCGTTCAAACCAGGTAAAGCGCTCAAAGATGCTGTTAAATAAGACAGTGTTGAAGGACCCTTGTTCCTTGAAGGGTTCTTTTTTTTTGCTCTGAAAGTATTGGGACTACTTTTCTGGAGCATTCAGAGATGATATAAGGAGGTGTAGGAGACGTATTAAATGATATCGAAAACAGGCATATAACATTTAATTTTAATTATTCTCATTATATTTTTACATAAGTGTCGTTCGTGCTATACTAAATTCAGGGATGAAAAGAATTGGATTGATTTGCAAAAAGATATAAAAAATTCTGAAAATTCGTTGACATTCACAAAGAATCAAGATATAGTAAAAAAAATCATTGTTTTACAACGAATCTTACAAAAAAGTAAAGGAGACGATTCAGATGCGCAAACATGACAAACGACAAGAAATCGTCATTTTAGTCATTTATCAGAGGACTTGAAACACGGCTGGCAACAACCCGATGTTTGAGTCCTATTTGCGTTATGAATGGGATTCTGGCAAGTATCCCAGTTCATTCGGGGATACTTTTTTTATTAGGCGTTTGTAAGCAAATGAGGGGAGTAATGGAAATGAGAAGTGATCAGATCAAAAAAGGAATCGATGCGGCACCGGCTCGTAGCTTGTTATATGCAACCGGTCAGGTTAAAAACATCGAAGATATGAATAAACCCTTTATTGCGATTTGCAATTCATACATCGATATTGTACCGGGGCATGTTCATTTGCGGGAGTTGGCGGATGTCGCAAAAGAGGCAATCAGGGAAGCCGGGGGGATTCCTTTCGAGTTCAATACGATTGGTGTAGATGATGGGATTGCCATGGGGCATTTGGGAATGCGTTATTCACTGCCTAGCCGAGAACTCATCGCTGATTCAGCGGAAACTGTCATCAATGCCCATTGTTTTGACGGCGTATTGTATATTCCCAACTGTGACAAAATCACACCGGGAATGATCATGAGTGCCGTACGTACCAATGTCCCGGCAGTTTTTGTCTCCGGTGGTCCTATGAAAGCCGGTGTCGATTTGCGAGGGCATCAAACGACATTGTCTACGATGTTTGAAGTGGTAGGAACGTACAAAGAAGGCAACATGACCGAAGAAGAGTTTCGATTTATGGAACAAAACGCTTGTCCATCCTGTGGGTCATGTGCGGGGATGTTCACAGCCAATTCGATGAACTGTTTGATGGAGATGTTGGGTTTGGCTTTACCTGGAAATGGAACAATTTTGGCTACTTCATCAGAGAGACGGGACTTGGTTCGCCAAGCAGCCAAACAGGTGATGGAAATGGTTGCTAAAGATATCAAGCCAAGAGACATTGTTACAAAAGAAGCAATTGACGACGCCTTTGCACTGGATATGGCCATGGGTGGCTCCACCAATACGGTCTTGCACACCTTGGCAATCGCAAATGAAGCAGAAATTGATTACCGTTTGGAAGATATCAATGAAATCGCCAAACGAGTCCCTTACCTGTCGAAAATCGCACCGTCTTCAGCCTACTCGATGCATGATGTTCACGAAGCTGGAGGGGTTTCAGCCATCATCAATGAACTGGTTTCTATAAAAGGCGCGATTCATCCAGACCGTATCACTGTTACAGGAAAATCCATCAGAGAAAATGTTGCAGAAGCTGCAATCGTAAATCCGGAAGTCATTCATCCAAAAGAGACGCCTTATAGTCCAGTAGGTGGTCTGTCAATCTTATATGGAAATATCGCACCAGAAGGCAGCGTGATTAAAGTCGGCGGTGTCGATCCAAGCGTCAAAGTCTTTACCGGTGAAGCGATTTGTTTTAGTTCTCATGACGAGGCTGTTGCAGCGATTGATGATCATAGGGTACGGGCAGGGCATGTGGTGGTAATTCGTTACGAAGGGCCTAAAGGGGGCCCTGGGATGCCGGAAATGCTGGCGCCCACTTCCAGCATTGTTGGCCGTGGCTTAGGAAAAGATGTCGCCTTGATTACTGATGGACGTTTTTCCGGAGCTACGCGGGGGATTGCAATTGGGCATATCTCACCGGAAGCTGCCGCCGGTGGACCGTTGGCTTTAGTCAAAGATGGGGATACCATCACCATTGATTTGAATGAACGAAGTCTGAATGTTGATCTGACAGAAGCAGTCATGGCCCAGCGGCGTGAGCAATTGCCAAAATTTGAGACGAAAGTCAAAAAAGGCTGGTTGGCCCGTTATTCATCACTGGTTACCTCCGCCCATACTGGTGGTGTGATGCGTTTACCAGAATAGACAATGAAGTCGTTTAAAGGAGTAGCCTAAATAAGTGGTTTAAATAAGCAGCGTAAAAAGTGAAACTGTGAATAAGGTGTTAAAGGAAGAACACCAAAAGTCTCAGCAAGGGATTTAGCCGGCAAGAGCTGTTCGCAGTTTTGTAAGGAGGGAGCGTATGGAAAATTTGAAGGTTGACCATCAAAAGCAGCAGGTATCAGGTGCCCGCTTGTTATTGGAATGTTTGTTGGCACAAGAGGTCGAGTTGGTTTTCGGCTATCCGGGAGGCGCGGTGCTCCCCTTGTATGATGAACTTTATGAAGAAGAGATCCCAAATATCCTGACTCGACATGAACAAGGCGCAGTACATGCCGCACAGGGCTATGCCAAATCAACTGGAAAACCAGGTGTGGTAATCGTAACTAGTGGTCCTGGAGCAACCAATGCGGTAACAGGGATTGCCGATGCCAACAGTGACTCAACGCCACTGATTGTGTTTACAGGGCAAGTCACCACTGACGGAATCGGTAAAGATGCGTTTCAAGAAGCAGATATTTTAGGAATCACTGTTCCGATTACAAAAAATAGTTATCAGGTCCGAGATATCAACGACTTGCCACGAATTGTGCAAGAAGCTTTTCATATCGCCACAACAGGACGGCCTGGGCCGGTGGTGATTGATCTGCCAAAAGATATGACGATTCAACAGACGACTGTCGAGGTTGCCTGTGAGCTCCACATTCCCAGCTATCAGCCAAATACAATGCCGTCTGTCTTGCAAATTCAAAAACTGATGAATGTGTTGGAGCAAAGTCGCAAACCCGTGTTGCTTCTAGGGGGCGGGGTGATTGGGGCAAAAGCTCAGCAAGAAGCGAAGACATTTGCAGAAAAATACGAAATTCCGGTGGTTTCCAGTCTATTAGGTCTAGGAATTATTCCGGTGGATCATCCGTTGTTTTTGGGAATGGGGGGGATGCATGGCTCCTATGCTGCTAACATGGCTCTGACTGAATGTGATCTTTTGATCAATGTCGGCTGTCGTTTCGATGATCGACTGGCGACTTCGCCACAAGATTTTGCACCCGAAGCAATCATTGCCCACATCGACATTGATCCAGCAGAAATCGGGAAAATCATCGCTACGGACATTCCTATCGTCGCTGATGCGAAAATCTGCTTGGAAAAAATGTTGGAGATCAAGACGGGAATCCCTAATGGAAAAGCATGGCGAGAATTGTGTAAGCAACGAAAGGTAGATAAGCCTTTTTCCTATGATCGTGAGACCCAAGAAGAGATCAAACCACAAAAGGTTATTGAAATTATCGGGAAACTGACCAATGGCAACGCAATCGTCGTGACAGATGTGGGTCAGCATCAAATGTGGGCGGCACAATTTTATCCTTTTCGTTTTGCAAAACAGCTGATTACTTCCGGTGGTTTAGGGACGATGGGATACGGTATACCGGCTGCTGTCGGTGCAAAATTTGGCAATCCGGATAAAGAGGTCGTTTGTTTTGTCGGCGATGGCGGGTTTCAGATGACCAATCAAGAACTGGCAATTTTGAATGAACATGGATTGGCTATCAAATTTATTCTTTTAAACAATAGTTCTTTGGGGATGGTACGGCAATGGCAAGAACAGTTTTTCAATAATCGCCGTTCCAAATCTGTGTTTCACACCCAACCGGATTTCATGAAGATGGCAGAAGCCTATGGAATCAAAGGTGTACGCATCCAAGAACCGGGACTTCTAGAAGAACAACTCCAAGAAGCTTTCTCAATTTCTGGCTCAGTTCTAATCGAAGTGGCAGTTTCCAAAACCGAACATGTGCTGCCTATGGTTCCGGCTGGCCAGCCGAATAATCAGATGATTGGGGTGGATTAGATGAAACGGATGATTTCTATGGTAGTACAAGACCATGTGGGAGTGTTGAGTCGGATTACCGCGGTTATGAATAGACGGCAAGTGAATATTGATAGTATTTCAGTCGGGCCCACAGAAACAGAGGGCCTCTCTCGGATGACCATCATGATCAATGCCGAAACGCCGGCTGACGTAGAACAAGTGACTAAGCAGTTAAACAAACAGGTGGCGGTTTTGAAGGTCAGGGATATTACCGATGAGCCTCATCTGGAACGTGAACTGGCTTTAGTAAAGGTCAACGCTCCGGTAGCCATTCGTTCTGAGATCAAGGCAGTAATCGATCCCTTTCGAGCGGATATCGTGGATGTAGGTATCAAAAATATTGTGATCCAAGTGGCGGGAACGCAAGATAAAATCGACGCGTGTATTGATATTTTGAAACCATACGGCATTAAACAATTGAGTCGCACCGGGGTAACCGGGTTTACTAGGGGTTGATAGACCGGCGATACGTCGTCCGGCTGTTGATAGATGAAAACAAATATTTGGAGGGAAACATACATGGTAAAAGTATATTATGAAGATTCAGTTCAAGAAGATGCACTGGCAGGAAAAACAATCGCAATCATCGGTTACGGCTCACAAGGTCATGCTCATGCACAGAATTTGCGTGATACCGGCCATAATGTAATCATCGGGATCCGTGAAGGAAAATCAGCAGCTGCTGCTAAAGAAGACGGCTTTGATGTGAAACCTGTTTCAGAAGCTGCCAAAGAAGCAGATGTTGTCATGATTTTGGCTCCAGATGAGGTTCAAGGGGATCTTTATAAAAATGAAATTGCGGCAAATCTAGAGGCCGGCAATGCGTTGGCATTCGGTCATGGTTTCAATATCCATTATAGTGTTATCACCCCACCAAAAGACGTGGATGTCTTCCTGGCAGCACCAAAAGGACCAGGACACTTGGTTCGCCGGACGTTTACTGAAGGGTTTGCAGTACCGGCATTGTTTGCCGTCCATCAAGATGCGACGGGCAATGCCACTGATATTGCGTTGTCCTACGCAAAAGGAATCGGGGCAACACGAGTTGGGGTATTGGAAACTACTTTTAAAGAAGAAACTGAAACCGACCTGTTTGGTGAACAAGCAGTACTGTGTGGTGGGTTGACTTCCATGATTGAAGCTGGGTTTGAAACGTTGGTAGAAGCCGGCTATCAGCCGGAGTTGGCTTACTTTGAAGTTTGTCATGAGTTGAAGTTGATCATTGACCTGATCTACGAAGGCGGCTTTGGAAAAATGCGTAACTCCATCTCCAATACGGCGGAGTATGGTGATTATGTATCTGGCCCACGGGTAATTACAGATGTTGCCAAAGCCGGGATGAAGGATGTTTTGACGGATATCCAAAATGGAAAATTTGCAGAAGGTTTCATTAACGACAACAAAGCTGGCTTCCCGGAATTCAAAAAGATGCGGGCTGAAGCTGCCGGTCATCAGATTGAACAAGTCGGCGATGAGCTGCGTAAAATGATGCCATTTGTAAACAAGAAAGACTAATTTTAAGTAATCGGGGGCGATGAAAGTGGCGTTAGTAACCGACCATGAGGTGCGACAGGCTTACCAGCTGTTGAAAAATGCAGTCAGCCGCACACCACTGCAATATGACCGCTATTTATCGGAAAAATACGGGGCAACAATCCTTTTAAAGCGAGAAGATCTTCAGACGGTGCGA
This sequence comes from Candidatus Enterococcus leclercqii, assembly GCF_009933135.1. Classification (GTDB taxonomy): domain Bacteria; phylum Bacillota; class Bacilli; order Lactobacillales; family Enterococcaceae; genus Enterococcus_C; species Enterococcus_C leclercqii. Next base: position 75,204 of record NZ_MAEH01000020.1, read on the forward strand.
TCGTTTAAGCTACGAGGGGCCTATTATGCAATTCGCCAGCTACCGAAAGAAAAACTGACGCAAGGGGTGGTTTGTGCCAGTGCGGGAAACCATGCTCAGGGAGTGGCTTATACTTGCCAAGAAATTGGTGTCCCTGCGGTGATTTTTATGCCGACAACAACACCCCAACAGAAAATTTCGCAAGTTCGTTTTTTTGGTGGCAAGCAAGTTGAAATCCAATTGGTTGGTGATACCTTCGATCGTTCGGCTGAAGCTGCTCGCGAATTTGCCAAAGAAAAGGATATGAGCTTCATCGATCCTTTCAACGATCCGGACATCATCGCCGGTCAAGGAACACTGGCCTTGGAGATGATGGCAGATGCACAGGCAGAAGGCTATCAACCGGAGTATGTTTTGGCTGCAATTGGCGGCGGCGGTCTAATCAGTGGGGTTGGCGCCTATGTCAAGGGCATCAGCCCGGCGACCAAAGTAGTTGGTGTCGAACCCACTGGTGCAATGTCTATGCGGGCAGCATTTGATAATCAGGGACCTGTGATGTTGGAGCAGGTTGAAAAATTTGTAGACGGTGCTGCTGTAAAAGAAGTCGGCGAATTAACCTATGCCCACGCTCAAGCCTATGTGGATGAGCTGGTTTCTGTGGATGAAGGGCTCGTTTGTTCCACCATTTTGGAGCTTTACACAAAGCAGGCTATTGTTTGTGAACCAGCCGGGGCCCTCAGTGTTGCAGCGTTGGAAGTGGTAGCTGATGAAATCAAAGGCAAGACAGTCATCTGTGTCATTTCTGGTGGCAATAATGACATTAGTCGGATGGCAGAGATTGAAGAACGTTCGCTGGTTTACCAAGGATTGCAACACTATTTTGTGGTGAACTTTCCTCAGCGCCCCGGTGCATTGAAAGAATTTGTATCAGAAGTGTTAGGACCAAATGACGACATCACCCGTTTTGAGTACACCAAAAAGGTCAATCGGGGGACTGGCCCGGTGGTAATCGGCATCTTGTTGAAAAAGAAAGAGGAGCTGCTGCAGTTGTTGGATAATCTCGCTGAGTTTGATTCGAACTATATCAATTTGCAAGACAATCCTTCTCTTTATACATTACTGGTATAACAAAAAGCAGACTATCATCCTGTAAACTAAATACTGAGGGTGAGACACAAGAAAAAAACAAGTACCTTCCATTAAAATGGTGGAAGGTACTTGTTTTTTTGCCGTTAAATAAATAGTCAGTACCAACTGTTTTTCTTTGTAAATAGGGATAAGAGCACAATTACTGAGAGTTTTTTGTGTCAGCTTGAAATTTCCGGGAGTTTCCATTTTAAAAAGCTCCTTCTAACTAAAAATTCTTTGCTTGATTGTGGAACCCTTCTGTGAGTAAAAAATGAAACTAAAAAATCGAACATTTTCTAACTGTGAGCAGGTCAATTGTGAGTAAAGCTGAATCTGAAAAGAAATATTTCCGGAATTGACAGTCTTTTGTAAGGTTAATCTTTGGGATTCCATTCGGATAGTGATAAAATTAAAGTAAGAATAATTTGTTGAAATTAGGTGCCAGCAACAGTTGAGGAACAATTAGTTGCCAGTGAACCTGCTGTAATTCAAAACTCCAAAAATTTTACGTGGAGGGCTGCCTGTGGAATTGCTTTATCAAACGGACCAGCAACAAGCAAGATTGGTCTATGGTGAAACGCTGAATCAAGGAATTTCCAAAGATTTCGCAGTAGATAGGCACGTTATCATTATAACGAATCAAAAGTATTACGATCGTTCCTTTGAAAAGATCAGTCAGCTGTTTGACCAAGCCATAGATGTGGATTGGTACATTTGTCGTAATCAGATGTATTGCAATAACCTATCAGAGTTAGCAGAATTGCTGGATTTTCTAGAACATTTCCCCAGAGACCGCAAGTACCTGCTGATAAGTTTTGGCAATGAAGGGGTAACCGAGCTGACCGGTTTTATCCAAAAGACTACGGTTTTAGATAGTCGCTTTTGTTGTCTGCCCGTATCCATCCGTTCGTTGGCTAAAGGATTGACCGATAATTGTCAGCTGGTGGGAAAAGAGCTGCGGCCACTGTTGTCAGTAGCTAACTTGCCGCAAGATATTTTTTATGACCAGACCATCACAGAAGAACAAGGGGATGGTAAATTAGTCGATTTTCTGATATTGTTGCGGGCGGGGTTAGTTTCAGATGATGGGTTCTTACGGGACTTGTACCGCAGTTTTACAACACGTCAAAATATTTTCAGCCGTTCTTTTGTAACATATATCCAACAGCTGGCAAGCTTCTACCAGGAAAAGCAAGTAGAGATTGAAGGTTATGGAAAACTATTTGAATTAGCCTTTTATGAGTTGCCAAACGGGCATCTATTGTCAGCGAATATGAAACGGATGTTAGGAATTTTATTCCACTTGCTTTGGAATGATCAAAAGCAACCGCTGAATCTGGATCTGCCAAAGTTTTTCCGTTGGTTGGCAACACTGGGTTTTCCAATCACGCTGCCAAAGCAACTCTCGATGACAGAATACAGCTTGCAGGTTATGAAACTGATGAAGGATTTACCGCCTCTGGATTTGTATCAAAAGATTGGTATAAAACAAGCAGTGCTTTACCCCAATAGCGAAGAGCTGGTACACATGACTACCGTTTATCAGCAATTGACAGGAGAATGAAAAGACAGATGGAAAATTCATACAGTTACCAAATGCTGGAAGCATTGGAAAAAGAAGACCTGGTTCAAGCGCAGTTGGCATTTAATGAGGCGCTTACCAAAGATGACGATGATACCTTGGCTCAATTGGCAAATCAATTGTTTCAGATGGGATTTTTAGAAGAACCGCAAGAAATCTTTACTCGCTTACTAGAAAAGTATCCTGGCAATGAAGAGCTGCTTTTGGGTTTAGCAGAGATTGCGATGGAAGACAATCGGATTGATGATGCCTTTGAATTCATTGAAGGGGTTCCAAAAGACAGTGATTATTACCCTCAGGCGTTACTTTTATCAGCTGATTTGTATCAAATGTTACAGATTCCCGAGGTCAGTGAAGCAAAACTGGAAGAGGCGGCTAAAATACTACCTGATGAGCCTTTGATCCAATTTGCATTAGGTGAACTGTATTACACCACGGATCGATTCAGTGAAGCAGCGACGATCTATCAGATCTTGCTAAATTCCAATATTGACCAGCTGGGTGGCATTTCGATGGAAGAGCGTTTGGGCATGGCCTTGAGCATGGAAGGCAAGTTTGAAGAAGCGATTCCCCATCTGGAAACAGCCTTGAAAAACAGTGATAGCGACGATCTCTTGTTTCATACGGCTTTTGTTTATCTGCAATTGAAAGAAAACCAGCAGGCAATCAATTATCTGCAGCAGCTGCAGGCGTTAAATCCCCATTATCAATCTGTCTACCTGTATTTGGCAGAAGCATTGCAGGAAGAAGAATTGTTGGAGGAAGCCCAAGAGACTATCGAAGCCGGAATCAACGAGAACCCTTACCAAGTGGATTTCTACCAATTCGCCTCTGAAAATGCCTATCGCCTGCACGATGTAAAAAAAGCGGAAGAATTCTTGCAAAAAGCATTAGAGACTGGTGAAAAAATTGACGAAACCCTCTTTATGCTTTCCAATCTGTATTTAAAAGAAGCTGATTATGAGGCTGTCATTGACACCATTCAGCAGATGGAAAATCCTGATGATGCTTTCGCACAATGGAATCTGGCCCACGCCTACAACCAGTTGGAAGAATTTGCAGAGGCGGCGGTTCACTATCAGCAGGCTAATATTGAATTAAACCATGAGCCGGAGTTTATGAAGGAATACGGAATCTTTTTGCGAGATGAAGGGCGCAAAGACGAAGCGTTGCATATTTTGACGCATTATTTGGAACATGAGCCGGGGGATTTGGAAGTACAATCGATCATTGAAGCGTTGCAGCAATAAAACAGCAAAGATAAACTGGCGGTGAGAAAGGACAGGTGAGAAAGATGTATGTAGATGTTCGCGAAAAGAAAAACTTTTTGAATTGGTTTGTAACCAATGGAACATTCAGCCGACGTGAAGTTTGTTGGATCTTAAACTATTTGGCCAACCACGAAGCGATTTTAGCCAACGTCCATTTTGTCGAACATGCCGAAGCGGCAGAGCGAGGACTGCAGATCCGAGATATTTCGGTGGAAGGAGAACCGTTGCGCTTACAACTTAACGGCAGCTTTTTCACCGACAGCGATCAGATTTTCCATGAAATTCGCTTGAATTGGAAAGATCCGTTGTATATCGAATGTCTTTTTACGGATGCCTGGGACAATCCGTCCTACTTGTCGATTCTAGAAGACAATCCTTACATGAAATGGAATGAGTCAATTGATCCGGTAATCTTAGAAGCTGTCGATCAGTTCATTGAAGAAGAGGAATTGAAATCAAAAATTGAAAAGCTGTATCTGAAGATTGATGAGGCTTTGGAAAAAGGCGATAAGGCCACATTTTTAGCCCTTTCTGATGAAGTAAATGCTGCTCTGGCACAACAGGACCTACAAGAAACTGAGGAATCTGTTGAATAAAAAGGAGTCTGTTGCTTAGTTGTCACATGAAAAACTGTATCGACTTTTGTCGGTACAGTTTTTTCATAGTTAAAATCTTATTTTAGTTGTGGTGCTGTGTGTTAGAGGAGTAAAAAATGGTTTTCAAATTTGGTACTAATTACCAATTATTAGCAGTTGCAAGGACAAAACAGGCCGCTCCGCACCAGGGTCGGAGCCGCCAAAGATTAAGCCGTTTTTTTCTTGCTGAAAAGTTTTTTCTTAGGACGCAGGTAGGTAAAGCCTTCACCTTCGACTTCATGAACGTTGATAACTGAAACGAAGGCCTGCTCATCAAATTCATGAATGATACGTTTGACTTCGGAAATTTCCCGGGTACTGACTACCATGTAGATGATCTTTTTATCGACACCAGAGTAAGCCCCGGAGCCATTCAAAAAGGTCACACCCCGTTCTAGTTCTTCCATTAAACGAGGTGCAATGGCATCTGACTCATTGGAGATTACCAAAATCCCTCGGGCGGAGTAACCGCCGTCTAAGATTGCATCCACGATATGGGCAAATACATAAGAAAAAATCAGTGTATACATCATGCGTTTCAAGTCGATATAGGTCAATGAGGCGGTTAGAATCAAAATATCCAAAATAAACAAGGTTCGACCTACAGAGACGCCAATTTTCTGCTCTAAGATTCGAGCAATAACATCGCTGCCGCCAGTAGTTCCACCGACACGGTAAATAATTCCGCTGCCGACTCCCCCAAAAAGTCCGGCTACCAAAGCCGCAATCAAGAGGTCGTGATCCAAATCAATGGAAAAGTTTACTTTTTGCCAAATAAATAGCCAGGCTGACAAAGCCAAGGTTCCAATAATGGTATAAAAAAAGGAACGGCGCCCCAGAATTCGACCGCCTAAAGCGATTATCGGGATATTGAGAACCAATGTGCTCAGGGCAGGGTTAATTCCAAAAAGCGCACGAAAAATCAATGTGATCCCGGTAACACCACCTTCAGCCAGGTGATTAGGAATATTCACGAAGACCAGTCCAAAAGCATAAATACAAGTTCCCAGCAGGATCACGAAGATATCCCGGCCGATTTTATCTAATTTCATAACAATTCCTCCTGTTTGGACAAATGATCCGGCATTCTCAGCTCTAAGGGGTGTCCGACTGTTTAAAAGAGCGGAAGCTCCACACAAAATGTAATGTATCATGAAATGCAAAATCCGACAATCATAGGCACTGCTGTCTGTCGGTTCTGCTAGGAATTGCCTGTTTCTTTTGATAAGATAAGGACATAGGAAGCTGTAAAACTATTTGGTGAAACGGTAGCTGTTTTAATTTTTCAAAGGAAGCAGACAATGCCTGTAAAAAGAATGAGAGCAACAACAACAGAAATTCCAATACAAGGGAGTCGATTTTTTGATAGAAGAGCGTTCGCTGAAATCAATGCAGGCTGAAGTCGATGCCTATATTCAACAATTCAAGGCTGGTTATTTCAGCCCACTTTCCCAGATGGCCCGCCTGACAGAAGAAGTAGGTGAATTGGCCAGGGAAGTGAATCACTATTACGGAGAAAAGCCGAAAAAAACAACAGAAGTCGAAAAGACCGTGGCTGAGGAGTTAGGTGATGTGCTATTTGTGACGATGATTATGGCAAATTCACTAAACATTGACTTAACTGAAGTCTTTGAAACAAATATGGCTAAATTCAATCAACGAGACCGCTACCGTTTTGAACGTAAAGACGGAAGGGTTGCAGAAGATCAGAGAAATGAGGAACAACAGTCATGAAATTGACAGTTTTACCGGAAGAGTTTCGCCGGGCGCTGCCAGTAATGGAAGAGATTGAAAAGGAAGGCTTTGAAGCGTATTTTGTCGGAGGCAGTGTCCGAGATGTTCTTTTGGGCCAACCCATCCATGATGTGGACATCGCAACCAGTGCTTTTCCTGCCGAGATCAAAGCGATTTTTTCAAGAACAGTCGATATTGGGATTGAACATGGGACGGTCTTGGTTTTGTTTGGTGATGATCAATATGAGATTACCACTTTTCGAACGGAATCAACTTATCAGGATTTTCGCAGACCGGATCAAGTCTCTTTTGTGCGGTCATTGGCAGAAGATTTGAAGCGCCGGGATTTTACTATCAATGCGTTTGCCGTTCAGGATGACGGCGAGGTGATTGATCTGTTTGGCGGATTGAAGGATCTGGAACAACATGTCCTGCGAGCGGTAGGAAATCCTCACGAACGCTTTCATGAAGATGCGCTGCGGATGATGCGAGGACTGCGCTTTGTCAGCCAATTGGGCTTTTCCTTTGATGACGAAACCTTTGCTGCTATCTTGGAAAATCACTCGCTGCTGGAAAAAATTTCGGTGGAACGGATTTTTATCGAGTTTACCAAATTGCTTTTGGGTGGTCATCGCAATGAAGCCATTCGACAATTTGTCGCAACAAAATGCTATCGCTATTGTCCTGGCATGGAAAACGCAAAAGATGGATTGACCGCATTTGCTCAATTGGTTCCGACGCCTTTTACGAAGGAGGAGGCAGCCTGGAGCGTTTTGCTAGATCATTTGGAGATTCCCACCGAAAAGGTCACCACTTTTTTGAAAGCCTGGAAGGTTTCCAATGATTTTCTTCGAGAATGCCGGGAACTGGTCTGGGGCTTACGGCAGCGGAAAATGGGCTATTATACCCCAATGGCACTTTACCGTTTAGGAGAGCGGGCACTGACAGTAGAGACGCTCTTGACCTATTACGGTCGACCTGGAGAAGCAGGGCGCACCGCGCTGGCATTGGCGCAGCTGCCAATTCGTTCATTGCGGCAACTGGCAGTAAATGGCAATGATTTGAAACAACAGTTTAATCAAAAAGCTGGACCGTGGCTTAAAGACACGCTACGTTATTTGGAACAAGGTGTCGTAGAAAGCCGCTTTGTAAACGATGGCCCAATCTTGTTGGCAGAGGCCGAGAAATTCTTAAAGCAGGACGCAGAATAAATTGTCAGAGGGCTTCATTAAACCATTTTCACAAAGGGGACAAAACCTTCAGCAGTCAATAACTAATCCAGTTCTGGTAGAACCACGATTATATAGGATCTTTTTCAGATCCCTCAAGGAGGAAATAAAAATGGCAGAAGAAAATTTCGAAAAGGATTATCTGGTCACCGAGGATCGTACGGCTAAAGCGATGGGATCCGGTGGACTTGACGTGTTAGCGACCCCGGAATTGGTAGCTATGGTAGAAAATGCCTGCTACCAACACTTAGAAAGCGAAATCGCCAAGGAAAAAACAACGGTTGGCGGCTTTATCTCTTTAGAACACGTTGCACCATCACCAGTAGGGGCAACGATTACAATCAAAGCCAACCTCTATGAAAGAGATGGCAATAAGGTCGTCTTTTCCTTCTCCGCTTATGAAGGGGAAAAGAAAGTCGGCAAAGGCAATCACGAGCGATTCATCGTGGACAAAGACCAATTTTTAGCGAAAATGTCCTAAGTTTACAATGGCTGCCTGCTTTTACGAGCCTTGCACTAAGCAAAGTTTTATCTTCTAAATCGTAGTTGTGCTAAACTGAAGCTGTAAGAATCAGATCCTGATTTCTGTTTGAGGTGCTCCTCAGACGACATTCAGATAAGGAGAGAAGAACATGTCAAGAGAAATGAAAGCGTTGAAATTCTATTTCCGAAACGGAGAAACTTGGACGATCGAACGTCGCTATATCGGTGATTTGTGGATCAAACAGATCACAACTAGTTATGGCCGTATCAACGGTAGTGAATTTGTGGAAATCCATCCTTGTGCCGGCTTCAAAATTGAAGTCTATCAAGAAGGCGATCATGTAGCGACACAAGACATCAACTTAGGTGGTTTGGAGTTAGGAATGTTCAACCGTGCCTTGAAATACCAAGACATCGAAAAAATGGAAATTTTGTTCCAGTCTGGCAAACCAGATATGGTGTACTTCCCATACAAAGATTTGGACACTGAAGGATTGGATAACGAATACCAATCTACCCGAGTTTCTGAAAAGACGAAGAGCTTGTACATCGTGATCAATCCAGAACAAACGGTGGATGAAGTTTACGGTGACAAATTCGAGGCATAAGCGAGTCTAAAGCGTGGGATCCTGCAAAAGGATCCCTTTTTTTGTCGTCAAGTAAAACTACTTAACAAAAATCAGCAAAACCACTGGTCAAGCCTTCAAAATCATGCTATTATATTCAAGTCTGAGAGAAATCTTAGTAGGAATCCAGTTGCATAGGGGGGAATAACATGCGCGTAAACATCACTTTAGAGTGTACTTCTTGTAAAGAACGTAACTACTTGACAAGCAAAAACAAACGTAACAATCCTGATCGCTTGGAAAAGAAAAAATATTGCCCACGCGAACGTAAAGTTACTTTGCACCGTGAAACAAAATAAGCTTTGTTTTAACCCTTTGAGACTACGGTTTCAAAGGGTTTTCTTTGATTTTCGATGACGTTTTCCAAGCAAAGGAAATGGGACATAAGTAATTTCCAAGTGCTAAACAGCGGATGTTTAACCACGATTAATAAAAAGTATATGGACGAGGAAAATTTGTGATCATTTTTATGTCTTAGTCCAAAGAGAGAACCTGACCATACGTGTCGAGAGAAGTGAATGACGCTGACTTCCCTTGATGAAGTCAAGGAAAGTCTGTGTTTGAAATTTTTAGCAATGAAAAGAGAAGTCACTTCCACTACTTTTAATGGAAGTGACTTCTCTTTGGCTTGTGGCTCATGTTTGGTATTGTTCGCTTCGTAGGGCGGTGACTCAACTATTGTCACAGCCCATTAATCAAATGGAATTAGAATATTTTTTTGAGGGTTTCGTCTTGAGACTATTTTAGTTTGGCAGAAACATCTTCAATCATCTTGGTATAGGCAATTGGTCCGTTGTACAGCCAACTGTGCTCTGGACTGAATTCCCACAGATGTCCATTTTTTACAGCTGGGATATTTTGCCAGATTTGATCGTTAAACATGGCAGCACCGGTATCGGAATTTACTAAAATCAGGTAATCAGCATCGAGTTGCGCTAATTTTTCCAGAGAAACCGCTGACCAATCGGAGGTTGCCGATGCACTGATTTCTTTTGTTAAGTTGGGAACTGAGAAACCAAGCTGGTTGTACAATAAGTCGCCACTAGAACGGTTATCTGCTACCATGAAAGCCGAATTGTTGGTGACCCACAAAACAGCAACTGATTTGCCCTTAATCTTGTCTTGTAATTGACTTTTGGTGTCTTCTACCAATGAATCATACGTTTTCAAGACTTCAGTGGCTTTGTCGTCTTTTTGCAAGATGCTCGCGATATCTTTTAGCTTGTCCTGCCAAGTCACATCAGCACCGTTTTTCACGACATAGGTCGGAGCAATCTTGCTGTATTCTTCGTATTTTCCGCCTTCAACAGCGGAGTCATCCCCAATCAAAAGCAGATCTGGTTCGTATTCCAGAACTTTTTCATAAGGAAGGTCATAGTTGATGGTAGGGACATCTTTCAATTTATCTTGCAAATAATTTTGCAAAGAGCCGCCGCCGACTGTCCATTGTGCGACAGGCTTTTCATCAAGTGCCACCAGGTAGTCTTCCAAATAACTACCGATAATTCTTTTGGGTTGTCCGGGGATTGTGACTTCGTGGCCCAAATGGTCTTTTTTAACAAGTTCTTGTTTTGCTTGGGAGTCACTGGTGCTGCTGGCAGCTGTCTTTGACCCGTTTGTCTGGCAGGCAGCCAACAATACGGTTGCGGCTAAAGCAGTGCCGAGTGTAAGTAATTTACGATATGATTTCATAGGATGATCCTTTCTTGTAACTGAGAATGATTATCAATTAATGAGTCTATCAGAAATCCTTGGATTGTCAATCTAATAATTTATTGAAGCCACGCGAATTTCGGTTGACGAAGAGTAGTTTCACGGCGATAATTGATAATGATTATCAATGGATTCGAGGGAATAATATGAGTAGACTTCAAGCCGAGGGAGTATCGGCGGGGTACGATAAAAAAGTAATCCTTCATGATGTGACAGTCGTGATTCCTGAAGGACGGATTGTAGGATTGATTGGGCCCAATGGTAGCGGTAAATCAACATTTTTGAAAGCGTTGGCGCGGATTTTGATCCCAGAGAGCGGGCAGGTCCTTTTGGATGAATTGCCACTCGCCAGTTATCCGACAAAAGAAATTGCGCAAAAAATTGCCTTGTTGGCGCAATCCGCAGATGCGAGCATCAGTTTGCCGGTAAAAGAAGTGGTCAGCTATGGTCGGTTTCCTTATGTCAAAGGCTTTCGCCAGTTGAGTAAAGAGGATCATGAGATAGTTGCTTGGGCGCTTGCGGCTACCGGATTGACAGAATTAGCAGAAGTCAACGTCAATTCTTTGTCGGGAGGGCAAAGACAGCGGGTTTGGATTGCAATGGCACTGGCACAAGATACCGATATTTTGATTTTGGATGAGCCCACGACTTATTTAGACCCGGCCCATCAGTTAGAGATTTTGAACTTATTGACAACAATCAATCGTGAGCAAGGCAAAACGATTCTTTTATCCATTCACGATTTGAATTTGGCCTCACGATTTTGTGATTATTTATATGGAATGAAGGATGGAGAACTGCTTTTACAAGGTACACCGGCAGAAGTTCTGACCGAGGCAGGATTAGCAGAACTTTTTGCCATCGCTGCGGTCATCAGTCATTTTCCAAATAGCGATAAACCGCTACTTTTGACCTACGACATGATCAAAGGGAAAGCGGGTGATTTCAAATGAAGTTGCGGCGTTTCTCGCTGGTCTTTGTCCTGTTACTTATTTTGCTGTGCTTGACGTTTGGGCTATCGTTATTTTGGGGTGCGGTGAATATTGATTTTGAAACGATTCGCAGGTCGCTGTTCCAATTTGATGCTAGTGATCAACAACAGCAGATCTTACGGAACATTCGTTTGCCCCGCTTGTTGACAGATCTTTTGATTGGCGGCGCATTTGCGGTTGGGGGCTGTTTGATTCAAGGCGTCACTCGCAATCCCTTGGCGGATTCAGGTTTGTTAGGGATCAATGGTGGTGCCTCTTTAGGCCTGGCGTTGAGTTTTGTATTCTTGCCACAAGCACGACCAATGCAAGTAGCTTTATGCTCATTTATTGGCGCTTTTGTGGCGACATTGCTGATTTTTTGCATTACCCAATTTTCTCGAACCGGCCGCAGTGAAGTCGGATTAGTATTAGCTGGTGTGGCTATTAGCAGCTTTTTTCAGGCGCTGAGTCAAGGCATTGGTCTGTTTTTCAATTTGCAGCAAGATTTGGCTTTTTGGTTTATTGGTGGGACGGCTAATGTAACTTGGGGGCAACTGACCGCAGTGGCTCCGATATTGTTATTGACACTGTTGCTGTGCTTCGGATTGACCCGAGAAGTGAATGTGCTGCTTTTGGGTGAAGAAACAGCAGTTAGTCTAGGGCGTAACCCATCATTGATCAGAGGGATTGTCTTGTTTTTGGTGATGATTCTAGTGGGTGCCAGCGTTTCTTTAGTTGGTCCGGTGGGCTTTGTCGGGTTGCTGGTTCCTCACGTCATGCGTCATTTTGTGGGAACCGATCAGCGTTTGTTGTTGCCTTTGTGTTTTTTAGGCGGGGCCTGGTTGGTGCTGATTGCCGATTTGGCAGCTCGCATGGTGAACCCGCCTTTTGAAACGCCCTTTGGCATTCTGTTAGCGGTGATCGGCGTTCCCTTCTTACTATATAAAGTTTGGCAGGTGGCCGACTGATGAAATCAAAAAAGGTATTTCTACTACTGCTTTTATTGGCGGTCTTCATCGGCAGCCTCATGATTGGTCAAAGAATGTTAAGCATGACGGATCTGCTTGCAATTGCTAAAGGGGAAGCAAGTCGAGCTGTGCAGTTGACTTTCTGGAATTTTCGTTTGCCCCGCAGCCTAGTTGCACTTTTTGGCGGAGCGGGGTTGGCATTGAGCGGCTATCTGCTGCAAGGGCTAACAAAAAATCCGCTGGCTGATGCTGGTGTTCTGGGGATTAATGGCGGAGCCGGCTTGTTGGTGATGCTGTATTTGGGATTTTTTGCCAATGGGTCTGTCTTTTTGCTGCCAGTCACTGCAGCTGTTGGTGGACTACTCTGTGCCGCACTTGTGTATGGGATTGCTTTTTCAGCCGGTCGCTTTGGCTTATCCATGAATAAATTATTGTTGTCAGGAATCGCAGTCAACGCCGGCGTTTCTGCGCTGACCTTATTAGTGACCATCAAACTGTCAAAAGAAAGCTATCAATTTGTGACCGGGTGGCTGGCGGGATCGATTTGGGGAGTTACTTGGCAACATGCACTGCTTTTGATTGTCTGGATTGCTGCTTTGAGTTTGGTGGGCTGGTTCCGACAACCAATCCTCAATTTACTCGCTTTGGGGCGGGAAAGTGCCCTGAGTCTTGGGGTAAAGGTAAATAAAGAACAGTCACTGTTGCTTGTGATCGCGACATTATTAGCTTCTGTCAGCGTAGCTTTTTGTGGGAGTCTAGCCTTTTTAGGTCTGTTGGCTCCGCATATTGCTAAGACGTTGACAGGTCGTCAAGGTACTCAGTCTTATTGGCTGTCAGCTGTTTGTGGCGGTATCATCTTGTTGGTAGCAGACACGTTAGGTCGCTTACTCATGGTTAGTGGCGAAGTGCCGGCGGGAATTTTAATTGCCTTGATTGGTGCTCCTTATTTCTTATATCTGATGCTGAAAAGGAAACTCTGACAAGAAAGACTGTCAGAGTTTGCCATTTTCGGCTTTTTTCGTTACTATTTCTTTTATAGGACAATCACGATAGGAGACAAGATGGATAAAATACAACTTCGGCAAGAAGGCATCAAAAAATTGACGACACTCAGTCAGCAATCGAAGAAAAAGCAGGAAAAAGAAGCAAGAATCGCTGGGCTTCTCTTTGCTTCTCGCAGTTGGCAAGAGGCCAAAACAATCGGATTGGTCCGCTCGACAGCAATTGAATTTGACAATCTTCCTTTGTTCATTCGAGGCTTTGCCGAAAAAAAGCGGTTGGTCGTACCAAAGACTGCTCCCAATCGTCAGTTGGTCTTTCATGAAGTAACTGACGCAAGTAAGTATGTCAAAAGTACTTTTGGTGTGGAGGAACCAGGACACCATGCGCCGATTTTAAAAGAAGCCATCGACTTGTTGCTGGTTCCTGGTGTCATCTTTTCGCCCCAGGGGTATCGTATCGGCTTTGGTGGCGGTTATTATGATCGCTTTTTAGCGGATTTTCCGGGGAAAACCATCAGCTTGGTCTTTAGTGAACAGCTGCGCTCAGATTGGCAGCCGGAGTCCTTTGATCTACCGGTAGACAAACTGATTACCGACACTTATAGAAAAGAGGAACATCATGAATTTTGATTTGAAACGCACCCTCAATCAATGGAAAAACGGCCCATATATTACTTATACCTTGATTGCCATTCAAACAGTAGTCTTTTTACTGGTTTATCTGGCTCCCAGCTTACAATTGCAGCCCAAAGGAGTGATGTACGGTCCTTATGTGGCCTTCTTCCATCAGTATTGGCGCTTTGTCACGCCAATCTTTTTGCACTTTGGTTTGGCGCATTATGCAATTAACTCCCTTGTCTTGTATTTTATCGGTCAGCAGGTGGAAGCATTGTATGGCCACGTTCGCTTTTTAGCCCTGTATCTGTTGAGTGGCATTTTGGGAAATGCCTTCAGCTTTGCGTTTAATACAGCGGGGATTCAGTCAGCTGGCTCCAGTACTGCCATTTTTGGTATCTTCGGTGCCTTTTTGATTCTGGGGATTTATTTCCGTCACAATCCAGCGATTCAAGGGATGGTTCGGCAGTTTGCACTGTTTGTTTTACTGAGTCTGGTATTTGGTATTTTTGACCAATCCATTGATATCTGGGGGCATGTTGGCGGGATTATTGGTGGTCTTTTATTGGGAAATACGATCGCACTGCCGAAAAATCCCGGAAACTATTCCATCCACACGCGAATCATTACTGGAGTTCTCTATGTGTTTCTTTTCGGAATTTGCCTTTTATACGGTTTAAAAAAATACGGAATGCTTGTATAATAGTTAGGTGTGTTGAAAATGGAAAGTCTTTATGATGTACAGCAATTATTGAAAGGTTTCGGGATTATCGTGTATGTGGGAAAGCGAATTTGGGATATTGAATTGATGCAAATCGAACTGCGTAAGTTGTACGATGGGCATCTGGTGGATCATGATACCTACATGACTGCTTGGCATATTCTTAGACGGGAGCACCGCATCGAAGAAAATCGCGAAAATCAACAACTGCCCTAGCTTATTGCTTCAGGAGCAGTAACTGTGATAGGAGAGAAAAACGTGAACATGGACAAAAAAATCATCGGAATCGACCTGGGCGGTACTACTGCCAAATTTGCTATTATGACAGCAGATGGCGAAATCCAACAAAAATGGAGTATCGAAACCAATATTTTGGACGACGGCAGTCATATTGTGCCGGATATTATCGAATCCATTAACCACCATCTGAACTTGTATGGAATGAAGCCGGAAGATTTTATCGGAATCGGTATGGGGACACCAGGCAGCGTTGATATTCAGGCGGGAACGGTTATTGGTGCCTACAATCTGAACTGGACAACACTACAACCGGTAAAAGAGCAGATTGAAACCGGTACCGGAATCAAATTTGCAATCGACAATGATGCTAATGTTGCGGCATTGGGCGAACGTTGGAAAGGTGCCGGGGAGAACAATCCTGATGTGGTCTTCATGACACTTGGCACTGGTGTTGGCGGCGGTATTATCGCAGCAGGCAATCTGCTCCATGGTGTTGCTGGCTGTGCGGGTGAAATCGGGCATGTGACGGTAGATCCTGAAGGGTTTATGTGTACTTGCGGCAAACGGGGGTGTCTGGAAACAGTTTCCAGTGCGACTGGGGTTGTGCGAGTAGCCCGAACAATGGCCGAAGAATATGCCGGCGATTCTGACTTGAAAAAACAATTGGATGACGGGCAAGACATCTCCTCTAAAGACGTGTTTGAAGCAGCTCAAGCAGACGATCCTTTTGCTTTGATGGTAGTGGATAAAGTTTGCTTCTACTTGGGATTGGCTTGTGGCAATCTGGGAAATACCCTGAATCCAGATAGCATCGTGATCGGCGGTGGGGTATCAGCAGCCGGTGAGTTTTTGCGCAGTCGCGTAGAAAACTACTTCCGTGAATTCACTTTCCCGCAAGTGACCAACTCTACGAAAATTAAACTGGCACAATTAGGAAATGAGGCCGGCGTGATTGGTGCCGGATCATTGGCATTGCAGTTCGCAGAATAATACTATGAAGCTACAACCTGTATCTGGTTTTCCAGCGAAGGTTTGTAAAGAAAGGTTTGGAACATATGAAACTGTTTTTAGCACTGAGTGGATTTGGCATGCTCAACATCATTTTAGGACTTGTTGTTTTGGCAATTGCTATCCACGAATTGTATATTTTTATTCAGGGCCGTCGTTCAGCAACGCAACTGACAGAAGAAGAGTTCAAAGAAGGCATGCGTAAAGCGCAAGTAGTAGACATTCGGGAACGGGAAGACTTCAATGCGGGGCACATTTTAGGCGCCCGCAATATCGCTTTTTCCACACTGGCTAATTCTTACGGCAGTTTCCGTAAAGATCAGCCAATCTACTTGTATGAACGTAAAAAATCCTTGGCTGTTCGGGCGGCAATCAAGCTGAAAAAACAAGGGTTTAAAGATATCTATATTTTGAAGACCGGCTACCAAGAGTGGAGCGGGAAAACAAAAAGCAAATAACATAAATGTTAATGACAGTCTGGGATCTGAAACTTAAGCATCCTGGGCTGTCTTTTCTTTTGCCGGGAAAATGACCAGGTGCTACACTTTGATTGGAGGTGGTGGTTTTAATGATTCAGTTGAAAAGAGTATATGAAGCGCCATCAGAAACTGATGGCTATCGAGTATTAGTCGACCGTGTTTGGCCCCGAGGGGAAAAGAAAGTTGAGGCAAAATTGAATGAATGGCTAAGAGACATCGGTCCCAGCAAAGAATTGCGGCAGTGGTTCAATCATGAAGATGAAAAATACCCCGAGTTCAAGAAAAAGTATGAGGAGGAGCTTAAATCAGGTCCACAGGCGGAAGCTTTTGAAAAACTGAAGGCAATCGTAAAAGACCACAAGACGGTCACGCTTTTATATGGAGCGAAAAATGAAGTGCATAATCAGGCAGTTGTTTTGAAAGAATTATTGGAAAGCTAATCAAAAGAGGGCTTGCAGTAAATTTCATGAGACAAAAATAGTTGTAGCTGAGTGCAAAAAAAGCTGTCGCAATTGTAAAGAAAGGCGCTTTGGCAGCACTTACTTGCCCAGGGGAAGTTGGTCAACACTTCAACCTAGTTAGAAAATAGTTGTGATTATTGCCGCTTATGAAAGGTTTACCAATGAAAAGACGGCGAACTTCCGATCAATTAATGGAAGTTCGCCGTCTTTTTTGGCTTACGTTGGTAGTATTCGATTTGCAGAGCAGTGACAAGAAGATTGTCTAAGCCCTGTTTTAGGAATAACTATTATTAGCGGGCGATACGTTTGCGGGCCGCTTTTTTGCGGTTTTCTTCGATCATCGCTTCTTTTTCATCGATGGGATCGATGATTTGCTTTTTGACTGCTACAGCAAAACCAGCTACAGCAGCGGCAGTAGCGACTGTGCCCACTAACAAGCCAGATACAAATTTTTTCATCATCCTTCACCTCAAGTGTAATAGATTTTATAGTTCTATTATGAAGGAAGCCCCAATAAATGAAAAGGAATAACTCTTATAGGTCAGTCTACGTGAAAAAATGAGCAACGATTTAAGTATTTCTCAAGAAACTGCGAAGTGCTACTTGAAAAGATTTAGTAAATATTTTATAATAAATTTACTAAATTAAAAAGCAGAGGTGCACAGCATGGATAAAGATCTTCGTGGTATTTTTAAAGAAAAATTTGGGACAGAAACAGCAGGAGAATACTTCGCGCCGGGACGCATCAATTTGATTGGTGAGCATACCGATTATAACGGTGGCCATGTTTTTCCAGCATCAATCACTATTGGGACATTCGGGTTGGCTAAAAAACGCGAAGATGATCGGGTACGGCTGTATTCTGAAAATTTCCCCGGTAAAGGTGTGATTGAGTTTTCGGTCAATGATCTGGAATTTCGTAAAGAGGATGATTGGACCAACTACCCTAAAGGGATGATTAAATTTTTAAAAGCGGATGGTTATACAATCGACAGTGGTTTGGATATGATTTTTTACGGAACAATTCCAAATGGCGCCGGGTTATCATCTTCAGCTTCCATCGAGTTGCTGACAGGGGTAGTTCTGAATGATCTGTTTGATCTGAAGGTAAAAATGATCGACCTAGTAGAAATCGGTAAGCGGGTAGAAAACAAATTCATCGGCGTTAATTCAGGCATCATGGATCAGTTTGCTATCGGAATGGGCAAAAAGGATCACGCCATTTTATTGGACACCAATACCCTGGAATATGAATTGGTGCCGGCCGAGTTTGGTGAATATGTCGTGGCAATCATGAACACCAACAAGCGTCGGGAACTGGCAGATTCAAAATACAATGAACGCCGCTCGGAATGTGAAAAAGCACTGAGCTTGTTGCAAACGAAGCTTGATATCAAGTCACTGGGAGAATTGGATGGGGCAACTTTCTTTGCTAACACAGAGTTGATTGAAGACGAAACGCTGATTAAGCGCGCCAAACATGCTGTTTTGGAAAATGAACGAACAATGAGAGCCAAAAAAGCGCTGGTGGCCGGTGATTTGGCAACCTTTGGGCAACTGTTAAATGCCTCCCACGCCTCTTTGAAAGACGATTACGAAGTGACTGGAATTGAATTGGATACATTAGTTGCCGCAGCGCAAGCGCAAGAGGGTGTCTTAGGAGCTCGCATGACCGGTGCCGGGTTTGGCGGCTGCGCGATTGCATTGGTGAAGGACAGTGAATGGGACAATTTTGTAAATAACGTTAAACAAGCCTATGTTGATAAAATCGGGTATGGTACAGATATTTATAAAGCATCAATTGATGACGGGGCCCGCAAATTGAATTAATGGGGTATAATCTATGACGAGCAGGTTTCAGTTAAATAAGCTGAAGATTACTTGAGGAGGAAAGCAAATGTCAATTTTAGTATTGGGGGGAGCCGGTTATATTGGTTCTCATGCAGTGGATCAACTAATCAATAAGGGGTATGAAGTTGTCGTGGTGGACAGCTTGTTTACTGGTCACCGGGCTGCCGTTCACCCAGCAGCCAAATTTTACGAAGGGGACATCCGCGACAAAGCATTTTTGTCAGGTGTCTTTGAAAGAGAAGCAATCGAAGGTGTGATGCATTTTGCCGCCTTTTCACTTGTGGGAGAATCTGTTGAAAAGCCATTAAAATACTTTAACAACAACGTATACGGGATGCAGGTCTTATTGGAAGTGATGCAAGAACACGATGTGAAACACATTGTCTTTTCTTCAACTGCTGCAACGTATGGCGAACCAGAAGTTGTACCAATCTCAGAAGAAATGCCTACCAATCCGAAAAACCCTTACGGCGAAAGCAAACTGATCATGGAAAAAATGATGAAGTGGTGTGATGATGCCTATGGGATGAAATACGTTGCTTTGCGTTACTTTAATGTTGCTGGAGCCAAAGCCGATGCATCTATTGGTGAAGACCATGATCCGGAAACTCATCTGGTACCCATCATTTTGCAAGTGGCGCTGGGACAACGGGGAGCACTGAAGATTTTTGGGGACGACTATGCGACACCAGACGGTACTTGTGTGCGGGATTATGTGCAAGTAGAAGATCTGATTGCGGCACATATCTTGGCTTTGGAGTATTTGAAAGCGGGCAATGATTCGAATGTTTTCAATCTGGGATCAAACAATGGCTATTCCGTAAAAGAAATGTTGGAAGCAGCTCGAGAAGTAACCGGCAAAGAAATTCCGGCTGAAATTGCACCGCGTCGGGCGGGAGATCCGGCAAAATTGGTAGCAGCCAGCGAAAAAGCTAAAACGGTTTTAGGCTGGCAACCAGCTTACACGGATGTCAAAGAGATTATCCGCACCGCTTGGAATTGGCATGTGAGCCATCCCAAAGGGTATGACGATAAAAAATAAGCTGGTAAATCAGCTCTGAATTTTTGACAGCGGGCCGGTGGCTGATCGTGGAAGTCTCACAAGGTCACCGGTCTATTTTGTCAATTGAAAAAAGTTGTCTTCAAAAGACAGTTGATTAGGAGAAAACAGCATCTCGCTGTTTTGAAGGGAGAAACAAACATGACTCTCAGTCAGACAATTTTTGATTTTACTACGCTGGCTATTAAAGCTGGTGGTTGGATGGACATGGACCGCATCTATTTGCAAAACCGGATCTTGGGAATGATCGGGGAAGATGCACTGGGAGAATATGAAATCAAGATGCCAGAGCGGACCTCTATCCAGTTGATGGATGAGCTGGTGGCCAAAGCCAAAGCAAACGGTGTAATCGGAGCTACTTTGGCTGAACAAGAAATCTTTGAAGCACAACTAATGGATTTGATGACACCGCCGCCTTCTGTGGTCAATGCGTTATTTGCCCAGCAGTACTCCAAAGATCCCCAAGCGGCGACTGATTATTTCTTTGAATTATGTAAAAATAATGACTATATCAAGACGCGGGCAATCGCCAAAAACATCGTCTTTTTTGCGGAGACTGAGTACGGCAAGCTAGAGATTACCATCAACCTTTCCAAACCGGAAAAAGATCCCAAAGAAATCGCGGCCCAACGCAATGCAGTAGCTGTGGATTATCCAAAATGTATGTTGTGCATGGAAAATGAAGGGTATAAAGGACGAATGAATTATCCAGCCCGCACCAATCATCGAATTATCCGTATGAATTTAGATGGTGAGGGATGGGGTTTTCAATATTCACCTTATGCTTATTACAATGAGCACTGTATCGTTTTACGGGATGAACACGTACCGATGAAAATCTCTCGCAAAACTTTCGAACGCCTGTTGAAAGTCATTGAAGTGTTGCCTCACTATTTTGTCGGCTCCAATGCCGATCTGCCAATCGTTGGCGGCTCAATTTTGAGTCATGACCACTACCAAGGCGGTCGCCACACCTTTGCGATGGCAGAAGCTAAAATCGAAAAAAGCTTTACGCTGCCTGCTTATCCAAAAGTTAACGCCGGTATCGTCAAATGGCCCATGTCGGTGATTCGTTTGCAATCAGACAGCCAAGATCAACTGGTAGCTTGTGCCGATTTTATCCTGAAAAAATGGCAAGGCTATTCCGACGAGTCGGTTTCAGTCCGAGCTGTTTCTGAAGATGGCACTTTGCACCATACCATCACACCGATTGCCCGACGAAATGGCGATCAGTTTGAAATTGATTTGGTCTTGCGGGATAACAATGTTTCAGAAAAATTTCCAGACGGTATTTTCCATCCGCATCCGGAAGTCCAACACATTAAAAAGGAAAACATTGGTTTGATTGAGGTGATGGGGCTGGCAGTTTTGCCGCCACGACTAGCAACGGAGCTCAAAGAAGTAGCCAACTATCTTTTAGATCAACCAAATGAAATTGCACCTATGCATATTCCATGGGCTGATGAAATGAAGAGCAACTACTCTTTGACAGCTGAAAATGTAGAAGCTATTGTACAAAAAGAAGTCGGATTGGTTTTTGCGAAAGTTTTGGAGCATGCCGGTGTATTCAAGCGTGATGAAGTCGGACAAGCCGCCTTCCAACGATTTATTGACACATTGAAAGACTAAAGATATAGAAGTGATTTTTCTGGAACTTTTTGAGCCAGACTGTCATTTTGTGAGTAATATGTCACCTGCAATTTAGAAGTAAGGAGGAATGACCCATGGCCACCATCAAGGATATCGCTGAAAAAGCCGGGGTATCACCGGCGACTGTTTCCCGGGTATTGAACTATGATCCGGAATTGTCGGTGGGTCAAGAGACAAAAAAACGAATTTTTGAGGTAGCCGAGGCGCTCAATTATACAAAGCATAAGAATAAGCAAAAAAGTGAAAATCAACTCTTTCGTCTGATCCAATGGTATGATTCCGAGGAAGAACTGGCTGACTTGTATTATTTGGCTATTCGCCTAGGAATTGAACAGAAGGCAGAAGAATTGAAGGTTCGCTTGATCAAAGAGAACCTAGATGAGCTTTCCGAAGACAAGGCAGATGGCATCATTGCGTTGGGAAAATTTGATGCCAAACAGGTGAAGCGGCTGCAAAAATTAAACGAGCCACTGCTATTCGTCGATTTTGACGGCATGCTTTATGGACAGGACTCCCTTGTGGTGGACTTTCAGCAAGCAGTGGATCTTGTGATTGATCATTTTATCAAGACCGGTCACGAGAAAATCGGCATCTTGTCGGGAATTGAGTATACAAAAGAAAGCCGCAACGAGATTGCTGATCCCCGCAAGCAGTTTTTCCAACAGCGGTTGACCCGTTTGCGCATGTTTCACCCTGAATTTATGATTGCCGGTGAATTTACTGTAAATGGCGGTTACCAAGGAATGAAACACTTTTTGGAAACGGCCCACGAGCTGCCTACCGCCTTGTTTGCTTCCAGTGATGCATTGGCAGTCGGTGCCTTACGAGCCATCCAAGAAGCCGGGTTAAAGGTTCCGGAAGATATTTCCGTGATTGGTTTTAATGATGTCTCCGTCGCGAAATATATTTCGCCAGCCCTTTCGACTGTCCATGTACCAACGGAGTGGATGGGAGAATTGGCATTGGCTACCATGGTGGATATTGCTCGTGAGAAAGCTCCAGTGCCTAGAAAGATCACCATAGGCACGCAATTGGTCTTGCGCGACTCTGCAAAATAAGTAGCTTGAAGCTGAAGCGTAAAAACTAACATACAAAAACGATCCGATGATAGGCACCTGCTGCAATCACTTCTTGATGAGTTGGTTGAGAAGAACACAGGGATTATCTTCGGATATTTTGTATTGGATTAAGGTCGAATGGCGGCTCTTTTAAATTGTGTTACAATATGCTAAAATATATCGTTTGTAAGCGTGAGTGAAAAAAGATTGTTTTTCAAACGTGGAGACGGTTGTTTCAGTAAGAAGGATGGACGAAAATGAAAGTATTGGCCTTTGATACCTCAAATCAGACGTTGACGGTAGCGTTGACGGAAGACAATAAAATCGTGAACGAGTTAATCACCACAAATAATAAAAACCATAGCGTCACATTGATGCCCGCTATTGAACAATTGATGATAGAAGCTGGTTGGCAGCCGGCGGACTTGGATCGGATTGTGACGGCTCAAGGACCTGGTTCTTATACCGGGTTGCGAATTGGGGTGACGACAGCAAAAACTTTGGCATATACCTTGAGAAAAGAGTTAGTAGGTATTTCCAGTCTGGCAGTGATCGCAGCCAACGCTCGGCACAAAACAGGGTTATTGGTGCCGCTGTTTGATGCCCGCCGCCAAAATGTCTATGCCGGTGTCTATCGTTGGCAAAACCATGAGTTGGTAAATGTGGTGCCGGATCGACATCTGCCAGTAGCGCAGCTGGCAGCTGAACTCTCTTCAGAAAAAGAAGTGCTGTTTTTAGGCGCCGATACGGTGAAATTTTTGGATGTACTTAGAGAAGCTGCACCAAATGCGGCTGTCAACGACTTTTCTCAATGGGATTTTCCCCGTGGCAGTATTTTGGCAGAACTGGGAAGTAAAGCCGCGCCCATTGAAGATATCGACAGCTTTTTGCCCGCTTATCTAAAACGGGTAGAGGCGGAGGAAAAATGGTTGACCACTCATTCTCCGGGGGACGAGAATTATGTTGAAAAGATTTAAGGCGCTCACTTCCATTTGGCGGCAAAAAAGAGTACCGCAATATGAGCGTCAAGTCGTCACTATCGGAAATCGGCATTACCTGTTGCGGGAGCTGACAGACGAGGACATCAAGTCACTGATTTTATTGCAAAAAAAAGTCTATGCGGGAACCTTACCGTGGAGTCGTTCTGCTTTTTTATCCGAGTTTGTTTCCCCGCTGCGACATTTGTACCTTTGTGCAGTGTATGAAGATGAAATCATCGCTTTTAGCGGCTGCCGCATCCAAGGAACTGACGGTCATATCACCAATGTGGCGGTGTTACCTGACTACCAAGGACAAGGAATTGGCAGTCGGCTGCTGACGGAGATGGAAGAGTTTTCGGCAGCAAGTGGTTGTGAGACCATGTCTTTGGAAGTGCGTCTTAGCAATCGGGATGCGCAGCGATTGTATCGGAAGCTGGGATTTGTTTCCCGTGCAATCAAAAAAGGCTACTATGACGAGTCCAACGAAGATGCATTGGATATGGTGAAATTTCTCAATGACTAATAAAATAATGATTGAATTATTGGATAAGACGGATGCTTCTGTGGCTGATAAGCTATTTCAATTGGCCACTGCTGCCTATCCAGCCGGCAGCCCGTGGTCTATTCAACAATTTGAAGATGACCTGAAAAATCCCCGAACGTTGTACTTCATAGCGAAAGCAGGGCAGAAAACCATCGCTTTCGTCAGCTGCCATCATCTGTTTGACGAAGGGGAAATCACAAATCTGGCGGTACTTCCAGCATATCGCGGACACCAGTTGGGCCAACGACTTTTGGAAACTTTATTTGCGAAGCTGGTGCAGGAAGAAGCGGTTTTGACTGTTTTTTTAGAAGTTCGGAGTAGTAATAGTCATGCCCAACGTCTCTATCGCAGCCAGCATTTTGAAGTGATAGGCAAACGAAAACAATACTACCAACACCCCTTTGAAGATGCGTTGATTATGCGCAAGCTTTTGTCGGTGGAAAAGAAAGAGTGAAACCTTTGGAAGAGTTGAAACCAACAGAATTGATTTTGGCAATCGAATCAAGTTGTGATGAAACTAGTGTGGCCGTCATCAAAGACGGCTGCGAGATTTTAAGTAATATCGTTGCTTCTCAGATCAAGAGTCACCAGCGCTTTGGTGGTGTGGTTCCTGAAGTAGCAAGTCGCCATCATGTGGAGCAAATCACGATCTGTTTAGAAGACGCCTTATCTGAAGCCCAAGTAACGCCAGCAGATTTGACAGCTGTGGCAGTGACATATGGCCCCGGTTTAGTGGGTTCGCTATTGATTGGTATCTCTGCGGCCAAAGCCTTTGCTTGGGCTCATGGGCTGCCTTTGATTCCGGTGAATCATATGGCAGGACACATCTATGCCGCCCGTTTTGTGGCGCCCCTTGAATTTCCTTTGATGGCTTTGTTAGTTAGCGGAGGACACACGGAACTTGTTTACATGGCAGAAGACGGCTCTTTTGAAATCATCGGCGAGACACGAGACGATGCCGCGGGAGAAGCCTATGATAAAGTAGGGCGTGTTTTGGGTCTGCCTTATCCTAGTGGCAAAGAAATCGACCGCTTAGCTCATACCGGACATGATGCTTACGGATTTCCTCGGGCCATGCTTCACGAGGATAACTTCGATTTTAGCTTCAGTGGCTTGAAAAGTGCGTTTATCAATTTGGTTCACAATGGAGAACAACGGGGAGAAACATTTGACAAAGCTGATTTAGCGGCGAGTTTCCAGGCAAGTGTTTGCGAAGTGTTGATTGAAAAGACCATTCGCGCTTGTAAAGAATATCCCGTCAAACAACTGATTGTGGCCGGCGGTGTCGCGGCAAATCAAGGTTTGCGGGAGGGCTTGGCGCAAAAAACGGCAGTTGAATTGCCGGAGCTGCAGCTTTTGATTCCCCCACTGCGTTTATGTGGGGACAACGCTGCGATGATTGGGGCAGCAGCGCATATTGAGTTGCAAAAAGGACATTTTGCTGACCTTGCGCTAAACGCCAATCCCAGTCTTAGTTTTCAAGCTGTCTAACTAAAAAGCGCTTTGCTCCACCAAATCTGGTGAGCAGAGCGCTTTTTTTGTGTTTTCTCTGTGACAGAGGATTGTCAGCTGTGAGTGATGGTGTACGTAGCTTGATGGGTACTGGAAAGTGGCAAAGTCAAAATCATCGTGAAGGTTCCTTCTGAGCTTTTTGCCTGCAGTGTTCCATGATGGCTTTCCACGAGCTCTTTAGCAATAGGCAGGCCCAGCCCGGTACCACCAGATTGGGTTCCCCGGGCGCTATCGCCACGATAAAAAGGTTCAAAGATTCGCGCCAATTTATCTTCTGGTATTGTTGCTCCTTGATTTTCCAATGTCAGGAGGCCTTGGTTGTTTTTTTGTGCCAAATGTAAGTTTAAAGAAGTACCGGGATCTGCATAGTTGATGGCATTTTTGATGAGATTGTCCAACACTCTTTCGAATTTTTCGGTATCAATGTCTACCCAAATGTCGCTAGCCAGCTCTTGTTCCCAGGAAAGATTCTTTTCTGACATCAGCGGCAAAAATTCATAGCTGAGCTGTTGGAGCATAACAGATAACTCTGTGGGGTGCGTCGTTAAACTGACTGAGGCCAAATTGAAGCGGGTGATCTCAAAAAACTCATTGATCAGATTTTCTAAGCGATAAGCTTTATCCAAGGTTATGCCAGTGTATTTTCCACGAATTTCGGGTGGGAGTTCTGGGCTTTCCTCCAGCAAAGTCAGGTAGCCGATAATGCTAGTCAAAGGCGTTCTGAGATCATGTGCGAGATAGACGATCAAGTCGTTTTTTTTCTGCTCGGCATCATGGGCTGCTTGTTGATGAAGCAGGCTTCTGACCCGCAGGCGGTTCATCTCCACGGCAAAGTCGGCCAAATCATCAGACAGCTCAATCTCTTTTTCCGGCTCTTGGACCAGCTGTTTGGCTGCTGCTAGTGTTTCGTTCAAATAATTGGCAGCTCTGCGAATAAAAAGAAAGGTGCCACTTACCCAAATGACAACTGCGACCAATGCTAAGATGGGTACCAGCATACGATTGACAAAGTTGAGCAAAGGATATAGCGGATCAGAGTAATACCAGGTTCGTGAACTCAAAACCATCTTCAAAATCAGCGGAAAAATAATGAAGATAAGGATCATGCCACCGGTTAGTAGTAGGTAGCGGCGCATCAGTTTGCCCGCCAAACGGCTCTTATTTTTCAATGGTATAGCCCACCCCCCAGACGGTTTTGATAAATTTGGGATTTCGTGGTGGCTCATGGAGCTTTTCTCTTAGTCGAGCGATATGGGCCATCACGGTATTGTTATTGTCCAGGTATTTTTCGCCCCAGACGGTTTCAAAGAGTGTTTCAGAGGAAACGACTTTACCGGCATGACTGCAGAGATACCAAAGAATTTTGAATTCCAATGGTGTCAGTTTAATCTCTTTTCCGTAAAGCGCGACTTTATGACTGCTTTTTGAAACGAATAGTCCGTTGTAATCATATTCGTCTAATTGCTGTAAATTCAATACGGCAGCTCCTTGATTATAAGTTTGGTAGCGGCGCAGTTGCGTCTTGACTCTGGCCACCACTTCTAGAGGATTGAAGGGTTTGGTGATATAATCGTCTGCTCCCAGGGAAAGTCCCGTAATCTTATCTAGGTCCTCACTTTTAGCAGTCAGCATCAGGACTGGAAAAAAAGCAGTCTCTCGGATCTTTCGCAACAATGAAAAACCGTCAATGTCTGGAAGCATGACGTCCAACAGTGCCAGGGAAGGTGGGGCTTGATCCAAATGACCCAATGCTTCTTTACCGGTATAAGCGACTTGAACACGATAGCCTTCATTTTCTAAGAATGCCGCCAACATATCAGCAATTTCTTTTTCGTCATCAACAATCAGAATCTCAGTCATGGGGAGGAGCTCCTTTTATACCAGTAATTTATTCTTAGTATAAGGTAAGGAGAGTCAGCTGTCATTTTTTCCACAGTGCCCAATAATTGATGCCTTCTTCAATAAAAGTCTCACTGTCGTAGGTTTCACGATAATGTTGTTTTGTAGGACTGTCATTGGGGTCGTAGACTTTGAGGCGCCCTTGACTGTCGGTAGCCAAGACCATGATGTGTCCTACTGTAGTAAAAGTTCCTGGTTTCACGGAGACAATCACTGGTATGCCGTTGTTCATAAACTCCTTGGCGCGATTGAAGTGGTTTCCGAGATTTTCAAACTGAAGATTGTTGGCAGCTGCAAAGTCGGAAAAAATCTGCCACGAGGTTCCTTGCCCTTTGACGTAATAGGTGTTTTTGGCCCAAGAAAGAACATCAGTAGGAGTAGTCGTGTGTTGTTTCCAGTAAGAATTAATCATAGCTAACGACGCCAAAGCACAACCATTATGAGCCAAGTCGTTATTTGAGCTTTCCAGACCGTAAGTGACTTCCCCCCAACGTTCGTCTGTTTGTAACAGCAAAGGCAAATCTCCGTTTTTTTTATCTTTGTTCAGAAACTGATTGGCTTTTTGACTGAAGCTCTCAGGTAAAATTTGGACTCCTGGGCTGCTGGAAAAACCCCAAGGGAGTCTGAAAGGCAGTTGATAGCCACGTCCTATTAAGCTGTAGCCAACAATTAGTAGTAAGGTTCCTGTCACAAACAATGAAAGACGGCTCTTGAGGACATTTTTTTGCCGCCTATTACTTTTTTGTGTCAAAGAACGTCTGACAGAAATTGTTTTATTGTGTGCCATAATCGATTCCTCCAATAGCGACTGTTTGTTGATTGCTTATAGGATCTAAACGATGTACTTCAAAGCAATGCAGTCATTTTGTAGGTTCAGCATATCGTGAGTGGCAGTTTCAAGTATCACTTCTTTCTGATGAAGTTCTTACGATTTTATGACATTTCAAATAAGCGCTGGAGGCTGTTCTTTTTTTGTATGGACTTGTTATGTTTTGGATAGCTTTTGAACAGACAGTCAGCGATCGCTAACAGTAAATTGCTAAACTGGCAAATCTTTTTTATAGACGGTGAAGAGGTGCTGCATGAAGAAAAATAGCAAAGTAAGTTATAATTAAGAAAGACAAAAGGAGGTCGGTTAGGAAATTACGGCGGCTTCTTGACAGAAAACGTGTGGCGGGAGGCTGGAAAAGTGAGTACCATTGAAGTATTTTCCGAGATTGGTAAATTGAAAAAGGTCTTGTTGAAACGTCCGGGACAAGAAGTTGAGAATTTGACTCCTGACAGCATGGAAGAGTTGCTGTTTGATGATATTCCGTTTTTGAAGATGATTCAAAGAGAGCACGATGTTTTTGCTGATTTGCTGCGGTCACAGGAAATTGAGGTTTGCTATTTGGAAAAGATGGCAGCAGAAGCGATTGCTGCCGGCGGGGCCAAAGTTCCCTTTGTCGTTGATTTTTTAAATGAGTCAAAAATTCAATCGCCTTTTTTGAGGCAAGAGCTTTTTGAATATTTGATGGCCCTTGATACCCAAGCGCTGGTGGAAAAGCTGATGGCAGGTGTTCGTACCAATGAGATCAAGGTGAGCGGCAGATCGCTACTGGACTTTTCTCGAGACGACGGTAAACCTTTTTATCTGATGCCAATGCCCAGCCTCTATTTTACTAGGGACTCATTGGCTTGTGTCGGACGGGGCTTGTTGATCAACCCCCTTGCTTTTGAAGCCCGTAAGCGAGAATCACTTTTTGTAGAATACATCTATCGACATCATCCAGATTTTGCCAAAGAAGAAACTCCTATCTGGCTGGATCGGGACTATGACGCCCCGATTGAGGGTGGAGATGTCTTGGTATTGAGTAACGAGGTGTTGGCAGTAGGCATCAGCCAACGAACTAGTGCCAAAGCAATTGAGCAGCTGGCACGTAATATTTTGGGCAAATCAGGCGGCTTTCAGAAGATCCTGGCAATTAAGATACCTAAAGAGCGGGCGATGATGCATTTGGATACGGTTTTTACTATGGTGGACAAAGACAAATTTACGATTCATCCAATGATCCTCTCAGCAGAAGGCATGCTGGATATTTATGTGATTGAAGCAGCAGCTGAAAACTTGAAAATCACAGCCCAGCGGGATTTGCAGCAAGTGTTGAAAAAGCTGTTGGGACTTAGTGAGCTGATTTTGATTCCTACCGGTGGCGGTGATGCCATTGCCGCACCGAGAGAGCAGTGGAATGATGGCTCCAACACGTTAGCGATTGCACCGGGAAAAGTGGTTACCTATGATCGCAACTACGTTTCCAATGAATTGTTGAGAGAAGCTGGGATTACGGTATTTGAGATCCCTTCTGGCGAGCTGTCTCGAGGCAGAGGCGGTCCCCGATGCATGAGTCAACCTTTTTGGCGGGAAAGTCTTTGAACTTTCCCGTTTTTATGATACACTGAACAAAATGAATAATTATACATTTTGGAGGTTGATCGAAGATGGAATATTCAGTGTTTCAAGGGAAGAGTTTTTTGAAGGAAAAGGATTTTACGAAAGAAGAGCTGCTGTATTTGATCGACTTTTCCGCGCATTTAAAACAATTGAAAAAATCCGGAATCCCGCATAAATATCTGGAGGGAAAAAATATCGCGTTGCTGTTTGAAAAGACCTCTACTCGGACTAGAGCCGCTTTTACTGTGGCCGCCAATGATCTGGGAGCACATCCGGAATTTCTCGGGGCCAATGATATTCAGCTGGGGAAAAAAGAGTCTGTAGCAGATACGGCTAAAGTATTGGGAAGCATGTTTGACGGAATCGAGTATCGCGGGTTCAGTCAAACTGCGGTGGAGGACTTGGCGACCTTTTCCGGTGTGCCAGTATGGAATGGACTAACAGACGAATGGCATCCAACCCAGATGTTGGCTGATTTTTTGACGATTAAAGAGCATTTTGGCAAGCTGGAGGGCTTGACTCTGGTGTATGCCGGCGATGGTCGAAACAATGTCGCCAATTCATTATTAGTGACCGGTGCGCTGTTAGGAGTTAACGTGCATATCGTGGCACCGGAATCCCTGTTTCCAAAAGAGGAGGTCGTGGCTTTGGCGCAAGAATATGCCAATGTATCTGGTGCTCAGCTGTTGGTTACCGCTGATGTTTCAAAAGGGGTCAAAGGGGCAGATGTGCTGTATACGGATGTCTGGGTTTCCATGGGAGAAGAAGAGAAATTTTCTGAACGAGTGGATCTTTTACTGCCCTATCAAGTCAATAGGAAGATGGTCGCTGCTACAGGCAATGAAGAAGTCATCTTTTTACATTGCTTACCGGCATTTCATGACACCAAAACTCAATATGCAAAAAACATTGCGGCCTCTTTTGGCATTACGGAAATGGAAGTGACAGATGAGGTATTCAACGCGCCTTTTGCCAAGCAATTTCAACAAGCTGAAAACCGGATGCATACCATCAAAGCTGTGATGGCAGCAACACTGGGCAATCTGTTTATTCCTAAAGTTTGAAGCAAAGTGGGGTAGCCCTGCATTTGCTGACAAAAGCATGGCTGATTTTTTAACTAGTCAACGGGCTGCATTTTTGCTATACTTGTCTCAGTTTAATACGAAACGTTGAGCAAGAAAGTAGCGCTGCAGTCTGATTAAAGCGAATCCGGGGAGGTGGAAGCCGGGTATCTGTCGCATCGTGAAACGCACTTGTGAGTTTTCTGCACTGGCAGACGGCAGCCTACCGTTAGAGGTGAGGTGGTCCGATAAGTTTGGACAAGAAGAGTGGTACCGCGGGAATTCTCGTCTCTGATGTGTAGACATCAGGGACGTTTTTTGTTTGCCCAATTACTACTTGTGCCAGCTTATTTCTCAGGTGTAGTAAACCGTCAGTCAATCGTAAAAAGGAGAAGATGACATGAATAACAAAGAAATCGTAGCAAAAGCTGTCTTTGATGTGGTGAAAGACGACCTTTCATTGGAGCAAGTCCAAGCACTCTTAGAAAACCCTAAGTCGGCAGATCACGGGGACGTCGCATTTCCGGCATTTGTCTTGGCAAAAGCTTATCGCAAAGCACCTCAACAAATTGCCGCGGAATTGGCAGAAAAAATCGAACCCGATGCCTTTGAAAAAATCGAAGTTGTAGGACCGTATTTGAACTTTTTCATGAGTAAAAGTAGTGTGTCTGAAACTGTTTTGAAGCAAGTCATTACTGAAAAAAATCATTACGGAGATGCTTCTGTAGGTATGGATCAGACTGTCCCAATCGACATGTCTTCACCAAATATTGCGAAACCTATCTCAATGGGACACTTGCGCTCTACAGTAATTGGCAATGCTATCGGATTTATCTTGGAAAAAATCGGCTACCGCCCAATTCGAATCAACCATTTAGGCGATTGGGGAACACAGTTTGGTAAGCTGATTGTGGCCTATAAAAAATGGGGTTCAGAAGCAGCAGTCAAAGCACAGCCGATTCAAGAACTGTTGCGCTTATATGTCGACTTTCATGAAAAAGCGGAAACAGAACCCGCATTGGAAGATGAAGCAAGGGCGTGGTTTAAAAAGCTGGAAGATGGCGATGAAGAGGCTATTTCTTTGTGGCAATGGTTCCGTGATGAATCCATGAAAGAATTCAATAAGATTTATGATTTGTTGGATGTCAAATTCGACTCCATGAATGGGGAAGCTTTTTACAACGACAAAATGGCAGAAATCGTGGAAATGCTGGAAGAAAAGCACCTGTTAAAAGAAGACCAGGGGGCTGAAATTGTGGACTTGTCCGCCTATGATTTGAATCCAGCTTTGATTCGCAAATCCGATGGTGCTACACTTTATATCACCCGGGATCTGGCTGCGGCACTTTACCGCAAACGGACATACGATTTTGCCAAATCCGTCTATGTCGTGGGGAATGAACAAAGCTATCACTTTAAACAGTTAAAAGCAGTCTTGAAAGAAATGGGCTTTGACTGGGCAGATGAAATCTATCACGTCGCTTTTGGGTTGATCACAAAAGACGGCAAAAAGCTATCCACTCGTAAAGGGAAGATCGTCTTGTTGGAAGAAGTATTAATGGAGGCCACTGCTTTGGCAAAAGGCCAGATTGCTGAAAAAAATCCAACGCTGGAAAATCAAGATGAAGTCGCTAAACAAGTCGGCGTGGGAGCAGTCATTTTCCATGACTTGAAAAACGATCGGATGAACAACTTTGATTTCAATTTGGAAGAAGTCGTGCGCTTTGAAGGCGAGACGGGTCCTTATGTTCAATACACTCATGCACGGGGGATGAGCATTCTTGCCAAAGCTGATTTCACACCAGATGCCTCAGCAGTTTACAGCTTGTCGGATGAAAATAGCTGGGAAGTTATCAAGCTTTTGCAACAATACCCGGACACAGTTTTGAATGCGGCTGAAAAATATGAACCGTCTGTGATTGCTAAACATGCGATCAAATTGGCCCAAGTCTTCAACAAGTTTTATGCCAATGTTAAAGTATTGGCAGACGATGATCAAAAAGACGCACGTCTGGCACTGGTTTACGCGGTGACTGTAGTTCTTAAAGAAGACCTGCGCTTACTGGGACTTGCTGCGCCAGATAAGATGTAGTCTTTCATTCAAAGAAAGATTGTTGGACAAAGATTGCGGTGCTCCTCTCCAATGACAGGGGACAGCCGCGATCTTTTGTTCTATAATGAGAGTAAAGAGTAGTCAAAATCAGTTGCTTAGATTACATGATGAGAGGTTTTGATGTTTTTTGTATCGAAGGCTTCTACATTCAAAAGAAACCAGGTGATAAATGTGCCAAAATCAACTTTTCTGAATTTACCTCCAGCTAAGAAAAAAGCCGTTGAAGATGTTTTATTAGAAGTGTTTTACAACCGCCATGTGGCACAGGTAAAAGTTTCAGAGATTGTGACAGGGATGGGCATGGCCAGAGGGTCTTTTTACAAGTACTTCGAGGATTTGGAAGATGCGCATCTGTATATGATTAAAAGAGCTTCGGCCCAAGTCCATCAGGCTATTCTCACGGCAATCAGCGAAGAGCAGGAGGATTTCTTTCGGGGGATTGAAGCTTATTTGATTGGTGTCATGCAACTGGAACGAAAGGACAACGAATGGAAGATGATCAAACTTTTGACTCAAAGCAGCGATGTGTTTGCCAAGCGATTGGCTCCTGCCGATGCCCTTGAGGAGCATGTACTGACAGCCTGGACAGGATTATTGGAAAAAAATCGTATCGTGATGGCAGATAAAGCTGAGTCATTAGCTTTTTTGTATCTGATGATGGATCTGGTAATGAACGAGTTGACCGCTGCTGTGGTTAACAACTGGGATGTTCAAACGCTGAAAACCGACTACCGTTTTCGAGAGAAGTGGTTAAAAAATGGGCTGTCTCTTTGAGTGCTGACTGTCCAAAATGAAAAAATCCGAACTTGTGAAGGATAGCGACAACCTTCGTCAAGTTCGGATTTTTTTATGGATATAAAGCCAAGAGTAATATAAAAAAGGTCTTACCACCACAGCTACTTACGCAAGAAAAGTTGCCAGAATAAAAGCAGCACAAACCCCAGAAAAAAAGGTGGCACGTATTTGAAAACAACGTGGTAGAACGCCTTGCCTAGTCGTTCTTCGGTTTCAAATTCAGGGGCGTTTTGATCGTCTTTGAATCGTTGCGGTGGGCGAGACCAGAACAAGCCGCCACTGATTTTCAGAAGTGTTCCTAAAATCAGTAGCAATGCGGTGGCACTAAATCCGAAAAAAATCAATCCAGAGATCAAGTCTAATCCGGTGAACATTCCATTCATCTGTTCTCAGCTCCTTTACCAGCAGCAATGGGATAACACAACAGAGACGTCAAATATGGATTTAACTAAGCATATGGCTGCGGAAGTAATCAGTTAATTTTTCGGCATCCTCTTCTGTGCGGCAGATGGTGATGACGGTATCAAACCCTGCCAGCGTCGTGACTTTTTCTGGCATTTTGACCTCATCCATCACTGCTGCCATCAGTTGAGCGTTATCTGGCATCGTGTTGATGATGGTGATGAACTGCACGCGATCAACGTTGGTCACCACATCTTCAATCATACGAATCAAACGTTTTTCTTCTTCGTGATTGTCAGGCTCCGTTTCGTATTCATTGAAGAGTTCGAAATGAATCTGGCCATCTTTGTCTTGCACCTTTACGATTTTCAAATCACGGATGTCTCGTGAGATGGTTGCTTGAGTGGCAATGACACCACGTTTTTCCAATAAATTCAATAATTCTTCTTGCGTACGCACTGTCTCAGCTGCAATGATTTGCCGGATGATAGCATGACGCTCGGCTTTGCGCATAATTTTGCTCCTTTCATGCAGGTAGTTAAACGACTATTTTGAGAAAACACCCTTGAGCTAAAAAGGGAGCTATCCAAACCTGCATAGATATTCATCGTAATCATAGCAAAAAAGGTTTAAAAAGAACAGAAGAAATCCGAGGTGGATATTTTTGTTGCAAATGGAGAAGATGCTATAATAAAAAAATAAAAGGAGGCTTTTTTATGTTGAAGGAACAAGAACTTTTTTTGAACTTTTTTAAAGAACGCACCCGCGATGAAGACACGGAAACAGCTGAAAAATTGTTACTTCAGTCTTTTGCCGATCAGGCTACAGGTAATTTTAATAAGGAAGATTTTGTCGCTTTAAAAGAACAATTAATCCCCTTATTGAAGCCTGAAAATGTATCCGAAGTTACTGAGGCTATGGCACACTTTGCAGCACAATTGCCATAAAAGTTTTTTGTAATCACCAGTTAACTACGGAAAAGAGGTGCATCAAAATGAAGGAAGAAGAACTGCTATTTAATGAATTGCAGCGCTCCTGGATTCAGCGAAATCCAAGAGATTTCGCGGCTTGTTTCGCAAATGACGGTACGTTAATCGCCTTTGACGGCACATATGTCAAAGGAAAAAATGAAATCTATCAGTATGTCCAAGATCTTTTTCAAGTCGAACAAGACCTATTGTATCAATCCGTACCAGTTGAGCTGAAGCGTTTGACTCCTACGATCGTGCTGTTTCGGTGCCATACAGGAAAAACCAGACGGCAAACCGATCACATTGTTGATGAGCGAATGGCCCACCTCACGTTGTTACTGCAAAAAAAGGCCGTCTGGGAAATCGTTTTGATGCAGTATACACCGGCTCCGTTTGAAACCTACGCTAAGATCCGCCACGCTTTTCAAAACGGGCTGGGGAAGTCTACTGACTGATGTTTCTATATAAAACAGGTCGAAAAAGTCGGTAAGAAACGGTTTTAACCGGTTGCTTCTTGCCGACTTTTTGTCGGTTACAGCCAAAATGATGTTAAAGAAGGAATAACGATCAGACAGAGTGACTACCGGTTAGTGGAAGAAGAGAAGTCTAATCTAGCGTTACGAGAAAATCTTAGGGGCTACTTTCGTGGTTATCATGAAAAGCAGTTGCATTTCTTAAGGAGCTACTGTATACTATTCGAGGTGTGACAGATCACACTAAAATCCACATCCTATCTCATCTGCGAAGGGGTGCCGACGTATCGTTGGTTCTTCAAAGAGCTAAAAGATTGGAGAGGAAAACAAAAAAACCAATTGGAGGAAACACAAAATGGCAGTAATCAGCATGAAACAATTGCTGGAAGCCGGCGTACACTTTGGTCACCAAACACGTCGCTGGAATCCTAAAATGAAGAAGTACATCTTCACAGAACGTAACGGTATCTACATCATCGACTTGCAAAAAACCGTTAAATTGGTTGATGCAGCTTATGACTACATGAAAGCTGTTGCCGAAGACGGCGGTGTGGCATTGTTCGTCGGTACTAAAAAACAAGCACAAGAAGCAATTAAAGACGAAGCAACTCGCGCTGGTCAATTTTACGTAAACCATCGTTGGTTGGGCGGAACATTGACCAACTGGGAAACAATCCAAAAACGTGTGGCTCGCTTGAAACAAATCAACAAAATGGAAGAAGACGGTACTTTCGAAGTATTGCCTAAAAAAGAAGTCGTGGGCTTGAACAAAGAACGCGAACGTCTTGAAAAATTCTTGGGCGGTATCGCTGACATGCCTCGCATCCCAGATGTAATGTATGTTGTTGACCCTCGCAAAGAACGTATCGCTGTTCAAGAAGCTCGTAAATTGAACATTCCGATCGTTGCAATGGTTGATACCAACTGTGACCCTGATGAAATCGATGTTGTGATCCCATCAAATGACGATGCGATCCGCGCGGTTAAATTGATCACTGGTAAAATGGCAGATGCTTTCATCGAAGGCAACCAAGGTGAAGATCAAGCTGTCGTTGCAGAAGACTTCGCACCTGAAGCCGGCAATGCAACTTCAATCGAAGAAATCGTTGATGTCGTTGAAGGCGACAACGCTTCTGAAGGTTCAGCTGAATAATCAATAAATTGAGGAGCTGTTTCAAAGGCTGGGCTAACAAGCCGCACTCCCTTTGAAGCAGCTTTTTTAAAGCAATAAAACGGCTCTTCCGTCTTAGCTGGTGCGTCTCTTTTGATAGAGGGATGTGGGAAAGGCAGATAGGAAATAGGTCGCATTAATCTTTCTTAGGAGGAACTTAAAATGGCTGAAGTAACAGCAAAATTAGTTAAAGAACTGCGAGACATGACGGGTGTCGGCATGATGGACGCAAAACGCGCCTTGGTAGAAGTAGAAGGTGATATCGACAAAGCAGTTGATTTGTTGCGTGAAAAAGGAATGGCGAAAGCTGCCAAGAAAAATGATCGCATCGCTGCTGAAGGTTTGGCTGCAGTTGCAGTCAACGGCAATACAGCGGCTATCGTTGAAGTTAACTCTGAAACAGACTTCGTTTCTAAAAACGAAATGTTCCAAGACTTGGTGAAAGAAATCGCTGAATTGGTTGCTGCCAACAAACCAGCTGACATGGACGCAGCAATGGCAATGAAAAATGCTAAAGGCGAAACGATCGAAGCAGCATTGATCGAAGCTACTCAAGTCATCGGTGAAAAAATCAGCTTCCGTCGTTTTGAAGCTGTTGATAAAGATGACAATGCCGCATTTGGTGGCTACTTGCACATGGGCGGACGTATCGCTGTATTGACAGTAGTTGAAGGAACAACTGATGAAACAGTTGCTAAAGATGTTGCCATGCACGTCGCAGCAATCAATCCTCGTTATGTCAACGAAAGCCAAATTCCTGATTCAGAATTGGAACATGAAAAATCAGTCTTGACTGAACAAGCATTGAACGAAGGCAAACCAGCGAATATCGTTGAAAAAATGGTTGAAGGCCGTCTGAAGAAATTCAAAGCGGAAATCGCCTTGGTTGACCAACCTTTCGTTAAAGATCCTGACATGACCGTAGAAGAATATGTTTCCTCTAAAGGTGGCACAGTGAAATCATTCGTGCGCTTTGAAGTCGGCGAAGGTATCGAGAAAAAAGTTGATAACTTTGTTGAAGAAGTAATGAGCCAAGTTAAAAAATAAGACTATTCGCTAATTGAATAGCTGGGAACGCATGAAAATGCGCTCCCTTTTTTTGCAAATAAGCGCCCCGAAAGATTTTTCGGACCTTCTTTGCAACTGGCATAACTTTTTTGATATGCTACAATAGCATTAAGACACGGAGGAATTCATTATGGTAAAACCTAAATATCAACGCGTGGTACTGAAATTGAGCGGTGAAGCTTTGGCAGGTGACGAAGGCTTCGGCATCAAGCCTCCAACGATCAAAGAAATCGTCAAAGAAATCAAAGAGGTCCATGATTTGGGCGTAGAAATGGCTATCGTTGTCGGTGGTGGCAATATCTGGCGAGGACAAATCGGTGCGCAAATGGGAATGGAGCGGGCCCAAGCAGACTACATGGGAATGTTGGCAACAGTCATGAATGCTTTGGCATTGCAAGACACATTGGAAAATGAGGGAGTACCGACTCGGGTGCAGACTTCTATCGAAATGCGCCAAATTGCTGAGCCTTATATCCGTCGTCGGGCAGAACGTCACTTGGAAAAAGGACGAATCGTAATTTTCGCTGGCGGAACCGGGAACCCTTACTTTTCTACAGATACCACAGCTGCATTACGTGCAGCAGAGATCAATGCCGATGTTATCTTAATGGCGAAAAACAATGTCGATGGTGTTTATTCAGCTGATCCAAAACTCGATCACAATGCTGTGAAATTCGATACGTTGACGCACTTGGATGTCATCGCAAAAGGGTTACAAGTAATGGATTCAACCGCAAGTTCGCTGTCGATGGATAACGATATTCCACTAGTAGTTTTCAACTTGAACGAAGTCGGTAATATCCGTCGGGCAGTAATGGGTGAAAATATCGGAACTACAGTGAGGGGGAAATAATATGGCAGATACAGTTATGCAAGAAGCAAAAGACAAGATGAAAAAAGCAGCAGAAGCGCTGCAACGGGAACTGGGTTTGATTCGTGCCGGTCGTGCCAACGCCAGCATCTTGGATCGAGTGATGGTTTCATACTATGGTGTACCAACGCCGATCAACCAAATGGCTTCAATCGGTATTCCCGAAGCTCGTTTGTTGGTGATTACACCATTTGACAAAACAATGATCAAAGAAATCGAAAAAGCCATCCAAACCAGTGATGTAGGGATCACACCACAAACGGACGGTACTGTGATCCGTTTGGTGATTCCGCAATTGACGGAAGAACGCCGTAAAGAGTTGGCCAAAGAAGTGAAAAAAGAAGCAGAAAATGCAAAAATTGCTATCCGCAATATTCGTCGGGACGCCTTAGATGGCTATAAGAAGCAAGAAAAAGCGGGGGATATCACAGAAGATGATCTCCGTACAGCTGAAAAAGATGTTCAAGCTTTGACAGACGATGCAATCAAGCAATTGGATGCTATTGCTGCTGAAAAAGAAAAAGAATTGCTGGAAGTATAATAAAATCAGCTCTTTCGAGGCTGTAACACAAATCTTTTCTAGCTAGTAGCTATTTCAACAACTAGACAAGAAAAGGTCTGTTAGCAATTTTTAACAAGTAAAAGAGAAGCCCCTT
>NZ_MAEH01000020.1:114713-141369 GCF_009933135.1 Candidatus Enterococcus leclercqii
AAGGGGCTTCTCTTTTACTTGCGGCTCACGTTTAGCTAGACGATTGTTACTGGTTTTGGATCAACCAATCATGTCTAAGATTAGTTGAGAACAATCAATCTGGTTGGGAATATTACCCGCTTTGTCCCGTACCCGCCAAATATCCGGTGTGATTTCATCGACAACATACAAAGTTCCGTCTTCGTCGTAACCCACTTCTATTTTTAAATCAATGAGCGTCAAATCCATTTTAGCTAAATCTTCTTTTAAAACCGCGCCTACTTTTTCCAGTATCGCTAAGGCTTGGTCATATTGTCCTGGCAGTAACAGGTTTTTCATCTGACAGAGACGATCTGTAATCAGCGGATCTCCTTGTGCATCTGATTTTAAAGTAACTTCTGTGTAAACTGGCTCAAAAGGGATCTTCTCCGCAAGATCGAATCGGCGACACATGCTGCCGGCAGTTTCGTAACGCAGGACAAACTCCAATGGTGGCACTGTCAATTGGCGAACCTTCATCATACCGGTTTCCAGCTCAGCTCCAAGATAATGAGTAGGAACCCCCTTTGATTCCATCAATTCAAAATAGTAACGTGAGACAGCAAGACCGATTTTTCCTTTGCCTTCGACGCTACCGCCGACAGTATTAGAGCCGGGATCGAATACGCCATCTTCACCAGTCGCACTGTCTTTAAAAAGAAGCCAAACCTCCCCAGTTGTTTCATCTTTAAAGACTGTTTTCGTTTTACCATCGTACAATTCGTTCATTAGTGCACCCCTTTGTTCGTGTTTTGTGTTAGTTTAGTCAAAATGTAACACCTGTTATAAAATCTGTCGACAAATATTACGAAAGTTTCATAAACTTTGCGAAATAAAGCAGGTATTTTGGATAAAACAAAATGGATTCTGTTTTTAGCCGTTGTGGAAGTTCTGATTCTGTTATACTTATTCAGTAGCTAATCTATGTAGTCACGCTGCCATCCATTTGAGAAATAATGGCAGCGACTAAAAGGAGTTGGATGTAATGTCAATAAGCACATTGCGCTTGATTTTGCCTGACAGCAGGTGGGAAGAACAGATTTTACTATTTCGAGAGGCATTCTATCCAGCACCAGACGGAATTCCCGGGACTTCTGGTCTTAGTCAGGCAGCGTCAGTTACGGACTGGTTAGAATCTTTAAATGAAATGGCTGCTACTTCAAGGGTTCCGG
The DNA here is from genome assembly GCF_009933135.1 of Candidatus Enterococcus leclercqii. Taxonomy (GTDB): domain Bacteria; phylum Bacillota; class Bacilli; order Lactobacillales; family Enterococcaceae; genus Enterococcus_C; species Enterococcus_C leclercqii. The sequence continues at coordinate 115,904 of NZ_MAEH01000020.1, forward strand.
CGGGTTTGGTGCGGGGCTTGCAGTTTATTCTGATCGATGGTAGCGAAATTGTCGGAATGTTGAATCTGCGAACGGCTTTGAATGATTACTTGGAAAACTTCGGCGGGCATATCGGTTATGCGATACGTCCTGATGTTCAAAACAGAGGCTATGGCCGTAAAATGTTAAAACTAGGTCTGGTGTTTGCCCAAGCAGAAGGGCTAAAGCGAGTCTTGATTACTTGTGATGATCAAAATCAGGCATCGGCAGCGGTTATTGAAGCTTGTGGTGGCCGCTTGGAAGACAAACGAATCAATCCTGAGACGAAACATCTGGTAAGACGCTATTGGGTTCTGACTTAATGGGGGAATTGGACATGCTGAAAGAAACCTATTTAATACTACCGGTGGGGAAGACTTTAGAAGAGCAGGTCACAAATTACATGTCTCTCTTCAATAAAGAGTATCTCCTTAACCATTTAACTGAAGTCGCAGACGAAGCACGCTTGACGGCAATGCACTTTGGCTTAGACCAACAGGCAGCGTATCAAGCAGGCTTGCTCCATGATATCTCAGTGGTGATTCCAAATGAAGAGCGAGTGGCTTTTCAAAATGAGTTGGGAAGAGACGTGTTATCAGCCGAGCGGCACCTGCCATTGTTGTTGCATCAACAACAGTCGGCAATAATTGCACAAAACTGCTTTGGGATTACTGATTCAGCGATTTTGTCGGCAATTGCTTGTCACACGACCCTTAAAGAAGGAGCCTCTGATTTTGATCATTGTCTGTTTATCGCTGACAAAATCAAATGGGATCGGGGACAAACCCCGCCTTATCTGAAGGATGTCCTTGCTGTGTTAGAGGGAGGTGAGTTGCACAAAGCCTCGTTAGTTTATTTGGACTGGCTGTTTCATCACGACATCCAGGTCATCCATCCTTGGGCACTGGCCGCAAAAAGGCAATTGGCAATCCCATTGAAAACGATAAAGTCTTGACGTGATAGACTATCAAAGATTCGAATCCTTTTTGTCAACAACCTATGTATCCGCCTAGGTTATAACAACTGCGTGATTTGGCGTTTTATGGTATGCGAGATTCGTTTTTTGTTAACGACATGCCAGGAAAAAAACTGCGACTGCGATTAAAAGCTTTTCGCTGATCATTTCGGTTAACTGTGAACAAACGCTTTCTTATTTTTTGTGATAAAGTTGTGTTAGTAAATGAAAGGTGGAATCACTGTGGATGAACGCACTGTTTCATCAAGAATAGAGAAATTTATGGCCTACGCTGGAAGTTTACCAAATGCTCAGAGTTATCACCGAAAAGACTGGGACACAAACTACTTTGAGATTGCCGGGAAGATGTTTGGAATGATGAGTCTGGTTGGTGATTCCAAAGCGATTATCACGCTAAAAAATCGGCCGGAAAAAAACGAAGAACTGCGAGAGCTCTATCCGGGAGTGGTGATTGCCGGCTACTACACCAACAAGACTCATTGGAATTCTGTTTATCTGGCGAACACAGCTTTTACCGACGAAGAAATCTGCAGATTAATCAAAGTCTCCTATGATTTGGTCGTATTAAAACTGCCTAAAAAAATTCGTGAAGAACTGACTGGCGACTAAAAAGTAGCAAATTTACGGAAAAGCTCCTGTGAATGATAAAAGCGAAGAGATCATAGTTGATTGGTCTCTTTTTTGAAAAGAATGCGTTTTGCGGGAAACCTTGAATTTCGCAGCAGTGCTGAGTTAAAGTTTTCTTGCAGTCCTGTGATTTTTTACGGGCTTTTAATTGATTAATGGTATAATAGTTTCTGGCAATTCTTTGTAGAAATGAGGGAATCCCTATGTGGCGGTTATTTCCGCAAAAGAACAAGTATGTACAGGAAGAAGCAGAGTTTGCTTTTGATCCCAAAGGCACTATTCCAAAGCATATCGCAGTAATCATGGACGGCAATGGACGTTGGGCTCAAAATCGTCGTCTGCCACGAGTGGCAGGCCATCAAGAAGGGATGGAGACGGTTAAAACGGTAACAAAACACGCCTCCAAACTAGGGGTTAAGGTGTTGACGTTGTATGCCTTCTCAACAGAAAACTGGAAACGTCCCACTGATGAAGTGAATTTTCTGATGCAACTTCCGGTAGATTTTTTTGATACTTTTGTACCAGAATTGATCAAAGAAAATGTTAGAGTCCATGTGATGGGGTATACCGACTTTCTGCCGGCCCATACGCAGGATGCTGTGAAGCGAGCAATAGAGCAAACGAAGGACAATACCGGAATGGTGTTGAATTTTGCCTTGAACTACGGAAGTCGCGCAGAGATCGTGACAGCTACGCAAGCAATTGTGAAAGACGCATTGGCACAAGGACTGCCTGTGGAAGAGGTAGCGACAGTCGTGGATGAAGAAATGATTGCCAATCACCTGATGACAGGCTTTTTACCTAAAGAGTTGCGAGATCCTGAGCTTTTGATCCGGACTAGTGGGGAAGAGCGAATCAGCAATTTTCTTTTGTGGCAGATTGCCTATAGTGAATTTTTCTTCACGGATGCTTTATGGCCGGATTTTAATGGCGAGCTTTTGGAGATGGCTATTGCTTCCTTCCAAAATCGTGATCGTCGCTTTGGAGGTTTGAAGTCGGATAAAAAAGCTGTAGATTCTGACTCCTAACATGTTTGAATAAGTGGGGCCGCTGTATCTTCTATATAAGACGGCTCCAAAATGAATCATTTTTTGATATTGGAGGTAATAGAATGAGACAACGAGTAATCACTGCTGTTGTGGCGCTGGCATTGTTCATTCCAATCTTGATGGTTGGCGGCATCGCAGTAGAAATCACGGCAGCTGTCCTGGCGGTTGTCGGTGTGTATGAAATGTTCCGTATGAAAGGCTTAAATGTCGTCAGCTTTGAAGGAATTTTAGCGGCATTAGGTGCAATTTTCTTAGTACTGCCAAAGGAGCGCTGGTTTTTCTGGCTACCGACTGAAACCGACAGCACGATGCTGTTTTATTTAACCGTGATGTTGCTTTTGGGAGCATCTGTGGTATCTAAAAATATGTACACTGTCGATGAAGCGGGGTTTCCTGTTTTAGTCAGTTTGTATGTTGGTGTTGGTTTCCGGGAATTTGTTAACGCCCGCAGCGAAAGCTTGATTATGCTTTTATTTGGACTATTTATTGTATGGGCGACAGATATCGGGGCTTATATGATTGGCCGACAGATCGGCAAACGAAAACTCTGGCCTGAGATTTCTCCGAATAAGACGGTAGAAGGAGCCCTCGGTGGTATTCTCAGTGCAGTGGTGGTTGCGTTGATCTATGTTTTAGCTTTCTCCAGCAAGCAAAATTTTGGTCACAGCCTGCCAATCCTACTCTTATTAACCGTTGTATTTTCGATTGTTGGCCAGTTCGGCGATTTGGTGGAATCAGCAATCAAACGGCACTTTGATGTCAAAGATTCCGGGAATATCTTACCGGGACACGGCGGCATATTGGATCGTTTCGACAGCATGTTGTTTGTGTTTCCTATCATGCACCTTTTAGGCGTATTTTAATAAGAAAACTTTAAACCGGGACACGGGCTGTCTCGGTTTTTTTATTGTCGTCGTGGTTGGGACAGCTCCGTGGCAGCCATTGATAGTAGGAATTGATGGTCAAGCTTATCTTGTGGGTATGAACTTACTAAAACGTTCTCATAAATAGTAAGGAGCTTAAAGATAGAGGAGTTGGCTTTATATGACAAACACTTTACGTTTTTTACAGTGGTCCCACCTTTGCCGATGAGTATGATAAAATGAGAAGGAGTTCAGCTAAGGCTGAGCGTTTTTTGAAAAGGGCGAAATGCCTGCTTAAAACTTTGATTGAATATCATGAAAGTGAGGAAACACGATGAAAGGTCTTTTGACATTTTTAATCGTCTTCAGCGTGGTGGTAATTTTCCACGAGTTCGGGCATTTCTTTTTTGCTCGCCGCGCCGGGATACTGGTAAGAGAATTTTCGATTGGCATGGGGCCAAAGATTTTTGGACACCAGGGCAAAGATGGGACGGCTTATACGCTGCGTTTGTTACCAATTGGTGGCTATGTCCGTATGGCCGGAGTTGGTGAAGACGAAACGGAGATTACTCGGGGAATGCCGGTGACATTGCAGTTAGATGAGCAAGGGCGCGTTGCCAAAATAAATACCTCTTCCAAGGTTCAGCTGACTAATGGCATTCCTGTGGTAACAGAGGCTTTTGATTTGGAAAATCAGCTGTATTACTCAGGGTATGTCAACAATGATGAGTCACAACTGATCCGCTATGAAGTATTGCACGATGCCACGATTATTGAACAAGACGGAGTCGAAGTGCGAATCGCACCGAAAGATGTCCAGTTTCAATCAGCAAAATTGAGTCGCCGAATGCTGACCAATTTTGCCGGTCCAATGAATAATTTCATTTTGGCTATTTTATTGTTTATCGTCATCGCCTTCATGCAAGGCGGTGTGGCAGTTACTAATACCAATCGTATTGGTGAAATCCAACCAGACAGTCCCGCTCAGGCAGCTGGCTTGAAAGCTGGTGACCAGATTGAGTCTATCAACGAGAAAAAGATTAGCAATTGGGATGATCTTTCAGCAACGATTTTGGCAAATCCTGATAAAACACTGACGTTATCGGTTAAACGAGGAAGTGAGACTTTTGAAACTAAAGTAACTCCTGAAACAGTGACAGAAGGAGAGCAAAAGTCCGTGCGTATTGGCATTCAAGCACCGATCAAGACCGGATTCGTCGATAAAATCGTCGGTGGGATGCAACTGGCAGTGGCTAACTCTTTGAACATTTTCAAAGCATTAGGAGACTTAATCGTAAAACCGGATCTAGATAAATTGGGCGGCCCAGTTGCGATTTTCCAGATGTCTTCACAAGCAGCTCAGCAAGGATTTATCACTATCTTAGGATTTGTTGCGATTTTATCAATGAATCTGGGGATCCTAAATCTGTTTCCATTTCCAGCATTGGATGGTGGTAAGCTCGTATTAAACGTGATTGAAGGGATTCGTGGCAAGCCTCTTAGCGTTGAAAAAGAGGGGTTGTTGAACTTAATCGGCTTTGCAGCATTGATGTTGTTGATGATCTTAGTCACTTGGAATGATATCCAGCGCTTCTTCTTTCGCTGATAGTCCGTGAACAGGTAAGAGAAGGGATAAAGAGAGGGTTACGATGAGACAATCGAAAATGTTGATACCTACCTTGAGGGAGTTGGGCAGTGAGGTTGGTGCATTGAGTTCACAAATGCTTCTGCGCGGCGGATTTATTCGCCAGATTTCCTCCGGGGTGTATGCGTATTTACCGCTGGCATGGCGGGTGTTGGAAAAAATTAAAGGGATTATTCGTGAAGAATTGGCAGCAATTGGGGCAGATGAGATGGCAATGTCTCATCTGTTGCCGATTGATCTTTGGGAAGCCACTGAACGTTTACAGGCTTATGGTCAAAGTCTGTATAAAGTGATTGATCGCAACGAGCGGGTCCAGCTATTGGCACCTACTCACGAAGAGCTTTTTACGAAGTTGATTGCAGATGAAGTCAACTCCTACAAACGCTTGCCAATTAGTTTGTTTCAGATTCAAGCGAAGTTTCGAGACGAACAAAGGCCGCGCCATGGTTTGTTGAAAAGCCGCGAGTTTTTGATGCAAGACGGCTATTCTTTTCACAGTTCAGAAACGAGCTTAGAAGAAACTTATCGTAATTATGAGCGGGCCTATCGGAAGATATTTACCCGCTGTGGCGTTGCTTTTCGCACAGTTATTGGGGACAACGGCTTGATGGGGGGCAGCGAGTCAAAAGAGTTTTTGGCTACCTCAGCCATTGGCGAAGATGTGGTTTGCTATTCAACAGAAAGTGACTATGCGGCAAGTCTTGAAATGGCGACGAGTCTCTATTCAAAAAAGCGGGCGCAGGAATCTTATCAAGAGTTGGAGAAAGTGGCGACCCCAGAAATCAAAACGATCGAGCAGGTAGCGGACTATCTACAAGTCCCACTGACAAAAATCATCAAGTCGATGCTGTATTTGGCTGATGAACGTCCAGTGATGATATTGGTTCGGGGGGATCAAGAAGTCAATGAAGCCAAAGTCAAACGGATGCTGGAAGTCTTATTTTTGAGAGAAGCCGCACCGGAAGAAGCAGAAGCTTTGTTGGGAGCGGAATTTGGATCATTGGGACCGGTGGCATTGCCTCCGGAAATTGCGCTTTATGCCGATCTACAAGTGCAAGACATCAGTAACGGAATCGTCGGTGCAAATCAAACCGGCCAGCACTACCGAAATGTGAATCCCGGACGTGATTTTAAACCACTTTCCTTTAGCGATCTGCGTTACGTCAAAGAAGGGGAACCTTCACCTGATGGAAAAGGGGTATTGCAGTTCACGCGGGGCATCGAGATTGGCCATATTTTCAAACTAGGGACCCGTTATAGTGAAGCACTGGATGCCGAGGTGTTGGACGAGACAGGACAATATGTACCGGTCTTAGCAGGTAGTTATGGTATCGGGATCACCCGTCTTTTAGCGACAGTGGTGGAGCAATATGCCGACGAAGAAGGCATCAGCTGGCCACGGGCAATCGCACCTTTTGATTTGCATATCGTGCAGATGAACATGACGGATGATTTTCAAAGTCGTTTGACAGACGAACTGGAAACTAGTCTGTCCGAACACGGTTATCAAGTACTGGTGGATGATCGCAATGAGCGGGCCGGAGTTAAGTTTGCTGACGCAGATTTGATCGGTTGCCCGTTGCGGATCACAGTCGGTAAAAAGGCAATGGAGAACATTGTAGAAATTAAACTGAAACGCACCGGAGCGATGGTGGAAGTTCGTAAAGAAGAGCTGCTCGATACGATTCCAATTTTACTGGCATCGGCAGAAGAAGTTTAAAAAAAAGAACCTTTGAAGAAAGCGCTGGAAGTAGACCCAGTTGCTTTCTTCAAAGCTTTTTTGTTAAGCTCATGAAAAATTCTCCAAGTGATTCTTAATGAAAGAACCGTCAAAAAAAGGTATACTGGATGATGCTGAAACAAAATCAGGAGGCCAAAGAATGTCAGAAAAAAATGAGAAATTTATTGTCCTGCTGGATCAGATGCAACTGACTGATGACGCGGCACAAGCGCTATTGGCAGCAGATGGTCGAATTGAAAAGGTGACAGTCCATAGACAGTCACGAATCTGGGAGTTTACATTGGGCTTTAAGCAGACCTTGCCAGTGACCCTTTACCAAGATTTGTCTCACCACTTGATGCTGGCATTTCGCGAAATTGCCGAAGTAAAATTGAATATTCAAGCCGACAATCCGCAACTTGACGAAGAGTTGCTACAAACCTATTGGCCTTTGGTGATGTCTGATCAAGAATGCAATACGAAAGTAGTCGCCCAGACAATTAAAAATCAATTGCCGCTACTGGAAGAAAAAAAAGTTATTTTGCCTATTTACAATCAGGCCATCATTCCTCATCTGGTAGACAACTACTTTCCATTAATCGAAGCGCGGTATCAACGAATGGGTTTTCCGAAATTTCGTCTGGAAGCTCGCTTTGATGAAGAGCAGGCCGAAGCTGCGGTAAAAGAACTTGAAGCCAAAAAACAAGTGCAGGCTGAGGCCATGATGCAACAAGCAATGGAAAATCTGGCTGCTCATGAGCAACAGAAAAAAGAGAAGAAGGTGCCGGCTCAAATGAGTGGCCCGTTGCAATTAGGACGCAATATTCCTGCAGATGAACCGATTATGCCAATGATCAATATCATTGAAGAAGAGCGCCGTGTCACAATTGAAGGCTATGTCTTTGATGTCGAGGTGCGGGAATTGCGGACAAAACGCAAAATTTTGACATTAAAGATTACCGATTATACCTCATCTTTTATTGTCAAGAAGTTTTCCAATGGAGAAAAAGACGAGCAGGTCTTTGACAATATCAGTAAAGGCTGCTGGATGAAAATCCGCGGGAGCATCCAAGAAGATACCTTCCAAAGGGATTTGGTAATGTTTGCCCAAGACTTAGTGGAAGTCAAGCATGAGAGTCGTAAAGACTACGCTCCTGAAGGTGAAAAACGTGTAGAACTTCATCTGCATTCCAATATGAGTACCATGGATGCCACAAACAGTATCGGGGACTTTGTTTCTCAAGCGGCTAAATGGGGACACAAAGCCATTGCTATCACTGACCATGGGGGTGCCCAGTCTTTCCCAGATGCCCATAGTGCAGGTAAGAAAAACGGTGTAAAAATTCTTTATGGCATGGAAGCGTATGTTGTAGACGATGGTGTTCCTATCGCTTATAACTCTGCGGAAGTTCCTTTGACAGATGCCACCTATGTCGTTTTTGACGTGGAAACCACTGGGTTGTCTGCGGTTTACGATACGATCATCGAGTTAGCTGGCGTCAAGATGCATAAAGGAAATGTCATCGGGACCTTTGATGAGTTTATCAATCCCGGACATCCTTTGTCACAAACCATCGTCAATCTGACTGGAATCACTGATGAAATGCTGCGAGGCTCCACTCCCGAGCAAGAAGTTATGCAGGCTTTCAAAGAGTTTTCTGAAGGGTCTATCTTAGTTGCCCACAATGCTTCTTTTGATATGGGCTTTATTAACCACACATACAAACGACTGGGTATCCCTGAAGCGGACAATCCGGTGATTGACACACTGGAGTTGGCACGCTTTTTACATCCAGAGTTGAAGCGGCTCAATTTGGGAACATTGACGAAAAAATTCGGAGTTTCTCTGGAAAATGCTCACCGGGCGATTTTTGATGCGGAGGCTACGGGTCACTTGGCATGGATCTTCATCAAAGAAGCGATGGAAAATCATGAGATGTTTTTACATGCTGATTTAAATCGACACATGGCAGGAGAAAATGCCTATAAAGCTGCCCGTCCTTTTCATGCAACCGTTATGGCAACCACACAAGCGGGGCTGAAAAATCTCTTCAAGTTGATTTCTTTGGGAAATGTAAAGTATTTTTATGGCGGTGTTCCCCGGATTCCCCGTTCCGAATTGGTGAAATTGCGGGAGGGATTGATTGTAGGAACGGCTTGCGACAAAGGCGAAGTCTTTATGACTCTGATGCAAAAAGGGTATGATGAAGCCAAAAAGTTAGCCGAATTTTACGACTATATTGAAATCATGCCCAAAGCTGTCTATGAACCATTGATTTTGATGGAAAATATCAAAAATGAATCTTCCTTAGAAGAGATTATGCGAAACTTGGTGAAAATCGGGGAAGAATTAAATAAGCCGGTTTGTGCGACGGGAAATGCCCACTACATGGAAAAAGAAGATGCTATCTATCGGGAGATTTTGATCAAATCTCAAAGTGGGAATCCTTTAAGCCGCCAGCCGCTGCCGGATGTTCATTTCCGTACCACAGATGAGATGCTGACTGCCTTCCAGTTTCTGGGAGAAGAAAAGGCCAAAGAACTGGTAGTCACCAATCCGAATAAGATAGCTGATATGTGTGAGACCATTATCCCTGTAAAAGATGAACTTTACACGCCGAAAATTCCTGGTTCTGAGCAGGAAATCACCGATTTGTCATACAATCGAGCGCGGGAACTCTATGGTGACCCACTGCCTGATATTGTTGAAAAACGTTTGGAAAAAGAATTGAACTCAATCATTGGTAATGGGTTCTCAGTGATTTACTTGATTTCCCAAAAACTGGTGCATAAAAGTAATGAAGACGGGTATCTGGTAGGTTCCCGTGGGTCAGTCGGGTCCAGCTTTGTCGCGACGATGACTGGGATCACTGAGGTTAATCCTTTAGCCCCTCATTATTATTGCCCCGAATGCCAATATTCCGAGTTTTATGAAGACGGCTCTTATGGTTCTGGTTTTGATATGCCGGAAAAGGCCTGTCCAAAATGTGGCACACGATTGAAAAAAGACGGGCACGATATTCCCTTTGAAACCTTTCTGGGATTCCATGGGGATAAAGTCCCCGATATTGATTTGAACTTTTCAGGAGAATATCAACCACGAGCTCATAACTACACGAAGGTTCTTTTCGGTGAAGATTATGTTTATCGTGCGGGAACAATCGGTACCGTTGCTGACAAAACGGCCTATGGGTACGTAAAGGGTTACGAGCGAGACAATAATCTGCGGTTGCGAGGCGCTGAGATAGATCGTTTGGCTGCCGGTGCTACCGGAGTTAAGCGAACGACTGGACAGCATCCGGGGGGGATTATCGTAATCCCGGATTATATGGATGTCTATGATTTTACTCCGATCCAATACCCGGCAGATGATCTGAATTCTGAATGGCGCACCACGCACTTTGATTTCCATTCCATTCATGACAATATCTTAAAGCTGGATATTCTGGGACACGATGATCCTACTGTAATCCGGATGTTGCAAGACCTTTCGGGAATTGATCCGAAGACAATTCCGACAGACGATCCGGAAGTGATGCGAATTTTTGAATCTCCTGAAGTTTTAGGGGTAACCCCACAACAGATTGGCTCAGAGACAGGGACGCTGGGTATCCCGGAATTTGGGACGCGCTTTGTCCGAGGCATGTTGGAAGAGACCCATCCTTCGACCTTTGCTGAACTGCTGCAGATCTCCGGCTTGTCTCATGGTACAGATGTTTGGTTAGGGAATGCTGAAGAATTAATTAAGCAGGGGAAAGCTACCTTGGCAGAGGTAATCGGCTGTCGGGATGACATCATGGTTTACTTGATGCACGCCGGGCTTGATCCTGGTACGGCATTTACGATTATGGAAACAGTACGTAAAGGGCAGTGGAGCAAGATTGATGATGAGAAACGAAACAAATTTTTGACTGCTATGAAAGAAAACAGTGTGCCGGATTGGTACATTGATTCTTGTTCCAAGATCAAATATATGTTTCCAAAAGCCCATGCGGCGGCCTACGTGTTGATGGCGCTGCGGGTAGCCTACTTTAAAGTGTACCATCCGATTTTGTATTATTGTGCCTACTTCTCAGTCCGAGCCAATGACTTCGATTTAGTTGCCATGTCGCGAGGAAAAGATGCCGTCAAAGACCTTATGAAAGAGATCAATGACAAAGGGCTTGATGCTTCTACCAAAGAAAAAAACCTGTTGACCGTCTTGGAATTAGCCAATGAAATGCTAGAACGTGGTTTTGAATTTGGGATGATCGACCTCTACAAATCCGACGCTGTAAACTTTGTAATTGACGGCAACAAGCTGATTGCACCTTTCAGAGCAGTACCGAGCTTGGGAGACAACGTCGCTAAGCAGATCGTAGAAGCCCGTAAAGATGGTCCGTTTCTTTCAAAAGAGGACCTGGCGAAACGAGGCAAAGTCTCACAAACCTTAATCGATTATATGAATGAAAATGGCGTTTTGAAGGGTCTGCCGGACGAGAATCAGCTTTCACTATTTGACATGTTTTGATTAAGAGCTGCTTTTCTTGTTGAATCTAGTCGAACTGCCCCGAAAAGTGGGATCACCCTTCTTTGAAGCAAGCAATTCGAGCAATTCCAGATATGGAATACAAGTAAAAGACAAGGGGCTGTGCCAATAGTTGAGTCACCGTCCTCTGAAGCAAACAATACCAAACGTGAGAGCCAAAAGCCGACGATCTTCCACTAAAATCAGTGGACGATCGTCGGCTTTTCATTGCTAAAAATTTCAAACACAGACTTTCCTTGATTTCATCAATGGAAGTCAGCATCATTCCCTTCTCTTGACACGTATGGGTATGTTCTCTTTTCGGACAAAGACATCAAGAGGGTCACAAATTTTCCTCATCTGTATAGTTTTATTAATTGTGGTTAAACATCCGCTCGCTTAGTACTTGGAAATAAGTCATGACATTTCTTTGTTTTTTCGTCATTAACCTTTCAACGGTTGGCAAACTTCTGACACTGTATTTGTGATGAGTCTACAGTGATGGCTATCGTTTGAAAAAAAATTGTAAAGCGCGTAGCATGAATGTGTAGGAATCAAAGCTCTTGAAGGAGGATGCGACATGTTATCAGAAAAGAAAAAAGCATATTTGAAAGCGTTGTGCAACGAAGATGGCTTTATCAATGCCTTGGCCATTGATCAGCGGGGCTCCTTGAAAAAGATGATTGAAAAAGACAAAGGGGTACCAGCTACTGATGAAGAAGTGATCGAATTCAAAAAAATCGCTTCAGAGGAACTTACAAAGTATGCATCAGCGATTTTATTGGACCCAGAATATGGGATCCCCGCTGGTAAAGCACGGTCAAAAGATGCGGGGCTGCTGACTTCTTATGAAAAAACCGGATATGATGGTAGTGGAGATCAACGGTTTCCTGATCTTTTGGACCATATGTCGGTGAAACGGATTAAAGAAATGGGCTCAGATGCAGTGAAATTTTTGCTTTACTATGACGTTGATGAAGACAAAGCCATCAATGATCAGAAACAAGCATTCGTGGAACGAATTGGTTCAGAATGTGCGGCTGAAGACATTCCGCTTTTTGTGGAATTAATCGCTTATGATGCCAATCAACCGACAAATGATTTAGCCTTTGCTAAAAAGAAACCCCGTAAAGTGCTGGAAATGATGAAAGAATTTGCCAAAGATCGTTACGGCATTGACGTTTTGAAAATGGAAGTACCGGTAAATATGACCTTTGTTGAAGGCTTTACTGACGGCGACATTGCCTATACTCGTGAAGAAGCCCTCGCTTACTTCAAGGAACAAGGGGAAGTCACTGACAAGCCATACATTTTTTTGAGTGCCGGTGTGACAACTGAGCTGTTTCAAGAAACACTGAAGTTTGCCGGTGAAGCCGGTGCAACATTCCGCGGCGTTTTGTGCGGCCGAGCAACTTGGGCTGCCGGGCTACCGCCATTTGTCAAAGAAGGCGAGGAAGCTTGTCGTCACTGGATGCAGACGCAAGGGCGAAAAGACATTGAAGCCTTGAATGCAATTCTAAAAGAAAATGCCAAACCTTTTGATCTTTAAGTTGCTTAAAAAGGATGCGTGTTTTAGATAAAGATAGTCAAAAGCTGCCAAGTGATCTTCACTTGACAGCTTTTTTAGGAACATTTTTTCTGAAAGTTCACAGAGAGAAGACTTTCATGCTATACTAGGCTAGTTGAAAAAATGCAAAGGAGACTTGTGCCAATGTAGCCACAACTTGAGTTTAAGAGGATCATCCTCAGCAAGTAGTCAGTCTTCAGGTAGAGAATTTAAGAAACGGAGTTACCAAAACTATGAATAATCCGAATTTACGACAAGAAGTCGATATGCGCCGTACATTTGCTATCATTAGTCACCCGGACGCCGGGAAAACGACGATCACCGAGCAGCTGCTTTTATTTGGTGGTGCGATTCGCCAGGCTGGGACGGTAAAAGGGAAAAAGACCGGCAATTTTGCCAAATCTGACTGGATGGAAATCGAGAAACAACGGGGAATCTCCGTTACCAGTTCGGTGATGCAGTTTGATTATGATGACAAGCGGGTAAACATTTTGGATACCCCTGGGCACGAAGATTTTTCTGAAGATACTTATCGTACGCTGATGGCAGTCGATAGTGCGGTCATGGTCATCGATAGCGCCAAAGGTATCGAAGCACAAACCAAAAAGCTGTTTCAAGTAGTCAAAAAACGGGGCATCCCAATTTTTACTTTCATCAATAAATTGGACCGTGATGGGCGGGAACCGCTGGATTTGCTGGAAGAATTAGAAGAGCTCTTGGATATCGAGTCTTATCCGATGAACTGGCCGATTGGGATGGGAAAAGGCTTGGAAGGGCTGTACGACATCTATAACAATCGAGTTGAACTTTATCGTCCCGACAATTACGGTGGTGAACGCTTTGTTTCCTTGGATGAAGTGGGCGGTATTCCTGCAGACCACCCATTAAACGGCAACAGCCTTTTTGGACAGGTCCAAGAAGAAGTGGAATTGTTGAAAGAAGCCGGGGATAGCTTTGACCGTAAAAAAATTGCACGGGGCGATCAGACGCCGGTATTCTTTGGCTCTGCGCTGACGAACTTTGGCGTGCAGACCTTCTTAGAAACGTTCTTGGAATTTGCCCCATCGCCATATGGTCATAAGACGGTTGACGGAAAAGAAATCAGTCCGTATGAGCCAGAATTTTCCGGATTTGTCTTCAAAATTCAAGCCAACATGAATCCGGCTCACCGAGATCGGATTGCCTTTGTACGAATCTGTTCAGGTACTTTTGAGCGAGGCATGGATATCTTTTTGGAAAGAACCGGCAAGAAAATGAAGCTGGCCAATGTCACCCAGTTTATGGCGGATACCCGTGAGAATATTCAAGAAGCGGTTGCCGGGGATATCATTGGGGTCTATGATACCGGCAACTATCAAATCGGTGATACCTTGTACGAAGGAAAGCTGAAAGTCGCTTATGAAGAACTCCCTTCCTTTACACCGGAACTGTTCATGAAAGTGCAAGCTAAAAATGTGATGAAACAAAAATCCTTCCATAAAGGAATCTATCAGCTAGTCCAAGAAGGTGCCATTCAATTGTACAAGACCTATCTGACTGAAGAATACATCATCGGTGCGGTAGGTCAGCTGCAGTTCGAAGTGTTCCAATATCGGATGCAAAACGAGTACAATGCCGAAGTCGTAATGACACCAATGGGGCACAAAATCGCCCGCTGGATTGATCCAGCGGACTTGGATGAAAAAATGAGCTCCAGCCGCAACATCTTGGCGCGGGACCGTTTTGACCAGCCGCTGTTTCTATTTGAAAATCAATTTGCCGAACGCTGGTTTGCTGATAAGTATCCGAAAGTACAGTTGAAGAGCTTGATGTAAACCAATGTTTTTCACTACAATAGACCGTTCCTATCGCTAGTTTAGCGAAAAGGGAACGGTTTTCTTGTAGGTCAGTGATTGATTGGAAAAGCTATTGGATCAGTCGCTGTTGGTTAAGGAGAATGCTTAAGATTGGTGAAAATACGGAAAAATAAATAACTGACTAGGATGAGTTTTTTCTACTCTTTTTCATTGTTCAAATTTGTTATATTAAAAAAGTCGTTCAATATGAATTTTAATTTATGAAAAAATGGTATAAGAATAAAAATAATCCGTATTTTAAATTGTAGTGATGTTTTAGGCGTTCAATAAATAGAATGTTCAGAAAATTATTCGCAAGAAAAAATTATATATTCAGCCGTTGTTTCGATATTTTTTCTCACAATTATGGTATTATATTGAAAGAAAATGAGAAAGGAAGCGTATCATGTTAGAAGAAATCCTCTTAGATGATCCGGCCCGTTCCAAGCTCGGAATCTACAAGCATATTCTTGAAATCGATCCGGGAGAGTATCCGATTCATTATTTTGAAAAGTATACTGGCTACTCCCATATAAAAACAGCCAACCTGTTGCAGGGAATGAATAAAGAACTGCAGGAACTGTCTGGTGGCAGTCGCCTGCTGAATGAAAAAGACAAAGTAGTTGTAGCCAAAGTAATCCCCAGCTACCAACAATATCAACAATATTTGTTTTCACGAGGAGTTCCCTACGGTGTTTTGCTGGAATCATTGTTGCATCCGGACAAGGATCTGAAGGATTTCGGGACAATGTCTGGGCTCAGTCAATCTTCTTTGATGCGTCGCTTGAAGCCGTTGGTGGAATACCTGAAATTCAAGGGTATTCGCTTGAACTGTTTGCAAATGGAGGTCACCGGTCGGGAGTCTGCAATTCGTATCATGTACTTTAATTTCTTGTGGAGTGTGGATTTTGGCACAAAACTCTATGGGTATTTTGAGAATGAGCTGCAACAGTCACTGGACAGTTTTTTGTCAGCAGATGATCTCGTTTATTTAAAGTACGTCGAAAAGCGCGAATTCAGTATGTACCATGGCATCAGTCTCTTGCGGACGAGACAAGGGTACTATGTCGACGAACCGCAGATTAACCAATTGCTTTTTCCTGCAACTAACCGGAAGTTCAAAGAAGCCTTGGAAGCAGAGAAGGTTCCTGAAACTTATCAAGAACGAGAAGCGAACTTCGTTAACTATATGATTTTCTACTGGCCGCAGATTTTTGCGACAGATGATCCGCGTTTGCCAATCATCAAGCGTCAGTACAAATTACTTGATGAATCAAAAGGCTATGCCGCAACCTTTTTCGAAGGAATCAAAAAAGAGCTTAATATCATTGGACGCGGGCAACAAGAACTGTTACTGCTGAATTTGCAAACTATTTTTTTACGGCGCCAGATTTTGGGTGGCAATGTCCCTAAAAATCTTGACTTTATCATGGAAAGCTTGAAAAAACAACATCCAGAATTTGAAGTGCTGGCTGGTCGTATAAACGACACTTTATCAGAAATTGTTCCAGCAGATGAGGATTTGGTCAGCTTGTTGACGATTGTCTGCATTAACGCCTTTCATAATGAAGGCCCGGCAGAAAAGGTCAACATCGGGATTATTGGTTTTCCAAATCATTTCTTGCTGTATGCTATGATTAATCGCATCGAACGCTTGCCTTTCGTTGAATTCTCGCTGATGAATTCATCGAGTTTAGAAAACTACGATGCGGTGATTACCTGTAGCAAAGAGCTTTTGCCTAAGAATACTAAAAATTACTGGATTGTTGAAGGAGAAGCTTCCTTTGATGATATGGATAATTACCTCTTCCAGTTGTACAAAGAAAAGACGGTTTAACCTAATACTGGTTAGACAGCGATAGCTTTACAAATAGCAAAAAGCCTCACGAAGTATCGTCAAAAGTCAGATATATTCTGCTGACTGTTTGATACTATCGTGAGGCTTTTTTGATTTTTGGTTATTATACAGCGGTGGTATCAGGTTCTGGATATTTTTGGATTGAAATCTCCACAAAGCCATTTTCTTGAATAACATGGATGTCTTCAACACTAGGTTCCTGCGGCATTTTTCTGAGAAAATAAGTTTTAATTTCATCGATTTCATTTTGCCGAATGTTGCGTTTTTTATTGATCATTAGGATTTCGTTGTGGGCCGGTGCGACAGTATATATGACAGTCGTATTGCCTGCGGTATAGACTTTCACCAATTCCGCGTCAGTATTTTCCAACTGGTTACGGACCAGCCTTGAATGACTGTTGGTTACGTTGATCAATTTCATAAGACTTCACCTCAAAGTTTCGTTCATATTTTCATTATAAAATTTTAACGGTGATTTTGAAAGTAATATCACCTCACCATGTTAAATTCTTCAAAAAGAGTCATGTTGGAAGAAAATAGAGAGGCAAATGATGTGGCAGTATGGTCTTCAAAAAGAAAGGGGTAGAAAAAAGAAGGTGTCGGCTAAAAAACCGATACCTTCTTTTTGTTATGCTATCAAACTTCGCTATCGTCAGTCTTGTTGTCTGTTTCATCAGCAACATCAGGAGCAGCCGTTTTTTTAAGTGGTTCGTCAGCCTCCTTGACTACAATCTTGTCGTCTTCCAAAACAGCTTGTAATTCAGTTGCTTGTGGATGATCGAGATAAAATTCAGCGATGCCGTCTTCAATTTGATCTTGGATTGTACGGCGCAAAGGACGCGCACCCATCGAAGGATCATACCCAAGATCGACTAGTTTTTCTTCGACTTCTTTGGTGACATCAATGTGAATGTGTTGCGTTTTCAGCATGCCATTGACTTCGTTGAGCATCAATTCCACAATCTTCAATAGATTTTCTTTTGACAAGGCGCTGAATTCGATGATGCCGTCGAAACGGTTCAAAAATTCAGGGGTGAAGTAATTATTCAACTGTCCTAAGACAGAGCGGGTCACGCCGTCTCTAGCTGCACCAAAGCCGACATTGGCTTCGACTTTGCCGGTACCAGCATTGGAAGTCATGATAATCAAAGTATCCTTGAAGCTGACTGTCCGCCCTTGGGCATCTGTCAAACGCCCGTCATCAAGAATTTGCAAGAACATATGCAAGACATCCGGATGCGCCTTTTCAATTTCGTCTAAAAGAATCAGGCTATAAGGATTGCGGCGAACTTTTTCCGTCAATTGACCTGCTTCTTCGTAACCGACGTAACCTGGAGGTGAACCGATAAGTTTTGAAACACTGTGTTTTTCCATGTATTCCGACATATCAAAGCGGATCATGGCATCTTCAGAACCAAACATCTCATAAGCCAATTGTTTGGCCAACTCTGTTTTTCCGACCCCGGTTGGTCCGATAAAGAGGAAAGAGCCAATTGGTCGATTTTGTTTACCTAACCCAACCCGATTGCGGCGGATGGCTTTGGCAACGCGATCAATTGCTTCATCCTGTCCAATAACATGTGCTTTCAAGTCATCGGCAAGGTTTTTCAACTGCGTTTGTTCTTTTTCCTTGAGTTCGCCTACTGGAATACCGGTTTTCTGTTCGACGATTTGCTCCATATCTTTTTCTGTGATGACAGGTGTTTCTTCATCGGAAATTTGGTTCTTTTTCATTTCTTCCAGCTTGTTGATCTGATCTCGATAGTAGGCAGCTTTTTCAAAGTCTTCTTCCTGAGAAGCTTTTTGCTTTTGTGCTTCGGCATCTTGCAGCTTTTTATCGATGGTTTTCGGATCGACAAACTGGATGGTTAGATTTTTCTTAGAACCGGATTCGTCCAACAAATCAATCGCTTTGTCTGGCAAGAAGCGATCTTGGATGTAGCGATTAGACAATGTTGCTGCGGCTTCGATGGCCTCATCCGTGTATTTCACATGATGATAATCTTCGTAACGAGGTTGCAAGCCTTTCAAAATACTAATCGTTTCTTCAACAGTCGGTTCATCCACTCGAACTGGCTGCATCCGTCGTTCCAGCGCTGCGTCTTTTTCGATGATGCGATACTCATTCAGCGTTGTTGCGCCCACCATTTGCAGCTCGCCGCGTGCCAAAGCCGGTTTCAAGATATTGCCGGCATCCATGTTGCCATCGCCAGCAGCGCCAGCCCCAACGATTTCATGCACTTCATCGATAAACAAGATGACATTTTCAGCCTGTTTGATTTCATCGATTAGTTTTTGCATCCGTTCTTCAAATTGTCCGCGAATGCCAGTCCCTTGTACCAGTGAAGCAACATCTAAACGAATGACTTCTTTTTCAAGCAATTTTTGGGGAACGTCACCATTGACAATCTTTTGCGCCAGGCCTTCGACAACAGCTGTTTTACCAACACCTGGTTCACCGATCAGCACCGGATTGTTTTTTGTCCGACGATTCAAAATTTCAATCACGCGTTGAATCTCTTCGTCACGACCGACAACCGGATCGACCCCGCCGTCTCTGGCTTGTTGCGTAATATTAATTCCATATTCACCTAGCAGTCCTTCTGCGCCACCACTTGGACGACGGGGAGGTTGGCCACCGTTGAAATTATTTCCACCGGTCTGTGTTGGAGGCGTTTGTTCGTAAGGAGATTGTCCTTGTTGCATCTGTCGGGACATTTGACGGAACAAATCATCCAATGAACCGAAACCAAAAGGATCTTGTGCCATCATCGTTTGTCCTCCTTGTTGATTTTTCAATTTTTGGTAGCAGCTTTGACAATAGTCCAGTTGTTTTCGTTGACCATTGACGTTTGCATACAAATGAATCGTTGCTTCATTTTTACCACAATTTTGACAAAGCATCATTTCACGACCTTTCTTTACTATGCAAGCTATCCCTTAAAGAAAGGGGCTTGTTATCAATCTTTAACTATTGTAACGCGGTTTGAGTTTTCCGTAAAAAGAAAGCTATTTCTCATGGTCAAAAACGGTTTGACTTTCTCTGACCAATTCCAATTATACTCAAGATCGTGTTTCCTGCAACTATCTTGTTTTTTATCCGTTTGTTTTCGATCAGAGGAGACAATTATCGGAAATAGGTATGTTATCTTCAAAAATATTTTTTAAGGAGGGAAAAGTGTAGATACTCTGCTGTTGAAAAAGAGAAAACGGTTGTGAAATCAGGGGAAAAATGGTAATCTTAAGAATTGAAAGGGACAAAAAGCTCGTGCTGTATGCGCGATCACTACCCTAACAAAATACTTTGTTTTATAAAGGAGACCGATCAATATGGAAAAGAAAGACTTTCACGTAGTAGCAGAAACAGGGATTCACGCACGTCCAGCTACCTTGCTAGTTCAAACAGCAAGCAAATTCAGCTCTGACATCAACTTAGAGTACAAAGGTAAATCTGTAAACTTGAAATCTATCATGGGCGTGATGTCTCTTGGTGTAGGCCAAGGTTCAGACGTTACTATCACTGCTGAAGGTGCTGACGAAACAGAAGCAATGGAAGCAATCGTAGAAACAATGAAAAAAGAAGGGTTGTCTGACTAATATGGTTGAAATGCTAAAAGGGATCGCCGCAAGCGACGGAATCGCAGTTGCAAAAGCTTACCTGCTAGTTCAACCAGATTTGTCTTTCAACAAAACTTCAGTAGCAGATACTGCTGCTGAAGAAACGCGCTTGGATGATGCGTTGGCAAAATCCAGCGAAGAATTGACTCTGATCCGTAACAAAGCAGCAAAAAGCCTTGGCGAAGAAGAAGCACAAGTATTTGATGCACATTTGATGGTCTTGAGCGATCCGGAAATGATCGGTCAGATCAAACAAAACATCAACGATAACAAAGTCAATGCTGAAGCTGCATTGAAGGAAGTTACCGATATGTACATCGGCATGTTCGAAGCGATGGACGACAACGCCTACATGCAAGAACGTGCTGCTGATATTCGTGACGTTGCCAAACGTGTTCTGGCTCATTTATTGGGAGTGACTTTACCGAATCCTTCAATGATTAACGAAGAAGTCGTAGTAGTTGCTCACGATTTGACACCAAGTGACACTGCTCAGTTGGACCGTACCTACGTCAAAGCCTTTGTCACTGACATCGGTGGACGTACTTCTCACTCAGCAATCATGGCACGTTCTCTTGAAATTCCAGCAATTGTTGGGACTAAAGAAATCACCGGCAAGGTAAAAGCAGGCGACATTTTAGCAGTCAACGGCATTGAAGGGGATGTGATCATCAACCCTAACGATGACCAGACAGCAGAATTCAATAAAGCTGCTGAAGCATATGCAGCACAAAAAGCAGAGTGGGAAAAACTGAAAGAAGCTGAAACCGAAACTGCGGATGGCGTTCATTTCGAGTTGGCTGCCAATATTGGTACGCCAAAAGATTTGGAAGGTGTTCACAACAACGGGGCAGAAGCAATTGGTTTGTACCGGACTGAATTTTTGTACATGGATTCACCTGACTTCCCAACCGAAGAAGATCAGTTTGAAGCCTACAAAGCTGTTTTAGAAGGCATGGGCGACAAACCGGTAGTGGTTCGGACGATGGATATCGGTGGGGATAAAGAGCTTCCTTACTTGAAACTCCCTCATGAAATGAATCCGTTTTTGGGTTACCGGGCGCTGCGTATCAGTTTGTCTGAACTTGGCGACGGGATGTTCCGTACGCAATTGCGTGCATTGCTTCGTGCATCGGCATTCGGCAATCTGCGGATCATGTTCCCAATGGTAGCGACTTTGAAGGAATTCAGAGCAGCTAAAAAACTTTATGAAGAAGAACGTCAAAAATTAGTAGACGAAGGTGTTGCAATCTCTGATAAGATCCAAGTCGGGATTATGATTGAGATTCCAGCAGCAGCTATTTTGGCTGACAAGTTTGCTAAAGAAGTCGACTTCTTCAGTATTGGTACCAATGACTTGATTCAATACACAATGGCAGCAGACCGGATGAATGAACAAGTTTCATACTTGTATCAACCATACAACCCGTCTATCCTGCGCTTGATCAAAAACGTTATCGATGCAGCACACGCTGAAGGCAAATGGGCCGGCATGTGTGGTGAGATGGCCGGTGATCAAACAGCGGTACCATTGTTGATGGGTATGGGCTTGGATGAGTTCTCAATGAGTGCGACATCTATTCTTAAAACCCGTAGTCTGATGAAAAAACTGACAACTACTGAAATGAAGGAATTGGCAGATCGCGCATTGCAAGACTGCGACACAATGGAAGAAGTTGTTGAATTGGTTCACCAGTATACTGAAGGTAAATAAGTCTTTTTCTAGGCGGAGCAAATGCTCCGCCTTTTTTGCGTTTGATTAAGGGGAGAAGACCGAATTGAATCAATAGATGAACTCAGGCTGAGAAATGTCTGAGTTTTTTTGCTGCTTTTTTTGATAAACGTCGTTTCTTATCCTGATCTTTTTTTGAATGGAATTTGCAACAGCTGTTATTAGTTCACTTTAAAGAAGAGCCTAGAGAAATATTTGATGAAACAGGCTCTTCAAAAAAAGATAAGGCCTAAATTATTCAAAAAAAAATCATTTTAAATTGGAATTTTGCCATTTTATTTTTAATAGTAAAAAATTCACAATCCGGATGAATGAGAAATTTGAAAGTGAAAAATGTGTCTTGACATATTTAAAACGGAAACAGTTTTTTGGCACCATATTCCAAATTTCATTTGTGAAAAATAATATCTATTTCTGCTTATACATTAAAAAAACAACAGGAATCTAATGGTTCGATTTTTCTTAAGCAAATAATTTATTGTTTTAAAAATTAGTTGGTATTATCTACGTGTAGATATAAGTCAATATAAAAATGTCTAAAACAAATAATTTATAATTTTATTTTGAAAATTTTAGAGTAAGATGGTTTTTGTGAAATGAAGGATATTGATAATAAAAAAACATGTGAAATTCACAATTCGTAATAATCAGAGGAGGCGATGAAAATGCTGGGAAAACGGAAGGTGGTCCTTTTGCTGAGAATTTCTCTGGTTATCACCGGAATTGTCGGATTAGTCTTTGTCTTTAGTAAGCCAATTACAAATATTTGGATACATCAAGGGACTGAGTCGATGCGAATCAATCGTGTGAATCCCCTGACTGTTAAGGAAAACCAGCGATTAACACAAGAAGAAGCGCCAGAACGTATCCATTATGATTATGAAAGCGTCCAGCCTATTAGTCCCCAAGCAGTGTTGAAAGCACAGTTTCAAAAAAATGATTATCCAATCATTGCAGAGATTGCGATTCCTAGCATTATGGTCAACTTGCCGATTTTTCTAGGGGTTTCTAATGAGGCGCTGCTGTATGGTGCCGGAACGCTGACGCCTGATCAAGAGATGGGGATTGGTAATTACGGATTGATTAGTCATTTATCCTATGATCCAAATGCATTGTTTTCACCACTAGCAAATATCCGTTTAGGTGCTGAAATCTATTTAACAGATTTGAGTTATGTCTATATTTATCAGACTACAGAGAAATTTCAAATTACTCCGGAAGAAATCTGGGTTTTAGAGGAAATTTCTGAACGCCAGATTGTCACATTGATCACCTGTACTGATTTTGGTGCCGAAGGACGTCTGGTGGTACGTGGAGACTTGATAGATATGATTGCTATCGAGGAGACATCGCAAGAGATTCTAAATGTCTTCGATCTGTAAATTCCATTCTAATTCAATAAGTAAGTATTTCATGTCAACTCGACATTTGAAATAGGACTGTCAGTTTGTGAAGCAGGACTTAAGGAGGTGTAAATAGTTTCCTGTGAACTAAAAAGTTGAAGAGAAAGAGGCGAAAATTTTGAGGAGGAGTTAATTATGAAACGTCCCGATTACAGAATGCTTATGAATTCAAAAAACCATCGTAAGACGAAAAAGAGAAAATCACTTCTAGCAAATGTTGCTGTATCCGGAATGCTGCTAACAGGAGCAATGGTCGCCGGCACTACTTTCTTGTGGTCTCCGACAGTCGTTGAAGCAGCTGTTGTTCACGGACAGTTATTTGGCTCAATTACAACAAGTAATGATCAGTCATCTCCTTTTGAAATCGGTGATGGCGTGCAACCCGTGACATTTACAGTGACTGGGACGTCAGGGGTTTCAGCCGACCTTTTAACCGGTGACAAATATATTTTGTTGGCCATTCCAGAACATCTTACTGGACGTGTGGATCCTAATGGAATGGGATCGTTGGATTTGGAAGTTTTGTCATTTGCTGATGATGTATTAAATCCAATCATCAATCCGGTTAGTTCGTTGGTAAGTGATTTGTTAGGAGTCATTGATACGTTGGTAGCAGCTAATCCTCTGGCTAGTTTGAACTTTCAAGAAGTATACGACCAACTACAGTTATTGGAAAACCTTGGTAACTTTAATGGAGCAAATATTGATCAAGTTTTTGAAATCTATACAGATGGTGCTGGCAATCAGTATTTGGTAGGGAATTTTGATAACGTTTTAGAGACAATTATTCGCACAAACCTGATTCAGATTTTGGATAATCTGAATGCAGCTGTGCAGTCACTTGAAGCGACATATCCAGGAAATGCACTTACTAACCCCGCAGGAGCCATCGCAGCTGGGGTAATCAATACCGGCGTCGCACCTTTCAAATTGACCATCAGTGCAGCAGTTACTCTGCTGAAGGGGACAGTCAACTTAGCCGGAGGAGTGGTGAGAGAGTTAGCTGACGCTTCCGTTTTAGGATCAACTAGTGCAACCATCCCGACCTTGATTACACCGCCAGCATTAAGTGAGCTACAAGCAAGCTTTGGCAATTTGCCACAGTATGATCTTGGTTTTGTTGGGACAATTGCACAGACAGATTTGATCAGTATTACGATTACGGGTGATACAGAAGGATACGCGACAGTTTCCTATGT
Source organism: Candidatus Enterococcus leclercqii (assembly GCF_009933135.1). Lineage (GTDB taxonomy): Bacteria > Bacillota > Bacilli > Lactobacillales > Enterococcaceae > Enterococcus_C > Enterococcus_C leclercqii. The sequence continues at coordinate 140,521 of NZ_MAEH01000020.1, forward strand.
GGGTGTGAATGTGACCGAAGCGCCCACAGCTGAAATGACGGGAAATCCCTCAGGATATCAGGTTTCTGGAACTGGCGTGGTAGGAGCCACAATCGAAGTTCGGGATGAATCTGGAAACGTAATTGGTTCGGGATTAGTGGATGACGATGGCAACTATGTGATCGAAATTGAAGGCGAAGCAGTATATCCAGGACAACCTTTAAATGTAGTTGCGATTTTGGAAGAAATTGAAAGTGAACCTACCCCAGTGCAAGTTCCTGAACTGGTAACACCAACAGCAGAGATTGTTGGGAATTCAGTATCTGGCTATCAGGTTACTGGGCAAGCTGACCCTAGTGTGATGATTGAGATAAAAGATACAGAAGGGACAGTTATTGCAACAGGATTCACAGATAGTGAGGGGAATTATACAGCGGAAATTGAGCCTGGATTAGTAGAAGAAGGTCAAGTATTGACTGTAAATTCAAAAGTAACTCGAGATGATGTTGACTATCTAAGCCTTAGTACCGATATCATTGTCCCTGAAGATGATGATTCGGATAGTGATGCGGATGGCGATTCCGATGGAGACGCGGATGGAGACTCCGATGGTGATTCCGACGGCGACGCGGATGGAGACGCAGACGGTGATTCCGACGGCGATGCGGATGGCGATTCTGATGGAGACTCCGATGGCGATGCAGATGGTGATTCTGACGGCGACGCAGACGGCGATGCGGATGGCGATTCTGATGGCGACGCAGACGGCGACGCAGATGGTGATTCTGACGGCGACGCGGATGGCGATTCAGACGGAGACTCCGATGGCGATTCAGACGGAGACGCAGATGGAGACGCAGATGGCGATGC
>NZ_MAEH01000021.1 GCF_009933135.1 Candidatus Enterococcus leclercqii
TTCGCCGTCAACTTTTAAATCGTATCACGTTGCTTTTTAAAAGTCAAACACTTTTTTGAAAAAGTTTTTTCGCGACTGGCGCGACTTTTTCAATAACAGGTTGTGCTTTCAAGCGGCAACTTCGTTAGTTTAACAGGCTTAGTTGCCAGTGTCAACTACTTTTTTGAATTGATTTTCAAGAAGTTTTCTACGAGACTTTCTCGTCGTCAACGTTGATTAATTTACCATTTCTTAAAGAGCGGGTCAAGGCTTTTTTTAAATATGTTACGTTCATTTTCTGAGAGAAAGAAAAAACCGAAGCGCGCTTCGGTTTTAAATATCTCTTGTCAGAAAACGGATTTGCCGGTCGTCGTCACGATAAATAATCGTTTCTTCTTTCAAATAGTGAAAGACAAGCTTTTCCTTTTCAGGATCAACAATCATTGTTTCGTACCCTTCAAAAATATCACGAATATACTGTTTATAGGCTTGTTTTTTTCTCTGTCTTTTTTTCATACCGCACCTTCCTCAATCGTTATCATAACAATTGCTTTGATTGCTGACAAGGATTATATAAAAAAAGCCGCCTGGAAGGCGACTTTTTTACACTCCTCTTATTCCATCTATTACTTAGGTGCAATATAGGTAACACTATTTGAACGGGCAATACTGTTAGGGATCACTCGATAAGAAATAATGGTTCCCCCTAACACATTCCCTTCAGATATCAAAATACCATCTGGACCTACAGCCTCTACAAACGCCACATGTCCATACACTGCACTTGATCCGGCCACCCCTGGATGAAAGCTCACTGCATATCCAGCAGTCGGAATTTGGGTCGTTTGATAGCCTAAAGCCGCTCCTCGCTGACCCCATTCTCCACCATTGCCCATGTAATCGTCTACTTTACCGCCGAGTTGCGTGATCCGATTGTAAGCATACCACGTACACTGACCTACTGGATAAGAACCGCTCAGATTGTAATTGACACCATTGTATTCAGGATACACCATTTTTTCACGATAGTAGTCCGGTATCCCACCGCGGGAGGCAATAATCACACTGTTATCAGCTGGTAACGGTTCGTCGAATTGCGTCAAATTGTAAGCTGCAATGATTGAGTTCAACTTATTGTTATAAGTCGTATCAGTGGCATAACGTCCAGTCAGATATTCTGTCGCTTGCAGATAATTTTTTGCTTCTGAACGCCAAGTTCCTTTATAAAACTCATCGTTACCACTAATGCCCCCTCGTACCAATGATACATAATCGTTCAATGACGCTCTGAAATTTGGATAGCTTCGAAACGCAGCCGTGATTTGAAACAACTTACCCGTTCCGTCATCTTCCATCGTCTTCATTGAAACCGAGTTGCCATTGTAGAGGCCTTTTATCCCGAATAAATTGTGGTAGGGCGCTTTTGACAACCCGCTGCCACCTGAACCAGTTTCTAAAATGGCTTGAGCAATCATCACAGAAGCATAGACGTCATATTCAAGTCCAAGTTGTCGTGCATCCTCAGCAATAGAAGAAATGAAGCTTTCAGTAACCGGGTTCACTCTGAAATCGACAGAGGCGGCATAATTGTCGATCAGCGCTTGTCCTACTGATGTTAATTGGGAATCCCCGATACTATGAACGGCATAGCTCGGATTGGATTGCTTGTCATAAATCGTCTGTACTGTCTCATTTTTTTGATTTTCAGCGGCAGCTTCTTCAATGGTTACCTTTCCATCTTCATCCTGCTGATAACCTTTGACAGTATAGATACGAACACCAGCTATCTCTTCTTGGTCGGCTGCAGACTCAGCAACAGCTATGTCTTTCGTCGGCAGAACCTGCTGTGCCTCTTTTAATGCTTCTTCATCGGCCATCAAATATTTTCCTTGCCCGAGATAAATAGCAACTTGTTCAATAGCACCGTCTTTTTCCCAGAACAAAAGATCACCAATGCCTGCTTCTGTCAGTTCTCGTCTGGTCCCTGAATCCCTCAGCTCTTCGAATGTCTCCCCCAGATTTTTTCCAAGGACAGATTGATAGAGATACTTCGGAAGACTTAGATTATTAAAGGCAGTTGGCAACTCTCCTGTTTTTGCCGGCTGCGGCTCTTTTTCATAAGGCAGACTCAATGTTTTCAATCCTTGAGCCACCAGGGCTGCCTGCCGCTCATCTTCAAAGCTTGTCAAAAGTGGCAGTTCATACCCATTCAAATCAGAGTCCGTCAGACTATCTACCGCATATTCTTTATCGACAGGGTTCACGGAATCGTTCCCTGAGTTCGACTCTACTACAGAATCCTCAGAGTTTGCTTGATTTGAATGCCCCTCAGAAATCGTGCCTGTCTCTTCGGCTTCCGCTTTTGTCCCTTCCTCTGAATTTGATTCAGCAGGCTTTTGGTCAGGCTTGGACGACTCCGGCTTCTTTGGCGGCTGAGGTGTTGCAGGTTTTTCAGGCTGGGGCTGTTCTGGTTTTTCTGGTTGCGAAGGGGTCGCTTTGACTAAAGCGGCCAGTGCCTCATTCAGCGCTTCAAGCATCTGATCTAAGGCATCTTGTTCGGCATCAATGTCAGCCAATAGCGCATTGGCCGTCTTCACCGATGCTTGCAAGGCAGCAAAACTTGTCGCGGTATAATCTGACGCTTGCAAGGTGACGGTGTAATCAATCCGGGCCTGCAGCGCTGTTTTATCTCCTCGATAGCGCAGACCAGCCAACGCTTGCAGAATCTCAGCAGTACAGTCGTCAATCTCAGATTGTGCTGCCGTTTCTGTTGCCAGCAAACTGTCTGCCCGTTGCAATAACGAGTCGAGATAGTTATTGTCAAAGGTTGTGGAGACATACCGATCCGAGTTGGAAAGCACTTCAGTTAATTGCGCCGTCTGAGCTGTCAATGACGTTTTATCGCTTACCGTAGTAGAAGGCTGTTCAGGCTGCGTTGAAATGTCATTTTCCGGCGCCGGCGTGGTTGTTGGATCTTGGACCGATTCATTTTGATCTATCATCGAGTTCGTGTCTTCTGGTGCAACCTCGCTTACTGGCATCTCCGCTCCATCAGAAATGCTGGCAAATGCGGTTACTCCAGGGGAAAACAGGATAAGTAATACACTAAAGCCGGTTAAGGCCTTCCGTAAAACAAGACTGTTCTTCTTTTTCATTTCATACCTCCATGAAAACTTCCTTTTTGACCTTACAACAACACTTTACCATATAAGCATACTCAAATCTAAGCGAAAGCACTCGAAAACCACATTGTTTTCTAATTTTAAAATTTGAACTCCTGCTTTACGTCACCAATCTTAATTTTTAACGGCATTCACCTGATCCTTTATCAATTGAAATGCCACCCGCTCACCGTTTGGAATTGGAAAATATACCTTACCGCGATATTGGAAGCCATTTTTTTCAATAACCCGAATCATGCCATAATTTTTAGGGTAGGTGTCAATTCGCAAGTCACGATAACCTACCTTCAATGCTTCAACCTTCAGCGCTTCCAGAAACCTAGTTGCAATGCCTTGTCCGGCAAAATCTGAAGATACAGCAAATCGATGGATAGATACGTATTGGTCACTGTTGGTAGTAAGCCAGCTGCCTTCTTGAATCGCGGTATAGACTGGATCCTCACCGGAAACTAAGCAAGCGACTGCTACCGTGTGTCCATCCAACAAGCCGACCCAGCAAATTTGCTGGTGAATTGCCTGCTCCATGGATTCCTCATCGGGTCCATAGCCGCCTTGCCATTGGGGAGACCCAGCTGCCTTTAAATGCTCCCTGGCTGCTTCGATGATATCCATGATTATCGGCAACTCATCTATACCTGCTTTTTTGATTGTAAACACGGCCACCCCTCCTATAACACTTATTATATTAAAAAGAAAACCGCTTGGAAAGAATAAATCGCTTTCCAAGCGGTAAAATCAGTCAATTGTTTTTAGTTTGCCACGAAATTCATCAATGGTTTGATAGCCTTTTTTCTTCATGATCTCTTCAAGCTCATTATTAATTCGTTCAAAAATGGCTGGTCCTTCTTTGTGCAGCTGGGTTCCAATTTGTAACATCGTTGCCCCGCACAACAGGTGTTCATAGGCATCTTGTCCGGTCAAAATACCACCGGTACCGATGATTTTGATTTCAGGCTTCAAACGAGTATAAAACCCTCGCACGTTTGCCAATGCAGTAGGCTTCACATATTCGCCCCCAATACCGCCAAAACCGCCTTTTGGACGAATGACCACTTCATCGGATTGTTCGTCAATGTATAAGCCATTGCCGATACTATTGATAGAGTTTACGTAGACTAAAGGAAATTTGTTTAAGATAGCCGCCATCTGATCGAAATGTGCCATATCAAAGTAAGGTGGCAATTTGACCCCTAAAGGTTTCGTGAAAAAGCTGAAAACTTTTGTCAAAATCTCTTCTGTCAAAGGGAAATCATAGGCCACTTGTGGTTTTCCAGGAACATTGGGACAGGAAAGATTCAATTCCGTAATACCGCTAAACTCACTTTCTTGAATCTTTTGCAACAACTGGAGATTTTCTTGCACGCTGGTTCCTGCTACCGAGAAAAACAGTGGTGCCTGTTGGTTCTTTTGATAATTCAACGCATAGTCAAGATAGTAGTCTATCCCGTGATTTGGTAGCCCCATCGAATTGATACTACCCAAGGGAACATCGGAATAACGTGGTTCAGGATTACCGGCACGGGCAGCCATTGTGGCACTTTTGGTAATCAGTGCACCGGCTTTGGAGTCCACCAACTGATCAAGCTCCTCCATAGTCATACAATGGACCCCGGAAGCATTCATCAGAGGATTGGCATAAGTGTAATCTAAAAAAGTCGTTTTCAGCACAGAAAAAGCCCCTTTCCATCAATCTTTCAGTAGAATAGCCTTTTTTTTCGCAAAAATCAAGTCATCACGAACATTCCAATTATTGCACACAACAAACATTCAGATGTTGCCCCTTGCTCATTTCAGATCTCGAAAATCTTGCTCTTAGGCATCCTCTTCGTCAGATATTCTTTATTACACGCCTTTGTAAACAACACCTTCAAGTGACCTTCTGTAACGCACAAAAAAGGTTGGCAACTGCCTATGCAGCTACCAACCCCTTTAGTTACAGCTAGCGAATTCCCAAAGCAATCCGTGCATAACGACTCATTTTATCGGTGGTCCAAGCAGGATACCAAACCAATTTGACATCTGTGCTAGTCACTTCCGGTACTTCTTTTAAAGCTTGATGGATTTGATCTGTCAAAATGTCAGCCAATGGGCACCCCATGGTAGTTAACGTCATCTTGATGACTGTGTCTCCATTTGTTCCATCAAATTCTACTTCATATATCAAGCCAAGATTAACGATATCGATCCCTAATTCCGGATCGATTACCGTTTCCAAAGCTGTTAAGATGCGCTCTTTGATTTCTTCAATTTCTTGTTCCGTCCGTACATCGTTCATGAACACATTCCCCCTATTAGTCAGCCAGTCTTCCAACTATCCTCGCCACAGCAATAACCTTCCCCTATGATGACTCGCTGGAAACCGCTTTTTATCCTGCTCAAATAATACCCCGTTTACTTACTTTTGTAAATCAGATTTTACCGAAGCTTAATGAAGTCACTTGCTGCCAAAGAAAAGTCCAACAGGATCAACGTTTTCCTTTGCGAACCTTCATTTCAGGAAAAACACCCGTCGCCTTAAATGTTCGTTGCTCATCTTCAGTAGCAAAACGACCCAGGATTGACTGTGTCGGCAAAATATTAACAAAAGCATGTTCATCAGCTTCTAGAATTGCCTGTTCCAGATCATAGAGCTCATACCGCGTAATAACAATCATAATCGTCTTGCCTTCAACACCTGAATAGCCACCCACTGAAGGAAGCAACGTCATGCCGCGAAAAACCCGCTGTGAAATACTGCGACCTACTTGATCCGGTTTAGTGGTGATAATCATAGCTGTCAATTTTTGATGGCTGGTGTGAATCATATCCACCACATAACTCATAACATAAATAGAAATAATCGTATACAAAGCACTTTCCCAGCTAAAAATAAATCCCGCCACTAACACAATTAAACCGTTCAATATGAACATAAAATTGCCAACGGTTTTCCCTGTCGTTTTTGATAGCACCAACGACAAAATGTCCATCCCGCCGGTGGTAAATCCCATCTTCAGCGCCAGGCCAGCACCAATCCCTAAAAATACCCCACCCATCAAGGAATTCATTAGGATATTTTCTGTCAGCTCCCCTTGAGGGAAAATCATTGTAATCAAAGAAATAGCTACCACGTTCAAAAAACTCCAAAAAGTGGCATCTTTGCCCAGTTTCCAAAAGCCCAACGCAAAAATTGGGATGTTCAGGATAAAAATAAACAGCCCCGTATTCAAATGTAAGTCAAAGTGCTCCAATCCCAAAGCCACAATAATCTGGGCAATCCCATTCATACCAGCCGACAATACTTTGGCCGGAATCAAGAAATAGTTCAGTGAAATCGCTGAAGTTAATCCGCAGACCAAGAGTACCCCCATCCGCTTTAGAATTTCAGTATTTTTATTATTTGCCGTCAATCGTTTCATAGATTTGCTCCTTTTATTGGTCGTTCATCGAGGCCTCCTAACGGAACAACCCACTTACAAAAGCGGTCTCTTCCAAAAACCCTCCTTAAGAATAGCAATCCCGCCGTTTTTTTCAACTGTTTTCTCTCGTCCAGACAAAAATTTTCAAAAGTTGTTCGTCCTACCGACATTTGGTAAGATGTGGATAACCCTTCATTTCTTACATGAATCAAAGGATTATTCTATTATCAAGGTCCAAAAGGAGGACAACATGGCAAAAGAAGCAAGTTTTGATATCGTAAGTGATATCAATATGGAAGAAGTCAAAAATGCAGTCCAAATGACAACAAAAGAGTTGGGCAACCGCTTTGATTTCAAAAATTCTACCGTCGAGATCACAATGGACAACGGCAAATTAACAGTGGTGGGTGACGACGACTTTAAGTTGGAACAGATTAAAGATGTCCTTATGAGCAAGCTCATCAAACGAAGTGTGCCTGTTAAAAATATCCACTTTTCCGACAGTGAAAAATCCCTTGGAGGAAAGGCCAGACAGACGGCTGAGTTGATCAGTGGTATCGACAAAGAAAATGGGAAAAAGATCACAACGGCTATCAAAAATGCAAAATTGAAAGTGAAAACCCAAATCCAAGACGATCAGATTCGTGTGACTGGCAAAAGCCGCGATGATCTGCAAGAAGTCATTGCACTTTTAAGAAAATTGGACTTGCCTATTGAGCTTCAGTTCACCAATTACCGTTGATTAATGACAGTGCCTACGACATCAATCATTTCTAATCGTAGATGTTGCCTTCCCATACGTATAAAAAATGTATAAAGAGAAAAAGTCTGTCTTTAAAAGTTATACTAATGAAAAGCCGGGTCCCTTCCATTGTTTTTAATGGAAGGGACCCGGCTTTTGTTTGTGTCTCACCTTGGGTAGTGTTCACTTTGAAAGACGGTGGCAAGAGATTGCCACCGCTCTTTTCTTGCTACTTAAATTAGCTCAAAATCAATCATTCTTTGCTTTTCCAAAAACGAGCCAGTTCTTTTGGTAAATCTTCTGGTTCGTGGACGATTCGTGCATGTTGCCAATGAGCAGGAAATAGTTTCCGATAACGCGGCGAGATAAAGCGCTGATCCAGTAAAAGGACAACCCCCTGATCTGCTGCATCACGAATGACTCGTCCTGCTGCTTGCAAGACTTTGTTCATTCCTGGAAGCTGATAAGCATATTCGAAGCCCTTATGGCGAGTCTCATCGAAATATTCTTTAATCAATTCTTGTTCATGATTCATTTGCGGCAGACCCACGCCAACCACAGCTGTTCCAATCAACCGACTGCCTTTTAAATCGATTCCTTCTGAAAAGATCCCGCCTAATACGCAAAAACCTACAAGAGAATCACTGGGATTTTTTGTAAAGCGGGCCAAGAAGGCTTCTCGCTCCTCTTCGGTCATTTTCGTGTCTTGAATCAGCTGAGTAATCGTCGGATGCTCCGTTTGAAACAAGGCTGCCACTTCATCTAAATACTGATAGGAGGGAAAAAACACCAAATAGTTGCCCTTTTTTGAAGCGACCATTTGATAGATGGCATCAACGACTTGCGTCAAACTGGACTGTCGCTTACGATAGGTCGTTTCGATATAATCTGCGACAAATATCCCCTGGTTTTCAGGAGAAAAGGGGCTAGGAAGCTTGTACCTTAGCGCTTCTTTGCTGCCCCCCAACACATCTTGATAATAAGACAGCGGCGTGAAGCTTGCCGAAAACAAAAGGGCGCCAGTGCCTTTATCCAGCATCGTTTCCAAAAAAGGCGCCGGTTCAATGCAAAAGAGTTTAATCCTCAGATCTGTGTAGGTTCGCTCGATAGTCGTTTCAAAATGATCGTCATAGATTTCCGCGATTCGTAAAAACGCCAGCACTTCAAAATAATAGGCCAATCCCGCTTCTTCAGCTGGATTTCCCGGATTGGCTGCCAACCACTCCTTTATTTTTTCTGATAGACCATAGAGCTTTTCTACTAAACTTGTTGGCAACCCTTTTTGGTGCTTAAAATGCCAGTCTTCATCCACAGAGCGTTGATAAAGCATTTCAAATTCGTTGTCGATTTTGTTCAGTCGCCGATGAAGTCCCCGAAACTCTTTTGCCAATTTTTCTTGAAAAACCACTCCATTGTTGCGGGTCAAAGCTGCCGAATACATCTCTCGCGACCGGCTGACTAAATTGTGGGCTTCATCAATCAAGAAAAAATACGATTCTTTGGGTTCTTCAAAAAAACGCCGCAAATAAACCGTCGGGTCAAACAAGTAATTGTAATCACCGATGATGACATCACAGAATAAACTGACATCCAACGACAATTCAAAAGGACACAGCTGGTGTTTACGTCCATATGCTTCAATGACTTCTCGTGTAATCTGATTCTCATGGTGAAGCAAATCCCATAATCCTTCATTGATTCGGTTGTAATAGCCTTTAGCATAGGGACAATACTCCGGCGTACAGTTTCGCTCCTCCATAAAACAGATTTTATCTTTTGCGGTGATGGTCACTGATTTGGCTGAGGAGCCTTTTTCAGCCAACGCTTGTAAGGCATCTTCTGCGACTTGACGAGTGATGGTCTTAGCCGTCAAATAAAAAATCCGATCACAAGAGGCCTCCCCCATTGCTTTTAGTGCCGGAAACAAAGTTGAGATCGTCTTGCCTGTCCCAGTAGGCGCCTCAACGAACAAGCGGCGGGAAGTCTTCAATGTCTTGTAGGCGGCAGCCGCTAATTCCCGCTGGCCTTTGCGAAAGGTTTCATAAGGAAAGACTAATTTTGTCAACGACGTATTTCTGACTCTGCGCCAGTCATCTTGAAAAATCAGCCACTTGTGATACTCCGCCAATAGATGATCCATGAAAAGCTGCAACTCTGCCAGTGTAAAAAGCCGCAATTGCCGAGTGATTTTTTCTTCCGTCGTTTGAAAATAAGTCAACTGGACAGCAATTTCTTTTAGTTCTTCTTGATAGGCATGGATATAAGCATAAACCATTCCTTGAAAGAAAAACATCTCCATTTGATCCGGTGACAAATCCTCAAAATAAACTTCCGAAGTCTTGATTTCATCAATCACCCTCTGGCCCTCTTCTGATGTAAAGATACCGTCAGCACGGCCTTCAATCGTCAGGGTGTCTTCATTGATAGTGAAGGTTCGTTTTAAAGATACTTCTTTTTGATAGGCCTCACCGGCGGCTTTTTGTAACTTGCGATGAATACGCGCCCCTTCTTGCGCCGTATGATTGGAGGTCTGACGACTATCAATGTCTCCTCGGCGTAAGGTAAATTCAACAATATTACGCACAGAGATTCTGCCACGGTCCACTAGCTATCCCCTCCTTTTTCAAACAATCAACTCTGCACTTCAGTTTTTTTACGAACATACGTTTACTTATTATAGGCGATTTCCATTAAAAAGCAAAAAATCCTCGAAATCACTTTCGAGGACCAAGGAAATATTGGATATGTTTTTGGACTAGACAACTATAACGTCGCTGGATTAGAAATTCGTGAAACCTTCATCACCTTTTATTAAATAAACAAAAATAAAACTCTCCAGTTGTCAGATGATTTTGAATTCAATGACGGCAGTGCCCTTCTCACATTGTCGGAAAAATTTCTTTGCGTTATACTGAAACAGACAGATAAGAAACGGAGTGAGCAAGCATGAAGATTCTACAGATCCCCACCGGTCCAATCCAGGAAAACTGTTACTTGGTCTATACCGAGCGTCACCTGTTAATCATTGATCCCGGTGCTGAACCAGAAAAAATCATTGAAACTATTAAAGATACTGACGCCACACCAGCAGCGATTCTTCTGACCCACACCCATTACGACCATATCGGTGCTGTCGATCCTTTGCGGGAATTTTATGAGATACCGGTTTATGTCAGTCCGCTAGAAGCAGATTGGCTTTTAGATCCACTCATGAATCTCTCGGGATTAGGACGCCATGATGATATAGAAAACATCGTGACTGCACCGGCTGATGAATATTTCCAGCTAAAAGAGTATGAAATTGCTGATATTTCTTTTAAAGTAGTAGCCACACCAGGACATTCTATTGGTAGTGTCAGCTTTATCTTCCCTGATTTTGTCGTATCCGGTGATGCCCTTTTTCGCGGGAGTATTGGCAGAACGGACTTGCCGACAGGAAACCTCGAGCAGCTTTTGAATAGTATCCGAACACAGCTGTTCACGTTACCAGAAGAATTTCCGGTCTATCCTGGTCACGGAGAGGCTACAACAGTTGAACGGGAAAAACGACTGAATCCATTTTTCAATAATTGATTACACGGAGGAGAAACGATAATGACAACAGAACTCTATGTCGTGCGACACGGAAAAACAATGTTCAATGCCTTGCAACGGGCACAAGGTTGGTGTGATACGCCACTGACCAGTAAAGGCAGCGAAGATATTCATTATTTAGGACTGGGTTTGCGGGAAATGCATTTTGTTGAAGCCGTTTCTAGCGACTCAGGACGTGCGATTGAAACCATGCGTCTGATCATGGGAGAAAATTTACAATTACCAAAGCCCCCTTATGCGATTGACAATCGCATCCGCGAGTGGTGCTGGGGCTCATTAGAAGGTGGTTATGATACCGAGATGTGGGGTGTCTTACCCCGTGTGCTGAATTTTAAAACCAGTGAACAAATGTGGGAAACCGATATTACTTTTAAAGACATTGCGGAAGCAGTTTACGAAGCAGACACCGCCCACTGGGCCGAAACCTTTGATGTTCTTTGCAGCCGCGTCTTCAGCGGCTTTGAAGATATCGCCCACCGTGTCGAAAAAAACGGCGGCGGCAGAGCAATCGTGGTATCTCACGGTTTTACCATTGCTTTCTTGCTAAATCTCATCGATGCCAAACAACCCGTCCGCGTCGATTTGCAAAATGGCAGCGTGACCCGTCTGACTTACGAGGAGGGTAAGTTCACGATTCAAGAAATCGGCAGCACAGAATTTATCGAAAAAGGCCGTGAAATCTCCAAAGATATCTTGGCTTGATCTACCCCAGTTACCCCTTTTTTTACAAACGGACTGCAGCCAGATCAGACTTCTGATTCGGTTTGTAGTCTTTTTTAGAACTCAAGGTTACAAGCAAAAATTAACCTTCTCAACATGCAATGGCCAACAGTGCTAAAGCGCAGCGCCGTTCTTTCTTTAATTTTTTTTAAGGATCAAGAAGGGTCAAGAAAACGGTTGGTTTTACTGTTGAAAACAGCTATACTTTCACATGTACGGCGGTTTGGTTTACCGCCAGTTTTTTGTTGGGAAAGGATGACACTATGTTTTTAATGAATATCGTCAAAGCAATTATTTTAGGAATCATCGAAGGAATTACCGAATGGCTGCCAATCTCCAGTACCGGCCACTTGATTTTGGCGGATGAATTTATCAAGTTGCAGATGCCGGCTGAGTTTATGTCCATGTTTAATGTCGTGATTCAATTAGGTGCAATTTTAGCGGTCATTTATCTGTACTTTAACAAATTGAATCCTTTTTCTCCTTCAAAGTCTGCAAGCGAGAAAAAAGACACTTGGGAACTGTGGTTCAAAGTTGTTGTCGCTGTCATTCCATCTGTCATTATTGGCCTACCTTTAGACGACTGGTTGGATGCCAACTTCCATCATTTTTTGCCGGTAGCTATCATGTTGATTCTGTATGGGATTGCCTTTATCATCGTTGAAAAAAGAAACAAGTCAATTGCTCCGAAATGCACTGATCTCAAACAATTTACGTATAAAGCAGCATTGATGGTAGGTATGTTTCAAGTGCTTTCCTTGATTCCTGGGACTTCCCGCTCCGGCGCCACTATTCTCGGCGGTATCATGATTGGCGCATCCCGCTTCGTTGCCACCGAATTTTCCTTTTTCATGGGAATTCCCACAATGCTGGGAGCCAGCGGATATAAAATTTTGAAATTTCTTCTCAAAGGAAACAGTTTCAACACAGAAAGTCTCGTAATCCTTTTGGTGGGGACACTCGTCAGCTTCATCGTTTCGATTGTTGCTATCAAATTCTTAATGAACTACATCAAGAAAAACGACTTTACCGTCTTCGGTTGGTATCGAATTATTCTCGGTGCCGTTTTGATTGGCTATTGGCTGATCGCGATGTAAGCTTATATTTGCATACTCTGTAAATTCTGGCCCTCGTCTTTTGATGAGGGTTTTTTCTTGTAAAATCGTAGCGAGCCCGTTAGACAGGCAACTTCTTGCTGTCTGCACTGTTTCGTGAGGCCGACTGAATACTTGTTGAGAAACACTATCGTTCTCAATTGGGTGATTTCATTATCATTTAGCCAAGTCTCCATGGTATTCTCGAGGTGAAGGAAGGTGGTTTCTTATGGGAAAAAATGAAAAACGGGCACTAGTAGCAACTTTGCTTTGTCTACTCTTTATGATAGGCGGGCAGGTTGCGGCAAGTCACAGTCTATCTTGGTACCCGGTACTCTTTTTAATTGCAATCATAAGTGGTGGCTATAAACAAACCAAAGAAGGTCTGACGGAATTGATCCAAGATCGGACGCTCAATGTCGATTTATTGATGGCACTGGCAGCGATTGGCGCCTGCCTCATTGGCAATTGGTTTGAAGGGGCCATGTTGACCTTCATTTTTTGTTTGAGTGGCTTTTTGGAAGAGTACACTACCAACAAAAGCCGTAGAGAGATTACTGCTTTGATGAACCTGCAACCCGCTGTGGCTCAAAAATATATCGGTGATGGCGACTTGAAAGAAGTGCCAATCGAGGAAGTAGTAATTGATGATCTGCTACTGGTACCAAAAGGTGGAACAGTCCCGATTGATGGGATTATCACACAAGGAGTTACTCAGCTAAACGAAGCTGCAATTAACGGTGAGTCCCTTCCCGCAGAAAAAACGATTGGCGACGAAGTATACGGCGGCACTTTGAATCTCGGGAACCCACTTGTTATTAAAGTCAGTAAAAACAGCAGTGATACCATCATGGCAAAAATCATTCAGTTAGTTGAAGACGCACAAAATCAGCCAACTAAGACAGCATCTTTTATCGACCGCATTGAAAATACCTATGTTAAAATCGTGCTGCTGGCCGTACCGTTAATGATTCTTTTGCCACATCTCCTATTGGGATGGAGCTGGCAGGAAAGTTTTTATCGTGGAATGGTGCTGTTGGTGGTCGCCTCCCCTTGCGCACTGGTTGCCTCGGCAACACCTGCCACATTAGCGGCAATTTCAGCCGGTGCTAAAAATGGAATTTTGGTAAAAGGTGGCGCCGCATTGGAACAGCTCTCCCAGCTTAAAGCAGTCACATTTGATAAAACCGGAACTTTGACACAAGGACGTCCCGTTGTAACCGATGCACACTTTATAGAAGATACGCAGCAGGTGCGAGAAGTTTTGCTAGCGCTGGAGGCCAAGACCACTCATCCGCTAGCAGAGGCTGTAATTAATTATCTCTCCTCTACTGTCACCGCTACTCCAGAGCTGCAAAAGCTTCCCGTAAGAGAGGTCACCGGCTTTGGTTTGGAGGCCGATATCGATGGTACCTGTTGGCGAATTGGTAAACCAAATTTCACTGATGAGAAAAAAACCGACATTCCTAAAACAGAAAGACGGCGAATCCAGCGACTACTACAAAGCGGAAAAACATTAATCTACCTCACACGAGAAAATCAGCTACTCGCTTATTTAGCACTGCAAGACATCGCTAAACCAGAAGCTTACCACGTCATTGATTATCTAAAGAAACAGCAAATTTATACCAGCATGCTCACAGGTGACAATCCGGAAACCGCCCGCGTAATTGCTGAGCATTTGAAATTAGACGATTTCAAAGCAGATTGCCTTCCTGATGACAAGGCGCGGATTGTCTCCGAGCAGCGGGAATCATACGGTGTAAACTGTATGGTGGGCGACGGCATCAATGATGCTCCCGCCTTAGCAAGCGCCACAGTCGGTGTAGCCATGGGAGAAGGGACCGATTTGGCGGTGGATGTAGCCGACATGGTCTTGATGAAAAATGATCTGGCAAAATTGCAAATGGCCCATCAGCATTCGTTAAAGCTGAAACGAATCATTCAGCAAAATATCTGCTTCTCAGTAGCAGTTATTTTGCTTTTGATCCTCTCAAATTTCGTTCAGATTCTAAGTTTGCCCCTTGGTGTTATCGGTCATGAAGGCAGTACCATTTTGGTGATTTTAAACGGCCTGCGCCTGTTGCGGATGAAGCCTGTTGCATCTAGTAATTCAGAATGTATTCAGTGCCCGATCCGCAAAGAATCAGATGCAATGAAAACAGCCTAAATTTTGTGAGCTTTCGAAAAAAGACGCCACTTCTCAGTAATGAGAGGGCGTCTTTTTTGATTTAAAATAGTACGTGATGACCAGAGAAAGCCGAAAAAGCGTGGAGCCTCTTTCTTGTCATATCTGATGGTAACAGCAGCTATATCCCCCTGGTTAAATGAAAGTGTAACTCTTTTAAATTGTGCTTCATATCTTTGTTAAGCCTCCTGGAATCAATTAGTAGAGGGCCAATACCTCCTTTTTCTTTTCATCTTCAAGAAAGTGAGAAACTAAAATGATGGTTTTATCGACTAATAGTAACTCCATATTCTGAAATATTTTTTCTCTCGTAAAGATATCCAT
Source organism: Candidatus Enterococcus leclercqii (assembly GCF_009933135.1). Taxonomy (GTDB): domain Bacteria; phylum Bacillota; class Bacilli; order Lactobacillales; family Enterococcaceae; genus Enterococcus_C; species Enterococcus_C leclercqii. The sequence goes on from NZ_MAEH01000021.1 coordinate 15,222, forward strand.
TGCCGAAAAAGTTTCATCCAATAACAAGATAGGCTTATCACTTAACAATGCCCTTGCAAGGGACAAGCATTGCATTTGTCCCCCTGAAAAGAAAATTCTCTTTGAATCAATATAGGTATGTAATCCCTCAGGCAACGAGAAAATGACCTCTTTTAAACAAACAAGTTCCAGAACATTTGCTATTTCAACATCGTCAATGCTCTGTTTTTGATCAATTAACAAGTTTTCTGCCAGCGTCCCATCGAAAAAAGTAGGTTCTTGTGGTACATAGGCTATTTGGGTTCTCAACTCACTTATTTTGTAGTCAGTCAATTCCTTTCCATATAATTTAATCGACCCTTGATAGGGTAAAAAGCCCATCAATATTTTTAGTAAAGATGATTTTCCACTTCCACTTGGTCCATTGATATACGTTATCTTATTGGGCTTGATGTCTCCATTCAAGTTATTCAATACATTCTTGCTTTCTTTATAGGATATGGACAAATTTTCGAATTTAAATAGCTCTTTCTGATCGATATTTTTACTGACAACGTCAAATCCAGACTGTCGTTCTTCTTCTATATCTAAAATATCGAATATCCTTTTAATACCCACTAAAGATTCCTGCAGCGTGACGAGTGAACTACCTATCGAAGTAAAAACCACGACGACAAGTCCGACCATTTGCGTCAAAATCATGATCTCTGAAAGCTGAATCTGACCTCTTTTATAAAATAGGATTCCCAACATGATGGTACCCCCGTACTTTAAAGCTCCTTCCAGAGTACCAATACTTGACACAACAGCCTCATATTTAGCGTTTTTTAATGAAATAGTGTACCGCTGTGCTATCGATCTTTCCATTCTTTGAAGAAAACCAGGTACGATACTCCCCAATCTAATCGACATATTGTAGGTTAACGCTTCGTTGAAATGGCGCAATACTTCACTCTTTATCTCTTGTATTTGCTCAAATATGTGCTTACGAAGTCGCCCAAACTGACTATTGGAAACAACACTCACACCCCCGATTATACAACTCCAAATAATAAAAATTGGCGCAATATTTCCTATTACCATAATGGCGCCTGCCCCAGAAAAAAAATATAATACTGGGTTTAAAATGCCACTTCCAAAAATATTGCGAACAAGACTGACATCTTCATTTATTCGTGATAACAACGTTGATTTTTGCCCAACTGCCATGATTTGAAAGAACGGCGCCGAATACATCTTCTTTACCATCAGTTTTCTAAACGTGTTCTCAATATCCAATAGAACCCGTGATTGTAAGTACATAAAAAAGGAGTCACTCACGGTAAATAAGATCAAAAAAGTCAGAAATGTCAGGACACCTTTTTTTAGACTCTCCACTGATTGCCTTTGTGCTGCAACAAGAATTTCCGAAAAGAGTAGCCCGGTCAGCAAACTAATCAAGAAGGATCTAAATGAGATAGCTACAGTCGAAATCAAATAGATACTTGATTTTCCTTTTATTCGTTTCAATAGCTTATAAATAACTACAAGATCGTTTTTTGACAAAGCACCTGCCTCCTATATCATACTCAACATTATCTGAAATAAGCTCTCTATCATGTGACACCACAATTACAATCTTATCCTTCGACAATTCCTCTATTACTGTGCGAATATGTTCTCTATTTTTCTTATCTAAAGCTGATGTTGGTTCGTCCATAATCACCACTTCAGAATCCACGAGTAGCGCTCGAGCTATGGATAGTCTTTGAAGCTGTCCACCAGACATCCCATATCCGGCTTCACCTAAAAATGTGTCGTAGCCTGTTTCCTTTAAAACGATTTCGCCATCAAGGCCAACTTTCTGACAGATTTTTTTGATTTTTTCAAAAGAAACTGACGGGTTGGCCATAATCAAATTATCAAAAATTGTACCGGAAAAAACGGGACAGTCTTGTAAAACTACAGTGATTTTTGACTGAACCTCTTGCCTATCATACTGATCCAACTGTAGGCCATTTAAAATGACCTGGCCGCTGATTGGCGAATACAACCCAGCCATAATCTTTACTAATGTTGATTTACCACTTCCAATTTTTCCTGTAATAAAAACCGGCTTTCCAACTTCAAATTCCATGTCTATGTTAGTAAAAAGAGTTGTATTGCCATAGCCGAATTCGACTTTTTTCAGTTCAAACGCTTTTTTTTTAAGATTGCACCCGATTGCTTTTTTTAGACTAGGAGTATGATTCTCAAAGAAATTGTTGAAGCTTTCACAGCTTAGTTTTGCTTTTCTTGCAATCGATAACGTTCCTCCGAGTTTCATAATGGGGTCGATAATAAAATCGGCAACCATCATTACAGACATCAGTGTTCCCAGTGTGATTTCTCCATTTGCGACTAAATTTCCTCCATAAATTGCAATAACTACGATTGTACTAAAGCCACTAAATAAAATTGGAATAGACAGGAGGGATTCAATTAGAAAGGACTTCCTACTGATTTCCGTCAATTTATTAAGTTGTTGCAGATAAATTTCAAATCTGGATTCTTCAATTTGAAAAGACTTAATTTCCTCAATTTTTTCCAAATCTGATCCCAGCAATTGGTTAGTCTCTACCGTATGCTTTCTCATAATAGAATAGTGCCTACTGAGCCTTTGTGCCTGCTTTGAGGTAATCAATACAGTAAAGTAGGCAGCTGTAAGCGCCAATAGCATTAATTTGAAATCAATCACAAAAAGATAGGTTAAAGAAGCGACAAAGAAAAACAAATCTGGAATAAAACCAGAAATGATTCGATTGCAATACTGTTCCAGAATAGTGGTATCCGTGGAGATAAGTGTTGTTGTATCTCCTTCTGTTTTTCTTGAAATATTGTCATAATCCGCAGTAAAAAAATAGTGGCTCAAGTTGTTCAGTAATAGCATACTGATTAACCCACAATATTTTTTCCCATGATAAGTAGACATTAAGTTACTCAGAATCAGGATTACCAGGAAAACAAGGCCAATCAAGACGTTCTTCCCCAAGTTCTCAACAGAAATTTTGTCGACTACTTCTCCTAAAAAAATACGAATAGCGATGTTTGTTAGCGTGAATACTAAACTAGTGACTACTACTAAAACTAATTGTGATTTATAGTGAGTAAAAATATTCAAATGGCTGACACGTTTCATGTTCTCTCCTTTCTCCGATTCTCTGTTTCAGAATCATCTTCATTTCATTATTTTTAGAGAAATCAGCAAACCTAAATTAGACTGTTTGAAAATAGATAAATAACTATTCGATATCACTTAAAATATTTTTTATTTCTATAACCCCTCTTTTTTAACCACTTAACTAATACATTTACTATTCACACTAAAAATAATAACATCAATATCGATTTATAGAAATCGCTTTCTTTTATGTTTTGATATTTTCTCAGTCTTCATATGTATTATCCGCGTTATTTATATAGTTTTAGCTTACCTAGTAGAGAGGCTGTCTGAATCATGAGATGGGCATTGTACTTCGAAATGGACAGGCTCATTTGATAACTGGCATAGTAATAAGTGTCAATTTCGGTATAAAAAAAGACTGCAGTCAAAGTCTGTAATTGACTTTGTCTACAGTCTAAAGTAGCTTTTCATTCATCTTAGAAAAGCTATTTTATGTGTTTTTAATAACCATTCCATCAATAATATCAACAGCATCTTCACTGTTATTGATGATTTCTTCTAAGCGATCATAGATTTCTTTCCACTTAATGACTTCCAGTGGGTCCGTCTCATTTGTAAAGAGGTCTTTCTTAAGACGCGAGTATAACCGGTCGGCTTCTGATTCGATAGTATTCACTTCATCGATCATCGACTTAAGGGTTTTAGAATGTTTGAACTTCGGAAATTCCACTGTTGCGGTATGAACACCTTTGACTGCTGTTACGATCATATCGGCAAAAACATCTGTTTCCGGACGCAATTGTGTAATCACAAGATTTTCAAACAAATAGGTTACGCCGTTGATACCATCTAGAATATCATCGATACGCTCTGAAATAACTAAAATGTCCTCGCGATCAATCGGTGTAATAAATGCATCATAGAGCTCATTGGTAAGCTCGGTAACGATAGTATCCGCCTCTTTTTCAAGAATATGGATTTTTTCTGATTCTGTAATCAAAGTTGTTTCTGCATTGTAGTTGCGCACCAGACCGGCGAGAAGTTCTGCCGCTTGGTGCGTATTTGCTGCCAAATGTTCCATCGCTTTAAAAAAATCGTACTGTTTTTTCCGTGCCATTGTCTGCACTCCTCTATCCAAATTAAGTTACAAAAGGTCTTTTGACTATCAAAAAATCGCTACAAAGAGCTTTGCCATAACATAAGCAATCAGCCCACAGCCAGGGAAGGTCATCACCCAGGCAAAAATCATTTCCTTTACGATTCGCCAGTCAACACTGGATAGCCGCCGAGAAGCACCTACGCCCATGATAGCAGTCGTTTTCGTGTGGGTCGTTGAGACAGGGATTCCGAAGAGAGAGGCTAAAAACAAGCAGATTGCGGCGCTCAGATCAGCAGAAAATCCTTGATATTTTTCCAGCTTCACCATGTCCATCCCAACAGACTTGATGATTTTCATTCCCCCTACTGAGGTCCCAAAGCCCATTGTTAATGAACAAAGTGCCATAACCCACAGCGGAATTGTAAAGCCATTGCCCGTCTTTTCAGCCAAGTTGTTATAAAACAATCCCAACATGAAGACCCCCATGAATTTTTGACCATCTTGAGCGCCATGCAAGAAAGCATTAGCTGCAGCAGCAAAAGCCTGTCCGATAGTGAAAAATTTATTTGCTTTGGGCCGAGGGACATTTTTAAAAATTGCAACGATTGCTTTGGTGATCAGATAACCACCACCAAATCCCATCGCAGTGGATACAACCAAACCAATCAAAACCTTCAACCATTCTTGACCGTTTACAGCACCCAGCCCTCCGAGAGCCATCGCTGATCCTGTCAATCCGGCAATCAGCGCATGGGATTCACTTGTAGGAATGCCGAAATACCACGCAGCAACTGCCCATACTACGATTGAAAACAAGGAGGCCGCCAACGCCACTTGCGAAGCACGCAAATCCCCTCCGGCATCAAAACTCACAATGTTGCTGATGGTTTCAGCCACCTGCGCATTGAAGGCTGTCATCACCAACGCTCCGAGAAAATTCATTACTACTGCGATACCGATAGCCGTATTCGGTTTCAAAACACGCGTGGAAACAGCCGTCGCAATGGCATTAGGGGCATCGGTCCAGCCGTTGACAAAAATAACCCCCATGACCAATGTCACAGTTACAATTAGTGCAATACTCACTAAGCACACCACCAAAATTCAGATTCTATTAAAAATTGACAAGTAGGCACACCACTTTTGAAAATCACACTTGTTGGTAAACCCACATTATTCTATCGTTTTTTCCTACTCCCCGCAATACCAACTTCGATTTAATAGAAAAAAACTGATCCGCTTACAAACCAGCAACCCAAGTCCTTGCAATTATGGCATTTCCACTTCTTATTTATAAGAAAATAGCTGTAAAGGAAAATTTCTTAACATCTTTTATTGCATTGCCGATAAGGTTTAGGTATAATGACTAGTGTTGATTTGTACGAATTTATTCGTGCAATACTTTTTATCCGGAGGTGAACATTCCATGCCAAACATTGAATCTGCAATCAAACGCGTAAAAACGAGTGAAGCTGCTAACACAAAAAACTCGGCACAAACAAGCGCAATGCGTACAGCCATCAAAAAATTTGAACAAGCTGTCGAAGCAGGTGCCGATAACGTAGATGCGTTGTACAAAGACGCTGTCAAAGCGATCGACATGGCTGAAACAAAAGGCCTGATCCACAAAAACAAAGCAAATCGCGACAAATCTCGTCTGACTAGCAAACTTGCTAAATAATAACAACAAAAGCGCCCTTCTCAATGGAGGACGCTTTTTTGTTTACTCTTTCATCTGTGACAAAGAGCTGCAACAGCCCCTCAGGGTTAGCTGTTGCAGCTCTTTGTCTTCTTATAAAACAGCTTATTTCGGCTCTCCAGAGGCTTCATACCCTTGCAAAATTGCTAAAAAAGTATCGCCGTATTTGTCTAGTTTGTTCTCACCGATCCCCTTGATCTGTAACATCTTCAAACGAGAATCGGGACGTTGTTCTGCCAAGTCTCGCAGTGTTTGATCAGAAAAGACGACATAGGGCGGCAGATTTTGTGCAGCAGCCAATTCATAGCGTTTCTGGCGCAACAATTCAAAAAGGCCATCATCCATTACAAGCTGTTTGACTTTTTGCTGCTTCCGATAAACTTGCTCTTGGCCTTTGAGCACCGACACACCCAAGTCCGTCAACTTCAAGGTAGGATATTCCCCTTCTCCAGCTGTCAAGTAGCCACTGGCGGTGACATAGTCTACCAAAGCCGTCAAATCTTTTTGAGTCCATCCTTTCAGCAAACCATATGTTGACAATTCATCAAAGTGCCATTGGGTTACCTTCTGATTTTTAGAGCCCGCCAATACTTGAACGACCAGGCCCTTGCCAAAGCGTTCCCCCATCCGCTTGACACAGGATAAGATCATCTGGGTTTCTTTGGTGATATCCACCAATTCTCGATCATCTAAGCAGTTGCCACAGCGGCCGCAGTCAGGGCCATCTTCACCAAAATAGTGTAGAATATAGCGCTGCAGGCACAGTTGCGTATGGGCATATTGATTCATCTCTCGCAATTTCATGTACTCGTGATTCTTGTAATCTTGATTGGCTTCTGATTGCTGAATGAAAAACTGTTGGATCTGGATGTCATTTGGTGAATAAAACAAGATGGCTTCACTAGGCAAGCCGTCACGACCTGCCCGACCAGCCTCTTGATAATAAGATTCCAGGTTTCCCGGGATCTGCATATGAACGACAAAGCGAACGTTGCTCTTATCAATACCCATGCCAAATGCGTTGGTAGCCACCATCACATTGACGCGGTCATAGATAAAATTCTCCTGATTGAATGTCCGTTCTGCTTCGGACATCCCACCGTGATAATGCCCCACTTTGATGCCTGCCTTTTCCAAGCGATTGTACTGCTTTTCGACTTCTTTTCGCGTGGAGCAATAAATGATACCTGCTTGATCGTGGTTTGTACGCAGATATTCCATCAAGTAACTCTCCGGACGATCCTTCACGACAGAAAAGGCCAGATTCTTCCGCTCAAAACTGGTTTTCACCAAATGGTCGCTGGGAATACGGAGCAGTTTTTGAATATCCGTTGCTACTTGCGGTGTTGCGGTAGCGGTCAATGCTACGACAGCCGTTTTTTCTCGCAAACTGTTAAGAAAATCCGGCAATGCCAAATAGCTGGGGCGAAAATCGTGTCCCCATTGAGAGATACAATGTGCCTCATCCACAGCTACCAGACTGATTTTGATATCATCCAGCAACTGGCGGAAATCTCCAGCTGTCAATCGTTCTGGCGCAACATATAACAGCTTAACTTCACCACTGCGCACTTTTCTCATCCGTTCAAAACTTTCACTGCGGGACAAGGAACTATTGATAAATGTCGCTGGGATCCCCAGTTCTTGTAAGGCATCCACTTGGTCTTTCATCAATGCAATCAGCGGGGAAATCACTAGAGTTACTCCAGATAGCATCAACGCCGGCAACTGATAACAGACTGATTTGCCGCCACCTGTGGGCATGATTCCCAGTGTGCTTTCCCCATCCAAGACTTGCCGGATGATCTGTTCTTGCCCCGGTCTGAAACGGTCATAACCGTAGACTTTTTGTAAAAGTTCGAGTGCCTGATCCACTGTGATCCCTCCAAATACACTGCATAACGTAACAATAAAAACTCTTTTATGGCAGAATAAATCTGCCTTCCACTAAAAACGCTTAGTATCAAAATTGGTTTTTGAACCATCCTTGGCCACTCCCAAGCTTCAGGTCCAATTCTTCTATCGGTCAAATGACTTTTGCTCTGAGAAACATTATCTCAAGGGTGCCCCTCTAGATTTTCAAACTCTAAAACAGTCACTCTAAAAAAAACAGAGCGGTCAAAGAAACAGCGGGTCAAAATCGCCCCGCTGCCTCCAGTATCGTCAATTGAAAAAGCAATTCTTTGTCCATTTTGCCGGTTTTCACTAAATAGTCGTTTTCAATTAGCCTATCATAAACCTGCATCAACCGTTTTGCTGAAAATTTACGTACTTGCTGCATCGCAAGCTTGATTCGATAGGGATGAATACCAAGGATTTTTGCGATATTTGACTGTTGGTTTCCTTGTTTCATGAGGATTTGTGTCTGTAACAATAAACGCAACTGACTGATTAGAACCGCATTCAATTTGATCGTCTCTTCGCCTTGCAGCAACAAATCCTGATACAATCGCAAGGCAGCCTCCGTACGTCCTGCCAGCAAGTGATCTGTCAGATCAAAAAGATTGTGATCCAGTGACTTAGGGATCAGTGCCAACAACTCTTCTGTAGTGATAGTGTTATTGCCCCCGGCGTACAAAACCAGCTTTTCCAATTCTCGCATTCCTTTGGACAAATCCAGATCCGTCAATTGAATAAATAAATCGAGTGTTTTTCTATCCATTTGTAGTCCGCTATTTTCCACGGAACGCTTTAAATACACAATGGCATCTTTTTCTTGCAAAGGCTGGACGTCGATAACCACAGCCGCTTTTTTCAAGGCCTTTGTAATTTTTTTTCGTTCATCCAATTTTTCATAGGGCGCCATGATTACCATTACTGCCGTATCTGCCGGTTGTGCGAGGTAAGTAAGAAAATCTTCAAAATCATGTTCTGGAACGCCGGATTTGCGCTCGGCCGTCAAAAAGAAAGGATTCTCAATAAAAATCAAGCGCTTGTCCTCAGATGAAAACAAGGGCAGCGTGTCGGCTTCGGCAACTGCCAAGTTCAGATAGTCCTGCTCCATATCGAAACTCACTAAATCCAGATCGTCTTTTTGCAGATCCAATCGCTTCAAAAAGGCTCTTCTCACCTTGTCTTGAAGGTAGGCTTCTGTTCCTAACACTAGATAGATTGGTGCTAGTGGTTGTGATTTGATCTTTTGCAATGCACTTTGAGTATCCAGTATTTCCGCTTCCTCTCTGCCTTTTTTCGGCAAGAATCCCTTTTGCTATCCTATCATTTCGCTAGTATTTGTGCAATGCCACAGCTAGCTTCACTCCTCTATCACAAGAACTTTTGCCGCTGCTGCTTCTTCGCCAATCGAATAGGAATAATAAATCATTCCTTGCAAGTCCGTTCGCAAAATATGGCAATTATTTGCTGTCAACGTATCTAACACTTCTTGATGGGGATGTCCGAAACGATTCTCAAAACCGGCAGAAATAATGACATCTTCAGGCTGAATCTGACTCAAAAAGTTCGCATCTGAAGAGGTCCGACTGCCGTGATGCCCGACTTTCAATACGTCAACTTTCAGTTGTGAAAACCGCTTGAGCAATTTCCCTTCGCCTTCCTTACCTAAATCACCGGTAAATAAGAATCGTTGCTGACCAACTCTAGCTGTCAGTACCACCGAGTCTTCATTTTCCCCTTTGCCCGAATCCACCGGTGCCAACACCTGCATTGAAAAAGTATCATTTAATAAGTCATCGGCCGTCACTTGGGTGATTTTCGTTTTGGAGGGAATTGTCGTTAGTAACTGTGACAGATTTGGATGAGTGAACGCCCCTTTTCCGATGATTAGCTCATCGATTTGAAAATGCCGAAATAAAACCGCCGCATCCCCCATATGATCGCTGTCCCCATGAGTCAAGACCAGTTGATGAATCCGCGTTACACCTTCCCCTTTCAAAAAGGGAATCAGAGAGTACTCTGCAGCTGCTTTAGTCGCACCTTGTGCCCACTCTTCTTTAGCAAAGCCCAAGCGGCCACCAGTATCAATCACAGTAACTTGCTGATTAAAACGATCCTTCACCACGATACTGTCTCCTTGACCGACATCAACAAATGCCACTATTTTATTGAGGGGGAAGCGACCAAAAATCAACGGAAGTAAAAAACAGACTACTGCCAGCTGCCATAACCCGGCATTTTTTTGTTGAATGAGCAAAAGACCCACTAAGAGGCAAAAGACAACTAGCATAACTGTCGGCTTGCCTGTGATTACCGAAACAAAACCACTTCCTTGTAACAAGTAATTGATCATTAGTAATGCATTTTCAAGCAACTCGGAAAATAAAACAGGCAGCGTCAGGCCGATTACCGAGGTGAGCGTCAAAAAAAGAAAGCACGGTAACAAGAGATGGCTGAAAAGTGGCAAGCAGCAGACTGTCAATAAGCCACCTATCAAAGACCATTCATAAAACAAGTACATTAATAACGGTGCCGGCAATAAAGTTAGCTGTAATCCCTGAAGAAGCTGTTCTTTCAGAGTGACCGCTCGTGGCAACAACGTGAGCAACCAGGCCATATACAAAGACAGTTGCCCCCCTGTAGTCAAAAGAAAACGCGGCCAGACAAGTTGTAAGATTAATAAGACAATTGCAAACCGGTCCATGGCTGATAGTCGAATGCTAACCAACTTCAACGTCCGGGTAACAAAATATAACAAGACAGCACGGGAAACACTACTGCTAGCTCCAAACAAGAGCCAGCCGGCAGCTAAGCATAGACACATCGGCAAATAAGCTTCACCTTTTGTCAGTCCGATGCGGCGAAACAGTTTGTCCAGCAATCCAAAGAAAAACAGTAAGTGCATTCCGGATATACTGAAGAGATGCAGGATACCGGCTTTTTTGAAACCTTCTGCTGCTAATTGAAATTCAGGGTCTTTAAAACCGAAAAGAAGGGCTTTAATATAAGAGCTGGTAATAGGATAAAAGTGCTCTTCCACATGGTTGATCATATACCCACGAATGCGGCGAACCAGGGCAAAGAAACGATCTTTCAAATTACTGTGACTCACTGGTTTAAAGTTTTCAATGGCTGCTATTGTCACAGCCCCACGATAGCCGTTATTTTTCAGATACTCCTGATAAGAAAAGCCGTGTAGATTTCGCTTCAGCGTCCCTTTCGTCCACGTTCCAGTAACCGTTATTGCCAGTGTCTGTTCTCGAAAGTCTTGCCATTGTTGTTGCTGCTCCTGCTTTTCCAAATACAAAGAGACACGTAGCTTGTGCTTATCGGCAGTCATTGCATCAAAGCTGACCCGATCTCCATTGATTTGAATCGTATCACCTAAAAGCGTGAGGTTTAAAGACACTTTTTGTCCTTCAATCTGCTTCTTTAAAGAACTTGCCTCGATGTCGTCATAAGAACCCAAACGAAGTACGCACAAAAAACCACAGAAGCAACCGATAACAACTAACCAGCGCTTTCTGTGGCAAAGAACCACACTAAAATAACCGAAAACCAACCAAAAAAACAGGGCACCTGTCACAACAGCCAAGACTAGCGACATTGCCAAAAGACTCGGGAAAATCAATTGGTTGCGCCAGCCCCTCCAATAGTTGTTACTCCTCAGAAGCATCCGCCAATGCACGAGCTGAGAGCTTCTCAAAGTACTTAGGGTCCAACGTCACCTGATGCACCGAGGCGCCTACTCGTTGGATCAGATCCATGGCATACTCGTCGTTGCGGTAGTCATGCAGGTAATGGATCTTTTTCACGCCAGCTTGTAACAAAGCTTTCGTACAATTCAAGCAGGGAAAATGGGTCACATAGATTTCTGATTGATCAGCTGAGATTCCCAGCTTCGCACATTGCAAAAGAGCGTTCACTTCTGCGTGGAGCGTGCGGATGCAATGCCCGTCTACCACATAACACCCCTCGTCAATGCAATGGACATCTCCAGAAACTGCGCCATTGTACCCGCCAGCAATAATTCGCTTGTCTTTGACCAAAGTAGCCCCCACCTCTAAGCGGGTACACGTACTGCGTAACGATAGTAAAACTGCCTGTGCCATGAAATATTGGTCCCAGGGGATGCGGGCATCTTTTCCCCCTGAAGAAATACGCAAATCACTGGTATCATCATATTTTTGCTGTTTTTCGCTCATGTCAAACTCTCCTTATCTTCCAAAGTGGACACAAATTAGACACACGATTACATATTCAAGAAAAACATGTGCACGTTTTCTACTACAAAGTTGATCTATTCACAAAAAATCAGCAGCTTTCAAAAAAACGATAGAGCTGCGGGCATTTTCTCATATCTATTTTGATACTAGATCTTGTTGAAATGAAAGCTTGCTTTGGTCTATCTACCTAAATAAGCCACGGATAAGTAATATTTTTGCTGCTAACTATCCTAAATTTACCATATTCCCATACGTTTGGGTATCCACTTTTATAACACGGCTCATCATCAGCCGCTACAATAAAAGTTATTGCAGCCTGCTTGCAAAACCTGCTTTATAAGCAAAAACCTTCCCCATCTTACATCAAACAAAAATCAGCAACATTTTTTCATCAGAATGACCTTTATCTGCTGGTACGAAGCATTCTTTTTTCAAAGATCGTTGTCAGCTAGAAGAAAATACTTGTGCCTAGTGCTTCTAACTGGTAAGGATTTAATCAACCTCTTCAAAAACTTCTTTTTCCTCGGTTCATAGTTAAAAACTTTTAGAAAACACTTGGTTTAAGAAACCCCGCCTACAGATAGCTTCCTACGATAAAAATCAAACCTGCAATTTTTTATCGTTTCCCGAGGTAGTTAGCTGTAGACCTCCAAGATAGGCCCATTGCTAGCCATGTTTCCGCATCGCTGGCACATGATCTCAAAAATGTTTTCCTTTAAAATAATTACGTCTTTTTCTCCGCTTTTTTCGGAATTATGTAAATGATAACAAACAGTACTTGCAACTACGGCTCCCAACTTAATTCAAGGTATGCCACGCTATTTTCCTGCGTAACTATAAAAAGGTCCCCACCGTTAGCTACTTCTCTATATTAAAAGGGGGCCGCTGTTTGTCTAAACAACGCCCCCGGGGAATAATTGATTTTGGAGATTAGTTATTGAATCCTTTGGAAAATACTGGGAAACTCCGATACGCACCGTAATCGATTTTGCCTACTTTTAACAGAGTTTCCATATCGGTAGCCGAAATATCAAAGTCAACCGCTGCGTTGTTTTTCATATGCTCGCTATTCTCTGTCTTAGGCAATGGCAACAACCCCAGTTGCAACAAGAAACGAATCGCCAACTGCGGGATTGACACTTGATATTTAGTTGCTATTTTGATGATAGTCTGATCTTTCAACATTTCCCCATGAGCAATCGGTGAATAGGCCTCTATCAAAATTCCTTTCTCTGTTGTGTAGCGAATCAATTCAGTGGGAATTTCACCAATATGAGCCAGTACCTGATTGACCATTGGTTTGACAGTGCCGTGACTAATGATGTTTTGCAGGTCTTCTTTTTCAAAATTCGATACACCAATTGCCCGCAACTTGCCAGCTTGATAAGCTTCTTCCAACGCTTTCCACGCTGATAAATTTCCCGCAAAATAGTGCTCGTCTCCTTGAAATTCAGCCCATGGCTTCGGGCTGTGGATGATCATCATATCAATATAGTCGATATTCATTTTTTCAAGAGAACCTTCAATGGCTGCTACTGCTTCCCCGTAGTCTTTGATTTCTGCCGCTAATTTTGTAGTCACAAAGAGTGCTTCTCGAGGAACACCGGAATTACGGATCCCCGCCCCTACACCTGCTTCATTTCCGTAAGCTTGGGCTGTATCAATGTGTCGGTAACCGACAGCAATGGCTTGTTTTACTCGTTTTGCAGCAGCTTTTTCTTCAATCATCCAGGTGCCATAACCAATTTTGGGAATCTGGACACCATTTGCCAATTCGTAAGTATCACTTAACATGCAATTACCTCTTTTCTTTATTTCAGCACTTCTTTTAATCATTTAATCACATACAATTGAAAGTTCCTTACTTATGACTTTCTATCAACCTGTCTTGTAGTAAGTTTACTCGTCTATTTTCAGGCTTCTTTGCTAACAATCACCCCTTGCTTTAGGATTGGATCTAAGCTTCAGGGAACGATTACCCAGGATTTCAGAAAACTTTTTTGACACAGCCTGATTCCCAGCAGACATCCAAGTAGGATTCCTTCAAATAAAAACAGCCTGTTGTTCGTGATTGCCGGCAATACAGCCTGAAGTGCACCAATAACAATGGGCGAAAGTGCCGCCCCCAGATTAAACGTAATGAGTAAAATGGCCGTTCGCTTCTCTTGATTGAACTTAACCTGATTCACACTATTAAACACATAAGGTACAAAGAGTCTGAAAAAGAATCCCGTCATCCCACCGCAAAGATATACCAGCCAAAGGGTGTTGGAAAATGCCAAAAGAATCAGCATGGCAGCCATTCCGGCGATTGAAAGTGAAACGATTCTTTGACCAAGCCAAGTAAATAGCTTACCAAAGAAAAATCCTGCCACCATAGCACCAGCACCAATTAGTGCAAGAAAGTTGCTAGCTTGCGTTCCGGCACCCAGATTAGCTGTCTGTAAGAACGAACCGATTTTAAAACTCAAAGACATATAGATGGTCACTAAAATCAGCAAGAGTCCCACAAGCTGAGTAAAGTTCGTTTCACTCGATCTTGGGGTTTTACCTTTTTCAGGTACAAGCTTGTGAGTCGCCAACACCGGCGGCATAATTTCCGGTACAAATAGGAGAAAAAGAACAAAGATTGGCAAAGCCATTCCATAAACAAGCAAAGAAGTCCGCCACCCAAAAATCATCAACTGGCCCACAGTAAGGGTAGCCAACATCCCGCCAATTCCTTCAAAGGCACTTTGAAAACCAATAACTGTCGCTAATTCTCTCCCTCGATAAAGTTGACTGGCAAAACTATAAAGCAAGGGGTTGATCAACCCAATACCCACACCAAAGAAAATCCTTGAAAGCAGCAGCAGCTGAAAACTTCGCAGGAAAACAGGCAGAATTCCCATCAACAAAACCAATCCGATACCAACTAGAAGGCTCGTCTTATAACCAATTTTCCCTGCAAGCTTGGGACTGAGCAATACCGTGAGAATCACAAAAAGTGATGGAATGGTGACTAGCATTTCAATGAATACCAGACTGACTTCTGGATACGTTTGACTAATCTCAGGAATATTTCCGGCTATCGCTCCACCGGATACGATTAATAACGAAGCACTCAACAGACTGATCTTTGTCAGCAACGGATGCCTCTTTTTAGCCATCTTCATCTCATTTCTCAAAAATTTCTTTTGCCATACTAAAGGCAGACCAGGCTTTTGGCCAACCCGCGTAAAAGGCGAGATGGGTGATTAATTCCACAATCTCTTCCTTTGTGACCCCATTTTCTTTGGCAATGGTTAGATGACTTTTCAATTGCGGTGCCCCCATTGCCAATAATGCGGAACAAGTAATCAATGAACGGTCGTGTGCCGACAGCTGACTTTCTCTTGACCAGACTTCCCCAAACAGGACATCATCATTCAATTCAGCAAATTTGGGGGCAAACGCTCCCAGATGTTCTCTACCGGCTGTTTGTTTTTTCATTTGGATTCACCCCTCTGTAATTTTTTCCAACTCATGGTAATAATCGTCAGTAACGGGCTCCAACCACTCTGCCGACCCTGCCGTAATAGCGAGATGTTCAAACCAGCTGTCTGCAGTGGCACCATGCCAATGTTTAACACCATCATGGGTGATCACAACATCTCCTGCTGTTAAAAAGCGGGGGCTGTGTCCGTCTTCTTGGTACCAACCTTCGCCACCGGTCACTAACAATAATTGAAAGCCATCGTGATGAATGTGCCAATTATTTCGACAAGCAGGTTCAAAAGTAACATTTGCCACACCGACATTGATTTTGGGATCTGAGACCAACGATTTTAAATAGCTTTGACCGATAAAATATTGTGCAAAGGCCTCGTTTTTATCACCACTGGGGAAAATAACCCCATTCTTGATTTCTTCATTTTTTAACATTGTTGTCCCTCCAATTTTTTTAAGTAACTGATCAGTTCTCCATGGCTGCCAACCAATTTTTGACAGCCGGTAATGCCTTTTGCACCCGGGAACCGGTGACCGGCAATTCCAAAGCGATTTCACTTTGGGGACACAGGCGTTTCAATTCGCAGATACTTCGTCCAAAGCCGCTTCCTTCGTGGGTACAGAAGGGATGGATGGTTTTCCCGTCTAAGTTTTGTTCACTAACGAAGGTCTTGATTACTTGAGGAAAACTTCCCCACCAATTAGGGTAGCCCAATAAAATTCTCTGATAATCGTTCAAATCCAGGTCAAGAGGCTGATAAGGTATTTGCAAATTGAGTTCAAACTCATTTTTAGCCAGCAGCTTAGTCCCCTGGTAGTCAGTTGGGTATGGGTTTAAGGGTTCTATTTTGCAAAAGTGCCACTGAGTTTGGGTTTGAATGATTTTTGCCAGCGTTTCCGTATTTCCTTGCGTCAAATGCTGTATTTCACCATCCAAATAATTTTCACCCGCTCTCGAAAAACAGAGGATACAAGTTTGCATTGCTTCACCTCCTAAAAAAAGCTGTAAAATGATTTCTACAATCATCTTACAGCCTGCTGGGTTATTATTCTAATGCCTATTTTATTCGGGGCTATGCTTTAAAAGCATATTTAAAACGGCGAATCACTTCTTCTACAACCGGTGTATGCATGCGTTTTTTCCAGACTAAGACACAGTTTGTTTTTACTTCTGGCATCAATGGCACAAATTTCGTACCCTCGCTCTTTCTATTTGAAATCGCTCCTTCAATAGCAAACGCAGAACCTACCCGATTTTCGACTAAAGCAAAGACATTAAAAATTAAATTATACGCACCAATCACATTGAAATCCTCCACCGGAATTTTGGCCCAGGCAGATAGCAATTCCCGGACTTCTTTTCTTTTAGAAAGAAGTAATGGCATGCCGAGAATATCAGCTGGCGTGATACAATCCTGTTGTGCCGCAAAACTGCTGGATGACACGAGAAAGCCCCACTTTTCTTCTCGAGGCAATCGCAGCGACTCCACAGCATTCAAGGTTACTGGTTCCAAAAGAACCGCCAAATCCAGAATTCCTTTTTCCAGCTTATCGGAAATTTCATCAGAAGTTCCAGTCACAAGGTCAAAACTGACTTGAGGGTGATCAGCTAAAACTTCCTCAAGCATCATCGCTACTGTGTCAGAGTTGTCTGCTTCTACACAACCGATAGAAAAGCTGCCTGACAGCTCTTTATTTTGCCGATCCAGAAAGTCTTTTTCCAATTTAGCATTCAGTTGCAAAATCTCTTCGGCACGTTCTTTTAAAAAAAGACCATCCTCCGTTAGTTGCAGCTCTCTTGGACCTCGTTCAAAGAGGGGCGTCCCTATCGTTTCTTCCAGATCTTTGATTTGACGGCTTAAAGTTGGCTGCGTAACATTTAACACTTGTGCCGCCCGTGAGAAGTTTTTTTCTTCAGCAACCACCCAAAAATATCGCAGTAATCTGATTTCCATAAGAACCACCACCTTTTTTTATAGTATAGCAAATAGACTACTCATCCGGTGTTTTTTTACAACGCCCCCACGATTCGATGCGGTACGTAAGGTTCTTCCAAATAGGTTATGTCTTCTTCCTTGAGTTTCAAATTCACTGCCGGCAAAGCATCCGTCAGGTGTGTTATTTTCGTTGCACCGATGATAGGTGTGGCAACCGCCTTTTTTTGCATTAACCAGGCCAAAGCAACTTGAGCTCGCAGCACACCGTATTTATCAGCAACTTCAGCCACTCGATCCACAATAATGTGATCTTGCGCTTCTGTGCTGTCGTATTTTTGCCGTGCAGTTTTATCAGTCAAAAAGCGTTTTGTCGTCGCTTCCCAGTCCCTTGTTAAACGTCCACCTGCCAGCGGACTATACGGGGTTACCGCAATCTTTTGATCCTCACACAAAGGCAGCATCTCCCGCTCTTCTTCCCGATACAATAAGTTCAAGTGGTTTTGCATGGAAACAAATTTCGTCCAGCCGTTTTTTTCCGCCACATGCTGGGCCTTGGCAAATTGCCAGGCATACATTGCAGAGGCACCGATATATCTGGCTTTACCAGACTTTACAATATCATGAAGCGCCGCCATGGTCTCTTCAATTGGCGTATCATAATCCCAACGATGAATAATATAAAGATCCACATAATCCATTTGCAAGCGTTTTAAACTTTCATCAATTTGATACATCAGTGCTTTGCGTGACAATCCGCGATTATTCGGTGCTTTTTTCAATCCCATAAAGGCCTTGGTAGCAATCACCATTTCATCACGCTGAGCGTATGCTTTGATGGCTTTCCCAAGAATTTCTTCACTGGAACCATAAGAATAAATATTGGCGGTATCAAAAAAATTGAACCCTCTCTCAATCGCCTCTTTTAAAACCGGCAACGCTTCTGTTTCTGGTAAAGTCCATTCATGAAAGTTTGATTTTGGATCGCCAAAGCCCATTGCACCGATACACAATGGCGAGACATCCAGTCCGGTGTTGCCAAATTTGATATAGTCCATCTTAATTCCTCCGGTTCTTTCTTACTTCAATCAACTCAACAAACCTATCAACGGTCTTAGGATCCGCAAAGTCGAAAAACATACTTTCTTTCTTATCCAGCGTTTTAATACTTTCCATATCCGCTGACGAGAGATGAAAATCAAATACATCAAAATTTTCTGCCATTCGCGTTTTGTGGACAGATTTTGCCAAAACGACAATTTGTCGTTGAATCAACCAGCGCAAGATGACTTGAGCTGAAGATTTTCTGTATTTATGACCAATCTCAGTCAATATTGGGTCTTCAAAGATTCCCATTTTTCCTTCACCAAAGGGTGCCCAGGCCTCTGCTTGGATATTTCGCTCGACCAGATTTTCTTGTTCAGCAACTTGCTGATGAAAAGGATTGATTTCAATCTGATTGACCTGAGGAGTCACTCGATTGAAAGCCGCAAGATCTGCCACACGGTTCGGATTAAAATTGCTGACACCGATTGCTCGAATTTTTCCTTCTTCATACAGCTCTTCCAACGCCCGGTATGCTCCATAATAGTCACTTAAAGCTTGATGCAATAAGACTAAGTCGATGTATTCAACCTGCAGCTTTTCCATGGATGTCAAAACAGATGCCCGCGTTTTTTCATAGCCATAATTGTCTATCCAAACCTTTGTCGTGATAAACAGCTCTGATCGCGGAACAGCTGTTTCAGCAATTGCCTCTCCGACAGCTGCCTCGTTAAAGTAGCTTTGGGCGGTATCGATCAATCGATAGCCAACTGTGATTGCCTCCAAAACCGCTTGTTTTGTTTCCGCTTCGGGAATCTGGTAAACACCAAATCCCAAAACCGGCATTTTGATGCCATTATTCAAAATTACAAATTCCACTTGCTATCCCTTCTTTCTTTTAATGAACGACTGGATTGATGATGTCGACTAACTCGAAGGTCCCTTTTTCATAGTAAAATTTCAAAATACAGCAATTTTTTAACTTTTCCTTTTGATCCACCTGACTGGTATGGGCCCATTTTCGCATAAATTGGCGACAAGCACCGCCATGAGAAACCATCAAAACCGTTGAGCCCGCCACTGCTGCCATCAACTGGCTTATGCCATTATTGATACGTTCGCGAAATTCTTGTTCTCCCTCACCGCCACTGTATACAAAAAAATCTCCATAAGGTAACGGCGGATTCAGCTCTTCTGAGGCCCCCTCGTATTTGCCGAAATGCCATTCTTTCAGAGCTTTCACCCGTTGGTAAGCTTGACTGGTAATGATCTCCAGCGTGTCACTGGCACGTTCAGAAGTAGAAGAAAACGCCGCGTCAAACTGAATCCCCTGTTCACTAAAATAGGTCTTTGCCGCCATCGCCTGCTGAATACCAAGAGCAGTTAACGGCGAATCGCACCAACCTTGTATCAGTTTTTGCTGATTAAAAGCCGTCTGTCCATGTCGCATCAAATACAGTGTCTTCATTTGCTCTCCTCCACAGCTTTTTTATCCAATTTTATTTCATATGAACGCAAGTGCTCTTCATAGGTTTCAATTTTATGGTTCAAGTAATGCAAAGTTTCCGTTAGTTCCTTTACTTTTTCCTGCAATTTTTGTCGTTGTTCAATCAACAAGCTTTTTCTGGCTTCCGCAGTTTTTTCTCTGCCCATTTTGAAAAGTTGATTATACTCCACCAGTGCTTCAACTGAGACTCCGGCATTACGCATGGCTGTGGTAAAATATACCCAATTTAAATCATACTCTGAAAAATTCCGGTAACCATTTTGATCCCTTGTGATTGGTGGAATCACACCAACTCGCTCATAATACCGTAATGTGTCCGCTGAAACCTTGTACTTCTTACTCACAGATGTAATATTCATACGCTTCCCCTTCTTTCACGCTTAAGATACTCCTTGAAGGTAACTCCAACGCAAGTCAAAAAAACATTGCCGCATATCATTTTTCAATTCCCAGTTTATAAACACTTCGCCGTTTCGTCCAATACTTCTCTTAAAAAACAGCTATGCCTGAAAAGCATAGCTGCTTTTTAAAACACGGCTTCGGTTTTATTCCTGCAAATAGTTGCGCCAATCCTCGTGTCAACGTCCCCAGAAAGAACATTATCAGATGTAAAAAAAAAGGTGAACGAGACTGACTTAACTTGATGCAATCAAGATCAGTCAGCGCTTGAAATTTTTAACAATAAAAAAACCAAGTCCCTTCCGCTGTCTTTAAAGGAAGTGACTTGGCTTTTCATCGTTCCTCACGTATTAGCAGTGTTCGTTTTGGAGGCGATTGCCTAGCTGATGCTCACAGTTTTTTGCCTGCAATTCGTCTCATTCGCTTCATAAAATGACGATACGACGATTATTGCAGTCCCTATCCTCAGTCAAACCGTAATAGACGGGCGCAGCTTTTCGACAGTTTTTTCGCCAATGCCCGAAACTTCCTTCAAGTCTTCCACTGTTTTAAAGGGTCCATTTTCTTCCCGGTAGGAAATGATCGCCGCTGCTTTTTTCTGCCCAATCCCTGATAACGTGGTTAGCTCAGCAACATCTGCTGTATTGATATTGACCTGATCTTGGTGAGAGCTGTCTTGATCAGATTCAGGTGTCATACCCTGCCCGTTTTCCTGGAAGACTGCCGGAGACAAGTCTTGTTCTTTTGCTTCTGTCGTGGTGAGCACATAGATCATTTGTTGGTCTGTCAAAATTTGAGCCTGATTCAAAAGCTCAACCGCAGCTTCCTCTGTCAGGCCGCCAGCGAGTTTCAGCAAATCATGTACTCGTTCACCGATTGGCAGTCGGTACACACCAGGTTGCACAACCGCTCCTTTGATATCAACAAAAATAAACTGATCCTCACTACTATTTGCAGCTACTGAGGCGCTGGAAGCTTCTATGTCAGAAGTTTCCGAAATAGCCAACAGCTCCTCCTTTTTGTTTGCCGGCAGATTCTGCCGATCCGCAAAAAACAGCTTACCCAAGCCAAGTCCCACTGCTAGTAACAACAGAGCGCCAATCATCACCAGCTGTCTTTGATAGGCTTTCAATAAATCATACATACGCATCGGTTCACTCCCTTACAGTTTAGCAGTCCCTCTTTGAATCCTTAGTGTTGTTTACTCTTCATAAGAAGGTACGCAAAAAAAGCTGTCGGACTTAATTTGCCCCACAGCTTTTCTAATTTCTGGCTTTTTCTTTCTTTATTTCTCTAAAAGAGCAATAATTTCTTGCGGTGTATGACAGACGAAATCTGCAGCCACATGTTCCAATACATCCTCGTTATCAAAAAAACAAGAATGGATTCCAGCGCTATTGCCGGCTTCCACGTCCATGATACGGTCCCCAATCATAACACTGCTAGCGGGATCCATCTGATATTTGTTTACCAAATACAAAACCGCCTCAGGGTCAGGCTTGCGGGCAAATTTCATTTCAGGCCCGACAATCGCTTCGAAATACTCTGCCAAATCATCTTTTTCCAGCAAAGAACGGGTATCATCTGCCATCCGATGAGTCATAATGAATTGGCGCCCGCCACCTGCCTTAATAGCTGCTAGGGTTTCTTTTACACCAGGAAAGGGCTTTGGTACTCTCGTATCCAAGTCTTCAATGGCATGCTGCTCTTTGGCAAATTGCTCAAAATCAATCCCATAGGTTTCAGCAACCTTTTTTGAAGAGAACTCCTTGAGCATCTTATAAACAGTCTTTGAATCAGCTGCCACGCCATGATTTTCCAAAACCTTCATAATTGCCGCTAGAATTATCGGATAGGTATCATACAATGTCCCGTCAAAATCCCAAATAAAGTATTTCATTCCTGTAAATGTCACTCCTTTTATTGAATCCATCAGTTGTTGCTTTCTTTTACCAACGATAACCTAAAACAGAAATCGTCGCAACCTTTCTGAAAATAAATATATCTTTTTCAAACAATTATTTTCAAAAAAGATTGCAGCCTCAAATTCACTCCAAAAAAAGAAGACGACGAAATTCGCCGTCTCCTGAGAATGAAAAATACAATTAGTTTTTGAAGGAATGAATTGGTGCTGGAATCCGTCCACCACGTTGAATGAAGGCAGTGGATTTCGCTGGGTTGGTCCCCATCACTGGTGCTCTTCCCAACAAGCCACCGAACTCTACCATATCCCCAACTTTTGTTCCAGCTGCCGGAATGATACGAACCGCAGTCGTTTTGTGATTGATGACACCGATTGCGGCTTCGTCAGCGATCATTGCAGCAATTGTCTCAGCCGGAGTGTCTCCCGGGATCGCGATCATATCCAAGCCCACGGAGCAGATAGCCGTCATCGCTTCCAACTTCTCGAGATTCAACAGGCCTTTTTCAACCGCAGTAATCATTCCTTGATCTTCTGATACCGGAATAAAAGCACCTGATAATCCGCCCACATGATTGCAGGCCATCACACCGCCTTTTTTGACTGCATCATTCAACAATGCCAAAGCGGCCGTCGTGCCATGAGTTCCCACAGAACCCAGACCCATTTCTTCCAAAATATCCGCCACACTGTCACCCACAGCCGGTGTCGGTGCCAAAGACAAGTCCACTATTCCAAATGGTACTCCCAGACGTTGGGAAGCGATTTGTCCCACCATTTGACCCATCCGTGTGATTTTGAAAGCCGTCTTTTTAACGGTTTCTGCTACCACATCAAAGGATTCCCCTTTGACTTTTTCTAACGCTCGCAAAACAACTCCTGGCCCGGAAACACCCACGTTGATTTCACAGTCGGCTTCTCCTACACCGTGAAAGGCACCGGCCATAAAAGGATTGTCTTCGACTGCATTTGCAAAGACCACCAGTTTGGCACAACCCATGTCAGAAGCTTCCGCAGTCTTTTTGACCGTTTCGCCCATCAAGCGCACAGCATCCATGTTGATACCGGCTTTTGTGGAGCCAATATTGACAGAAGAACAGACAAAATCAGTTTCTGCTAAAGCTTGTGGGATCGATTCGATCAATGCCAAATCTGCCCCTTGATAGCCTTTTTCCACTAAAGCCGTATACCCGCCGATAAAATTGACACCCAATGTTTGTGCGCAACGATCCAATGTTTTGGCAAAGGCCACACAGTCCTGCCCGCCACTGGCAGCTGCCACTAGAGAAATTGGCGTTACTGAGATTCGTTTGTTAATGATGGGAATACCAAACTCCAGCTCAATCTCGTTTCCGACTTTGACCAAATCCCGAGCTTTAGTAGTGACCTTCTGATAGATATTGTCGCAGGTGGTTTTGACATCCGACGAGATACAGTCTAACAATGAGATTCCCATCGTGATTGTCCGTATGTCGAGATTTTCTTCTTCCACCATGCGGATCGTTTCTAAAATCTGATTCGTTTCCATTGCTTACCCCCATGAAAATATTGTAAAAGCTGATAGGCAATTCCTTGTGAATGCCACAGAATTCTTAACTGTGCTTACAATTTATGCATAGCGTTGAAGATTTCTTCGTTTTGGACTTTGATTGACACACCCAAAGTCTCGCCTACTTGATTCAGTTCACTTCTGATCTTTTCAAAATCGCTGTTTTTATCCATCGATAGCATCATCATCATCGTAAAGTAGTCATCCATGATCGTTTGTGAAACATCTAGGATATTAATTTCCAGTTCAGCTAATTTCTGACTGACTCCGGCAACGATCCCGACTTTATCTTTCCCGATTACTGTTAAAATGGCCCGCATGTTGAAGCTCCCCCTTTGATTTTTTCATAGTATAGCATAAAATTTATACTAAAAATGATTATTTGTTAACATTTATACGTTTTCACCTTTTTTTGTTCGTGTTTCTTCCTGCTAATCTCCTGCGAATATCAGCTAGCCGAATGATTGTTTACAAGATGGATTTAGAAATGATCTGCAGGTTGTCATCAAATTCATATAAAACCGGCGCCGCATTTGGAATTTCAATGGTATCCATCTGATCTTCCGGAACCTGTTCTAAATACTTCACTAATGCCCGCAAACTGTTGCCATGGCCACAAACCAATATGTTCTTTTGCTGCAATAGCTGCGGGGCAATCTCATCTTGCCATAAAGGCAGAACACGTTGAACCGTCATAGCCAAATTTTCAGCATGAGGAATTGTCTGTAGGTCCAGATAGGCATAACGTCGATCCAATTGGTTTTGTTCCAGTCGTGGCGGCATTTCATAATAGCCTCGGCGCCATTTTTTCACCTGTTCGGCACCAAATTCTTTTTCCATCTGCTTTTTATTCTTCCCCACTAAAGCGCCATAATGCCGTTCATTTAACCGCCAGCTCTTCGTCACTGGTATATAGAGCTGATCACAGACCTCCAGCACCGTCTGACAGGTGATCATTGCTCGTTGCAATACGGATGTGTAGGCACCATCAAAATTGATTCCCGCCGCCGCAATTTTGGCCCCTGCTGCTGCGGCCTGTTGGCGTCCTTTTTCAGTCAGTGGTACATCCAACCAACCCGTCCAATAATTTTCGTAATTTGCTTCGCTTTCTCCATGACGGATGATTATGATCTTCATTGCCAACAGCTCCTTTTACGGTGAGACAGACTTGCTGAGTTGAAATGTATGCTCTTTCAGTGCTTCTTCTAATCAGTTCCATCTGTTTTCAGTATTTATTATTGCAGTTTTTCGGCAGCTTGTCATGAAAAGACCAACGAAAACTTGGAAAACAGTAAATTTTGTCATCTAGGCCGATTTGTCTAAATGCCTTGACCTAACTTTTGACCGATTTTTTTCTTCGGCGCATACTAAAAGTGGAAATAGAAACAACTGGTCTGGCACAGAAAAGCGTTGTTTCAACAGGCTTGCTTTTCTCAGATCAAAAATTGGAATCGGAGGGATCTTGATGTATTACAGCAATGGTAACTATGAGGCGTTTGCCCGCCCGAAAAAACCCGCAGATGTAGACAACAAATCTGCCTATCTAGTAGGTGCCGGCTTAGCTAGCTTGGCAGCCGCCAGCTTTTTGATTCGCGATGGCCGCATGAAAGGTGAAAACATCCACATTTTGGAAGAATTGCCTATCGCTGGAGGTAGCTTGGACGGAATCTTGAATCCGGACCGTGGATTTATCATTCGAGGTGGTCGGGAAATGGAAAACCACTTTGAATGTTTGTGGGATCTATTTCGCTCAATTCCTTCTCTGGAAGTCGAAGATGCTTCTGTTTTGGACGAGTTCTACTGGTTGAATAAAGAAGATCCCAACTACTCTAAATGCCGGATTATCAATAACCGTGGTCAGCGCAAAGCTACTGATGGCCAGTTCACGATGTCTGATAAATCATCTGAAGAAATGGTCAAATTGTTTCTAACACCAGAAGAAGACTTGCAAGATATCAAAATCACTGATGTCTTTTCAGAGGAATTCTTTGAATCCAACTTCTGGATTTACTGGTCAACAATGTTTGCTTTTGAAAAATGGCACTCCGCTATGGAAATGCGCCGCTACATCCTGCGTTTCATCCATCATATCGGTGGTCTCCCTGATTTGTCAGCCTTAAAATTCACCAAGTACAACCAATATGAATCTTTAGTTTTACCATTGGTCAATTATTTAGAAAGTCATCATGTGGACTTTCAATACGACGTTAAAGTCACGAATGTTTTGGTAGATTCTACCGGCAATAAAAAAATTG
The DNA here is from genome assembly GCF_009933135.1 of Candidatus Enterococcus leclercqii. GTDB lineage: Bacteria > Bacillota > Bacilli > Lactobacillales > Enterococcaceae > Enterococcus_C > Enterococcus_C leclercqii. The sequence goes on from NZ_MAEH01000021.1 coordinate 41,337, forward strand.
CCCGCTCATTAGCCGTCACTCGCGGCGGAAAAGAAGAAACAATTGATCTGACCGTTAACGATCTTGTTTTTATCACAAATGGCAGTATCACTGAAAGCACAAAATACGGTGACAATGATCATCCTGCTCCAGCAACTCATGATCTGGGCGGCAGTTGGCAACTGTGGAAAAATCTTGCAGCTCAGGATAGCGCATTTGGTCGTCCGGAAAAATTCTGCGAAAATCTCCCAGAAAAAAGCTGGTTTATCTCAGCAACGACAACTGTCAAAGACAAGCGTGTTGCTGAATATATTCAAAAAATCAGTAAACGGGATCCTTATGCAGGTAAAGTTGTTACTGGTGGTATCGTGACTGCCGAAGATTCCAGCTGGATGATGAGTTATACCTTGAATCGTCAACCTCACTTCAAAGCACAACCCCATGACGAACTGGTGGTTTGGATTTACGGTCTATACTCCGACGTTCCCGGTGATTTTATCAAGAAGCCAATCACACAATGTACCGGTGCAGAAATCGCCGAAGAATGGCTGTATCACATGGGTGTTCCAGAAGAATTGATTGCTGATTTGGCCCACAACGGCTGTGAAACAATCCCAGTCTACATGCCTTTCATCACTTCTTACTTCATGCCACGGGCCCTGGGAGATCGTCCCCTTGTGGTACCAGAAGGCTCACAAAACTTGGCCTTTATCGGGAACTTTGCAGAAACACCTCGTGACACAGTCTTCACAACAGAATATTCTGTGCGGACTGCGATGGAAGCTGTTTATACTTTGCTGGATGTGGATCGCGGAGTTCCAGAAGTCTTCGCCTCTGCCTATGATGTCCGGACACTGTTGTCTTCTACTTCTCGCTTGATGGACGGCAAAAAATTAGCCGATATCAAAGTCCCATGGTTGATTAAGCTCGTCGAGAAAAAAGGCTTGAAGAAAGTAGATGGCACAATCATTCCACAATTGTTGAAAGACGCCGGCTTGTTGTAAGCAATCCCCGATTCTTTTTTGAGCAAATAAAATTTCATAATAGAATACAGTGAATAGAAAAAAGAGCATCGCCGGTTTTATTCGGCGATGCCCTTTTTTCTATTCATCAATCAGTGGTTCGCTTGGTTTAATGACAGCATTCTCTTTTTCAAAAAACAGCTTCAATGCTTCCTCCTTCATTAACTGTTCTATAAATACTTGGCATAATTTAGTTGGTTAAAACTTTCATAGCGTAAAGAGCTAGCCGTCTCTTCTGCGATTTTTTCAAAGCCTAGTTTCTCCAGCAAGGCGATACTGCCTCTATTTTCTTCGTGCACATCCCCTTGAAGTCGCTCAATCTGCAGTTGCGTGAGGGCATAACTACTCAAAAAGCCGACACAGTCAAACGCAATTCCCCGCCTTTGATAATTGGGACTCACGGCATAGCCAATTCGACAAATCCCACTATCTTCTGAAATTGACAAACTAACGTTGCCCACTAACTTATTTTCTGACTTCAGAATAATCCCATACTTGCCCAGTGGTTGAGATAGGTGCCATTTAACCATCATCGATAAACTCTCTTCTAAGTTTTGATGCGCTGGATAATCATATTTCAGCGCCTCGTCATTTGCAGTCAACTCATGATAGTCTACCAAGTCGGCAATAGTGATTGGTCTTAAATAAAATTTTGGCAGCTCAAATTTCTGATTGCGAGCAAGTTGAATCAAGTTTTGCTGATATAAAGTCGCCATCGCTGTTCCTCCTCAGTTTTTCTTGATACAAAAATCATACCATAGACTCCTACATGAATCGCTTCTTCTGTTCTCTTTCTTTTTGAAATGCTCTTCTGCATTTCCCGCTATCTCACTTCCTAAAAAGCAAGATACAACAAAGAAAAAGATAAGATTTTCCATATTTTTTTATTGATCGTTGTGATAGACTAAGGCTTGCTTGAAAGAACTTTGAAATTTTACATAAAAGGAAGATAAATAGATGCGTGATTTAACAAAAGGTACTCCTGCTAAACTGATTTTCCTCTTTACGATTCCATTGCTGGTCGGTAATATTTTCCAACAATTTTACAATATGGTGGATATGATCATCGTCGGTCAAACCTTAGGGAAAGGTGCCTTGGCTGCAGTGGGCTCTACTGGTAGTATCACCTTTTTAATCATTGGTTTTGCCCAAGGACTTAGTGCAGGGCTTTCGATTATCACAGCGCAACGTTTTGGAGCAAAAGAATACCGTCGCGTAAAACGCAGCTTTGCCGTTAGTGTCATGATTAGTCTGGCCGTGACAGTGATTCTAACTGCTCTGAGCCTGATTTTCATCGATCCGCTCCTGCATTTGATGCAAACGCCTGCTGATATCTACCAACAAGCAAAAGAATTCATCTCGATCATCTTAGGCGGAATGGTTGCCTCTATGGCTTTCAACCTGCTTTCCAATATGATCCGAGCATTAGGAGATAGCCGTACCCCTTTACTTTTTTTAATCTTTGCGGTCATTATCAATGTTGTATTAGATCTAGTTTTCATTATCAACTTTAATATGGGCGTTGCCGGTGCTGCATGGGCAACGATTATTGCGCAATTGGCTTCTTCGATTATGTGTTATATTTACATTTTGAAAAAGATCCCGTTATTACAGCTGAAAAAACGTGATTTTTATGTCCGCAAAGAGGAATATCGTGTGCATTTGAATGCTGGTCTTCCTATGGCTTTTCAGTCTTCCATCATCGCAATTGGAACGGTGATTTTACAAGCAGCACTCAATAGCTTGGGAACTGACGTAGTTGCTGCACAAGCCGCAGCAGGGCGAATTGACCAATTTGCCACCCAACCAATGATGTCCTTTGGCGTAACGATGGCGACCTTCACTGGTCAAAATTTTGGTGCCAAAAAATACCGCAGAATCTTAATTGGTGTAAAACAGTGTTTAATGATGAGTATTGGTTTTTCCATTTTAGCGGGAATTGCTGTAATTTTCTTTGGACAAAATTTCGTAGCTCTATTTGTAGCGCGAAGTGAGACAAATGTATTTGAGCTGGCTCAAGTCTATTTCAATGCCAATGCCAGCATGTACTGGATTTTAGCTATCTTATTTATCCTGCGCTATACCCTTCAAGGTCTGGGACAAGCAAAAATCCCGACTATCGCCGGAATCATGGAATTGTTTATGCGCTCTTTTGCAGCAATTTTTCTGACTCGACTTTTTGGCTACCACGGGGCTGTGTTAGCTTCTCCATTGGCTTGGGCCGGTTCTGTAGCGGTCTTAGTCTACTCCTATTTGAAAGCCATTAAGGAATTGCGCCGCCTGGCAGAAGCACAAGAGCAAGAAGAGCTGCCTCTGAACTAGCAACTGACACTTTCCCTGCCTCCAAAGCTTGCGCAGTATTATTGCAAGCTTTGGGGGCTTTTTTATATGTCTTCTGTGGAAAACGGTCACCACTTTGCTGCAACTCTAAGTCAAAACAGCTAATCCAATAAAAAAAGAGGTGCACTTGGCTCCTCTTCTACGATTGCTATTCATCTGCTTCATTGTCTAAGAAAGTTTCCATCTCTACTACTTGGCGATAGGAATTGATGGCTGTGATACCAACGACTTTATCAATGTTGATGGAAAAACATATGCCATTGCCCGGCTTGTCGATTTTGATGCCCCGACTGATCGCATTCATCACCTCAGCGGTTAGTGAATCTGGCACCAGCGTCAAGACAATATCTTTTTCCGGATCAATTTCCAAACCAAAAAATTTGGCCTTTTCATGGGCTCCGGTTCCGCGACCATGTATGATGGTACCACCGTTTGCACCGGCTTCTTTGGAATACTCAATAACATCTTCGCCGATCCCCCGATCCACGATTGTAACAATCATCTCTAAATTCAATGCAACTGGTTTATCCATTTTTATCCTCCACTTCCTGCAAGCGATTCTTTTCTTTTTGATCTCGTTCGGCTTTACGCTTGTATAAATAGCCCAATGCTAAGGTAGATAAGATTGGTGTCAAGGCAATCAATGCGACGACGCCAAATCCGTCAATCAACGGGCTGCGGCCTTCGATTTGAGCGGCGATAGCCACAGCCATTGACAAAATGAAGGTTGAGCACATTGGTCCTGTAGCCACCCCGCCGTTATCAAAAGCCATCGCCAAAAACATATTATCGACTTTTCGACCAAGGACAAAAACCAATACATATCCGGGAATCAGGAAATAGTAGAGGCTGAACCCTGCCAACAGGCGCCACATCGACAGCGCCACTGCAACACCGATTCCCACTGAAACGACTGCCAATAACACTCTTCTCTTCACCGCACCGCCGCTTTCTTCTTCCACCTGTTTGACCATTACATGAATGGCTGGTTCCGCAAAACCCACTAAAAAGCCCATTAAAAAGCCCAGGGGAATCAAAATGTAATTATTTTCCAGTTTGGCCAGCTCGGTCCCTAAATGCTGCCCCACAGGTACATAGGCGATGTTGACCCCATGAAGAAACAAGATCAAACCAATTGTCGTAATCAAAAAGCCAATCATAATTTCACCAAATCGTTTAGGTTTCAAGTGGAAACTTGTAAAATTCAAAATCACAAACAAGAGGACGATTGGTGCAATAGCCATTAAAACTTCAGTAAACTGGATGTCGATTCCAGTAAAAATCTGTTTGAGAAGGTTCACTTAAAGATCACCCCCAAAATCATGACCGCCAAAACCGGACCTAGCGAAGAGACTCCTACCATGCCAAAACTGTCACTGTCCCCTTTGCCCTGGTGAATCATACTGGTGACCCCACTAGCTAGGGCTAAAATGAATGGAACCGTTACAGGTCCTGTCGTCACTCCTCCGGCATCAAAGGCAATGGGCATAAATTCTGGACTGGTAAAAAAGGACATTGCAAATACCAGAAAATAGCCGATGAGCATCATTTTGTAATAAGACAATCGAAAGACGGTCCGTAACAAAGCAAACGCTAGAAAGATCCCGGTACCGACAGAAACGACACCAATCAATAAGAGCTTCGTAATGGCACCATCAGAAATATCACGTACCTGACTTGCCAACACTTGAACGGAAGGCTCGGCAATCGTGATTCCAATTCCAATGGCAAAGCCCAAGCTCAACATAATCGCCAGGCTGCGCTTTTTAATCATATACTCCCCTACTAATGAACCTACCCGTAGCATGGAGTAATCGGCACCAAACAAAAACAGGGCCATTCCAATCATCATGATAGCTGCGCCGACAATAAATGTGATCAAGTCATCTTTGGGCAATGGCGCGTAAATCAATGTAAGCACTACGATCAAGACTGTCATCGGCAAAATTGCAACAATGACCTCTTGAAAACTTTTCTTCATAGAATTCCTCCTCATATCTTGATTGATCATAGCCAATTGCATTTTCAAGCTTTTCGGCCATCAGTGGCTTTTTTCTAAAACGCGTTGAATAGTTCAATTCATCCCCTCATCTTTAGAAAACTACAACCCATGGTATCTATGATCGATTCTGATTGATTACTTCCGAAAGCGCTATATTTAGTGTACCCTAAAAAATGACAAGACGCCAACCTGTTTTATTCAGTTTCTCATGGATCTGTGCTACTATTGGTCGGGAAATGAGGAAATTGATATGAAACATAAAAAACCATTATTCTTCCTTTTGCTGCTTTTGAGTTTTTTAGGAGTCTTATTCCTGGAAAAAGGCGTTTGGGCACCGACTGAAGGCCGTGCTGAGGGAAGTGCTGGCGAAAATTCGCTGTTCTCTGAAAAAGGGCAAGATTTCTGGATTTTAACAGATGTCCACTTTCTGGCACCGGAACTCCATGATGATGGCAAAGCTTTTTCCTTTATCAAAGGAACCGCTGCCGGCAAAGATTTGGATTATCAGGAAGAAAGCTTGGAGGCCTTCTTAGCTCAAGCACTTGCCAAAAAACCGGCTGCTGTGATTATTACCGGGGATCTCACTTTAAATGGAGAAAAAATCAGTGCTGAAAAGCTAGCCGAAATCTTGGCGCCTTTAAAGAAAGCCGGCATCAAACTCTATTGTATTCCTGGGAATCATGATATACACGACGGTTGGGCCCGTAAGTTTTCTGGCGACACACAAGAACGAACTGCACAGATCAGCCCAACAGACTTTAAAAAGATTTTTCCTCAAAGCTATGAAGATGCGCTTTCCACAGCTCCTGAAGACCTTAGCTACAGCTTATCAATTAACCGCTACTATCGTTTTGTGATGTTGGATACTAATATTTATACTCGCGATGATAGCACCGCTCAACCTGTTACCCGAGGCGAATTGAAAGAGAGCACCCTGAACTGGCTGAAAGAGCAATTGGAAGAAGCAAAAAAGAATAAGCAACGCACCATTGTGTTCATTCACCACAACTTGCTGACCCATAATCCGCTGGTAAACAATGGCTATGTTCTTGATAATGCCGCCACAGTAAAAAATCTTTTAAAAACCTATGAGGTGCCAGTTGTGCTTTCCGGCCATATCCATGCTCAAGATATTATGCAAGAAACTGGTCTAACGGAGATCGTAACCAGTTCTTACGCGATAATCGATCATGGCTACGGGATCTTGCGTCTTACTCCAAAGCAGATTACTTACAAGCGGCAGACAATCAGTGTCTCTGATTGGGCCGTAAAAAAAATCGCGGAAGTCGGTGGTGCCAGCTCCCCATTAACCACCCATGATGCCTATCTAAAAGACTTATTTTTAAAAGACGGTGTCCGAATGGTTTATCAGGATTTGATGGACAAAGGGATTTATGACCAGAAAATCATTGATCCCGTGGCTGATTTGGTAGCCCAAGTCAATTTGGATTACTTTAGCGGCAACGATCAATTAACCAACCAACAAACCGCTGACATCAAAGCCAAAGACAGTTATAAAGCATTGGCAAAGAACTCCGAATTTTTAAAAGACTATATTGATTTTGCCCTTCAAGATCACAATTTGCCGGATCAATTCTGGCAAAAAGATTTCACTGACTGACCGTGTGTGCTAAAGCTAAATGACTCTAGCTTTCATGAATATGGACTATCTGTGAAAGGCTACGTTTTTTTATTCAGAAGTTTCCTGGTGTTTCTTGTAAAGGAAGACATCTCTTATAGTCCTAAAAAAAAGCACCATCTGCTCCCTACTTCATCAAGTAGGAACAGATGGCGCTTTTCAATTTATTTGGTTTTGAGATTAGTCAAGAATCGTTACTTTGACTTGTCGTCGCCCCCAGGCTTCACATTGTGCATAGGTTGGGAAGTGAACATCGATGATATTGCCTTGAATGGCACCACCGGTATCCACGGCATATGCTTCACCGTAGCCTTCAACATACAGATGAGTCCCTAGAGGAATAACGCTTGGATCCACTGCGACTGCCATCGGGTTTTCTAAAAGATTTTGGCCGGTTGCGGTATAACTCCCGCCACCAAGGGCATCTGCTGGATCAGAGCTATAGGCTGTAGCTTCCATATACATCGTAGTTCCAGCGTAACTATTTTGATCACCAGCCGTGTCAGTTACAGTTTCTTGTGTTGCAGTTTGCGCTGCCGGTTCTTGGTTAGTTTCTGATGAAGCTTCTGTGTCAGCTTCGGCTGTTTTAACAGAAGCGGTAGCCTTGTCATCGGTATTGATCAGTAAAACCTCGCCATCGTAAATCAAGTCTTTATTTACGATATCATTGTCTTCAGCGATTTTATCGATATACGCTTCTGATCCAAAGTATTTAACTGAAAGACCCCACAACGAGTCCGAGGATGTCACTACATGTTCGATTTCTGCAGCATCTGCTTTTCCACCAAAGGCCACGATTCCTGCTACTACCGCGGAACCAAATAAGAATGTTTTTACCAGTTTCATAGATTCGTCTCCTTTAAGTTGCAATGTGTCTTATTGACGTAGACAATCATAGCAACTTTGAAGCTACGGATGGTAACAACTGGATAACAGAATGTTTCAGTCTCGTAAGATTGTTACAAAATAACCGTATTTTAAGTTTTAACTGTTATGTAAACAGCTAGCAAGCGGACGAGACAACTTTAAATTTTCTGACAATCGTAATATGACAAAAATATTACGAGCTCAATCCATAAGATTTGATTAATTTGGATCTAAAAACGCGATTGTGACAGTCGCAAGATTACATAATCCTGTACTTTGTAACCTGGCGTTAAACTAATACGCCTGCAACCGCTTTCTTATAAATAACAAAAAATAGATACAGATTAACAAAAGTCAGTTCGTAAAAAATCATCACATCCTTGCTAATCCGCATGAAAAATACGTCTTGCATCTGGAAATGATTGCAATCAGATGAACTGAATCGTGTTTGTTCTGTATCGTAATTGACAGCCTATTTATTATAGATTTTGGGACCTTTACGCATATTCTTACGGTCGTTTTTCGGAGTTTCCATTTTTTTTGAGCGACCGCCACCCTGCTTTTTCTCAATTAGTTCCTTCATCTTCGCTTTGGCATCTTTTCCTGTACTCATTATTTCACCTCATAATTTTCGCTTGGCCTTTCAGCTCTGTTCTTCCCTCAGACACAACTCGTTTATCATACCCGATGCCTTACTATTCAGCAAGTCTATTTTCAATAGGTACCTCTTTTTATAAGAAAAAAATGACTCATTTGTGAAATTTTCTTGGATTTCAGTAGGTTTCTTTCGAAAGTTTAGCGTTTTTTCATGAAAAAACTATCTTTTATTATGAAAATTCTGCTTTAAAAGGACGGTTTATTGTGTTAGGCTGAACGGTGGTTTTTGTTATTATTCAGATCATAAATATCAGCAGTCTTATAGGATCTGGATTTCAGAACTGCATTTGTCTACTATTTTATAGAAGGAGAATCAAAAATGAGTACGAATACGAAACAACTGCGCTGGACCAACATCGGTATCATCGCCTTCAGTATGGTCTGGGGCTTGGGGAATGTCGTCAACAACTATGCACAACAAGGCCTATCTGTTGTCACTTCCTGGGTAATCATCTTAGTCTTATACTTCATCCCTTATGCACTGATTGTGGGCCAATTGGGTTCCACTTTTAAAAACAGCAATGGCGGTGTTAGCTCCTGGGTAGAAAATACGACGACTAAAAAGCTGGCCTTCTTCGCTGCTTGGACTTACTGGGTAGTCCATATTCCTTATCTGGCGCAAAAACCTCAAGGAATTCTGATTGCTTTAGGCTGGGCAGTCAAAGGCGACGGTACGCTTGTCTCTTCCCTACCAATCACTACCGTTGCGCTGTTGAGCTTGGCGATTTTCTTAGTTTTCTTGTACCTTTCAACAAAAGGTCTGTCCACACTGAAAATTATCGGTGGTCTGGCAGGAACGGCAATGTTTGTAATGTCCATTTTGTTTATCCTATTGGCAATTGGTGCACCTGCCATTAACTCTGGGGTCACCTTTGCAACACCACACATGGACAAACTGAGCAGCTATATCCCTAAATTTGACTTTACCTACTTTACAACGATCTCTATGTTGGTCTTTGCAGTAGGTGGTGCTGAAAAAATTTCACCATACGTTAACCAAACTAAAAACCCCGCAAAAGAATTTCCAAAAGGAATGATCTTATTAGCTGCCATGGTGGGAATCAGTGCGATTTTGGGTTCCATTGCGATGGGTATGCTGTTTGCCAGCAACAATATTCCTGAAGACTTGATGGCCAATGGTGCTTATACCGCTTTCCAAAAATTGGGCCAATACTACGGTATCGGCAACAGCTTAATGATTATCTACGCTCTGACAAATACTATCGGCCAAATCTCAGCACTGGCCTTTTCTATTGATGCGCCATTGCAGATCCTTTTGGCAGATGCTGATCCAGCTTATATTCCACAATGGCTGCGTCAACGGACCGACAAAGGAATTTTGAAAAATGGCTACCTGCTGACAGGAATCTTAGTCAGCACTTTGATTTTGCTGCCTGTACTGGGTATCGGCAACATGAACGAATTGGTAAAATGGATGACTAATTTGAACTCTGTCGTTATGCCATTACGCTATCTGTGGGTATTCTTTGCCTTCATGATGCTCAATAAAGCGCGAAATCAGTTCGACTCAGAGTATAAATTTGTGAAAAACCCTAAAATCGGTTTTGCTGTCGGCTTGTGGTGCTTCTTGTTCACTGCCTTCGCCTGTCTTTTAGGGATTGTACCAAAAATGGAATTTGATTTAAGCTCAAAAGCTTGGTGGTTCCAAATGATTTCTAACATTTTGACGCCAATCGTGCTAATCCTTTTGGGTGCTTTGCTACCGGTTATCGCTAAACGTAACAATCATCCAAAACAAAGTAGCGAAACAACCATTTAATCTCTTTAACAAGTACTAACAAAAAAGCAGGTCCTAATAGTTTGTTTTTGATGCCATGACGTTTTCGTTCATCAAAAGAGCAAACTGTCTGGTCTGCTTTTTTGTTTTCATGGGGTAATTTATTTCAGTTCATTCTGCGATTTGTCACGCTTCTTCGATTCTCAGCTTTGTCAATCTGGGCGCAATTTGCTAGTATGGAGTTGTTCAGAAAAAGCAGTTTTATTAAAGGAAGGAATCTGATTTCATGCACATACAAAAATCAAAAGTTGCTATTATTGGTAGCGGACTGGTGGGCTCTTCAACAGCCTTCAGCCTTATCACTCAAGGGGTTTGCGACGAAGTACTGATGATCGATCTCAATCACGAAAAAGCGTTGGGCGAGGTGCGAGATCTGAAAAACTCCATCAAATATCTGGATCGCAATGTCAAAGTGACTGCTGGTGGCTACGAGGACTGTGGCGATGCAGATATCGTCGTCATCACAGCTGGTGCTCCTCCAAAACCTGGTCAAACTCGCTTAGATACTCTCGATATCAGTGCCAAGATTGCCAAGTCCATCGTGGACCCGGTGATGGCATCTGGTTTTGATGGCATTTTCATCGTAGTCTCCAATCCGGTAGATATGTTGGCTTACCTGGTCTACAAATTATCGGGTCTGCCAAAAAACCAAGTATTAGGCACCGGTACCTCTATCGATTCGGCTCGTCTGCAAAATTTCTTAGCGGATCTCGTTGATGTAGACCCCCGCAGTGTTTACGGCTATGCCATGGGTGAACATGGCGATTCACTGATGGTGCCGTGGTCCACTGTCACTATTGCCGGCAAGTCTTTCCAAGATGTGATTACTGATAACCCAGAACTAGTAGGTGATATCGACTTGGATGAGCTGGTGTTGAAAACTACTCGCGAAGGCTGGGAGATCTTTAACCGTAAAGGTACTACCTATTACGGCATCGCGTCTGCCTGTGTGGGGATTATCAAAGCCATTCTTTACAATGAAAACTCCATCATTCCCGTCTCTACTCTTTTAGAAGGTGAGTATGGGGAAGCTGATATTTTCGCCGGTGTTCCAGCGATTTTGAACCGTAACGGTGTCACTGATATCCTTGAAATCCATTTGACAGAAGAAGAAAAAGATAAGTTTGCCTCTTCTGCAGCTGTGATCCGCGAAAATACTGGTAAAATTCTGGGGTATATTGCAGACTAAGCTGAAGATCACCCCATCTTTTATCTGACCCCAAAACCGTGGCCCTCTTCAATTATTAATCTGAAGAAATGGCCACGGCTTTTATGTATCTGAAAGCTTTTCTCGGTCAAAAGGTCCGGAAGAGATTATGATATACTAAAATAAAAAAGGTACGGAGGGTTCTTATGACCAACTCACTGATTCATCAAATCAAAACTGCGGGCAAACGGGAACCTGCTGACCTCGTTATAAAAAACGGACAAGTGGTCAACGTCTTTACTCGCCGAATCACAACAGCTGATATCGCAATCACAGACGGAATGATTGTCGGACTTGGCGCTTATGAAGGGAAAAAAGTTTTTGATGCTGCCGGTCAATTTGTGGTCCCTGGATTAATCGATGGGCATGTCCATATTGAGAGTTCACTGCTACCGCCTCATGAATTTGCTAAAGTTTCCTTGCTGCATGGGGTTACGACCGTAGTTACCGATCCCCATGAAATTGCCAATGTCGCAGGAGTCACGGGGATTCAATACATGATTGATGACGCTCAAAAGGTACCTATGAACATTTTTACCATGCTCCCTTCCAGTGTTCCTGTCACGGCCTTTGAGACCAGTGGTGCCTCTCTCGCCGCAGAAGACCTTGTTTCCTTCATGGCGGACGAGCACGTCTTGGGCCTTGCTGAAGTCATGAATTACCAAGCAGTTGCCCATACTGAAAAAGAAATCATTGACAAGATTGTCGGTATAAAGGCCGCTGGTGGCGTCGTCGATGGTCACGCAGCAGGAATTTCCCCCGATGAATTAGCCGTTTATGCGACTGCCGGGATTCGCACCGATCACGAGGCGGTAAATTTGGACGAGGCCTTAGCCCGACTAGAACTGGGCTTTTATCTGATGATTCGTGAAGGAACCGTTGCAAAAGACTTACACGCGCTGCTGCCTGTAGCGAATGAGACGACTGCACGGCGCTGTCTCTTTGTGACAGATGACAAGCTGATTGATGATTTGTTAGAAGAAGGTTCCATCGACCACTGTCTCCGATTGGCGATCAAGCAGGGACTTGATCCTTTATTAGCTATCCAAATGGCAACTCTAAACGCGGCAGAGTGCTTTGAGCTAAGAACAATTGGTGCCATCGCTCCCGGCTATCAAGCAGATTTCTTTTTGACTGATGATTTAACAACGCTTGCCGCCACCGATGTTTTCGTCAAAGGGCAGCAAGTAGTCGCAGAGGGCCAATTGCAAGAGCAGCTTTTCCCAACAGCTAGCAGTAATCCACATTTGAAAAAACTCCCTTCGATGAATGCATTGCCGCTGACACAAGATAGTTTCTCACTCCCGTTGAAAAGTACACAGGTCAAAGTGATTGAGATTATTCCCAACTCACTGATTACGAACCAGCTGATTGAAACCGTCACCCTTGAGAAGGGCAGCTTCTCCCCTTCCATCAAAGAGGATCTGCTGAAGATTGCTGTCGTTGAGCGGCATCGTCAGACAGGAAATATCGGTCTGGGGATTGTCAAAGGCTTTCAACTGCAGCATGGGGCGCTAGCGACGAGCGTCTCCCATGATTCTCACAACATCGTAGTCGTAGGTACCAATGATGCTGATATGCTTTTTGCTGTTGAACGGCTATTGCAGACAGGAGGCGGCATAATTGCAGTCAGAGATCAAAAAGAACTCGCCTGTCTCCCTCTCGCAATTGGCGGCTTAATGTCTCAACTCGGTTATCAAGAAACTTTCGAAAGCTTGAAAAGGCTGAATGCAGCTGCCGAAAAACTGGGTGCAAATCCTCACTTCGATCCTTATTTGACCTTGTCTTTCTTAACGCTGTCAGTAATTCCTGAACTGAAGCTCACAGACATGGGCCTCTTTACCTTCAGCACTTTTTCATTAACTTCTGTAGAGACCTGATTCTTTCGCCTCTAGGCTATTCACATAAGTGCTGTTTTTATAAAAAAAGCTTGAGCGGTCTATGAATGGCTCACTAACAACCAGACGTTTGGTCTAGTCGCTAGTGAGTCATGATAGACGTACTCAAGCTTTTTTATTTTATTGATGAGGCGGAGAGTTATTTTTCCAATAATGCTACTGCCTCCACATGCGTTGACTGTCTACATAGTATCTTCCTATATAAATGTCGGTTGTTTATAATTTTTGAGTTGATAGATTGAATGAGTTTGAGGGAATAAAACTATAAGTTTATATCTTTTAGGACTCCATCCATCCGGTTATTATAGCCTCAATATTTTCACTATCAATTGAACCGTTCAACTCATCTTGGGTAACGATTAGGTTTCCTTCTTCCTCGGAAATACCGTGTTTGTAATAATCGTTCTTCTTTTTCTTCCAGTGTTCCGCGTAAGCTTTCTCGCCCAACATTCCAAGATGCTCAAGATAACCTACTTTCCCATGGTAATGCAAAGTGAAGTCTGGGATGTAGGTGCTTGAACCAACTTTTAGCTGTTCTTCGTAAGAGTAGGTTACACCTAATCTATGAAGTGTATCAGCGACTATGACTTCCGATTTTGAACGTACCATTTCACCATTTGAAGTTTTATGAATGAGGTTCTCAGCAAAGTAACGTTTCTTCTTATTCTTTTCAATTTCTACGATATTTGGAACATCAAATAAATCAGTATAACGTTGCTTAGTATCTGAATACCAGTCATTAGAATACTGAACTAATTCATCAACAGATAAATCGCTTAAAATTATAAGCTTTTCTTTTTGTCTTGAAAAAGCAGTATACAACAACTCTTTTGTTACAAATGAATTTGCACCATTAATTATGACAATAGTCCTTCCAAAACCTGAACCCTGTGACTTATGGACTGTCAATGCATAAGCTAATTCTAATTTTGAATCGCTATTCTCACCGCCAAAATCATTTTTTGTATATGAAAACACTTTTCCTTCAAAGGATGCAAATCTAAATTTATACCATGATGTGTTTTTATCGGTTTTTCCATAGTGGCTAGGATAATCAGACATGATTCCAATTTCTCCATTTGAAATGTACGACTTACCCGAACTTCCATCCCAGTAATTAATATCTCCATTACGATTTGATATAACTTTATCTCCAAAAACGATATTCTGTATGGATTGCGGATTATTTTTTGAAAATGGGTATTGATTCCACTTGTCGACAATATCTTGTCTGTATTGTCGGTGAATCATATCATTAATGTATGCACTACCAAGGCCTATAAATTTAGTTGGAGATAATATTTGCCAATCTTCAACATTTTCACCAGTGTTATAGTTGGTATATTGACCGTTCTTACTGCCCCCAATGCTTAAATTGAATCCATCTATGTCATTTACGTCATTCATATCAGTTATTGTCACTAGCTCATTTAACAAGAGTGAATCAAGTTCTTCTTGATCTTTGTACTGAACAAATTCAAGTCTATTATCTGAGTTGCCAGATTTCACTTTATAAACAACATCCTTACTGACGTCATCCGAATTTGAAAACAATTGTGCGAAAGACAAATCATCCCCACCACTTCCTTGACGCATTTCCGTATTCAATTCGGCTATATTATTTGGACGATTCTTTTTCAAGAAGTCAATTAAATCAACAAACGGCCTTCCTGCTCCAATTGGCGGTAATTGATTAGGATCTCCTATAAAGATGATTCGTTCAGCGTGAGAATCAACCAATTTAAGAATTCCAGCAAACATATTTTCAGTAAGCATAGAGCTTTCATCAATTATTACTGTTTTAGCAACGCTGGAACTAGCCTTAATTGGCATCTTATAGGTCATAGTATTCCAGCTAAATCCGTTCGATCTGATAAGAAATTGAGCTACTGTCATAAATTCTGCTGTTACGCCAGCATTTCTAAAAGCTTTTTCTAATTGGACTCTGGCTTTACCAGTAGGAGTCAATGCTAAGATTCCACCTTTAGAAATTTCTTCTACTGATGAAAAGATGCCTAATGCAGCAGTTTTGCCTGTGCCGGCCCGTCCCAATAATACCGATATTCGTGATGATTCAAGCACTGATAATGCAATAGCCTTTTCTTTACGTGCACTTGCATCATTTTCTTCATTTCCTTGTTGAAGGGTACCGAAATTTGAATTGATTACATCTTTCCATGATGTAGAGTTCTCTATAGAATCTTCAATTCTTGCATGTGTCACGCTTGAAATGCATCTTTTGAACTCATCGTATTCTTTTAATTTTAGGTATCTTTCATCCTCAAATACAACGAGATCTCCAAGCTGCAAGAAATCAATTAATCCATCTATTTTTTCTGAACTGAAATCAGTCCTTCTATCTAAAGGTAGAAGTTCAATATTAGCAATCAGCTGTTCATATGGTAACAGTGTGTGTCCTTTTTCTGCCGCTTTTGATAATATAAAAATAGACATAGCCCTAAATCTTCGTTTATCGCCTTCCCCTCTCATTTTTGTTGGTTTACCTAACGGGTGAGTATCAGTAATAAATCCATTAAGATACATCGCATTATCGATTTGCGAAATTGCAACTACATGCTCATCTTTTTCACTTCTTGTTAGCTCGTATAAGAGGTATGGATTTTTGATAATTTCTGAAGCATTATCTTTATACTTGTCCCATACATATTCCGCTTGACCATAGTTCAGATTAATTCTACATAACAGTTCAAAAAACTTAGATTTTTCTTCGTTTCTCAATAAACCATTATACTCATCTTCATAGTCTGCAAATTGTTCATCAAGAACGTCATCCCCTGTTTCTTTATCACCAGAAAAATATAGGCTCAATTCTGATAGGAGATTCTGCTCAGAACCAGTAATAAAATGAGCAAGATCAAATCCATACTTCAATTTGAAAGCTGACAACATGGCTCCAAGACCTGGATGAACGCCACGTTGTTTCCATACATTTTCTAATTGTGAGGAAACATATTCCAACTGATGATCTATCCATTTTTCATCTATAGATTTTAATTTGAGTGGTTTTAGGTTATGTAGCACCTTTTGTGCTTGATTAAGAACATCTATTGCTGCATCATAACTAACCCATTCAGCTGCATAAGAAAATTCATCTCTAAAACCTTCAGCTTCAAATATAGTGACATTTCCCACATCAAATTCTGGATGTTCTTTTGCATATTGCGCAATTTCAACATACGGCATCAAAAAGCCTTGCTGTGAATTTTCGCGTATTGAATGAGTCGCGTTTGTTTCCCAAATATAGTTTTTTTCTTTGCTAGAACCATCAGTTTCATATTCGTGAATACTCACTTTTTGAGTCAAGTTTCCAATGCCGGCAATAATTTTCCTATTGTCGTCAATAAATGGAACTTGTTTGAAATACGGAAAGATTAATGATTCATTGGGCTGGATACCTGAAAAGAAATAATCAAATATACCTTTTTGTGATCCTCCGTGAGATACCCAAGCGCTTTCCCATTCCAGCATACTATTTGTTTTATCTAAATCAAAATAGAAATGATATCGTGTGGACTTCTCTGCAGCATTATCTTTTAGCGTCCATGAAAAAGGGCGCAATAAAAAAGAATATGGTTCCGCTTTGAATACTGTTTCTTCAAAATGCTTAAATTTTTGATTTCCTTTTTTATAAGGGTGATTCATTTTCAGCAACATTGGTTCTTCGCTCATGAATGCTGCGTTTTCAGTGATCCAGCTCTGCATTTTTATTGGACCAATATCTTGATATCTCTTCCCTTTATTGGTTTCCTCAAACTCCAAATCACGGGAATCAGAAATATTAGGTATAACTTGTGCAGCAATATTAAGTTTGGGATTATTATCAACTTTTCCGGTAAAGCCATTATCTTTCCACGGAATCCTTGTAGAGAAATGTTGAACGTACTTTTTAGCCAATTAATTCATCCTCCCATGCTATCTAATCATATCTATAATTATATCACGAGACTATATACGAACTCTTTAAATTATAAAACGTACAAAACAAAAAAATGCTCACGGAAGTCCGTAAGCACTTGATTTTCCATAATTTATAAGTCTACAGTCACACTCACCCCACTCTTGAAATCAATGACAATGTTCTTTTCAAAAATGGTCACCTTCTCAATCAAGCGTCGGACAAGCACTTCACTGTACTCAACGATGGCATCATGTCCTTTTACAAAATCTTCCATTTCATCAATCCGTTGTTTCATATTGGCATCCGTGGCAATTTCTTTTGAAACCGCATCTCGTTCATCCCTTAATGCCAGGATCTTACTTGCCAATTCATCGTAACCCTGACCGCCAACTGCCAGGCTAATAATTTCAGCTTCAAGCTCTTTCAACTGACAGTCTAGTTCTCCCAATCGGTCAGTTAATCCATCAGTCATAACTGAGTTGATATTGTCATTTAATTGTTGAAGAAAAGCATCACGAACGACTAATGTTTCATTAATTGCCTTGATAATAGCCTCATGTAGGTCTTTCTCATAAATTGTTCGTCCATTGCAATTATGTTCTCGTTTATCAACTCTGGATTTGCATCGCCAGACGGTTCCACGATTCTTCCAATGAACTCTGCGATACGCATTGCCACAGTCACCACAAACTGTAATTCCGGATAAAGCATACTTTCCTGAAAAGCACTGTGACTGTTTATTTTTCATCGATTTACGCCGGTCGAGCTCTTGCTGAGCCTGTATAAAGATGACACGTGGAATAATCGCTGGATGACTGTTTTCAACGTAATACTGCTGCGCATAACTCCCATCATTCTTTACTCGTTTCTTCGTCAGGAAATCAGTCGTGTAAGTTTTTTGAAGTAAAGCATCCCCCATGTACTTCTCGTTTCTAAGAATCAATCTGACGGCTTCTCCCCGCCAGAGTTTTCGTTTTCCACCAGTCAATATGCCATCAGCTCTTGCAAAGAACAAAACAGATTCAACCCAAGCTTTGTCTTCTTTGAGAAAATGCTGCGATAGCCGAAGTGAGATTGATTGCCCGGCAGCCTGTCCAACATATCGTTTGTTCCCTCCTATCAAAACATAAACAGCTGGATAATTTGCGAAATCCTGTTCTTTCAAATATGGAAAGTCACTTCGACTCATCGAAATCAAAATTGCAGGCTCACGCTCAAAATATGAAATATTGTCTTTCTGTGTATCTGAAAAAATAAAAATCTACTTCATGATCATGTCTCCCTTGAAAGTTCGATAATATATTATATCACGTAACCGTTATCAAAATCATCTAAGCTGTCAACTCTACAGTGTAAAACCTGTCAACTCAAAGCTTAAAAGCATTTCTGTCAACTCTATGGTTAGCCCTTAAATTGTCTTTTTTACACCAAAAAAGAGCTACTACAGAATTATCCATAGCAGCTCAAACCTTATTATATCAACGTTCCACACGAGTGAGCAGAGCTACACACTCGATGTGTGTGGTTACTAGCATGTGAACACAGTTTATTATCCTCGTCACTTGCTTGTGAACACAAATTAGAATCCGTGGTAACTGTGTCATTTGACTTCTTCGCATTCTTTCGTTTCGGTTTAAACTTACCGCCATCTTGGCTGTCTGTCAATCCTGTTTTATATATGAATACGAGTTTGTGAGGGTCAATCGTGCCATCTTCTTCGATACCACCCACAATTACTTTTTCTACAATGCTTTCAAAAACATAGCGGTCAAATTCATCAAGGACTTGGTTGTTTTGCAACGTCTTTCTAAATTCAGCCAACCGCTTTTTCATAGTATGTTCGTTATCCAAGGAATTTTCTAATGATGTACGTTCCTTTAATAATTCATCTAGCTTCAAGGTTATTTCAGTGAATTTCATCTCGTAAGTTTCTTTGTCGATTTTTTCATCTAATCTCATATCAACAAGATTACTCTTTTTCTTATCTAAGGTCGCAATTTTCTTTTGAATTTTCTTGAATTGCTTCTCGACACTACTTTCATTCAGTGTTTCGTCTAACTTTTTCAAGAAATCTTCCATTATATCCTTATTGCCATTGCACAACTGGCGATAGCTTTCAACAAAGGCTTTCTCTATGGCTTCTTCTGGGATTCCCTTACTATGAGGACAATGTTTCTTTCCCTTTTTCGTAGATACAACACATTGCCAAATATCTTTTCTATACTGGCTACTGCTGTGCCATTTTCTTCGTGTAAGTGTTCCACCGCAAAATCCACATTCCAGCATACAACTAAAGGCATATTTGCGACTATATTTTTGACGTTTTACAATTCCGTCATTTGAAGCGTGTGATCCTCTCGGAATACTACGCTTCTTTAGTATCTCTTGAGTTTTCTCAAAAACTTCCTCTGTGATAATTGGTTCGTGATGATTTCTCAAATAAAATTGGTCTTCTTCACCATAATTGGCAAGTCGGCGTTTAGAGATAGGGTCAACTGTGAATGTCTTACCCAGTAATATATCTCCTTTGTACTTTTCATTTTTGATAATTCCTAAGACCGTTGATTCAGCCCAGTTACTACTACCACGCTTTGTCTTATATCCAAGATTTTCAAGCTCTCTACCAATCACGCTTCCGCCTGCTCCCTCAATATATCTATTAAAAATATATTTTACGATTACAGCTTCTTCTTCATTGACAGTGATACTTTTATCCTCTGGGTGATAATCATAACCAAGGCAACCTTGGAATCCAACCAACTCACCACTGCTCATCTTCATTTTCAAACCTTTTTTAACATTGGCAGATATATTTTCTACTTCCTGTTGTGCCACTGAACTTAGAACTACAAGTAACAATTCGCCGTCCATAGTTAAGGTATTGATTTTTTCATCTTCAAAATAGACTGCAATATTCCTTTCCTTTAGCATACGAACGTATTTCAATGTATCAAGTGTATTCCTAGCAAACCTTGAAATAGACTTGGTTATCACCATATCCAGTTCGCCATTCATACAATCGTTAATCAGCCGTTGAAAACCTGTCCGCTTATCAACTTGTGTTCCTGTGATAGCTTCATCAGCATAAATATCAGCAAATACCCAATCTTTGTTCTTCTTGATAAGATTTGTATAATAGGTAACTTGTGACTTATAGCTGTTTAGCTGGTCTTCGGAATCGGTACTAACACGACAATACGCTCCTACTCTTAATAATTGTAGACTATGGGTTTTGTTTCTATCTGTTATTGTACGATTCGCTTTGATAATTTCTATTTCTGTCATATACCATCACCTCTCTTTTTTGTATTCCCTTTATAGCGTTTATTATAATGCGAATCAAGACACAATTCAAGCAGTAATATTAGAAACAATCCCATAGTCCTTTTTTAGTCGTTGTTCCATCTTCTGATATTCCTTGTCACTTATTAGACCTTTATTGTAAAGCTGTTTTAACATAGCTAATTGCATACTATATTCTAACAACTGCATTTTCATAAATCAGCTCCTTTCATTTTAGTAGTCTTCATACATAGCCAGATGGTCTAGGAGAACCCACAGGAATTTCACCTCTGCTCAAACTCGGAGTAGCTACCCAATGCGGTGAAGCGTTCAAGGTAGGAGTATCATTATGGCAATCTATAAATCATGGCTACTTCAATTTCCAAGATTGAAGATTGTAGGTCAAATAGTTGTCGCTCGTTCAAAAGAAGTCATGACGTATTTGCTTACACAGCTTATTACAGATTGAATGTGTCTGGCTATGCTATTCAGTTGTCAAAGAGCGAATCGGCGTTTATTTGCCTATCAAGGATCACAATGGCTTGTGGAACTTGATAGACAAATAATTTTTAAGAGTTCCCCATGCACCAACGCATTTTCTCGATACATGGGGAGAGGATAATTGTTAAATTAGCTCAAAATTGAGAACCGCCACAATTAGCTTGGTTTCTAATGCCCGTTTGATTTCTGGCTCTACATGAATGTAGGGATTGCCAAATTCATCAAACAAGGTTTTCTGTGAGAGCTTAATCATGTAATGTTCCAAGTGCTTTAAAATCTGGTTCATAGCCATAACGTCGCCTTGAACCGCCAACACAATGATTGGGAATGGTAATACGTTCTGCTTATTCATTTGTGTGTTCCTCCATAAATTTCCGTAACTCGTCCAGAGCATTTTCCTTGTGGTAATGCACGGTACTTTGAGCAAGATTCATCATTGAAGCAATGTCCATTTCTTTCATATCCAGAAAATACGAAAGCAGGATAATGTCTTGCCGTCTTTTTGAAAGTGATTCAATTGCCTGCGCAATCAGAATATTTTCAATCGGTATCTCGTAATCAAACGCTGTAAAGAAGATACATTCGGCTTCGTAGTTATCCAGACTACATAGCTTTGCTAAATCATCTGGTGTCAGAGCTTCTAAAGAAATGAAGCGTTTTTGCCAGCGTCGATTATCTTCGTAAATAGTTCTTGCTTGATTCCGTAAGACTGTTTTACAGAAGCTATCAAATTGATGTTCGATAATCTTTTCATAATCAGAAGTATTCGCCATAAGATTCACCCCCTTTCCGCTTTGCAAAGGAGAGCTATCCTTTGCTCACTCCTATCACTGACGGGAGGGGGTAAAATATCGAAAAATCAGAAAAAAGTTTCAAAAAAAATACACATTCGATCCTTGCGGAAAAAATGTGTATCTGAAACTTGTATTCAACTTTAACTATAATCACTTCGCACACAGGCATAGTAGCTCCTCCTTGTTGCCACTACACCAATAACTGTGTATCTTTTTTATGTCCATCAATCAAAAAAGCCGATAACTGGAAGTATGTTTCAACTTCGTAGTTATCGGCTCTGCGTCTTAGCATCTGGCTCTTTTATGATTGTAATCTTAAATTTATTTATTTCTATCAAACATTCTTGCTTACACTTTGGGCAGTATAAAGGAAAATTACTCAACCGTGTATCTTCACGAATCTTTATTCTTGTTTTATTTTTACATATTGGACATAAAATCCATTCCATATCGTCAAAACCTATTTTCATATTGTTTTCTCCATATTATTTATTAGCTCTTATTATCTTTGTTCCACCATTTTCATATAAAACACTCACATCTGAAAAACCCGCAGATTTCAATAGTTCTATCTGATGTTCGAGTGTTAAGGGAATATCAACATGGATAAATTCGTCCTCTGGAATATTGAATTTATTATGCTTGTATTCATATAGCTCTAAACATAATTGTTCTTCTTCAATACAACTAGCCATATAATCACATTCAATATAATATCCGCCAGCTTTGATTGTGTTGAAAAGTTTCCCATAAATTTTTTTCTTTTTTTCATATTTGAAATGATGTAAAGTTTGGACTGACAAAGCAACGTCATAGACTTCTTTTTTTAATGAGTGTTCAAAATAATCGTCAGCTATCAAGTTAATATCCTTATTGTTATACTTAGCTCTCAACTGATTAAGCATATCTTCCGATAAATCTATACCTGTGACTTTTATCTTCGGATATTTCCGATAAATTGAGTTTAATTCTAAACCTGTACCACAGCCTATATCTAAAAGAGTATCAATATTTCCATCAAAGAATTCACCGATATGTTCGTATTCCTTTGACCAGTGCTCAAGATGTACCTTATCGTATATGTCAATTCGGCTAGAAAAGAAATCTGCCATCTTTTCGGGTGGTGTATCATGTTCTTTTTGCAACCAATCCTTCAATTCAGACATATACTCAACTTGTTCTTCATGTGTTCGTATCTTGCTTTTCAGCATAAAATTCTCTCCCTTAATAATTAGTTTGATTTTGAAAAATTTATGAAAGCCTGTGTAAGTAAGTCACTTACGTGTTCCTGTGAAATATCTATACCATTTGTTACTATTTGTGTAGCAACCCCATGCGAATAAAGCCAAATATTAATAAATAGAGTTTCTGTATTCTTTAATGACAATCCTGTTACTTTTTGGGCATTCTCAATCGATTCTCTGTTCCAATCTGCATTAATAATGTCTTCCAAAGACGAACCCTCTAGCGTTCTGTTCATAAAAAGTGTACTGAAGATATTTTTTTCCTGTCTTGCAAATTCAATATAAGCTATTCCTTGACTTAATAACCTATTTTCTTGATTCATTCTACAATCCATAAAAGAATCATAATATCGGTTCAATTCAATAATTATTTCGTCTTTTAATTCTTCCATATTTTTATATATACGAAATAGTGGCTTTGTTGAACAATTAAGTGAACTTGCTAGACTACGAGCGTTTATACTTTTCATCCCATCTTCTCTAATTAATTGAATTGCTACATCAATAATGTTTTTTTTGGAAATAACTGGTTTTGGTGGCATTAATATTCTCCTTTAAGGTAACATAAGTTACGCAACTTATGTTACCTATTCTATCACGTGTTTTAGTTGGAGTCAATAACTAACCAATTTACTCGTTTTTCTAATACCAATTCATATTGTGAGAACTGTGTTATCTTAGTTTCTTGGTCTAAATATTTCACGGTCACAATCACTGTCACTTTGTTATCTTTCATAGCGTAGACAGGATTCACCAGCTCCACAAATACATAGTCCTTGTTGATGGTAGGCAAGGCATTATTGCTAACGTAGTACGCCAACTCCTTATCGGTAGCTTTAGGATAGAGCTTGAAGAACGTTTCCAAGAAGCCATTGATTTCTTCACTCATCATAGCGTCCACTGTACCGTCACTTTCTACCTGCTTTGGTTTGAAGTTGGATTTTTCTGGTTTGCTATTCATAGTTGGGTTTTCCACAATCACCATATCACCAGCCTTATCCATGTGAACAACTACGGTATAGGTAGATAGCACATTCTTCTTAGTTTCACCCTCGGTTAATTGATGTTCCACCGAGAATAGCACTTT
The DNA here is from genome assembly GCF_009933135.1 of Candidatus Enterococcus leclercqii. Taxonomy (GTDB): domain Bacteria; phylum Bacillota; class Bacilli; order Lactobacillales; family Enterococcaceae; genus Enterococcus_C; species Enterococcus_C leclercqii. Next base: position 65,573 of record NZ_MAEH01000021.1, read on the forward strand.
GAAGTCGGTGTCGTTTACTTCCTCTACATTCCATATCTGAACTTTTCTAACGGCAGAGCTGGTTGGAATATCCACTCGTACCATATCGGTATTTAAGAGCTGTAAATCTTCGGTCAGATAATGCTTTAAGCGTTCGTTTCTCTTATCAATGGATTCTTGACTTTGTTGCCACGAGAAATATTCGCTAGCGAAAGATTCCACGTAGCTTTCAACCTTATTGGTGTCGACTATCTGCTTTTCAATGACTTCTTTCTCATGGACAGTGTGCATATCAATAGCGGTGAAGTTCTTATACACGCCAAAGCTAATACTTCCAATCAGCAGTACCCACAAAGCGATTGTCAGCTTCTTATGCGTTCCCACCTTTACAGTGTGGGGCTTTTTTTGTTTCTTCGGTTTCGGTTCTTTTTTGGTTCGTTCTATTTTTAGTTTCATCTTATCAAATCCTTTCTTATCGGTTTATCACTCGACCAGCTCCAATTAAATGAGCTTGCCAATAACTACTGTTCAAATCGGCATAACCAATCGGATCACCTGCGTGAAACATTTGGTTATCGCCTACATAAATACCTACGTGCGTGACATAACTACCTGCATTATAGGTAGAGTGGAAAAATACCAAGTCACCAGCTTTGGCTTCGGACATGGGTATGTGGGTTGTTGCGTCATATTGAGCTTGTGCGACACGAGGTAACTGGATTCCAGCCTTGCCATAACACCACTGAACAATACCAGAACAATCAAAGCTGGTACTTGGTGACGCACCACCAAAGACATACGGATAGCCCTCATATTTTAGAGCTTCATTCATAATGGCTTGGACGGTTTCATCGTCAAAGTGGGCTGGTGATAAATACTGTTTTACCAACATGACATAAAACATATTGCCGTAGTTGTACCGCCAGCCCCCATTGATGGGGATTGCGATTGGGTTTGGATAATCCACTTTCTTACCACCAGCCTTATCCCTTGAAAAACTCTCTGCTAGTGCAAAGGTGTATTTCTTACCGTTCTTTGCTACATAGTTTAAGAATCCACCACCATAGTTATAACTTTGAATAACAGAATCAATATCACAGCCAAGACTTTCGGCACTGGCTAACAATTCGCTGAAATACTTACAGCCTTGTTTGATGGATTCCTCGGTACTCAAACTGTTAGGTGGTAGCCCAAGGGATTCACTGGATTGCATGACATCTTCGGCAGTACCGCCAGATTCCACCTGCATAATTGCCAGAATGTAATTGACGTATTCTTCAATGCCGTACTCCTTGCAATATTTCACCACCATAGGTTTGTGTTTTAACACTTCCGCTGATACGTTCAGACCACCATTTTCTAAATCAAAGCCACCGCTAGAACTATCGTCAGAATCCGCAAATACCACCACCATAAAAAACAGTAAACCAAAGAATAGGGAGAATACCACACCAGAGATAGCCACATATTTTAGCTTCATTTCTTACGCCCTCTGGTGGTTTTGGTTTTCTTCGTCGTTCTAGTTGTCTGCTTCGTAGTAGATTGGTTCTCCTTTACATTGGTTACTCTAGTTGATTCCTTTGCCGGTATCGTCCGATTATCAGATGAACGGTTCTTAATCACTGGTGGTTTTGGTGGGTGTTTGTCCACCTGCACATTCTCACGGCTAATAGTTGGTGTCCGACCAGTGCTTTCCGTTTTTGGCGTTGGTGGTGTCGCCGTTACAGGTCTAGTCGGTTTAGTTTCCGTAGTCGCTGGTTTGGTTCTAGTATCAGTGGTAGCTGGAACTGGTTTATTACGATTCTCATAGTCACGCTGATACTCTCGTTGACGCATTGAATACATCGGTTCAGTCTTATCTTTATCCTGCTTCGCCTTACCCAGTTCAAGGCGTTTTTGTGCAAGATTAGCTCGTTTCTGGTTACGGTTTTCGGCTCGTTCTTCCTGTTTTTGCTTTCTGGTTTCCGTCACCGATTGGGTAAAGTCCGACGCATTTTGCACAAGGTCACGTTTGCCTTTATGAAGTGCATACTTCACATTGGTAGGAGTATTTTTCACTTGCTCGGTCATATCCTTGGCTTTATCTACTACACGATTTTTAGTGTCCATGACTTGACCTGTTTTCTCGCCGACTTTTTGCCCCATAGAGCGAGGTTCAGTTGTTGGCTTCGTTGGATTTCCCCTTGTCGTTGAGCTACCATCGGTAGAGCCGTTGGTTCGTTCATGGTTGGCTTTTGTAGTTTTCGCCGTGGTATCTTTGGGTGCTTTACTACTTGGGGATTTCCCAATGGCGTGATTGACGCTTCGTTGTAACTTCCTTGCTTGACGGTTCATAAACATACGAGGTCTACGGAACATACGCCGACCGACATTTTGGGAATCGTTGCCTTGTAGAGCAAACATACTCATGATGTCACCTAGCTTGAAGTAGATACCAGCAAACGTGACTATCTGTAAGAACATAATCATAAAAAATGGTGAGCTGGCAGAGATACTATAAAGCATAGTGGAGATACTAAATGCTACGGTAATAATTAGGGTGATACCAGCTCGTGTCATAATCACATTGAATAGCTTCGTTATCGCTCGTTTGCTCATACCCTCAAAACTTGGAATCATACTTAGCAGAAAACTTATCGGTAGGAACATGGCAAAGATGATAAAAAGCACCTGCGAAAATATCATGATTCCAGTCAGCAGGAATACAAATATCGAGATTCCGATATTGAAGATAAAGAGGAAGAATACCGTACCAAGTCTGGAAATGGTATTGGTGATAGTAAGATTCTTATTGTCCTTATCCTCGATTTCCTCAATGACAATATCTTCTCTATCTTCGCCGTTGTTGGTGTCTGGACTGGTCGATAATAAATTCTCTACCCGATCAGCACCAAGAGCGTCAACGTTGGTTGAACCAAACTGTAAAAGTAGCCACGGTTGTTTCACTTGTACCGAAAACAAGCTGTCACGAATCATATCGACGCTATCTTTGCCTTGGCTGTTGGTATCTGGTAAAACAATCTTTGTACCTACATCAAGGCTGGCATTACTCACATCTTTGGAAAAGTCGTTAATCTTGCCAATGTAGTCTGGAGCATAGGCAATGAATGAAGCCGATACGATAAAGACCACCACAAAGTTTAAGACTGCTCGGACTGCCTTAGTGGTTTCACGCTTCAATAGTCCTGTGTAAGCAACGTAGATTCCTAGAACCAGAATCAAGATAAGCAGGAATCCCACATAAAAGCCAGAACTTGAAAATCCAGCTCGTGTCACGCCTGCAATGGTTTGAATATTTTTACCGATTGAATCAGCGGTCTTGCCTACAAAGTCTAAACTATATGCTTCTTGTACCAAGTAGCCTGTGGCATTAGATAAATACAGTGAGATTGTCCAGATAAAATTGGTGATGGCATACAAGCCATACATTACTGACTTGCCTAAACCGTCCGACCAGTTCCACGGCAACCAGCCCCAGCTATTATCAACATAAAAATCGAGTTGATAGTTGGATAGCCCATACTTGGAATACTCATTGGCGGTATTGATGGTATCGTCCACTAAGCCAGTCGCATGAACTACCGTACCAACGCTGGCAAGCATAAAGATAACGGCAACTATGGCGACTACCGCTAAACTTGCGAATCTCAAAATCTTCTTAGGCAAGGGCTGTTGCTTTCGTGCCTGCTTTTTCTCGGCTTTCTTTTGAGCTTTTTTCTGTCGTTTAATCAATCGTTCCTTTCGTTTACTTTCTTTGTCTGTCATTATTCCACCTCATTTCTCACTGGTGGTCTGGTGTCAAAGGCATGGAGTAGCTCTTCAAAGATTGGGTGGAACTGCATAACGCCCACACGACCATAAAGGTCACTGATAAGGCATTGTCCGTTTTCCAATTCACGCAAGCGTTTCTGGTTACTTTCATCTTCCTTATCCACGCCGAAGAACTCTAGCGTTTTCTTGATTTCCACTAAGTCCGTGGAACGGAACGCAAATTTCAGACCAATATTGTTTTTCATCTTCTCGTCCAGTAAATCGTCCGCATTTTGGGTAACAAAATAGACCCCAGCGTTCATGGCTCGTCCAGCTCGGACTAGCTTCATGGATAGGGTCTTTCCTTGGGCGACTTGTAAGAAGCTCCACGCTTCGTCAAGGTCTACGATTTTAAAGATGGAACGGTCAGAGTGAATAAAATCTAGGGCAAAGGTACTAATGACAATCAGCATTGCCACGCTTAATAATTCCATTGTTGTGTATTCCTCAAAAGAAGTGTCTGCGTCTGGCAACACCAAGTCCGCTACTTGAATGATGTTTAGTTGCTTTTCTAAGCTGATGGATTGTTTGACGTTCCCATCACTAAAGAGCAGGTGTGCAAAGTCATAGTCCACAAAACTTTCGATATGGTCGGCAATGCTGTTACTGATGGTGGTATCTTCTTTGCGAAGTTGGTCAATTACCAGTAGTAAGCCACGCTGGTTACTCTGGGTGACGTTACGAATGGCTTTTCTAAGCACGGGGAATTTCTCACTATCACGGCTAGAGATACCCGTTAGAAATGTGAGAATATCAATCGCCAGACTTTCGGAATCTTTCTTGCGTTTCAAAATTACATAAGGGTCAAGTAGTCCTTTGTTTTCCTCGTCACTGGTAAGGTTCACGATATTAATTTCATGGGCGATTTCTGGTAAGGTTTCTTTCCAGTTGCCACGTTCGGCTTTGGGGTCAACAATCACCGCTTGACCGCCGAATAATACGGCGTAGTAGACCAGCATATTGTTACTAAAGGATTTACCGCCACCAAGCGAACCAAGAAACGCTGACGCTAGAGCGTTAGTAACTGAACCTTTTACCCCTTGGCTGGCAAGGCTTGGTTTTAAGTAAATATTGCGTCCAGTATCAAGGTTATAACCGACATAGATTCCCTCGGTTTCTCCTAACATTTGCGTCGCTCCAAAACCAAGTCCAGCCAAAAAATCAGAAGTCACATACTGGATATAGTCATTTAAGTATCGCTTGGACGCTGGGATAAATTCACCGTGTAGTCCTAACATATCGCCAAAGGGACGCACGAGTTTGATTGATAAGTCGTCGTAGAAGTCTTTGACTTCATCACACCGTCTTTTCAACTCGTCGAGATCCTTTGCGGACACTCGGATAACATAGCTCAATTTATACATGGATTCTTTGCTTTGGTCTAAGTTACTTTCCAGTTCGTTCACCGAATCCAAAGCGTCCACTACATTAGAGCTGGTTTCATTGTCACTTTCCCAAGCGTGGCTATCTAAGTCTTTCAGTTCCTTTTTCTTATTACGAACTGTCGTTAAGGCTTTCTTGTTGGCGACGATTTCCACGTTCATACTGGTGTCGATTGGGAAGGTGAATTGTTGTTGCTGGTAGTAAAAGATTTCACTACTTGGGAAGTCCAGCTCACCCACAATGGAATTAATGGTGAAATAGGCAACGTAGGTTGTCATGTCCTCATGTTCCAACCGTAAGTACCGCTGATTTTCCTCAATCAAACAACGTGTCGGTTTTAGAATGTCATACTTTTTCACCAGCACTTGTTTGTCTTTATACCGTTTCGGCAGGTGATATTCGTATTCCTCATACGGTGTACCAGTTTGACCGTAAAGGTGTTCAATGATGTAACCAAAGTCGTTTTTGTCCAGCTTACGGATTTTGAACCGTCTGGATATTTTACTTTCCAGTAAGTGTTCCATCTTAGAAAAGCGGTCAATTTCATCATTGCTCATAGATACAAAATCGCCCATCAGCTTGTGATTGACACCGTGAATAAATTCTTCAAAGGCTTTCTTGATTTCCGCACCAATACTTTTGATAGATACTTCTTGGTCGTTTAGCAATAACTTGAAGCCAATAAAAAAGCGATAGTCTACTTGATTGTCACCAATCATAGAAACTAACGCTTCGGTCTGTTCATCTATTTTTTTGTGGGCTACATCTTTTAGCCGTCCAGTGACTTCCTGCTTGGAGCGTTCCTGCGTCGCTCGAATACTGGATTCCGTCGCCAGTTGTAAGGCATGGATTTTTCCATCACGATTTTGGGCGATAAGCTGACGGAAGTTGTCATGGACTTGGTACTTTTCATCTGGACTTAAAAAGCTGTAATTGTAAGGTATCAACTCATAGTAGGCGAAGCACTCGCCGTCATGGTTGAATACCAGGTTATTCTCTATATACTTAATTGGGTACGCCATAATACATTTCACTCCTTACTATGGTGATGGTTTCATCTAACCGTTGATTGTGTAGTTTCACAGGTTTACCTGCGTAAGTGACCTTTGGTTTCACCATATAGGTGATAATAGATTTAAGGAATCCATAGGGCTTTTTACCATCAAAGGTTTTCTGGCTCATGAACCATGTCAGTCCAACAGGGATTCCAGCATATTTTAATAATGCACCGTCAATCATGGATAACGGCGGTAAATTCCCAAAGAGTATCACTAGGAATAGTGATACCACAAACCATGTCATTTGGGTAAAGGTGACAGGAAAAGGGAGCTGTAAATCATTGATGGCATAAATGACTTTTTCCACCGACCAGATAGAGGTATAGCTTTTGATTTTCTTCATTTCATCACGTCCTTTCTGTTTTTTTACATAGAAAAAGAGCAATCGACTGCAATAGTGGATTGCTCTTTAGAGAATGTTGTTATTTATTTTTGTTCTTAATCCAATTTGCGATAATTTCACCATCACTTTTTAGGTCATTAGGATCTGTTGAATACATAAAACTTAAATTAGTTTCTTTAAGGAGTTTGTCATACAAAACAGGTCGCAATATTTTCGTCTTATTATCATTAAATGGACTTCTTTGACCAAGTGCTCCATCTTGTTTGACTGCATTTCTCCTAACTGCGTAACAATATATTTTATTAGGGTCTTCAGAATCACTTTTACTGAGAGATGATACCATAGCCTTTTTTTGAATTTGAGTTTTATTATTACTTACTGAATCAGGTATAAATTCAGCCAAGCAATTATAAAATTGTGTTTCAAAATCTCCAGAGTTAGGGTTGTTTTCAACACCAAAAAAATTCTTGACATTATCTATATCAGTTAATAACCTCACTGAATTAGCATAGGTAACTAGACTTTCTGAAAAATCTTTTTCATTTAGAAATTCTAGTTTCACTAATGAGTATGGTGGTGGATTTTCTCCAGCTTCAATTCTTTTTACCAAAACAACATATCGCTTTTTTTTATAAGAGAAATCAAAAGCATCAATTACCCATTGTTTATCTTTCATATCTTCAAACAAAAGTTTTAAATTACCAAATACATATGACATATAATCTTCCTTTCCGAATGTAATATAGTAGTTATATTATAACACGGATTTTTATAAGTCAGGCACAGTATTCAAAGACACCATGAGAGGTAACAAGATAATTGCCCTCGATTTCCATGTCACGACCAAGAGATTGATAGTCGATATAGTTTTGTAGGTTGCTTGGTACTTCTCCAAGCTGTCCAGTTTCTTCCACGTAGTAGCGAGCAATATCTTCCATAGAATCACAATCGCTGTAACATTGAATATCATCTACGTGTTCCAGCAGTTCTTCCAAAGAGCCAAACCACATACCTTGAATCTCTTTTAGTTCATCAAGGATAGGCGAACCCTCTAATTCCATCACCAGTTCACATAGGCGGTTGATTTCACTGATAGAAGTGTACTCGCTGATTTCAAAGGGCAGTTCGTAATCGTGAATGGCGTATTCCTCATACTCACCATTTAAGCCGATACGTTCTTCCATTTCTTCGTAATCAATAGGTGGGGTGAACCATGCTCCTACCAGTTCACCCTCGTTGTACTTGCCAAGATTGGCAACATAAACTTGCATTTCCATTTTGTGCCACCTCCTACGCACCGATAATCTGGTTGAATAGACGAAGTAGTACATCTTTCACACCGCCAGCGTTGAATACAAGACCTACGGCAATCAAGGCGATAATCACAAAACCAATCAGCTTTGAGAACTCACGCTTGAAGCCTAAGTACAGACCAATCACCACGATTGCTAAAAGTACCAGCGATTGAGCATTGTTTAAAAACCAGTTGTAAAGATTTTGTCCAAAATTCATTCTTCATTCCTCCTTTGAATTCCTTCTAGTTGCTTGTCTGCTTGTTTACTAATCTGCATTAGGCTCATCAATGTAACGCCAATGAGAACACCTAATCCAATAAGTAGAAAACGGCTAATCAATAGCCACATAAAATTCTCCTTTCCATCAAAAAAGCGACCTCTAAGTTAGAAGTCGCAAGTTACGCTATCCGCTAGACAATCACCTCCTCGGCGGACAGATTTTGTTGTTCAATTAGTTTCTCGTGTTTCTCGGTGAGTTTGGCTTCCTTTATCATTTCTGGTAGGACATTGGTTTCATTTAACACATCAAGAATACTGGTTACTTTAAGCGTGGGTGCTACTTGATGGCGTAGCCAGTTGAGCGTCCGCTCATAGCTGTATGGCTCTGGTTTGGTAGTTAAGCGTAATTCACCTCGATTCTTACCAATGAACCATTCCCAGCGTTCATTTGTCTGCCAGTCGCTACGACGTTTGGTATCGTCTTTATCCGTAAAACGCAGATACCGATTGATAATCTTAAATGCCGTTCGTTCCGCATTTTCAAATTTCAATAAATCCTCAATGGCTTTACTGGCTCGCTCATTTTTCAAGCGAATCTCAAAGCGGTTTTTTACGTCCGCTTCATCAAGAGGAATATCATTCTTCACGTATTGTTCGTAGTCCTTTTCATAGATACAGAAGTAGACCTCACTTTTTAGTGAACCAATGTAAAGGGTATTTCCCATATCTGGCTTTTCGTCACGGTGGACTAACCCACCGCTACGATAGTTCTTGAAGCTACGAAAGACGGAGATACATTCTTCTTCGTCACACTTTTTTGCCAGTTCTGGAATATCCAAGATTCCGACCTTATCGTTGATGGCAAGGTCTACTCGTTTGAATACGGCTTTGACATTTAAGCAATCACGGAAGAAGTCATACCAGTTACGGTGCTGTGCCAGCAAGAAGTTTTCATACTGGCGACAACCTTTTCCTTTGAGTTCCAGCAACACGCCTTTGGTTAAGTCGTGGGAACAAAGCACCATGACATCACCGAAGCGGTAATGCTCTGGATAGGAGTAGTAGCCAAAATCCTCATGAATCATGTAGTCAATGTTCAGCCGTAAAATATCATGAATGACAAAGGCGACGTTATCTGTGGGGAATCGAATCCGCACATAGTCGAATAACATTTCTAAGGGGTTATCTGGATTGAAGTATTCCAACTTTTGTAGAATCAGTTCCTTTAGTTTGGAATCCACCTCTACTTTGTGGTTCTCAATCTTGTTAAGATATTCTCTGGATATACCAGAGGCGATAGCCAGCTTATTTTGCGATATGCCATAAGCCAGTCGCTTTTCCTTTAATTCTTCAATCCAAGGGGATTGTTTCAATCGCATTCCTCCAATCAAAAAAAGGTGTGAACTATTGAGAGCTAATTCACACCTTACATACATTCGCTAAATCCTTGATAAAGCCAAGGGATTTTCGCTATTCTATTGCTGTTTCTTATTGTTTTTGTGCCCCCCTGTTAGGTATAGGGGGCTAGTCGCTTGGCGTGGCTTACGCCACACCAAGTCAACGCTCGTCTGCACCTGTGGCTTGCACTTCGTCCGCCACTGGCACAGTCGGCGTTCTGGTGGTTAGGTTTCCTATGTTTTTTAGGAAGTCGTATTTCTTTGGTACAAGTGGGGTGTAAAATTCGCTGATTACACTTGTTCCAACATCTACATAGCCACGCCCTTTGATGGGTTTTAGGAAAAACTGCTTTTGCACATCTGAACCAAACATCATGCCATAGCCTAGCTCACTCATACGACCAAGGGCAACACGGAAATTGAACTGGTCACGAATCCCGTCGCCGAGATACTTTGCGTCTGGACGCTGGCACGCTAAGATTAAAAAGAATCCTGCTTGTCGTCCAAGCATGACGATCTGTTTTAACTTATCGACCACCTTGGTACTTTCTTTTCCCAGCATATCCATAAAGGCGACGTATTCATCAAAGATTAGAAAGTTCGCTGGCAAACCTAAGTAAGCATAGTTTTCACCAGTCTTATAGTTGGGGTGTCGCTTCATTTCCTCACTACGAGCCAGCATATCGTTATAAAAGCGGTCAATACACGCCATCATATCGTCTTTGCGATAGTAGACATTATCTATCACTGTTTCAAGGTCTGCCAAGTCAGCGTTCTTTGGGTCAAGAACATACAGCTTGGAATCAGTACGCAATAGTGCTTCGATAATGGTAAGGATAAAGTAGGTCTTACCGCCACCAGTACCACCAGCGATTAACATATGAGGTAGTGAATCATACGCCCAATAGACGTTATCCATGAGTTTTAAGCGACCACCTTTAGCGACCACTTCATCAATGGTGATACGGCTGTTAATAGTATCATACAGCAAGGTGTATTCCACATAAGATTCCTTTAATTCTTTATCAACCAGCTCACAGAATAAGCCTGTTTCCAGCTTCTTTTCTAACTGTAAAAGCTGGTCTTGGTATTTCCCCATTGTGATTTCCACGTTGATATGGATAAGCCCATCTTTCAAGTAGTAGTACATCTTGGGGAAGTGGCTGATTTTTTCTTTGGTCTTAGAGCTTGGCAGGTCTTTGAAGAAGCCATCATCTTGAATTTGCTCGGATTCATACCAGCCATTTTGAAGAATCATAAGAGCCAACTTTTGGCGGTGTTCCAGTTGCTTTACAGAATCAATGCGGTATCGGTAGTAAAGAAAGCCGATAATTAGACATACAAAAAGGGTAGTGATTACACTACCCCAGAAGTACGGTCTATGAAGTTGTTTAATAAGGCTATCAACTGTAACGCTATTCCAATCCACCGCCATAAGTGCCGATAGATGAAACGGTATCATCACTAGCAGAAATAAAAAACTGAATCCTGCTAGTGCAGTGTTGTAAACTAGGCTTTTGTCACTGGCTCGTATTCGCTTGCCTTTGTATTTGAAAATAGAGGTTCCTCCTTTCTGGATAAAAAAACAAGCAGGGGTTAAACTGCTTGTTTAATAAAAGTGACTTTCACAGTATGAAAGTTAGAACTTGCTCTAGTCTTTTTTAGCGTACAAGAAAATCATAAGTATTCTTGCTAATGCTCATACATAAAAGGCTAAAATTTTATATAAATATAGTTTTTAATCATAAACAACCACCTAGAGTAACAATGACATTTGTATACTTGTATCCTTTATTTTCCCTGCTACACTCCATAACAATGAAATAGTCGCTCTCATTCTCAGCTTTAACAACAATACCTTGTGAATACCGAGTTTTCCAAAGTGGTTTAACTCCATAATATTGAGCGACAAAATCATTCGACGGATTAGGTGCCTCTACACTGAAATTATTTTCAAATAGCCATGCATGATAATTTTTAAGTGCGGGCGGAGGTCCCATTATCTGAAATGCCATCATCGTCGCTGATTGAAATTCCATTTCCTCTTCAATGTTAATCACATACTTTTCAGTCGGATTAAGTCTGTATCCATCAATTGAAGTCATTTTTCCCGCATTTTCATTGAGTTTAATTTTTTTCATTATTCATTCTCCTTTCGCTCTTGCATCAGTATAAGGTTGATTTTGTGAAACAAATTTATCGACATTTAAAAATGATTTGCCCAACTCATTTAAGGTAAGTACCAACATATATTCGGCAACTTCTCCTGCATGGTTAATGCTACGCATTGGGTCTAATTTTTCACGAAAATCTTCAAATGTATCTCCCACAACCAACCACTCATCATCTTCTTTATCATAATGACAGTGATATTCACGCCACAATGTTTCGTCATCTTCCTCAAAAAAATCCTCGTCGGCAGAAAAATCTGCCCACGGGAATAGTTTTGGAAAAACCATAGTATACGGCGTAAAGGGAAACCAATATGGATACGAATATTCCTCAATGCTTTTTCCATCATCAACAATTAATTCTGTGGCTCCTCTGCCACTACTCTTGTTTATCCACTCCGTTGAATGCAGTTTGATTGTGCCACCCGCTTGAATGATGTTCATAAATTTTTTTTGAGACAGCAAAAAGTTGTAATTTGCAACGTGCTCTGGCAATTTGGTAAAAGAAATAAGCTCTTTATTTGACGAAGCATTTAAGAAAACTTGAGCTAAAGGAACTTTAACAAAAAACCCCTTCCCTTTCCCACCTTTAGTTTTCTCAATAGTTTCAGTTGTTAACTTTTGCCAAATGCACATATTATCATCAGGGTTATATAAAACAACAATACAAGGTAAAGAGTTCGTCGTCCAATAATTGTATTGTCTATCATTAATATCACGGAAAATTATATAATCATCCTTTTTTTCTTTAAACCAACTTGCCCCCGATTTTATTTGCAAAGCAAGAAGTTGCTTTGCTTCACCAGAAGATTCCGTCAACTCCATATGAGCATCAATACCAACGTCATCAACTGGTTGCTCTCGAAACATCCAGTTATTGCGTGCAGCAATTTTCCCACAATGATACACACCCTCTCGTTCAGTTGAATTTGCCATAAATAATCTCCTTTTCAATAATCGCTATAAAACAAACCAACACGTCGCCTATAATTCACATGCTTTCTTTAAATTCTTAGAATCAAGTCCTGTAACGATTAATATTTTATTACGATAGAATTTTCCTTTTGATGCTCATAAATTCATCAGCAAATGTTTCGGCTGTTGTTCTGTTTTTCACAACAGCAATTGTTTCTTTATTGAAGTTAGCGGCTTTTGTCCAATTAAAAGTACCATGAATAACAGTTTGAAAGTCTATGATACAAAATTTATTGTGCATTATATTCTTGTATAAAGATTTTATTGTTACCCAATGGGTAGGGAACTCTTTATCTAAATCAATTCCTGAATTACGATTTTTCTCATTATCATCAAGAATAATCTCAATAGTAAGTCCTTGTTTTTTTTTCTTTAGTAGTTCTTTATACAATATAGGGTCAGTAAACCATGCCATAGCAATCCAGATTACATATTTTGCATTTTTTATTTCATCAACAATTTGTTTTTGTATGTTCTCAAACAGAACGATTTGACTTAAACTATCATCATTTGGAAGTTCTCCTGGTCGAATATCTAATCCCCAAAATTCATAATCATCATTTGGAGGATAAATACTATCACAAATATCAAACAAATAGTCTTTGTACTTTTTGAGTTCAACTACTTTCTGGGGAATGATACATAAATAAATATATTCTTTACAGTGATTCCATAAATTTCTGGTAAATTCGCCCGTTTGTTCATTACGAACAGTTACCAATTCCAAGAGAGGTAATATCTGTTCTTTATTAGGGTTATCATCAGCTTTTACAGTATCAATTAATAATTTTTTGAAATCTTGTCCATTCATTCTATACTCCTAAATTTCTTTTTCATTTATTATATCAACCCCATTAAGTTTTGAATAGCTCTTATTTCACACTGTTTTTATCTGGATTCTGCTTCGGTGGCTGTGGTTGATTTCCAGCAGGCTTTTTCAAGATAATATCATCTGCCTTGATATACCAATCCACGTCTGCCCCTTGGAACGTAGCAGTTGCTACGGTGTCTGCTACTGGAGTGATAAGCTCTACCTCGGCGTTGTAGTCAAAGTTTTTCTCGCCAGCTTCGGCAGGAATACTCACTTGAATCATGCGTCCTTGTCCTTTGGATTTGAGGTCATAAGTACGTTCCTTGACCTGCTCGGTCACATTGCCCTCATCATCAACGACTTTGACCTCACGGCGTAATGCGGAGAACTTCAATATTCCAAATGTTTCTACTTTTTCAATAACGATTCCTTGTGCTAATCTCATATATTTTTACCTATCCTTTCTTATTCTTTCACCATATCGTCGGCGTGCATAATGTAATTTGTGAATCCACGAGTACCAATCTTATAGCCCTCGGCTGTAATCTTAGGGTTAATCAAGCGGATTTTGTCCTCGGCTTCAAAGTGTTTCTCGCCAGCTTCAGCAGGTAAGATAACCACAATGTCGTCTGCTCGCTGAATCGTGGAATATAAGTTGTAGCTTCGTGAGAGAATGGTCGGCTTGCCATTGATACGGCGTTGTTCTACCTTACCCTCACCAGCGTATTCTAATTGTCCAAATGTCTTTTCCATGTTCGGAATTACGTGTTTTAGTTCCATAAATTTTTACCTCTTTTCTTTCTATTGTTTTAGTTGTTATTTGTATTCAGTTTTTAATGACAGGCGTTGTGCTGTCGGAGAACGTATCGGATTCATCTTTCACCAGCTTTCTAAATCGAAAAACGCAAGGGGTAGTCATTGTTTATGACTGATCCTTGCGTTAAGTCGTTTCTCATTATTCAGCTTTTGCTTTTTTGCGACGGAAGTAGACCACGCCCATCACAGTTGCGGATAATGCCAATCCAATCACCGCCAAAGCGATATTGGTTGTATCACCAGTTTTAGGGAATGAATTTTGCGTTGGGGTTTCTGGTGTTTTCGGTATTTCAATTTTCTGGTTCGTCATTTCACATTTCACCACCTCTCCATGTTCCTTGATTTCAAATTGCATAAGGGTTTCGTCTAACCGATAACCCTCTGGTGCGTCAAACTCTTGGAAGTAGTAAATGCCTTTTGGTAATTCCTTGAAGCGGAATACACCGTTTTCGTCCGTGCGACCCTCGATAAGAACATTTTTGTCTTTATCTAAGATACGAACGCCTGTATCTGGTAGTAATTCACCAGTGGAAACATCTTTCTTTTCCAGTTCTGCTGTACCTTTGATAAGGTGGTTTTTTAGCTCAAACAGAATGGTTGCTTCGGTTTCCTCTGTAGTAGCTGGTTGTTCCCCAAGCAATTCGTTTTTCTCATTAAAGGCTTTGATACCGTCTTTGGTGGATTCAATGCGAATCACTTCATCTGATACGAGGAAGTCGTCAGATGATGGGGCTTTTTCTTTCAAGAAGAATGTACCGACTGGAATCTGCTCGAAGATACCTAAGCCATCTTTGGTGATAGTAACTTCTTGTAAAATAGCACCGTCGGTATTTTCCAGCGTAAATATTGCACCAGTTCCTAAAGCGTCATAATCATAGACAAGTGTATTCTCATCAAATACTGCTCGCTCATTGACTTTCTTAATCGTGAACTGGTTGAAATGTAGCTTGTTTAAGATAGGGCTACGAGTAATCTTTTGCATGGTTTCACGACCATAAACCACCGTATCTTGGTAGATATGGATAGGGAATGTGGCGTGGTTATTTTCAGCCGTAAATTCAAAGTCATACTCGGTATCACTAGAGATATGAGAATCACCAGAATCTAACTCTTTCATGTAGTATTTTCCCTGTGGAAGTTTCAGCTCGAAAACTGCTTTTCCATCTTTGACTGCTTGGTAGGCAACTAAGGCGTTGGCAGGCACTCGTAAAGAATCCGATAGGCTTTGTGCTTCACGAGTGAAGATACCAAAGACCTTGTTGTTTCCTTGAATCACTTCAAGCTCTGGATTGTTGTTATTCCATGTAGCGATTGATTCCTCATTCTTGAATAACTGAATGTCTAAGGATTGGAAATCGTTGGTCGCCGTAAGGGAAGTAGAAGTCAGTTCCACTAATTGACCTGCGTATTTCAGTTCAAATGAAATTGGTGTTGTATCAAGGATAAAGCCATTCGGAGCTGATACTTCAATCGCTTGGTATTTCCCAAGGTATAACTCTGGTGATGTCCATTCGCCGTTTTCATCTGTTGTGACTGTTCCAACGGTTTCACCTTTCTTTACTCGGATAGTACCGTCATTGGTTTTAATATCTTCTACGGCTTCAAGGCGGTAAGTAACACCTGCTACTGGTTTATATTCATAGACAAATTCATAGACTTTGCCATAATCAGAATCTTTGACCTTAACATCAATCGGTGTCTGTCCAGTCTTAGTTAAAACGGCAACACCTTTTTGGGATTTATCTTCAAAGCGAATCTCAATTAAGCCATCATTAGAACCATCAACTTTAAACTTCACTGGTTCTTTGGCTAATAAGTAACCCTCTGGTGCTTGGACTTCGATTAATTCGTAATCACCATAGGCTAATGATTCTGGTGTAATCAAGTAACCCTCATCATTGGTAAAGAATGTATCGGTGTCGCCATCTTCATTGAATTTCGGCATAGATACCAGCTTACCAGTTTGAAGATTTTTAATCTGGAAGCCAGCGTCACTTCTTGGAATGGTTTTACCAGTTTCAGCGTCTACTTTGACAACTTTCAACTTTTCCTCAATGACTTTATTCTCAATGGCATAGTGGTGGGTTTCGTTCTGCTCACGAATCGTCACCTTGAAGTCTTTGGCTGGCTCGTAGCCCTCTGGTGTTTTGGTTTCCTTGACGGTGTAGCTGTCATAAGGCAAGTCTGTAAACTTCAAATAACCCTCTTTGTCGGTTAAACCTTTCTGAACCAGTTTTCCAGTGGTATCACTAAATACCGAGAATTCCACATTTTCCAGTGGCTTGATTTCTTTTTTGTTCAATAGGTTGGCAAGTGTGCCTTTCCAGTCGTAGTTACCAAACTTCACTAAATCAAAGCCACCAGTGATAACCGTTTCTTTGACAGTTACGGTTTCGACGGTGGTTTCTTCGTTCTGACCTGCATACTTTAAGGTGAAGTGATGTTTTGTTTCATCAAGTAAGTAACCCTCTGGTGCTTCGGTTTCAATCCAGTAATAATCATCAAGGTATATGCCTTTGACAACGGCTTTTCCATCTTTGATAGTGACTGTTTTTACCACTTCATCATTGGCTTTACAGCGTAACTCATAGATAGCACCGTCTAGCTTTGCCCCACCTTGGGGTGTTGAACCAGTTTTAGAATCCTCTTTGATAATCGTTGCATTTCCCTTTTGTTCCTGTTCTTCTTGGGCGATAGCAGTAGAAGCAATTTCCACTGTCTGACCTGCATATTTTAGTTCAAATGGAATCTTGCTTGGATTCAACAAATATCCTGCTGGTGCTTTGGATTCCAACGCATAGTATTTGCCTAATTTCAAAGGTGAGGAAATGGCTTTCCCATATACGTCAGTTGTCATAGTAGAAACCTTTGTACCATCTACGTTGTAAATGCCATAGACCGCACCTTGTAACGAGTAATATTGATTGAGCATGGAAGAACCAAACTCTTTACCAGTCTTAGAGAGCATGACTTGTCCAAGCTGTTCCTTATTGTTTAAGGTTACTGATACCGTGGTATTTGGTCTGATAACTACCTTTTTGATTTCACCTTTATTAACGTAACCATTTGGAGCGGTTACTTCGGTGATGGTAACCGTTGTTCCCTCTTTTATATCCTTGATGGTAGCCAGTCCGTTTGAATCCGTCGCGATCTCTTTAGATGTGCCGTTGTATTCAAACTTTAACTTAGCATTAGGTAAGGCTTTACCAGTATCTTCGTCAATCTTTTTGGCTTGGACATTTCCAAGATGGATAACATCAACCTTAACCGACGCTTTTTTGCCGTCAGCCAGATAGAACTTCGCCAAGGATTGAGAATTGGACTTCTTATAGACAACGGAAGTACCAACTTCATTTTGAGGTACTTTGCGGAATGTGATAGTACCATCATTAGAGTTTTTACTTGGTGTAATCTTCAAGGTGTTTCCGCTGTGGTTCGCCGTGGCATTTGCACCATTGGATTCCAAGGTCATGTCTTTTAGGACACCGTTGGAATCCGTTAGGGTGATACTATCACCAACCGTTACCGATACCGACTGACCGTTGAATGATGGTAGGGTATCATGTTTATTCACCTTTGCCATGATGTCAGCTTTACGTCCTTGATAATTTGGCACAGATGAGGAAATGTATCTATCGCCCAAGGTTTCCCATATCATAATCTGGGTTGTGGCATAATCAACATTGGTACGGCTGGTATTGGTGTAGCCGTAATAAGCGATTTTCGCTAAGAGGTCTTTCTTACTGTTCACTAATGTTTCTGGAACGTAGCCACCGCCGTCTACTGCCATGACGTGAGATTCTACACAGAACACAGGCTGACCGTTTAGCTTCATAATGCTAAAGTTACTGAATTGTTGTTCACCAGCATAAGGACTAACACCGTGATAGGAGTAGCCAGTCTTTGTGCTGGTGTCTAAGATGTTCGAGCTGGCATGGACTGGTAACGGATTGGAGAGCAACGCTCCACATAGAGTTACGGCAACCATGATAAGGCTCAATACTTTTGTTTTGATTTGATTCATACTCAATTCCTTTCTCTTTCTTTTGATTTTGGGTACAAAAAAAGACGCTTCCTTTTACAGAAACGCCTTATTTTGGCGAGTAAATAGATACTATCTACTCCAATATTTAGTTTTTATTTTTTGTGTTCCCACTTACTAGGTCTATGACTACCGACACATTGATGTAGTCTCGAATCTCCTTATTTCGTATTTTATCCCCCTCACCTGTGAAGACGATATGTTTGTAAAACTGCCTAAAATTAAGGATTTCCAGCCTTAGTGTCGTTGTAGCAACACTATTGTCTCGACGTGATAAGTCTGAGGAAACAGATCCACCGGCTGGATTTTTTTAGTAGTATAGCCTTGTTCACCAAACAGTTTCAAATCTCTTGCCAAAGTGGCAGGGTTGCAAGAGACATAAACGATTCGTTTTGGAGCCACGGTTACTGCCGCTTCGATGAAACGAGCGTCCAATCCCTTTCTTGGCGGATCCACGAAAATCACATCTGGTTTCAGACCTTCTCTAGCCCATTGGGTCATGACTTTTTCGGCTTTTCCCACAAGATAAGTCGTGTTTTTGATGCCGTTGATTTCTGCATTGATCTTCGCATCGGCAACCGCTTCAGGAATTGATTCGACGCCGTAAACGTGATCTACTCGATCTGCTACTGACAAGCCGATGGTGCCGATACCAGAATAGGCATCGATCACTACATCTTCTGGCTTCAATTGGGCAAAATCAAACGCGGTTTCGTACAAAACTTCTGCTTGTTGCGTATTCACCTGATAAAATGAAGGGGCTGAAATACGGAATGTTTTTCCCAGCAAACGATCTTCAATGTAGCCTTTGCCGTAAAGAACGACTTCTTGGTTCCCCAAAATCACGTTGGTGCGTTCTTCGTTGATGTTTTGGATTACGGAAACAACTTCCGGCAATTCTTCAGCAATAACGCTGGCGATTGTTTCGCCTTTGAAGAATTTCGCTTTACGGGTCACGAGAACCACCATCATTTCATGGCTGTAATGTCCACGGCGAATAACGATATGTCGCAGGAATCCTTCATGAGCAGTCTCGTTATACGCTTTGACACCAAAGCGTTCTAAGATTTCCCGAACTTTTATGATTGCTTTATCAATGGCTTCATCTTGAATGTAAAAATCATCAATCGGAATCATATCATGGCTGTTTTTCCGGTAAAAACCGGTAGCCAACTTCCCATCAATCTTACGCACGGGAATCTGAGCCTTGTTGCGGTAGTGCTCAGGCTTAGTCATGCCGATAGCCGGCAGAACCGGAACATCTGGCATACCAGCGATTTTGCGCATGTTGTTGGCGACTTGTTCTTGTTTGAAAAGCAACTGACTTTCATATTGCAAATGGCTTAACGGTGCAATCCCTGTCCGCAGCAGATCTTCATTGACGGTTTCTACTCGAGCTGAACTCTTTTCTTCGTAGCTGAGTACTTTGGCAAAGCCGAATTTGTTGCCTACCTTCAATACTTTGATTTTAACGACTTCTTGTGGCAGCGCATTTTCAATAAACAACAGGTAATTGTCGACTTTGGCAATCCCCATTCCTTCATGGGATAAATCGGTCACAGTAACCGTTAATTCTTGATTTTTCTTCACTGGGTATTCTTTCACATTGATCCCTCGACTTTCTTCGTACATCATACGGGAAACCACTCCCGGTTACAACCTTTTTCAGAGCCTCTTAAAGCAATCACAGCTTTCCGCTACCTTTACTCCGACAAATCTTAGAACTCACACAAAAAAAGGTGAAACCAAAGTGGCGATTTCACCTTCATTTCCTGCTTTGCTTGCGTGTCATTGTGATTACTATTGCTTCGGAGATTGTTTATCATCAGCAATTTTGCCATCGCCATCCAAATCCTCTTGAGACAGGTGCTCAACTTCCTGGATAAATTCCTTACTGACAATATCAAAGTCTCTGTCTGCTTCATCCATGCCTACCACTGCTTCGTCTGGTATATCATCCAGGTTGGCATACATTTCGATATGTTGATGAAGATTGGTAAAGGTCATTGGCGCATCACCACCATACTCCCCATCTAGATTGATCATCAGCCGATCCTCCGTTTTAGGAACAACTTCTAATTTTGAGGTCTTTGTATACAACAAACGAGGATCTTTGATGTGTTTTCCACCGTTCATCATGAGGGCTACCAGGTGTACGATTTCAAAAACATTGGCCGTTTTCACAACAATCAGTGAAAATTTTCCGTCATCCAGTTTAGCATCCGGAGCAATTTGCTCGAAGCCGCCTACTGAGTTGGTTAGACCCAGGAAAAACATGGAGGCATTGCCTTCATAGACCCCTTCATCATAGACTAACTTCATAGGAATCGGTTTGACCCGCGGCAATAATTCGGCCCCTTTGGCTAAATACGCAAGATAACCAAAGACACTTTTCAGCTCTGAAGGGACATCATACGTCAGCTCCGTCAAATGCCCACCCGCCGCAATATTGATAAAATAGTCGTGGTCTGTCTTACCAATATCCATTTTGACCGTCTGTTTTTTCAAGATGACCTCGGCTGCGGCTTTGACGTTGTTACGAGGAACTTTTAAAGCCCGGGCGTAGTCGTTGGTTGTCCCGGCCGGGATAATCGCCATCTTCGGTCGTTTTTCCAACGGGGCAATACCGTTGACAACTTCATTGATTGTACCGTCTCCTCCGGCAGCAACAATCAAGTCAAATCCTGCTAGACCGGCACGGCGCGCTTCCTTAACGGCGGAATTTGGTTCTGGTGTTGTCGCATACGCGCTGGTTTCAAAGCCGGCACGCTCCAAAACATCCAAAATATCTGCCAGATTTTGTTTCATGATCTCTTTTCCGGAGGTGGGATTGTAAATAACACGGGCTCGTTTCATCAAGACCGCTCCTTTCCAGGTTATTTCAGAAGGCACGCAAATGACAGTCCAGCTTTTTCACCGAGACTTTTTCGTGTCTATTCATTTCATGGGCTTATGGTGCAGTTGCCGTTCTCCTAAATTTTAGCATAACACAACGGTCTGTGCCAATCGCGGCACAGACCGTTTCTACAAGATCCTCTTGATTTACAGAGGATGCACTCTTTTTTTAGCGTTTGGCCAATTCTTCTTGCAACAGCTTATTGACAACCCCCGGATTGGCTTTTCCTTTAGTGGCTTTCATGATTTGGCCAACTAAGAACCCGACAGCACGGTCTTTCCCGTTTTTGAAGTCTTCCACGGATTGCGCATTGTTGTCAAGAACCTCATTGATGATTGGTAACAGTTGTGCTGGATCAGAAAGTTGTACCAACCCTTTTTTCTCAACGACTGCTTTAGCATCACCACCGTTTTCAATCAATTCTTTGAAGACTGTTTTGGCAATCTTGGAACTGATGGTTCCGTCTGAAATCAATGTGATCATCCCTGCCAGGTTTTCAGGTGTCAGCTTGGTTTCTCCCAGTTCCAGTTTTTCACTATTGAGATAAGCGGAGACTTCACCCATCAACCAGTTGGAGGCTTGTTTGGCATCTGCTCCGGCGGATAACGTTTCTTCAAAGAAATCAGACATTTCTTTGGTCAACGTCAAGACTTTCGCATCGTATTCAGGCAATCCCATTTCCTCAACATAGCGTAGGCGCCGAGAAGCAGGCAGCTCAGGCAGTGTTGCTTTCACTCGCTGAATCCATTCGTCATCAATGACAAAACGAGGAATATCCGGTTCAGGGAAGTAGCGATAATCGCTTGAGCCTTCTTTGACACGCATTAAGATTGTCTTGTTTGTCGTTTCATCAAAACGGCGAGTTTCTTGTTGGATTTCCCCACCAGACAACAAGACTTTGGCTTGACGTTTTTCTTCAAAAGCCAGCCCTTTGCGAACAAAGCTCATAGAGTTCAGGTTTTTCAATTCCGTTTTGGTCCCGAATTCTTCTTGCCCATAGGGACGCAAAGAAATATTGGCATCACAACGCATGGAGCCTTCTTCCATCTTGACATCAGAAACCTCAGTAAACTGAATGATTGAACGCAAGGCTTCCAGATACGCATAAGCTTCTTCAGGAGAACGCATGTCCGCTTCTGATACGATTTCGATCAAAGGCGTGCCTTGACGGTTCAAGTCGACATAGGAATAGCCACCGATCCCGTGCATATTTTTACCGGCATCTTCTTCCAAGTGAACCCGTTCAATACGAATCTTTTTCTTCTTGCCCTCTACTTCAATCTCAATCCATCCATCATGGCCAATCGGCTGATCAAATTGTGAGATTTGATAGGCTTTGGGATTGTCAGGATAGAAGTAATTTTTCCGGTCAAAATGCGTATCGTGGGAAATTTCGCAATTCAATGCCAGAGCTGCCTTCATCCCAAATTCGATAGCTGCTTTGTTCATAACTGGCAGAACCCCAGGGTATCCCCAGTCGATGACGTTGGTGTTACTGTTTGGTTCTGCACCAAAGTGAGCCGGCGCCGGTGAAAAGATTTTAGAGTTGGTTTTTAATTCCACGTGGACTTCCAGCCCGATGACTGTTTCAAAGTTCATTAGTCGTTCCCCCCTAAAATCACTGGTTTTTTCGTATGGAAATCAGTCGCCTGTTCAAAGGCATACGCTGCTTTATACATTGTTGCTTCATCAAAGGCTTTTCCGATAACTTGTAAGCCTACTGGTAGACCTTCAGAAAAACCAGCCGGAATACTCATCCCAGGCAGGCCGGCTAAGTTTACCGGAATTGTCAGGATATCACTCATATACATAG
Source organism: Candidatus Enterococcus leclercqii (assembly GCF_009933135.1). GTDB lineage: Bacteria > Bacillota > Bacilli > Lactobacillales > Enterococcaceae > Enterococcus_C > Enterococcus_C leclercqii. The sequence goes on from NZ_MAEH01000021.1 coordinate 88,581, forward strand.
TAATCGGATCATTGATATTTTCTCCGATACCAAATGCTACTGTTGGTGAAGCCGGGCCAATGATTAGATCATAGTCATGGAAAACTTTTTCAAAATCTTGTTTAATCAATGTCCGAACTTGGCCAGCTTTTTTGAAATAAGCATCGTAATAGCCAGCACTCAACGAGAAAGTTCCCAACATGATGCGTCGTTTTACTTCATCGCCAAAACCTTCGCTACGAGAATTGACATACACATCTTCTAAATTTTTCACATCTTCAGAACGATAGCCATAACGGATGCCGTCAAAGCGTTGCAGATTTGAGCTGGCTTCAGAAGAGGCAATAATATAGTAAACCGCCACACCGTATTTTGAATGAGGCAAGCTGACTTCTTCGACTGTTGCTCCCAGCGCCCGGAAAGTGTCGGCGGCTTTCAAAATAGCTTCACGAACCCCTGCTTGTACTCCTTCGCCTAGATATTCTTTAGGCAAGCCGATTTTCATGCCTTTGATATCTCCGGTTAATCCTTCAGTAAAGTCTGGCACAGAGATACCTGATGAGGTACCGTCTTTTTCATCATAGCCTGCGATAGCATTTAAAGTCAGGGCATTGTCTTTTACGGTACGCGTCATCGGTCCGATTTGATCCAATGAAGAGGCAAAGGCAATCAAGCCAAAGCGGGAAACACGACCATATGTCGGCTTCATGCCTACAATCCCATTAAACGCAGCGGGCTGACGAATTGAACCACCCGTGTCAGAACCCAATGATACTGGGACTTGTCCTGCTGCCACAGCGGCTGCTGAGCCACCAGATGAACCGCCGGGAACTTTGGTCTGATCCCAGGCGTTTTTAGTTTTCTTGAAATAGGAAGTTTCGGTAGACCCCCCCATAGCAAATTCATCCATGTTTAGTTTTCCGACTGGGACAAAATCCGCACCATACACTTTTTCCATGACGGTAGCATCGTAGATTGGGTCAAAATTGTACAAGATTTTGGAAGCAGCTGTCGTGAGAATATCTTTGGTCACGATATTGTCTTTGATCCCAATAGGAATCCCTGCCAGCGGATTAGTTTCTGTGATTCCTTTTTCATCCAGCGCTTTTGCCAGTTGCAGTGCTTTTTCATCAGCAAGCGTAATAAAAGCGTTCACTTGTTCGTCAGTCTCTTGAATCCGATCGATGGTTGCTTGTGTCAAATCGACAGCTGTGATTTCTTTGGATACCAAAAGATTGTGCAGTTCTTCGATTGTTTTGTCATATAATTTCGTCATTAGGCGCCTGCCTCCCCGTTATCGATGATTGCCGGCACTTTGATAAAGCCGTCTTCTTTTTCGGGAACATTTCTCATCAATTCGTCTCTGTTCATACCCGCTTGGGCCCGGTCAGGACGCATCACGTTAACGGTTTCCACCACGTTTGAAGTAAAAGGAACACCCGCTGTGTCCACTTCTTCCAACAATTCCACCATATCGATGATTTTCCCTAATTGATCGGTAAAATCCTGTAATTCGTCGTCGGAAAACTTGAGCTTCGCAAGTTTTGCAACGTGTTTGACTTGTTCTTCAGTAATTGCCATAATTTCCCCGCTTTCTGTGCAAAGAGCGCACGAATCCTCACGAACATCAAATGTTCTCACTGAAACAAACAATGCTCCTTTGAAAGTTGATTGCTGCCAATCGTAGGCTTTGTCTATAAAGGGGTCTGTTCCAGTCTTTCTCCTTATAATGAAATAACTTTCGCAATATTTCAAGGATTAATTTCAGCTTAATTGAAAATATAAGAGATGATTTCCTTTTGTCCGGCTTTGCGAGAGACAAATGCCTGCGGTCCTTCTACTGACAGAATCTGAACTTCTACTTGCCCGCTGACACCATCAAAAATTGACTCTACTTGCTTACCAATATATTGAGTAAAGCTGGTGACTTCTGTCTTGGTATAGTACTTGGAATCCACTTTGATCGTTAGTGTTTGTAGCTGATCATCTGCATAATAGCCGGTAGCAGTCACCCCCGTCAGGTTCGGGAAAAAGTTTTGAATCGAATTTCTGAAACTGGTGAATTTATTGGCGACACCATCGCGAGTCGCCGCATTGTCGCCGCCTCCGATAATTGGCAGCGAGACGTATTCTTCGTTGACCTGATCAAACTGATCAATTGTTGTGGCGCCATCTTTAGCTACTGCTGTATAGATGTATTTCCCACCGGCGATATCATCTTTTGCTGCCTGTTCAAACAAACTGACAACGATAGGAATTTTTTCCAGACCCTTTGTTTTACGCATTCTAGTCAATACAGCATTCACGGATTTACGAGCATTAGCCATAATTTCTTCTCTGGAAACGTTGGTGGCAATTTCACTGTCACCATCTTGACGATAGTAAACCGAATTAAAGGCAAAGCCCAAGCTGATGCCACCTAAAGTTTTCCCATCTTCTTCAAGAAAATCGTGTTCCAAAATCTGTTGTAAAATCAAAGGCTGCGCCGTATCAGCTGGATTCAATCCCTGATTATTGTCATCGGAATTACGAGCTAGCCAACTGGTGAGTGTGTCGTAGTCCAGCTGTTGTCCTTCTTGGAAGAAGTATTTATCTGGTGAAAAGGTTTGATGAGACAGTCGCAGCAACCCGTTTTCAAAGTTTCCTTGATTGTAACCACTGTTTAAGCTAGCAACGGCCTCTCGAGCAGCGCTTGTTTCATAATGTCCATCCGGCATAATTGCCTGATAAACGGAGTTGTCCACCCGACCAGTGGTGATACTACCGCTTTCCGTCTTTTCGCCTTCGTCTACCTTAGAGATTCCCATCTCCAAATTTCCGCAGGCACTCAAACTCAACAAACAAAGACCCAACGCCAGCATTTTTTTAGTTTTCATCGGTTGTGTTGCTCCCTTCTATTGCTGTTACCATCTGAGCTTCATCCCAAATCTCGACACCCAGATTTTGCGCTTTGGTCAATTTACTGCCGGCTTCTTCACCGGCAACAACGATATCGGTTTTCTTGGAAACACTGCCAGTGACTTTGCCACCAAGGGCTTCGATACGTTCTTTGGCTTCTTCTCTGGTAAAGTGGGTCAATTTGCCGGTCAAAACGATGGTCTTCCGGGAAAAAGGTGATTCTATTTGAGCAACATCTTGAAGACGGGGCCCTTTATAGATCATATTGACGCCGGCGGTTTTTAATTCCGCAATCAGCTCATGAACCTCGTGATTGGCAAAATAAGTCACCACGCTGTCGGCAATAATCTCACCCATGGTATCCAATGCGATAATTGCGTCTTTTTCTGCGTGAGCCAACTGTTCCATCTCGCCAAAGTTTTCTGCCAAAATCTTAGCAGCTTTGGCTCCCACATGACGAATCCCCAAACCAAAGAGCAGCCGTTCCAGCGAGTTTTCCCGACTGGCATCGATGGCCCGCAGCAAATTGTCCGCCGATTTTTCTTTGATCTTATCTAATGTCAGAAGTTGCGCTTCCGTAAGCTGGTACAAATCTGCGACGTCCTTTACCAACTTTTTGTCGTACATTTGATTTAGTACTCGTGGGCCCAAGCCATCGATATTCATCGCATTTCGAGAGACAAAATGGGCTAGCCCTTCTTTCAGCTGAGCTGGACACTTGGGATTGATGCATCGTAAGGCAACTTCATCATCTAAATGAACCAGCTCACTCTCACATTCAGGACAATGACTTGGCGCTTGGTAAGGCGTGCTGTCCGCAGGTCGTTCTTCCAAAACTACTTGGGCAACCTCAGGAATGATATCCCCTGCTTTATATAAGACAACGGTATCATTGAGGCGAATGTCCTTGGCTTCAATATAATCCATGTTGTGGAGACTGGCGCGGCTGACAGTTGAACCAGCGATAAATACCGGCGTCATTACCGCAGTAGGCGTTACCACACCGGTACGTCCCACGGTCCACTCGATCGTTTCTAATTTGGTATGGGCTTCCTCTGGAGGAAACTTATATGCCGCAGCCCATCGCGGTGCTTTCACGGTAAAGCCCAACTCATCTTGCTGATGGAAATCATTGACCTTGATAACAACCCCGTCAATCTCGTAAGGCAATTGAATCCGCTTTTCGTGATACTCTTGGATGTATTCCCAAATCTCAGCGACGGTTTGACAGACACGGCGTTCCGGATTGGTATGAAACCCTATTCGGTCCAACTCTGCCAGTGCGCGGCTCTGACTGTCTGCTTCCAATGGCCCAAAATCTGCCACCGTGTACAAGAAAGTATCCAAATTTCGTTTCGCAGTCACTCCTGTATCCAACTGGCGCAAGCTACCGGCGGCGGCATTACGGGGATTTGCAAAGACCCCTTGGCCCGCCTCTTCTCTTTCATTGTTCAACCTTACAAAGGAAGCTTTTGGCATGAAACATTCACCCCGGACTTCAATCGTCAAAGGCTCTGCCAAACGCATCGGAATTGAACGAACCGTCTTTAGGTTTTCAGTGATATTTTCCCCGACGGTCCCATCACCACGTGTGGCGCCTTGGACAAAAAAACCGTCTTGGTATTTTAACGAAATAGATAACCCATCAATTTTCAATTCACAAACATAGCTCACCTGATCGCCCAACGCTCGTTTAACTCGCTCATCAAAAGCTTCGATTTCGCTGCGAGTAAAGACATCATTTAGGCTGTATAGCGGTACATCGTGGACGACTTTTTCAAACCCTTTGAGAACCATCCCGCCGACTCTTTGGGTAGGAGAGTCAGGAGTGATTAATTCAGGATGTGCTGCTTCCAATGCCGTCAGTTCCCCGTAGAGCTTATCGTAAACATAATCTTCTACAGTAGGCTGATCCTGCACATAGTATTCATAAGCATAGCGGTTCAACTGCTGCTGCAGCTGAGAAACCCGCTCTTTAATAGTCTGCTCTTTTTCTTCAGTCAAAACCCGCCACCCTTTCTAGATTTTTTCAATCGGCGCAAAAGCCGCTAACAATCGTTTGATTCCCTGAGAAGGAAAGGCCACGTCTAATTCGACATCTTTTGAGCTGCCACCTACGCGAACCACTGTTCCTTGGCCCCACTTTTTATGTTGAACCTTATCACCGACTTGCCAGTTTTCACCTGCTGCAGCTGTTTCTTGTTTACTGGAAACGCCTCGTGTGGCGGCTTGTTTATACTCCGCTTTAAAAGTCTTTGGTGAAAAGGTGCCGCTGCCCCCTGAAGCTCCTGTGGAACTACCAAATCCCGTGGGTGCAGCATTGCCTTTGTTGGCCAACAATTCTTCTTCAATCTCTTTGACAAAGCGTGAAGGACGATTGTATTGGGTCTTCCCGTAAAGTGTGCGGGATAGGGCATTGGTTAAAAAAAGCTCCTCTTCAGCCCGGGTAATCCCTACATAGGCCAAGCGCCGTTCTTCTTCAAGCTCATTTTCTTCCATCAGCGCTCGAGACAAAGGAAAGACACCTTCTTCTAATCCGACTAAAAAGACTACCGGAAATTCCAATCCTTTCGCCGCATGAAGAGTCATCAGTGTGACCTCGCTGGCTTCTTCTTCGTAGCTGTCTACATCAGAAATCAATGCCAAATCGTTCAAAAAGATTGTCAGCTTATCTTCAGCAGATTCGGCCTCGTCTTCTTGAGTCGCCGCAAAAGTCTTATCAAACTCTTGTGTGACAGAAATAAACTCTTCCAAGTTTTCTAAGCGGTTTTGAGACTCCAACGTATTTTGCCGCTTGAGATCTTCTTCATAGCCAGACTTCGCTAATACTTCTTTCGTCAGCTCCGTTACTGTCAAATAAGGAATCATCTGGTTAAAACCATCAATGAGCTCACCAAATTCCGCAAGCTCTTTTGCCGCTTTCCCACTCAGAGGCGACAAAGCGACATTTAAGGATGCTTCCAATAGTGAAAGATCATGGGTATCGGCAAACTCCCGCAGACGTTCAAGCGAGGTCTGACCGATGCCGCGTTTGGGAGTATTGACGATTCGGGCAAAGCTCAGCGAGTCGGCAGGATTGGCAATTACTTGCAGATAAGCCAAAATATCTTTGATTTCTTTGCGATCGTAGAACTTATGGCCCCCCACCATTTTGTAAGGGATATTGGCTTTTAGCAGCGTTTCTTCCACCACACGAGATTGGGCGTTAGTGCGATAAAGCACCGCAAAGTCGCCATATTTACGTTTTTTCTCCCGTTGTTGTTTTTGAATTTCAGAAACGATGAAACGCCCTTCATCTCGCTCGCTATCGCCACGATAATAAGTGATCTTTTCACCGTCGTTGTTTTCCGTCCACAGATTTTTAGCTTTACGGTTGGTATTGTTAGCAATCACCTGGTTTGCCGCAGCTAGAATTGTTTTAGTCGAACGATAATTTTGTTCCAATAAGATCGTCTGGGCATCGGGATAATCCTTTTCAAAGTCCAGGATATTTTGCATATCGGCGCCACGCCAACCATAAATACTTTGATCGGCATCCCCCACTACACACAAATTACGGAACTTGGCTGCCAACATATTCACCAATGTGTATTGGGCATGGTTGGTATCTTGGTATTCATCTACATGGATATAATGGAATTTACGCTGATAATAATTTAGAATTTCTTCATTGTCTTTAAACAAGCGAATCGTGATCATAATCAAATCGTCAAAATCCATACATTGGTTGCGTCGCAGTTCCTTTTGATACAAGTCGTAACATTTGGCCACCAACTGTTCAAAAAAACTGCCCTGCATAGCGGCATAGTCTTCTGGGGTCAAAAGCTCATTTTTTGCATTGGAAATTGCCCCGAGCATCGAGCGAGGATCGTATTTTTTGGGATCGATATTCAATTCTTTTACGACTCGTTTCATCAATGTCAGCTGTTCGGAGCTGTCAATAATCGTAAAATTACGTGAGTAGCCAATATGATCCACGTCTCGCCGCAGGATTCGCACACACATGGAATGAAACGTCGAGATCCAGACATCCTCTCCGCCGGCGCCCAACAAACCGCTAACCCGCTCTTTCATTTCTCGCGCCGCTTTATTGGTAAATGTGATTGCCAAAATATTCCATGGGTTGACCTCTTTTTCTTCAATTAAATAAGCGATTCGATGGGTCAAGACACGGGTCTTACCACTGCCGGCGCCGGCCATGATCAAAAGAGGCCCTTCTGTTGCCTGGACGGCCTCCGCCTGTTTGGGATTCATCCCTTTTAGAAATACATTGGCTGTCATCAAAAACTTCCTTTCATTTACAAACAGTCGCTGCCCTTAAGCAGTCGTCTATTTTTCAATCCCTTCAATTATAGCATTACCCCCTTATTGATAAAACGGCTAGCCCCTAAAAGTTAATAAAAAATTGACTGAAAATCTTTTTGAAATTCCCACTCCCACTTGTCAACTGAAAAGAAACGGACTACATTAATAGAAAAGCTTATAAAAAGGATGTTTTCCATGGAAGTCACTCGTGTCGATAAAACACGTATCACCTATTTAATGAAAGGTACCGCAGTCGGTATCATTGCCGGTATCGTAGTCAGTATGTTTCGTTTAGCCATCGAAGAATTGGGAGCGGCGGTGTTTCATCTCTATGGCTATTTTCATCAAAAACCGCTGCTTTTGTTGCCTTGGATTTTGATTAGTATCCTTTGCGCAGTTGTGGTAGGCCGATTAGCAAAATCTGATCCAACTATCAAAGGTAGCGGTATTCCCCAAGTTGAAGGGCAGTTGCAAGATGCCTTGACGGTCAATTGGTTTTCAGTTTTATGGAAAAAATTTGTTGGCGGGGTTTTGGGAGTCGGCATGGGGCTTTTTCTTGGTCGCGAGGGGCCGTCGATTCAATTGGGCGCCAGTGTCGGACAAGGATTTGCTGAATTCACCGGGGCAGATCGTTCGGAAACTAAGATTTTGTTGTCCAGTGGCGCCAGTGCCGGCTTGGCAGCGGCTTTCAACGCCCCTGTGGCTGCTTTATTATTTATCGTGGAGGAAGTCCACCACAACTTTTCTCCATTAGTTTGGCTGACCTCTTTTACTTCTGCTATTGTTGCTAATTTCGTTTCAATGACCATCTTTGGCCTACAGCCTGTGCTCCACATGGGTCAGATTTCTTCACTACCGTTAAAAAATTATTGGCTTTTGCTCTTATTGGGAATCGTTTTGGGTCTTTTAGGCCGATTTTATCAAATTGTTCTTTTACGCTTGAATCAGTGGTATCAAAAACTGCCCCTTCCTGATTATCTCCACGGGCTTGTCCCTTTTCTCCTAGTAATTCCAATTGGCTATTTCTGGAGAGAAACCCTAGGCGGCGGCAATCAGATTGTCCTAGGATTTGGCCTGCACTTGCCGTCCTTGACTGTTTTATTGTTCCTCTTTCTTTTGCGCTTTGTTTTTTCGATGGTCTCTTACGGCGCAGCTCTTCCAGGGGGTATCTTTTTACCGATTTTGACATTAGGTGGCATTATCGGTGCCTTTTTCGGTCAATTTGCAGTCATGTATTTGGGGATGGATCCTATTTTCGCCAAAAACTTTGTGATCATCGCCATGGCCGGCTACTTTGCTGCTATCGGTAAAGCTCCCTTAACAGCAATCATTTTGGTCACCGAGATGGTGGGTTCGTTAAATCACTTGATGCCATTAGGTTTGGTAGCCCTGATTGCTTATATCGTCGTCGATTTACTAGGGGGTAGCCCCATTTACGAGACTCTGCTGGAACGCTTGGTTGAAACAAAACCTTCTGATATTAAAGGCGAAAAAGTTGTTTTAGAATATGCAGTTCATGCCGAAAGTGTCCTCGATGGAACGCAAGTGAGGGACTTCCGCTGGCCTAAAGATATGCTATTGATCTCAATCCAAAGGGGGGAACAAGAAGTATTGGTCCATGGAGATACAATTATCCAAGTAGGTGATCTGCTAAGGATTTTGACGGATACTCGCCATGCTCGAAATGTCTATCAAGAAATCACAGCTTTGGACAGACCTGCGTTAAAATAGTCGTCATCCTTCAAATAATGAGATTGTAGTAACTCCTTGTCCACCCTTCGCAAAAGCCCACTAGAAAAGAGAGACTACTTCCAAAAGAATAGAAGTGGTCTCTCTTTTCTGTGATATCCATTTCAAGCCTGAATAGTTTTGATTTTGTCAAGCCAGGTCAGCGTCATTTAATTCTCTTTCAAAGAATAGCCGCTTCCTTCGACTGACTAAAGCTCACCAATTGTCGGCAACTAATTGCTAAGAGACTACGTTTATGGCAAATGACTTCCTGTTACTCAGCCTAGTACTTCAGCCCGCCCGCAGAGATGAACAGTCACTCAATCCTTATTTGAAAACGCCACTAAACCGATTCCTCAATGTACTCAGTCCAATGCCTCACTGATTTTCATTTTCTGTCACGTCATATGAAGGTATTTGGAGCAGCTCATCAACATCTTGTATGCGTGAGACAATTGCTTCGTTGACATATACAGAAATTTGACCATCATTGACTGGGAAAACACCACGGCCATTTTCATCCAAAATAATTTTGGCATCATTGTTTCCCAATGCATCTACGAAGGTGTTACCGGCATGAACTGCACTTATTGTCATTTCTAACTCTCCTCCAGCAGCATTGGTCATTACCACAGCATAGCCAGAATCTTCGTGATCGAAATCTCCAGTTCGTACCCACCCGATTTGATCCGCATCGTTGAAATAGTCGACTTCATTGCCATAAGCTAAGTTTTTCCGCAGTAAAAGTAAGACCAGCAGCTCTCTACCTACAGGATCTATATCTTGTGATGGAATTCCATAGAGATCACCCCAAAAGACCGTTGGCGTACCCGCTTTTCGCAGAAGGATGAGAGCATAGGCATGCGTCTTAAACCAGCCTTCTACCCAAGACTCTAAGCTCTGCCCTTTTTGTGTGTCATGATTGTCTACAAAAGTCACGGCATAATCAGGGCGAGATTGTAACAAGGTCTGGTCAAAAATCTGCCGCATATCAAAGGCCCCCATGCTGCTGGCCGCTCGATAAAAATTGAAATGCAGAGGTACATCAAAAAGGTTGATTAAATTTCCAGAAAGGTCCAAGTAATTTTCCAACTTATCCACTTCATCTGCCCAGTACTCTCCAACCACAAATAGTTCACCATTTTTTTCTTCTCGACGACGTAATAACCAGTCAACAAAATAATCAAACTGAATGTGTTTGACTGCATCTAAACGAAATCCATCAATTCCTGTGGTCTCCATAAACCATTTGCCCCAGTTATCCAGCTGTAGATTCGTTTCCTCATATTCCATATCCAAGTTGCAGCCCATCAAGTAATCAAAATTACCATTTTCATTGTCTACTTCATTGGCTTCTACCCAACCTTTATCCCCCAGATTAAACACCGCGTGATCTTTCGTTCGGGCGTCATAATCAACACCGGAAAAATTCTTCCAAGTCCAGACATAGTCGTTATAAACGCCTTTGCGACCGGGAAAAGTAAATCTCGTCCAAGCTTCAATCAGTTCTTCACCACCGATTTGTTGGTTCCGATCGTCCCAATTATATTTAACTGCTGATACTTCCTCTGTTTCATCAGCTCCCAAAAAATGATTAAAGACAATGTCTGCGTAGACTTTAATTCCAGATTGTTGAAGCGCATCAATCATTTTCAAATAGTCATCTTTAGTACCATATTTGGTAGGGACTGAGCCTTTTTGATCGAACTCTCCCAAATCGTATAAATCGTAGGTACCATAACCAACATCTTCCGCGCCAGCTGATCCTTTCGAAGCTGGCGGCAACCAGAGAGAAGTGATCCCCAATCTATTAAATTCTTCTGCCTTTTTAGTCAACAATTGCCAATGTTGATGATCTGCTGGTAATTCCCATTGAAAAGCCTGCAAAATTGTTTCGTTTTTCATAGCATATCCTCCTTTGTAAAACTATTTCCTTATATTCCATTAAGCCAAAGACGCTAACAACCTGTCAAACAAAAGCCGTTTTCCTTTCACACAGCCTATAGATATAGCGTTTTCAATGACAAAAAACGATCCTTCTTGAACGATTTTGAATGATTTTGATTGCATTTGAATGAATGACATGATATTATACTAGCGAAGGGAGGATTGTAAATGCTTACAGAAGAACGTCAGCAAAAAATACTCCAACTAATCCAAGAAAAAAATATCGTCAAATTGCAAGAGCTCACCCAAAAGCTGGATGCGTCTGAGTCCACAATTCGACGGGATCTCCAAGACCTGGAGGACCAGCATTTATTGGAACGAATCCACGGTGGTGCCAAAAAAATTCAACGCTTCATGTTGGAACCGGACATGCAGCAAAAAGCGACTGAACACACCGCGGAAAAACGCGCAATTGCCGCCTATGCTGCTGCACTGATTCACAAGGATGATGTCATCTATTTGGATGCCGGTAGCACGACGTTAGAGGTTATCAACTATCTGCCTCAAAATTTACACATCAAAGTCGTGACCAACTCCGTCCAGCATGCCGCCCGCCTGATTGATCGCAATATTGAAACCATTATTTTGGGAGGCAGCATTAAGTTATCGACACAAGCGACTTTCGGCTATACCGCGATCCAACAGTTGGCACCCTTTCGTTTCACTAAAGCATTTATCGGTACCAACGGAGTCGAACTAAACGCAGGTCTCACCACTCCCGATCCAGAAGAAGCATTATTGAAAAAGGCAGCTTGTCAGCAGTCAGAACTTGCGATTTTGCTGGCTGACTCCTCCAAATTCGAGCAGATTACCTTCACAAAATTTGCTTCACTTAAAGATGTTGTGATTGTTACTGACCGTTTGGCGCTACCTAACAAAAATGCCTACCATGAACAAACCAGTATAACGGAGGTAAAAAAATGATCTACACAGTTACTTTAAATCCATCCATCGACTATATCGTCCACGTCACTGACTTTCAACCGGGAACGGTCAACCGGATGACAAAGGATTTCAAATTCCCCGGCGGCAAAGGAATCAATGTCTCCCGCATCTTGAAGCGCTTAGACGCCTCTTCTACTGTCCTGGGCTTTCTCGGTGGATTTACCGGTACCTTTATCAAGGAAGCTTTGCAAAAAGAAGGACTTGATTGTGACTTCACGGAAATTGGCGACGACACGCGAATCAATATCAAGTTGAAATCTGCCACAGAGACAGAGATTAACGGTGGTGGCCCGGAAATCACCAATCAAGAGATTCAGCTGTTAAAACAACAACTCAGCAACGTTCAAAAAGGCGATATCGTCATTTTATCTGGCAGCGCCCCCAGCAGCTTACGCAAAGGCTTTTACCAGGAACTGATTGCAATCGTTAAAGAAAAAGATGCCGATTTTGTCATCGATACCACCGGACAAGATTTGGCAGATGCTTTGTCATCAGAACCCCTCTTAGTCAAACCAAATAATCACGAACTTGCCGACTTGTATGACACATCCTTCAACAGTATTGCTGACATTATTCCTTACGGCAAGCGTTTATTGGCGGATGGCGCTCGCCACGTCATCATTTCCATGGCCGGCGACGGAGCGCTCCTCTTCACCGATGCCGGTGTGTATCAATCCAATGTATTAAAGCGGCCACTGAAAAATTCAGTTGGTGCCGGCGATTCCATGATTGCTGGATTTATCGGCGCATACGAAAAGAGTTCTGATCCGTTGACTGCCTTTAAAATGGGGGTTGCCTGTGGTAGCGGCACTGCTTTTTCTGACGATTTGGCTACCCGAGAGATGATTGATTCCCTTTTGGATGAAGTCATCGTGACTAAAATCAGTGAATAACTCTGAGCTGTTCAGAGAAAAGAAATTATTATTCTGTGTTACTACAATGCGGTGGTTTGAAAGATAACTCCGCTGCCTATGATCAAAAGGAGGAACTGCTACATGAACATCAAAGATTTAATGTTAAAAGATGCCATGATTATGGACCTGCAAGCCACTGACAAACAAGGCGTCATCGATGAAATGGTTCAAAAAATGTATGATGTCGGCCGTATCAGCGATATCAAGACTTACAAGGATGGCATTTTAGCTCGAGAAGCACAAACCTCTACCGGCCTCGGTGATGGAATTGCTATGCCCCATGCCAAAAATGCAGCCGTCAAAGAAGCAACTGTCCTTTTTGCCAAAAGTCAAAAAGGAGTTGATTATCAGTCACTAGATGGTCAACCCACCTATCTGTTTTTCATGATTGCCGCTCCTGAGGGTGCCAACGATACTCATTTACAAGCATTGGCTGCCTTGAGTCGTCTACTGATCAATCATGACTTTGTAGAAAAACTAAAAGGTGCCCAAACACCAGATCAAGTCCAGCAATTATTCACAGAAGCTGAAGCTCAAAAAGAAGCAGAAGAAAAAGCCGAAGCACAAGAAACAGCTGAAAACGAGTTAAAGGACTTCAATCGTCGTTATATCGTGGCTGTCACAGCTTGTCCCACCGGGATTGCCCACACGTATATGGCAGAAGATGCGTTGAAAAAACAAGCCAAAGAAATGGGTGTCGATATCAAAGTCGAAACCAATGGCTCAGAAGGAATCAAAAACCGGCTGACAGCTGAAGATATCGCCAGAGCAGATGGGATTATCGTGGCTGCCGATAAAAAAGTTGAAATGAATCGATTCGACGGCAAGCCATTGGTTAATCGTCCCGTATCAGACGGCATCAGAAAACCAGAAGAACTCATTAACGAAGCCTTGAGCGGTAAAGCGCCGGTCTTTCGCGGTGACGGCTCTGCAGCAGGTGACTCTGGTGAAAGCGCCGCAGACGGAACAATTGGTCAACGGATCTACAAAGATCTCATGAACGGCGTCTCCCACATGTTGCCATTTGTTATTGCCGGTGGGATCATGATTGCTATTTCCTTTATGATTGATAACTTTATGGGGGTCCCTCATGATGCACTGAGCAAGTTAGGTTCTTTCAATGAACAAGCCAAATGGTTCAATGATATCGGTCAAGCGGCATTTGGTTTTATGTTGCCAGTCTTAGCTGGGTTCATTGCTTCCAGTATCTCCGATCGTCCCGGCTTGGTAGTCGGTTTTGCTGCGGGTGCCTTAGCAAATAGCGGCGGTGCCGGTTTCCTCGGCGCTTTAATCGGTGGTTTCCTGGGAGGATACGTGATTGTCTTCTTGCGTAAGATCCTCAGCGGGTTGCCAAAATCATTGGAAGGTATCAAAGCAATCCTCTTCTATCCTTTCTTTGGTCTCTTGATCACGGGCTTCTTGATGCTTTTAATCAATATACCGATGAGCGCCATCAATAGCGGACTAAACGACTTCTTAAACAGCTTGGGAGGAACAAACGCTGCTCTTTTGGGTGCCCTGTTGGCTGGAATGATGGCAACTGACCTTGGTGGCCCAATCAATAAAGCGGCTTATGTTTTCGGTACTGCGACCATTGCCAACACTGTCGCTGAAGGCGGATCTATCGTCATGGCCTCAGTAATGGCCGGTGGGATGGTCCCTCCATTGGCCATCTTCGTAGCTACTCGCTTGTTCAAGAACAAATTCACCAAAGAACAACAAGACGCTGGTTTAACCAACATCATCATGGGACTGTCCTTTGTAACAGAAGGTGCGATTCCATTTGCTGCTTCTGATCCATTGCGGGCAATTCCAAGCTTCATGATTGGTTCTGCTATCACCGGTGGTTTTGTTGGCGGCCTAGGTATTCGCTTGATGGCTCCTCATGGCGGAATCTTCGTTGTGCCACTCTTGAGCCGTCCCATCGTCTATCTCTTATTAATTGCTGCCGGCGCATTAATTTCTGGCGTGATTTTCGGTCTATTGAAAAAACCACTGGCAGATGCCAAATAACACAGTTTGATCCGAAGGGGATTTTCCTCTTCGGATTTTTTGACTATTTTTTTGTATAGCCAAAAAAAGCCGGTATCTTTTGCGACACCGGACTCTATCTTCTCGTATTTTATCCATCAATGACGGCTTCTTTGCTGCTGCTTTTCTTGTGCTTTCACTCGTACTTCGGCTGCTTTTGGTTCATACCAGCTGAGAAAGACACTCATCAGCACACCAGTTAGAAGAAAGAATAGACAAACCGGTACCTTCCAATAAAAATCAGGTAAAACACAGAGCACTATGAGTAACCCAGCTGTTGGCAACATAATTTTTTTGAACACTTTGTCTTCTTTCATCCTCCTGATCCCCCCATTATATTTTCCAATTGTGGCATTGATGAAGCTTGTAAAAAATTAACCCGCAAGTGATTTTTACCTTTTTTTAAGTCAAAGTAACGCTCACCTCTGCGCTTTTTCAGGCGAGAAAACTTGATATCTGCCATTTCTTGTTTTAATTGTTGATAAGGAATCGCCTGTGCGTGTTCATCTGGCAGATAAATATTCAAAACCACCAGGTATTCGTGGTAACGACCATCTTTGGGGTCGATTTCGATCTCTAGATAGTTCCTAATGTAAAACATGTAGGCTTGTAGTCCGTCATCCAATGCATAGCCAGGATTTAAAACGAGATAGTTCATCATCTTCATTCGCTGTTCATCCACCCAAGGGAAATAAGCCTGTGCATTCAATGTTCCCCGCACGCGCTTCACTTGCTGTTGATCTCGCACCAAATCAAACGTTCTGGTCACAAAATGGGTAGCTGCTTTTTTCTCAGTCGGCTGCAGTCGATCATTTTGATATTGTACCGTCTGAATCATATTATCGGAGTAAGCGTATTCAATGAAGGGCTCTCTCAATATTCCAATCCCATTATCCCAAGCCAGCTGATCGACTCCCAGCTGATCTCGAAACATGCGCTGATAGTGCAAATTACACTCTCGATCCCAATGAAACGGGTCACGATACAGCTCTACTAAAATAACATCTGGCGCGATACGACGCACCTGCTCCACCTGTTGGACGTCCTCGATGACAGCCAGTGGAATAACTTTGTGATAGTAACGGCTGAAATACATGCGCCAACAGGAGGTTAGGCAATAGCCTTTGTAGAAGATGTCGTAACCAGGAAATTGATTGCAATCGATCACCAGGTCTCCATGAGGTCGTATAATCTTAGGTAAACAACTAATCTCTTCCGCTGTTTGAAAACGTAATCGCTTATCAGGTGTATCGACGTTATGATGCAAGTACTCGTCATAAGACCGTAAATAGCCGAACAACCCTTTTGTTTTCATCTGAACCTCGGTATAATCCAAAATCAATTTTTGATTCCTTTTGAATAATCCTTTAGTCAACAGATGGCGCTCCAGAAGATTGCCGGCTACCAGACGAAAACTCGCTTCATTCTCATCATCGGATACATGAAGGGTAAGATCTTCTTTGTCGCCGGCTGATTTCAAGAGCTTGAGACAACGAGTTAACGAAAAGAGCTCCTGTTTTGTCTCATCGATACACATCTTCTTTGGTTCAAACAAGATGCGTACAAAAACCAGCCAGTCCTGAATATGTTTTCGAATCGCCTGTTCTTCCAACAAACGATACTGGATGCTTAAAAGCAGCTTTTCCTCCTTTTTCATACCCTCACCCTATTCTAATTTTTCTATAACCTTATTATAACCAATATATTATCAAAAGCAAAGCATAGCTGCTCCAAAAAAACGTAAATTGTAAGCAGCTATTTTTTTCGAAATCATTAAAAAAGCATTATCTCTTGGATTCCTGGATTGAGATATTGTATGGTTGGTCACTGTCGTGATAAACTTGGTTGGCGGAGGTGAAGGCAATGGGATTGAAATTTCAGCGAGACGATTCTTTGGACCGAAAATTTGAAGAGTTTGCTATGCTGCCTGAGCAAAAGGCAGATAAAAACAAAGAGAAAGAAGCTGCACTCAAACGTTTCTTAGAACCGGAATCAAAAACAGAAGAAACAAAAAAAACTGACCCGTCATGATTGCGGGTCAGTTTTTTGTTTTTGAAAAAGAGAATTAACATTTTTATTTTTTAATTGCTGCTTCGATAGCCTGCCAGGCCTTGTCTTTGCCTTCTTTTGTCACAGAAGAAAAGATGATAAACGTGTCCGCAGGGTCGAATTCCAACGCTTTTTTAATCACAGATTCGTGTTTGTTCCATTTTCCTCTGGGGATCTTATCTCCCTTAGTAGCTACCAAAATCACCGGCAGCTCATAGTATTTTAAAAACTGATACATCTGGATATCTTCTTGGGAGGGAGCATGGCGCAGGTCTACTAGTGACACCACGGCTTTCAATTGTTCCCGATTGGTCAAATAGGTCTCAATCATCTGGCCCCATTTCGCCCGCTCAGTTTTGGAAACCTTCGCGTAGCCATATCCCGGAACGTCAACAAAATGGAGGCTGTTTTCGATTAGGTAAAAATTCAAGGTCTGCGTCTTACCAGGCTTGGAGGATGTACGAGCTAGATTTTTACGATCAATCAGCGTATTGATAAAGGAAGATTTGCCAACATTTGATCGACCTGCTAAAGCAATCTCCGGCAAGTCTCCTGCTGGATATTGCGCCGGAGAAACGGCACTGATCACGATTTCGGCATTGTGAACTTTCATGGTAAGGGTATCCTTTCTTAAGACTGTCACTGCTAACGAAAAGAAGGGATACAAATCCAGCGACTTGTATCCCGTCAAATCATTGTCGGCGAATCAGCCGGCTTTTTTTTCTTCTTCGGCAAAGACGATTTTTGGTTGTGCCCCTTCTGTTACCGCTTCTTTGGTGATTACGACTTTCGCGATAGTTTCATCAGAAGGTACATCAAACATAACATCCATCATGATATCTTCAATGATGGACCGCAGTCCGCGGGCACCAGTATTACGTTCGATTGCTTTATCGGCGATTGCCTTCAAAGCTTCCGGTTCAAATTCCAAGGCAGTCTCATCGAGCTCCAACAGCTTTTTGTACTGCTTCACAAGCGCATTTTTAGGTTCTGTCAAAATTCGGACCAAATCCTCGTTGGTCAATTTATCCAACGCTGCCATCACCGGCAGTCGACCAATGAATTCCGGAATCAAACCAAATTTCAATAAATCCTCTGGAATGATATGCTTCATGATGCTTTCGCCTTCAGCAAATTTCTTGTTGTCGGTACCGAAGCCGATAGTTTTTTCACCCATGCGATTTTTAACGATGGTTTCGATACCGTCAAAAGCTCCGCCTACGATGAAAAGGATATTGGTTGTATCGATTTGAATCATTTCCTGATGAGGATGCTTGCGCCCACCTTGAGGAGGAACGCTGGCTTCTGTTCCTTCCAGGATCTTCAAAAGTGCTTGCTGCACCCCTTCGCCGGAAACATCACGAGTAATAGACACATTTTCACTCTTACGGGCGATTTTGTCGATTTCATCGATGTAGATGATTCCTTTTTCGGCCCGTTCTACATTGTAGTCTGCAGCTTGCAAGAGTTTCAACAGAATATTTTCTACGTCTTCTCCCACATAACCGGCTTCTGTCAAGCTGGTCGCATCGGCAATCGCAAACGGAACATTCAGTGAGCGAGCCAATGTCTGCGCCAAAAAGGTCTTACCAGAACCAGTTGGTCCAATCAAGCAGATATTACTTTTTTGTAGTTCCACATCATCTGTGGAAGTGGTTTCGGCATTAACTCGCTTGTAATGATTATAAACGGCCACTGCCAACGCTTTTTTGGCCCGTTCCTGACCGATGACATACTCATTCAAAATAGCCAGGATTTCTTGCGGTTTCGGGACTTCCATAAACTCACGAACAGCATCTTCATAAAGCTGTTCATCAATGATCTCTTTACACAGATCGATACACTCGTTACAAATATAGACACCCGGACCAGCCACGATTTTTCGCACTTCTTCTTGGGTCTTGCCACAGAATGAACAACGCACTGTGTCATTGCTGTTAGGATTATCGTACATGGTTTTCACTCCTTGGACGAACTTCATTTAGAAAGTTCGTTGTATTTCTTCCAGGCTCCGCCACGAGTGGAATAGATTGATTCAAAACAGTCTTAATAAATCATATCACACAACGGTCAAAAGCAAAAGACTTTAAGACAGCGGCCCTCTTCAGATAAGAGTTATTTAATCTTTTTTTGCTTGATAAGCTGGCAATCTTTCAGCAGATTTCTTCTACTTTCAACAACTGGCCCGCAAACGGAATTTTTTTACGCCATAGTTTTTTGGCAATGAAAAAAGCCCCTCTTATCGGGACTTTTTTCAAGGCTTAATTAGGACTGTCCTTTAGTAAGCCGAAATTTTTGCTTCGTTACTCTTTGTTCAGGTCTCGAAGCATTTGGTCGATCTTGTTGCCGTATTGTACGGATGCATCGACTTCAAAGAACAGTTCAGGGGTTTTATACAAACTTAACCGCTGACCCAATTCTCTGCGGATCAGACCACTGGCTTTTTCCAAACCTTTTTGAGCCTTTTCCCGTTCAGATGCCAAATCCGACAGAATGCTATAGTAAATCGTGGCCTGCTGCAGGTCACCTGTGACCCGCACATCTGTGATGGTCACGTCTTGGACCCGAGGATCCCGGACACGTTTACGCAAAATGTCGTTGACTTCCCGTAAAATTTCGTGGGCAACACGACGATCACGGTAATTCGCCATAGGTCATGCCTCCACTCTTAATTTACAAATTCTATCAAACAACGCAAGGCAGCTATTCAAGGAATAGGTACTGGCGTCACATTTGGACGCCAGACCTACTTGATTTTCTGTCCTCAAATCAAGCTTATCAAGTTTAATCTTGTTTGATTTCTTCCATGATGTAAGCTTCGATTACGTCATCTGCTTTCAAATCATTGAATTTCTCGATCATTGCACCACATTCGAAACCTTGACGAACTTCTTTCACATCGTCTTTGAAGCGTTTCAAGCTGGCCAATTGACCTTCATAGATTACGATACCGTCACGGATCACACGGACACCGCTGTCGCGACGAATGAAGCCATCTGTAACGAAACAACCGGCGATAGTTCCGACTTTGGATACTTTGTAAGTTTCACGTACCACCATTTGACCAGTGATTTTTTCTTCAAACTCAGGATCCAGCATCCCTTTCATCGCTGTTTCGATTTCTTCAATCGCTTTATAGATGATGCGGTGCAAGCGAATGTCAACCTGTTCACCTTCAGCCTGTTGTTTAGCTTGTGGTGTAGGCCGTACGTTAAAGCCGATGATGATGGCATTTGAAGCTGCCGCCAACGTCACATCGCTTTCGTTAATCGCACCGACTGCAGAATGGACGATATTGACACGAACACCCTCCACGTCGATTTTCTTCAAGGATGCTCCCAATGCTTCGGCAGAACCTTGAACGTCTGCTTTGATGATGACATTAACTTCTTTGAGCTCGCCTTCTTTCAATGACTCGAACAAGTTGTCCAAAGTCACGCGGCTAGAAGATGCTCGTTGTTCCACCATTGCCCGTTTTGCCCGTTCTTCACCGGCTGCCCGTGCTGTCTTCTCATCTTCAAAGACAACAAAGTGATCGCCGGCTTGCGGCACATCGTTCAAACCGGTAATTTCTACTGGAGTTGCAGGACCGGCTGTTTTGTCCCGACGTCCGATATCATTTGTCATTACCCGGACACGACCAAAGGTATTTCCGACAACGATTGGATCGCCGACTTTCAACGTACCATTTTGAACCAGTAAGGTTGCCACTGGTCCTTTTCCTTTATCCAATCGGGCTTCAATTACTGTACCGATTGCCCGTGCAGTTGGATCTGCCTTCAAATCTTCTACTTCTGCTACCAGCAAGATCATTTCCAGCAATTCTTCGATATTTTGACCGAATTTCGCGGAAATTTGTACGAAGATCGTGTCGCCGCCCCAAGCTTCTGGGATCAACTCATATTCACTAAGCTCTTGCATAACATGATCAGGATTTGCCCCTGGTTTATCAATCTTGTTGACTGCAACGATGATTGGCACACCAGCTGCTTTGGCGTGGTTGATTGCTTCGATGGTTTGTGGCATCACACCATCATCGGCGGCAACTACCAAGATAGTGATATCCGTAATAGAAGCTCCTCGCGCCCGCATACTAGTAAAGGCCGCGTGCCCTGGTGTATCCAAGAAGGTGATTGGTTTTCCATCGATATCAATTTGATAGGCACCGATATGCTGTGTGATCCCGCCAGCTTCACCACTCGTTACACGACTGTGACGCAACGTATCCAACAAAGTCGTTTTCCCGTGGTCGACGTGCCCCATGATAGTTACTACCGGTGGACGTGGAACCAGGTTTTCTTCGTTGACTTCTTCAGGCTCAAAGAATTTATCGATATCAGCAATATCAACCTGCACTTTTTCTTGTGCTTCGATGCCATAGTCTGTTGCCAACAATTCGATTGTATCTTTATCCAATGGTTGGTTTTGGTTGACCATCACACCCATCAAGAAAAGTTTCTTGATGATTTCAGCAGGTTCACGATAGATTTTTTTAGCGATTTCAGCAACGTTCATGCCTTCTGTATATTCCAATACTTCTGGCAACTCACGGAACTTACGCGGTGGCACAGCAGGTTTTTGTGCAACTTGCTGTTTCCCTTTTTTACCTTTTTTCTTGTTTCGGCGGTTATTATTATAATTGTTGCCACCACCGAAGCTGCGTTCCCGTGATTCAAATTTGTCTTTCTTATCACGGAATTCTTTTTTCGGTTTTGCATCTGTTTGTTTAGGTTGTTCCGTCTGCTGTTGCAACACTTCTTTTGGAACTGCTGGAATAGCGGGGGCCTTTTTAACAGGTGCTTGGCTATTTTGCGTACGCCGCTCTTGCTGTTTTGGCTTATTATCAGCAGTTTTTGGTTGTTCGCTGCGACGTTGCTGACGTTGGCGCTGTTGTTGTGCTTCATTCTCGATTTCAGCGGCCCGATTTTTTGCCCGTTCCAGCGCACTCATTTTAGCAGCCCCTTGTGGACGCTGTGCCTGTTGCGCGGTTTGGGTGCGAGGCTGTTGATCACGACGGTCATTGCGATCGTTACGATCCCGTCGTTGGTTGCGGTTTGGGCCGCTTTGACGGTTTTGATTATTTGCGTTGCCTTGGTAGCCTCCTTGACGGTTTTGATTACCTTGAGTACTTTGGCCACCTTGACGGCTTTGGTTGCCTTGGTTTTGACCGCTGCGGTTTTGTTGATTGCCACCACGGTTTTGGTTCTGACCACCTTGGCGATTTTGATTGTTCTGATTGCTTTGATAACCACCTTGACGGTTTTGGTTACCTTGGCCGCCTTGGCGATTGCCTTGGTTTTGGCCACCTTGGCTGCGCGTATCTTTGTTACGATTCTGGAATTTTGGATTATTCCGTTGAGTTACGAATTTTTTATGCTCTGGTTTTTCCTGAGCATCGTTTGTTTGGTTAGCAGGTTGTTGGGTTGCAGGTTTGGGATCGTTAGCTGGTGCTTTTGGTGCGGGTTTGGAAGTGTTTCCTCCTGACACTGCTTGTCGCAGCTGTTTTTCTTCGTTATCGGAAATAGCTCCCATATGATTTTTCACATCAAAGCCCAGTGCTTGTGCTTTATCCACAAGTTCCTTACTGGATCGATCGATTTCTTTTGCAAGTTCATAAATTCGTTTTTTCCCCATGCAATCACCTTCCTCGTAAATGTGCCGCAACGGCAGATTACCAGCATGTTGTACAGCACCTCGACTCATTAGAATTGAGATGTGTGCACAGCTGACTGTTGCAGCCTAACTAACCTTGGATCAATTCCTTCATCTTCTTGGCAAACCCCTGGTCCATCACTGCGACCGCTGTCCGCGGACGACCAATCGCATGACTGATAGCAGCTTGGGTGAGCCCGTCAAAAAAGGCGACCTCATAATAGTTGCTTTTGTCTTGAATTTTTTTATGGGTATTCTTCCCTGCATCTTGGGCAACAAAGACCAGGTTGGTGCTTTGAGAACGGATTTCTTTCACTACCGCTTCTTCACCAGTCACCAGCTTACCGGCCCGCATTGCCAGCCCAAGCATATTCAACAATCTCTCTTCATTCATTTCCAAACAACTCCCGCCGTGCTTTTTGATGGCTGACATAATCCAACAGCTCTTGATAAAAAGCATCTGTCAGCTCTGTTTCCAGCACGCGGTCTAAAATTCGTTTATCCCACGCCTTCTGAACCTCATCAGGCTCAATTGCAACATAGGCTCCTCTTCCAGGCAATTTACCGGTAGGATCAATGGCAACGGCGCCTTCTTTGGAACGAGTAATCCGAATGAGCTCCTTTTTGGGGAGCATTTCGCCGGATACGACGGATTTTCTTAAAGGTACTTTGCGTTTTTTCATCGCGGTCACCTCTTAGACTTCCTCATCTTCGTCTGCGGCAACTTCCGCATCCAGTTCAGCGGCTTCTGATTCAGCGACGGCTTCTTCTTCGGCTGCTAGATCTGCGGTTACTTCTTCTGTGGCGTCTGCTACGGTTTTTCCATCTTCAAAAGCGATTGCTTCGTATTCGTCGCTAGTCAAATCAGAAGCAACGATTGCTTCGTCTTGAACATCTTCTTGAAGCGCTTCTTCTAGTGATTCAAATTCTTCACCAGCATCAATGTAGTCGCCTTCTTCCAGCTTCGCATAGAAATCTTCCATATCGGATTCAGACTTGATATCAATCTTGAAACCAGTCAATTTGGCTGCCAAGCGCGCATTTTGGCCCCGTTTACCGATAGCCAAAGACAATTGATAATCTGGCACCACTACAGTGCAGGCTTTAGGATTTTCCAAGTCAAAGATGACATCTACCGCTTCAGCTGGATTGAGAGAGTTGGCAATAAAAATCGCTGGATCCTCATCCCACTCCACAATATCCATGTTTTCGCCTTTCAATTCATTGACGATTGCTTGGACCCGAGAGCCTTTGGGACCAACACACGTACCTACTGGATCCACATTTGGGTCATTGGAACGTACGGCAACCTTGGAGCGATCACCGGCTTCACGCGCGATACTGACGATTTCAACGATACCATCATAAACTTCTGGAACTTCTTGTTCAAAAAGACGGCGCAAAAGATCCGGATGGCTACGGCTCACGAAAACCTGTGGGCCTTTTGAGGTATTGTCCACGCGGGAAACATACACTTTGATCCGATCGTGCGGTTGATAAAATTCATTCGGCATCTGGTCTTGTTTAGAGAGAACCGCTTCAATCTTGCCTAAGTTTACATAGATATAGCGGTTATCTTGACGTTCCACAATCCCTTGCATGATGTCTTTTTCATATTGAGAAAATTCTTCATAAATGATATTTCGTTCCGCTTCACGTACCCGTTGCAAGATCACTTGTTTAGCTGTTTGGGCAGCGATTCGGCCAAAATCTTTCGGTGTTACTTCAAAACGAATTTTGTCACCAATCTCATAGGCCGGATTGATTTTCAATGCCTCTTTCAAAGAAACTTCCAATTGTGAATCCATCACTTCTTCGGTTACTTCTTTGACTGAATATACATGGATATCGCCTTTTTTCTGGTTGAATTCCACTTCAACGTTTTGGGCTTGACCGTAATGACGCTTGTAGGCAGAAACCAACGCGGCTTCCAGCGCTTCAATGACGATCTCTTTTGACACGCCTTTTTCCGCTTCCAAAGCGTCCAATGCGTTCAACATTTCTTTACTCATTGTCTGATTCCTCCGTCTTAAAACTGAATGGCTAAACGAGCCTTGGCGATATTTTTGCGATCAATTGTCACTTCTTTGACTCTCGTTTTGATCTTCACCTTCAATGTCAATTCTTCCGGAGTAAAAGATGCCAAAGTTCCTTCGTAGTGCTTTTCTCCGTCCACGGGTTGATACAAAGAGACATGGATATACTCTCCTTGTGCCCGCTCGTAATCACTTTCTTTTTTCAAAGGCCGTTCAGCTCCGGGAGACGACACCTCCAAGAAGTACGCTTGGGGTATGGGATCCGGGTCACAGGCATCCAATTCTTCGCTCAAGCGTTCACTGACATAGGCGCACTCTTCGATATCGATACCGCCTTCTTTATCAATAAACACTCGTAAAAACCAACTTTTGCCTTCTTTCAAAAATTCGATATCCACCAATTCAAAATGCTTTTCCTCCAAAATCGGTGTTACCAATCCGGTCACCGTTTCGATCACGCTGCTCAATTGACTTCGCCTCCTTTTGCATATTTCGTAAACGACGCTTTTCATTAAAAAGAGTGAGGGAAAAAATCCCTCACTCCACAAAGTATCATTACCGTTGTAAACTATAGCACATTTTTTCTGAAAGCTCAACCATTCCCACCGTTTTTCTTGTTATTTCGCGGATTTAAGCAGTTCTGATTTACTTTTTCTTTATAAAATCTGCTCGTTTATCGAAGCGTCGACAGCCACTTCTTTAAAGTTTCCGCAACTTGTTTTTGTTGCTGGCTTTCTGATAATCCTTTTTCTTGATGACCGGCTACACTGGCAAAGCCCAGATGGTCCCCTCCGTTAATGGAGACAAATTGACTGTTTTTCGGATAGGCAGCCTTTTTAGCCAATACATTCTTTTCCTTGATGTCTTCGTCTTGTGAACCGGTTACTACCAGAGAAGCGAGTTCGCTGTCTTTTAAAATCGGAGCCTCCTCGGTATAGCTGGCCAAATAAAAGATTCCTTTCAGCTGCGAATCCTTTTCTTCCAGACGCTCAACAGCAAATTTCGATGCAGTATAGCCCCCCAGTGAGTGGCCGCCAATCACGTACTCTCTTTGGGGAAAACGAGCCAAGACTTGCTCTGCCCGCTGCGGAGCCAACATCGCCAGTTCAAAAGGCATCGTCACTAAAAAGACCGGGTACCCGTCATCAGCTAGTTCTGCTGCCCAAATGCTGTAAGCCGCCACATCAATTAGAGCCCCTGGATAAAAAATGACCAAAGGCAGTTCATCACTTAAGCTTGGAAAATACCAGCCCTCATTTTGTTTCAAAGCCTCGCGTTTTGCTTGTTGGGCCTTTTCAGAAGGTTCTTTGATGTTTCGCTGCAATAAAAAGGCTCCTCCCACAGCAAGCGCTCCTACACCTGCCAGCACACCGCTGATTACTTTGGTCCGTTTCTTCATTTTCCGACACCTGCTTTCATCCCCAGTATACCGACAATCTCATGCTTTCGCCAACTGATAAGTCAAAAAAACTGCCGACAGCAAGCGTCGGCGGTTTCGCAAAACTTATTTTTCAACTGCTGTCCCGGTTACCAGTTCAACAGCTTTCTTCATTTTAATGTCATGTTTCAGCATATCTTCAGTCAACACGCGTTTAATCTGTTCTTCTGGCATGTTGTAAGCTTCTGCCAATTCTTTGATTTCGCTGGCGATATCTTCTTCAGTTGCTTCGATACCTTCAGCAGCAGCAATTGCTTCGATTACCAGATTCGTTTTCACACGAGTTCCAGCTTCGCCTTCAAATTGTTTGTGCAGATCTTCTTCAGTCGAACCTGTCAATTGGTAGTAAAGTTCAGGAGAGATTCCTTGACGTTGCATATTGTTCAAGAATTCATCCATTGAACGGTGAACTTCGTCATGAACCATCACATGAGGCAATTCAACAACTTCAGCATTTTCAACCGCTTTTTTGATTGCTTCTTCGTCACGAGCATCTTCAGCGCCTTTTTCTTTCGCTTCAGTCAGTTCTTTACGATATTTTTCTTTCAATTCATCCAATGTTTCAACGGAATCATCGACGTCTTTTGCAAATTCATCATCCAATTCAGGAAGCTCTTTGCCTTTGACTTCGTGCATAGTCACGTTAAAAATTGCTTCTTTCCCAGCTAAATCTTCTGCTTGGTAGTCTTCAGGGAAGGTAACAGTTACTTCTGCATCTTCGCCAGCTTTCTTACCAACCAATTGTTCTTCAAACCCTGGAATAAATTGGCCCGAGCCCAATTCCAAAGAATAGTTTTCGCCTTTGCCGCCTTCAAAAGCCGTGCCATCAACAAAGCCTTCGAAGTCGATAACAACAGTGTCGCCGATTTCAGCAGCTGCATCTTCTTTGATAACCAGTTCAGCTTGTGCTTCTTGTTCTCGTTGCAGACGAGTCGCAACATCTTCATCTGTTACTTCACGGTCTTGTTTGGAAACTTCAAGCTCTTTGTATTGACCCAATTTAACTTCAGGTTTTACAGTGACTTCCGCTTTAATTACCCAAGCCGCATCTTTTTCCATGCTGTCAACGTCAATTTTAGGTTGAGAAACTGGATCAATTCCTGCTTCTTCTACCGCTTTTTCGTAAGCTTCCGGTAAAACGGCATTCAACGCATCTTCATACAGTGCTTCTTCGCCGTACATCCGGTTAAATACTTGACGGGATACTTTCCCTTTACGGAAACCCGGTACATTCAAATTACCTTTTACTTTATTGAAGGCTTGTGTCAAACCTTTTTGTACTTCTTCTTGCGGAATCGAAAAAGTCAACACACCATCATTGGTGCCTGTTTTTTCCCATTTTGCAGTCATTGTTTTCCCTCCGAATAAACAGAAATTTTCATATGATTGGCTTAATACATACTTAATGATAGTACACTAAGCCTTGATAAATGTAAACAATTTGGCAAGAAATCGGTTTTAAAAAATGCCGTTTTCCCTCCATAAAAAGCTGTTCTTGAAAAAACAGCCGTGAAATTCCCTTCAGGTCCAGTACAGATGCGAGTTCAGGTCCATTTTAGTAGAGTGCTGTCAAAAGCTTGCGGTAGCTTGCTTTGATTTCTTGAATTGCTGAAAAAGGCACCAGCACAGCGTCGTCTTGTTCCCCAATAGCCACTTGGTATTCCAGCCAATAGCTCTCAGCCCAAAGATCAGGAGCCGCACTTTGCGGTGAAAAAGGAAAACTCAGGGCAAAATGTGCTTGCACTTCGCTCATGACACCTTGCAGCAAGGCCGGATCTTCATGACCGTGTTCTGCTTCTAGATAATGAAGCATCTGCAATAACACAGGATCGTTTTCCGGAAGCACGAGTTGTGACAGCGAACAACTCCTGATTTCACCTTGCAGGTCACAGATGTTTAGTGTGTCAGTCACCCCTAGTTTTAGCAACTCTTCTACCAGACGTGGCCGCAAAAAAGGATTGCTGATTTTTTCGAGCAGTGCTTCTGTGATTGAAATGAAACTTTCAATGGTAATCCCTTGCGACCATTCCTCCCAGTTCTTTTGTGAGACCGGTAACCCACTTTTATCGATTTGCAGCAACTCGGCTTTTTTGACAATCGGAAGCTCCGGATCATAAAAGAGTTGCTGTTTCTCCAAAAGCGCCAGTTCCTCTTCGTGGATTTTCTGTGCTTTTGTATTCACCCAGCCATTATTTACACCTTGTGTTAGATACTTTTTAGCAGTCAAATAGTGCTGATCCAACAAATACAAGCGAAACACTTGAGTAAACCCCAGCGGATCACGCAAGTAGTCTTCTTGGTAGTCTGCCACTAAAGCCAATGCCTGCCGATAGTCTCCCGTTTTTTCCAACGCCAACAACAATTGCTGATGAATTGAAAAATCAGGGTGCTCCTGATAGGCATCTTGTAGATAGGCTACAGCTTGTTGATAGTTTTGCTTTGCTAGTGCCTGCTGGCCAAGTTTAAGCTTTCGCTGCCATCCTTCTGGAAATAAAACCGTTTCTCCCACTAGCTGGTCACCTCTCACTTTGTACTAATTTTGACGTTCTTTTCTTGCTTTTCATTGCCTGCTATTTGTTAAATGAATGGAACAAGTTCTAAAAAAAGCTTGCCAATACCAGGTTTTGCTACTGCTTTGCGTTGTTTCAATTACTCAAGCGAGCTCTTTATTGAAGGCTTTGATGATATTTACGGTAACCACACTGGTTTCGGCAAAATAATCTCCTACGTGCTGCTTTTTAGCAGTGAAGGCGGCGGGGAGATACCCTAGATTCAACGGAAATTTCATCAGGATAAAGCGGCAACAGATTTCCCGGACCAACACTTGATACCAAGTCAGCTCTTCTCCTGAAAGTGAGACGACTCTCAAGCCAAACACCATTTTCCCAATCGTCTGTCCGTGATTGTACTTGGTCAGCAAAGCAAAGTACGCCAGATAGATGGCAATGCCAACCAAACTGTACACACCTAAGAAACCGCCCTGCCACTCCAAACCCAACAAACGATACACCAAGCCTAATGAGCTATTTTTGATTGCAGCAATACACAATAGATCCAGCGTGAAGGCAAACAGCCGCATCCAAAAACCGGCAAAGAAATAATCCGGCAACTGATTTGAAACTTGTTCTTCCGGCACCTCATAATGCTGCCATTCTTTTTGTAACTGTGCTAATTCTGCGGGCTGCAACTTTTTCTCTACTCGCGCCTGCTGCGAGTTATAAAAGACTTTCGGTCCGTTGCTGGAGGCTGCTGCCATTTTTGATGAAGCACTCGCTTCTTCTGGGGCTGCTATGTTTTCCTTATCTTTTTCGTAATTGAAATGATTCTCAGCCTCTTGCTCATTGCTTGTTGGGCCATTGGTTATTTCTGACAACTCCTTGTTCTTTTCGTCAACCATCTTATTCACCTCCGTAATAATACAGCGGTTTTGGTGAAGACGGTGTGCCCAATGATTCCACCAATTGCAGTACCCGGTTGGTATCGGATTGTTTCAGACCTTGGGCTTCTGCTAGTTTCAGTCCCAACCAAGAAGAAGCAAAGCCCGTAGTATTCACATCATATTCCACTACTTGCGCATCTTGTAGCTGCTGGTCTTTTTGCAGTGCGGCCAAAGCATCTTCTGGGAAGCCAATTTCGTCAATCAACCCATTTTCTTTAGCCTGCGCTCCATCATAAATGCGGCCATCAGCCAA
This sequence comes from Candidatus Enterococcus leclercqii, assembly GCF_009933135.1. Lineage (GTDB taxonomy): Bacteria > Bacillota > Bacilli > Lactobacillales > Enterococcaceae > Enterococcus_C > Enterococcus_C leclercqii. The sequence goes on from NZ_MAEH01000021.1 coordinate 118,195, forward strand.
TTTTCTGACTTGAGCCTCGGTCATCCCGCGGCCATTGACCACTACATTGACAAACCGGTTGAACGCACTGTCTACATAAGCTTGTAAAACCTCAGTGTCCTCTGCAGTAGGCTTACGGCTGGAAGAACCGATATCTTTCAATGCACCGCTTTTGACGGTGGTGTCTTCAATACCCAATTTTTCAAAAAGTCCGGCATAGTTGGTTCCCGACATGATGACACCAATTGAACCTGTCACTGTTTCATCCGTAGCAAAAATTTTGTCAGCTGCCGCGGAAATGTAGTAACCGCCACTAGCAGCCATCTGTTTCATGCTGACGTAGATTGGAATCTGTAGTTCTTTTAATTTGGCAATCTCTTTGGCAATTTCTGCGCTTTCATAGACTCCGCCACCAGGTGAGTTGACTTCAAGTAAAATGCCTTTGATGGTTTCGTCTTCTTGAGCCGCGCGCAATTCTTCAAGCAAAAATTGGTGGTCATAGGTTTCTGTAGAAAACAGCCCACCACTGCCAGTATCGGCAATCGTGCCCTCAACACTCACTTTTAAGATCTGCTGATTTTCCTTTCCATCTTGTAAGACAGTCTTTTCCAATTGATTGGACCCATATAGCCATTGGTTTAATCCTTTTATAGTAGTCTCTGTTTCTTCTTCGCTGGATTTCTGAGCCACCACGCCTTGTGTCATCCCTGAAAATATAAACAACCCGGCAGCAATAGCTATTGCGACCCATCTTCTTCTGTTCATTCACTTTTCCTCCTATCGCCTCTTACGCTCTGTTAATCAATAGAGATTTTTGATTACAATCACAGTTTCCGCGTCGCCAGTTGCCGCTAACTTCCCGGTATTTTCTTCAAGACTATAACCTGGGAAACGCTCTTTAGTCAGCGGGTCCTCAACCCAGAAAATTTTTGCCTTTTCAGTGCTGATTGCCCCCGGCTCGATTTCTTGAATGCTGTCCCACCCTGTATTTAAAAAGACCTTTGTGTCATCAGTTACGGCTGGGTCGTTTTCTAATGATGCTACGACTTCTTTTAATTCCTTGAAGCGCATGACTTTGACTTCGTTTTCCATAGTATCCCCCGTATTCTATAGGTTATGTATAAGTGGTTCTATATAGGATGATAACTCAAAACCTTTTTCGTGGGAATGTTTTTGCCAAAAAGTTCTTTTTCTCCCCTTCTTTTCGTGAAAAACAGATGGCCTCTATTTACGAATCCCCCTACTTCAAAAACCGGAAAATAATCCGCTTTCATTCTTTTCACCTCAGGTTTTTTCAGCTTTTATACCATTCCTTTAATAGTTGTTGCCTCCGTTACGATTCCAGAAACCAAGTATACCATTTAGAAAAAAACTTAAAATTCATTGACAAGCACTCTTTAAAAACTGTAAAATACTCCTGTGTTTTTATAAAAAAATAAAAGGAGTAGAGATAGACCATTAGGAATAGCGCCAGACCTGTCTGTACAGGTGACGAGGATGTGAGCTTATCGAAATTTCGGCGGATGGCTCCGGGGACTGCACTCTTGAGGCGAAGACAAAACGGATCTGTAAAGACTCGAAACAAAACCTTCGCCTAGCAGATAAAAACACATAAAATCTAAAGTCGAAGAAAGTAGGACAATTTTTATGTGCGGAATCGTAGGAATCGTAGGAAAAAAAGAAGCAGAGAAAGTAATTCTTTCAGGATTGGAACGGTTGGAATACCGGGGTTATGACTCAGCAGGTTTGTTTGTAGCCGATGATACTACTGCTCACCTGATCAAATCACAAGGACGGATTAAAAACTTAGCCGGCAAGATCACTCCTGAAATAACGGGAACGATTGGTATCGGCCATACACGCTGGGCGACTCACGGCAAGCCTAGTGAGGCCAATGCCCATCCCCATACTTCACAAAGCGGCCGTCTAATTTTGGTTCATAACGGCGTCATTGAAAACTTTGACGAATTGCAGCAGACTTATTTGGCAACAGATCAATTTCAAGGACAAACGGATACAGAAATCGTTGTCCATTTGGTAGAAGCCTTGATGAATTTGGAAGGCAGCGATACACTGACAGCTTTCAAAAAAGCCTTGCAACTGATTCAGGGTTCCTATGCCTTTGCATTGGTGGACAAAGAAAACCCCGCAACTATTTATGTAGCGAAAAATAAAAGCCCGCTGTTAATTGGGTTGGGTGAGGGTTTCAACGTCATCTGCAGTGATGCTTTAGCGATGCTCGATCAAACAAGTCATTTCGTTGAGATTGAAGATGGTGAATTGGTGATTGTGACAGCCGATCAGATACAGATTGAAGACCAAAAAGGCAATTTGGTCTATCGAGAGTCCTATGAAGCGCAGTTGGATTTAACGGATCTTGAAAAAGGGACCTATCCTTATTACATGCTTAAAGAAATTGATGAACAACCCACCGTTATGCGACGACTAATACAAAAATACCGCAATCCAGATGGCTCAATTGCCATTGATCCGCAGCTGCTAGACACCCTCGGCCAAAGCGATCGCATTTACATCGTGGCTTGCGGGACTTCCAACAATGCCGGCTGGGCAGCAAAAAAAATGTTTGAAGAATTGACCCAGATTCCTGTAGAAATTCACCTCTCCAGTGAATTTGGTTACAATATGCCGCTGCTATCAAAAAAACCATTTTTCATCTATTTGAGTCAAAGCGGTGAAACAGCTGATAGTCGACAAGTCTTAGTACGAACCAATCAATTGGGCTGGCCCGCACTTACTATTACCAATGTGGCTGGCTCTACTTTATCCCGGGAAGCCGATTATACTTTGCTGCTGCATGCCGGGCCAGAAATCGCCGTAGCTTCTACAAAAGCCTATACTGCCCAAATTGCAGTGCTGGCAATTCTGGCAAAAGCAGTGGCTCAATGCAAAAACATTGGGGCCGGCAATGTTTTTGATGTCTATCGTGAACTATCTATTGTTGCAACTGCCATGGAAAGCGTCATTTCCGAAAAAGCTGCTTTGAGCCAACTGACAGAAGACTATCTGGGCATCACGAGCAACGCCTTTTATATCGGCCGCAGCAGCGACTATTATGTATCAATGGAAGCCGCCTTGAAGCTAAAAGAAATTTCCTATATTCAAGCAGAAGGCTTTGCTGCTGGTGAGCTGAAACACGGCACGATTGCACTGATTGAAGAAGGCACGCCGGTAATTGGTATCGTCACCGAAGAGATTACTGCCCCTCATACCAGAGGCAACTTGAAAGAAGTCGAAAGTCGTGGTGCTCAAACACTGGTGATTGCATCAGAGGAATTAGCTAAAGTCGGTGATCAGATCTTACTCCCACAAGTTCATCCTTACCTCACCAGTTTAGTGGCCGTAATCCCCACTCAGCTGCTGGCCTATTTCGCCACACTGCAACGGGGTTACGATGTAGACAAACCGCGGAACTTGGCAAAATCTGTCACAGTGGAGTAGTCAGCAATACCTCAGAAGCGAAGAGTAAAAAAGACTCGGTGACAAGCTGTGTGTCTTCCTATTTGAAGAAGACACTAGCTTACAGGAAAAGTAATCGGCACAGCACAAGAGCCTACTCAACAAAATCAAGGTTAGTCGGCCTTTGAAATTTTCGATCACAAAAAAAGAAGCCACTGCTGTTCTTTAATAAGCGGTAATGGCTTCTTTTTACTTGTGGCTTGCGTTAACTCCTGCACGCTTCGGAGGATAGTGACTCACTAATTGTCATCTTCGTCGTTTACTTTACAGCGATGTCAATCTGACAAGTGAGGGCTGACTTTCTCTGAATCCTTTGCCATCAATCGTTTTACAAAATAGTATTTGGTAACTCCGGTCATGGGAACATCTGCCAATTTTCCAAAGCACTCATAGCCTTGCTTACGATAAAATTCCGGTGCTTGGTAGCTGCGAGTCGTCAAAGTTACCGTTTTAGCCCCCGCTTCTTGAGCTGCTGCTTCTCCTTTTTTTAAAAGCGCCGTTCCAATCCCTGCTTTTTGAAAATCTGGGCGCAGTGCCAGTAGTGAAATGTGGGCTGTTTCATATTTTATTTCTATCACGATTCCTCCGACAAGCGCCTCGCCTGCAAATGCTCCTAATGTCAAATAACGACTGCTTTCTTCCGGAATACCAATGGCTGACTCTTGTTGTTCGGCAAAAATTTTTTTGAGCGCCGTCAATAAATAAGCGGCATCCATTTCTTTGATATCCATCCCTTACACGTCCTCACCAAATTTGGATAAAAAAGGAGCACCTGTCCAAAAAAACGGTACAGGTGCCTTTCCTCACGTCATTATTAGCGGATAACAGCCGCAAAATTCTCAGCCAACGCCTTGGTTACTTTTTCCATTCCGCGATTGATTTCATCATCTGTCAAGGTTGCTTCTGGATTAACAAAAGTCAGACTGTAAGCCATTGATTTTTGGCCAGACTCAATATTTGCTCCTTGATAAACATCAAACAGTTTGACATCTGTCAAAAACTTGCCGGCAGCTTTAGCAATAACTGCAGTAATCTCTTGATTGCTGATTTTTTCAGCCACCAACATCGCAATATCCCGACTAACTGATGGGAATTTTGAAACGTTTTGGTAGACAAGTGGTGCCACTTCTGCTGTTAATAACGCAGCCAGATTCAATTCTGCAACATATGTCTCAGGAACATCGTAGGCTTTAGCAACAGCCGGATGTACTTGACCGAGAAAGCCGATTTTTTCACCGTCTAAGAAAATATCTGCGGCACGGCCTGGATGAAGATCTTTCATGTGGCTGGCCTCGTAAGTGATTCGTTCTGCCAATTTGAACTTCGCAAACACGGCTTCCACGATACCCTTGACAGTAAAGAAGTCGACTTTTTGTGCTTTAGTCTGCCAATCCTTCATAATTACATCGCCACAAACTGCAAAAGCCAGGTGTTTTTCTTCCTGCGGCAGGTCTTTTTTAGGATCATTTTCTTGATAAAAGACACGACCAATCTCATACAAAGCCACATTTTGATTCTTTCGAGCGATGTTATAAGCCACATCGTCCAACAAACCACTGATTAGATTCAAACGTAAGACAGCTCGCTCTTCCGTCATCGGCCAATCCAGACGAGTCAGTTTGCTGTCTTTCATCGCAAAGCTTTCTGATTTGGCTTCTGTTGTCAGAGCATAGCTGATTGCTTCACTCAACCCAGTCCCTTCCAGTAAGCTCCGCAAATCACGAGTTTTTTGCTGATGGGCAGTTAGACTTCCCGCAACGGTTTCACCACTTGGCAAAGTCGAAGGCAACTTGTCATAGCCGTAAATACGAGCGACTTCTTCCACCAAATCAGCTTCAATATGAATATCCCAGCGCCGTGGCGGTACACTGACTGTGTATGTCCCTTGCTCTTCAAAAGCTTCAAAGCCCAATGCAGCAAACACTGCGTCGACATCTGTCGTTGTAAGTTCAGTTCCCAACGCCCGGTTAATGTGGGCCAAAGTCGTTGTAACGACTGCATTTTCAACAACTGGTTCTGCGCCTTTTACCGCGCCGGCCAATACTTCACCACCAGCCAATGAAGCAATCATTGCTGCAGCTGCCTCACAAGCCTCACCGATTGTCCCGCGATTAATCCCTTTTTCAAAGCGTGAAGACGACTCACTTCGCAAATTGAACTGCTTGGAGGTTTTGCGAATCGAAGTACTGTCAAACAACGCTGCCTCCAACGCAACCGTCGTGGTGGTTTCCGTAATTTCTGAATCCAAGCCCCCCATCGTGCCGGCTAAAGCAACTGGAGCAGAACCATTGGTGATTACAATATTATCTGAGGTCAGCTTGCGGGTTTCCCCATCTAATGTTACCAACTCTTCTGCATCGACAGCACGCCGCACTAAGATTTCTTTGGAACCCAGCTTGTCATAATCAAAAGCATGTAACGGCTGTCCGAACAACAGCAAGATATAATTGGTCACATCCACGACGTTATTGATTGGTCGAATGCCTTCGTTCATCAGACGGTTTTGCAACCATTGTGGACTTGCTGCCACTTTGACATTTTCAATAATACGAATCTGGTAAGCAGGTGTGTCGGTAGTATCGGCGACGCGAACAGCAATTTTTTCTGCTGCCAACCGGTCAGCTTCTACCAAGACCTCATCATTAAATACAGGCTTTTGATTGTAAATTGCGCCTACTTCATAAGCAACGCCACGGATAGACAAGGCATCTGCCCGATTCGGCGTAATGGACAATTCAATGATTGCATCGTCCATTTCAAGATATTTGAAAACTTCTTCTCCGGCAACCGCGTCTTGTGGTAAATATTGGATTCCTTCTGAAAATTCTTTTGGAATCACGCTGTCAGCATAGCCGATTTCTTGCAACGAACAGATCATTCCGTTGGAAACAACGCCCCGCATCTTGCCTTTTTTAATTTTGACATTGCCCGCAATGCGACTGCCTGGTAGCGCCACAATAACTTTGATGCCGGCTTTGACATTTGGTGCCCCGCAGACAATCTGAGAGAGCTCTGCTTCACCGATATCTACTTGACAGATGGACAAGTGATCAGAATCCGGATGGGGAACACATTCCATGACTTCCCCAACTACGATTTTTTTCAATCCTTCTGACGGATAGCTCACACCTTCAACTTCAATGCCGGTGACGGACATTTTGTCCCCCAGCTCTTTTGGCGTTATTTTTGAAAGGTCCAGGTATTCCTGTAACCATTTATATGAAACCAACATGTTGTTATTCCCCCTTGAACTGGCTCAAAAAGCGCACATCATTTTGATAGAAACTACGGATATCGTTGACACCGTAACGAAGCATTGCTACCCGATCCGGCCCAATCCCAAAGGCAAAACCGGAATATTCTTCCGGATCGATTCCGCTCATCGACAAGACATCCGGATGGACCATCCCAGCACCTAAAATTTCAATCCAACCGGTATATTTACAAACGTTACAGCCTGCGCCACCGCATTTGAAACAGCTGACATCCACTTCAACAGAAGGTTCCGTAAACGGAAAATAGCTGGGACGCAGACGAATCTTGCGGTCAGCTCCGAACATTTTTTGCATCATGACTTCAAGGGTTCCTTTAAGATCAGCCATAGTCACATTTTTATCAACGACAAGGCCTTCAATTTGATGAAACTGATGGCTGTGAGTAGCGTCATCGGTATCGCGTCGGAAAACTTTCCCCGGCGAAATCATGCGCAATGGTCCTTTGCTGAAATCATGTTTTTCCATCACACGCGCTTGAACTGGCGAAGTGTGGGTACGAATCAGTGTTTCTTCAGAGATGTAGAAGGTATCTTGCATATCCCGGGCAGGATGATCTTTTGGCAGATTCATCCGCTCAAAATTGTAATGATCCGACTCCACTTCATTGCCTTCGATCACTTGATAACCCATGCCTACAAAAATATCTTCAATTTCTTCCAAAATTTGAGTCAGAACATGGCGCCCTCCAACAGGTACTTGGCGCCCAGGCAGTGTCACATCGATAGCTTCTTCTGCCAATGCTTTGTCCATTACCGCTTGTTCCAGTTCAGTTTTTTTAGTTTCAACAGCTGCTGTTAGGTAATCACGGATTTCATTCGCAAACGCCCCAACTTTAGGACGTTCCTCAGCGGATAGATCTTTCATTCCCCGTAAAACTTCGGTAATAGGACCTTTTTTCCCCAGCGTTTCTACTCTGATTTGGTTCAGCGTCGCAAGATCAGCTGCCGCTTGAATCTTTTTACTGGTCTCATTTTTCAATACTTCTAGTTTGTCTTTCAGAGACATGGTGTCACTCCTCTTCTTTAGGTACCGCAATGGTACATTGTTTGACGACAGGCTCATTAGTGAATCTTTAGATGGATTGCTGTTTCGCGAAAAAAACATAAAAAAGCGACCCTCCGCCCCTGTAAAGGAACGAAAGATCGCGTTACCATCCTAAATTTGCAGTATCTTTCACTGCACACTCACTTTGATTAACGATGACAACTGCCACCGGTCATAGTCCGCCTGCTTTGATCAGACGTCTGTGACGAGCTCCGGAAGTGAACTTCATTTTTCGAAACCGCAACCTGCTCTCAGTCTCTGACAGGTCTCCCTTGTGCGGCTCAGCCAAATTACTCTTTTCCATCTGCGCTCTTTGGTTATTCAATTGACCTTAGTTTACAGAAGACTGCTGAAAAAATCAACTGCATTCTGATTCATCGATCCATTTTTCACTCCACTGCTTCACGCAGACCAGGCTTTCTTCAAGATCGATGCCTTTTTCTGTCAGACTATAAAGATTTTGTTCTTTTGTCAGGATGCCTTCATTGGCCAACTCTTTAAGGCGTTCTACCAATACCCGATCACTGACTTCCGGAATTTTTTTTGCCAGGTCCACAAATCGTTGCGGGCCATCTTCCACTAGAACGTCCAAAATCAACCCGTTCCATTTTTTTCCCAATATGGAGAAGGCTTTTTCGAACTTGGGACAAAGCATGAATTCCTGAGTTTTTACTGCTTCCATGTTCTTCACCTCGATAATGTGTTTGCGACTGTCGGTGACCAAATGTTTGGTCAACCTGTAACTGTTGGTCACTGCCTTTCAACATTGACCGGCTGTAGGAGAGCCACTTCTAAAGCCCGACTTCCATTACTTCTCACACATTATAGCACAAACCTTATTTTTTGTAAGTAACGGACAACTAATCTTAATAATTTCCTGCTATATGAGAAAAATACGATTGCTCCACCATCCTAAAGGTAGTCTTGCAGATCACCAATTATAAATCGATAATCTTTCGCTGCGGCAACCAGATTAGGACCGTCCTTGTAACCGGTTTTTGCAGGGCTTGTTCCAAGGCTTGTTTGTATAGACTTAACTGTCCCTGATACCTTTGGCGCATCACTTCTATGTCTCCATTGAAAACAAAATCCGTTTTGAAATCGTAAAGAAGAACTTCGTCCGCCGTTTCCAAGTACCCATCGATGATACCATGAATCAGCATTTCGTCATCTGCATTATCGTACTCTCGAAAAATTTGTGAAGCAGCTTTTAGCATCGCAAAAGGCTGCTCCCGGTGAACTGCTGCGGAATGGCTGCGAAGTTCCCTCCCCAATGGTGAATCCAAAAACCAGGCAATGCCTTCAAAATCAATGTGATCTGCCAGCTGTGAGGTAATGATTTTCTGCTGAACCAACTGACTGGCAAAGTGTTGCAACGCTTGAGGATCCGGCGCTGTCTTCAGTGGCCACAGCTGCAAAAATTCGTGGGTGGCTGAGCCGATCTGTCGACCCTCAATTTCAGTTTCTTCTAAAAAGGCTGGTTTTGCTAACTCAGAACCAGTAAACCGAAACCGCCGCTGACTCTCCACTTGATCAGTGCTCTGCCAATCAATACGAGCCTCATCGGCATTGTCAGGATCATCAAACAGCCGTTTGATCTCTGAAACCGACTGATAACTAGTGGTCATCGTGGCTTTTTCATGAGGATAACGATAATCCAGGCGTTGTTTCAGTTTTTCAAAATGACTTTCCTTTGCTTGCAATTCTTCTACGCGGAGAACGGTTTCCAAAGCTGCGGGTTTTTCTTGAGTCGCAGTCTTTTTGTTGAGCGTGTCTGTGACCAACTTTAAAAGTTGCGACTCATCAAGAAAATCTATTGAAAATTCGACAGGCGCATTCACCGTGAAGCGGCGTTCAGCTGCTTCAGAGAAGTAGTCGGTCATTTTGGGATGACGCCATAACGTTCGCCCTACCCAATTCATCAAGACACCACTGGCCTGCATGCGCAATGCGGGATTTAACACCAGCTTTTCTTGCCCTTCAGCCTGCGACCATTTTTTCCCAGCTTCCTCCTTATTTTTATAAGAACCGACTAGAAAAAGCTTTTGTTCAGCCCGCGTCAAAGCCACATACAATTTCCGCATTTCTTCTGAATAGGCTTTTTGACGACGTACCTGTAAAACTGCTTGATAAGGAAGAGTTTCATATTCTACCCGTGCCTCAGGATCCAGATATTTGATTCCGGCGCCAAGGGTTTCTTCAAATAAATAACGAGTGCGAAAATCTTGCTGGCTCATTTCCCGTGACATATCCAAGACAAATACGATAGGAAACTCCAAGCCCTTGCTGCCGTGAATCGTCATAACCCTGACGGCATTTTCAGCGGGAGTTGCCAGAGGTTTTGCCAGATCGACTTGCTTTTCTTGCATCTTTTCTACCATACGAATGAACTTATACAGTCCTCTAAAGCTAGAGCGCTCGTAAGTTTTTGCCCGCTCTACCAAGGCAATCAAGTTGGCATAGCGCTGACGGCCAGCTGCCATTGCCACCACATGATCCAAGTAGCCAGTGTCATCATATATCCGCCACAACAGTTCAGGGATTTCCCGCGTTTTTGAAAAGTCTCGCCACGCTGTCAGCTGCTGGTTAAAGGCAACAATCTTCTCTTGCAACTGTGCTTCCCCCACAGTTTCATAGGCAGTTACGGCTTCAAAGAAACTTCCTTGAGGATGCTGTGCCCGAACCATCGCTAATTCTGGTTCCGTTAGACCAACGATTGGCGAACGTAAAACTGATGCCAATGGAATATCGTTATCCGGGTTATCAATGATTGTCAGTAAACTGATCATGGTTTGGATTTCAGTGGTTTGAAAATAATTTTCCGCATCGCTGATTTCCAAAGGGATATCCAACTGTTGAAACACGGTGATGATCGCTTCATTATTGGTCTTTGTTGGTGTCAACAAGACGATATCTTGGTATTCTACCTGTCGCATTGCCTTTTTCTTCTTATCATAAATAGAAAAACCCTCATCCACCAGCTGTCGAATCTTGAGTGCCGTCAAAAGCAGCTCCCCTTGGGTTTTGTTCTCTACCAATTCTGATGATTCTGTTTTTCCGTCCCCTTTTTCGTAAATCAACAGCTCCGTTTCAAACCCTGGGACTTCCGGAAAAGCAGGGAGAGCGGGAATCAGTGCCGCCGCCTCGTCATAAGGAATCTGCCCCACTGCCGAATCCATTAATTGCTTGAAAACCAGATTGGTAAAATCCAACACTTCATGACGACTGCGGAAATTTTCCGCCAAAATGATTCGTCGTCCACCCTGCTGTTGTTCAAAAGCTAGATATTTGTCAATGAATAACGTAGGATCAGCTAAACGAAACGCATAAATGGATTGCTTGACATCCCCCACCATAAACATATTTCCACGACGATTTGGGTGGGCTTGCGGGTCTATTTGACGGACCTGATACAAGATGGCTTCTTGCAGCCGATTGACATCCTGATACTCGTCTACCATCACCTCAGAGAATTTTTGACGATAGTAAGTACCTGCCACTGAAGGGGTTACGCCATCGCCTTTTAAGATTGCCAATGTGTAGTGTTCCAAATCATTGAAATCCAGCAGCCCTTTTTCCAGTTTTCGCCCGCGATAACTTTTCATGAAATCACCGGTCAATTGTGCCAGTTTGGCTACCAACGGCTGCGCTAAGGCCATCAAACGCAGACTTTCTGCTGGCGAACACACCATAACTTCATTTAGTGAAACTAACAGCTCCCGACCCGTTTTACGATGTGCCAAAAGTTCTTGTGACAGTTCTTTATTTTCGTTGCGCTTAGGCATCAAGCGAGCAGCGAGATCTAGGCTAACCAGTTGTTGATAAAAACGCTCTGTGTCATCAGAAGCCAGTGCGTCTGCCAAATTTTTTGCTTGGGCAATTTCATGTTGCAGTTTGTCCAGATAATTGGCAAAGTCATTCTGGGCATGCGCCATGTCCAATGCCTTGGCGTATTCAGCTTGTGCCAGTGTCAGTGTTGCTTCAAGTTGTGGTTTAATTTGTTGCTGATACAGTGGGTTCTCACTAAAGTCTTGTTCAGTTTGGTAGTTATCTGTCAAATGCGCTAGCCACGCTTGCGGGTCAGGACTTGCGACAGCAAAAAGATACAGACGCATAACCAAATCCGTCAAGCCGTCATCAGAACGGTCATTGGAGAAATTTTCCACCAATTGGTAAAAGACCTCATCTTCTGAAGCATAGTAGGATTCCCTTAATTCTTCCCAGACTTCTTCTTTCAACAGAAGAGTTTCCGTCTCATCCGTCAGCATTCTAAACACTGGATCAATCCCAATCAGAAAATAAAAGCGGCGAATGACAGTCAAACAAAAAGCATGCAGTGTCGAGATATTGGCCTGGGGCAGCAACCCTAATTGGCGTGCATAGCGGGCTTGTAGCTTCGGATCGCTTTCTTTGGCAAGGGATTCACTGAGGGCCGTTTGAATCCGTTCTTTCATCTCGCGAGCAGCCGCTTCGGTAAACGTTACGATTAATAATTCATCAATGCCGGTGCCGCTTTTCAGTTTTTCAATCACCCGTCGAACCAGGACCGTCGTTTTACCGGAACCGGCGGAAGCCGAGACCAGCAAATTGTCCCCCCCATCAAAAACCGACTGCCACTGTTTATCAGTAAATTGTTCGTTATCCGGTTTCAAAGGAATTTCGTAAGGATTTTTTTTAGGCTCAGAAATCGCGCCTGTCTCAACTTTTGCAGTCTCATCTGCTTTTTGGGGCTGTTGACTGGGTTCCTCCCATAAAGAAGTTTGATAGGCTTGCTCCTTTGACAACTCCCCCTCTACCAGCGGATCATGCTGGCGAGAATTGTCATTGGTTGGTTTCGTCATCTTCAACAGCTCCTTTCATTTCATCCAGTAGATGCTCTTTGTCTTGACTAACTAAACGGTGATAGTCGTTTTCTTTTAGCATCACATCAAACCCGCACAAACTACGGAAAGGACAATAGGTACAAGCCCGTTTGCCACTAGCCGTCAGATAAGGATTCAATGCAATCTCTCCGGAAACAATCTTATCCCCGGCACTTTTCATCTTCTCCCGATTGTATCGCCGCATGGTATCAATCTCAGCTTCAGTGTAAAAAGTCTTTGTTTGGGGCGTATTTTTCAAAATTCCTTTAGCATCTCGATTGATTGGAAACAATTGCGAGGTTTCTTTTGGTTCAGGAGAGTCATCCATTTGTTGGTACAACTCGCCGTCTTTCAAATAGAAGCCTTTCATCTTAAATTTTTCTAACAAACGATCATTTTCAGCTTCTTGCGGACTTAGCACTGGATCGTGGACCCGCATGTAATAGGCACCTGCTGGCCGGACTGCTTCTGTTCCCACCAATTCTTTGGCATCCATCAAAGCCACATCCAAGTAAGTAATCAACTGCATAGCTAGACCGTAATACGCTTCCACCAAGCTAAACTGCTTGTCGCCAGACTTGTAATCAACAACTGCCAGCCAAGTTTGATCGTCTTGTTGGGCGACATCCACACGGTCAATCTTGCCCCGCACTCGTAGTTGACCGCCATTATCCAAGGGTAGTTCAATGCCAGGGATCCCTTTTTTGCCAGCAATCTGACCAAAGAGAACTTCTGTTTTCACTGGATATAAACGGGTCTTTTGTGATTGTTTGTGCAACGCCCAAGTGACTTTTTCAACTGTTTTTCCTAAACGATAGCGCAGATACCGCATCCGTGCTGTACTTTCCAACACGCTGTACTGGGCTTCGCCAAGGATTTCTTGTAATAATTCCTCTAAAAGCAGCTGGCGTTTTTCGTCACTCAACTCCGCCAAATCCACAGACAATTCACTGATTGCCTTCAAAAAACGATCCAAGGCATCGTGAAACAGACTGCCCGTCATCATGGTATCAATTCCGTACAATTCCCGCTCCTTCAAGCGCAAGCCATACTCGGAAAAATACCGGTATTCGCATTCGTAAAAACTTTCCAGGCGAGAAACTGACGCATACAGGTCCTTGCCGTAAATCGTCTCTGCCAATGCTGGGTCCAGAGGCAAGGGAACATTTTGCCGGCTGCGCCCGAAGAAAGCCCGCAAAGCCACCTCTTTTTCAGGAGACGTTTTTACAGCCTGCTCCAAGCGTTGCCAAAGATAAGGAATATTCATCTTTTCGTCTTCACACTGTCGGTAAAGATTGTTCAGTTGTCCCACCAGCATTCGATAACTGGCTACGAACGGATCAGGTGTTTCTTGCGGTGTCAATAATCGCCGCTCGTCTATTCCTAGTCCCAACTGACTAACAAAACGTCGAACATACGGTGACATTTTGATGTTTTGCTGCGTATCTTGATTAGCGGCATAGCTCAGATAGAGTTGATCTGTCGCTGACAAAAAGAGTTTATACGCAATCAGTGGCGAGCGAGCGGCCTGTCCCCCAGTTCCTTCCTGGATAAACTTATCCTCAGGTAAAACCTGGTTTAATCGCTCCCGCTCTTCATCAGTTAATAGGCTATGGTTGCTGCTTTGTTGCGGAAAATTAGACTCATTGAGTCCAATAGCAAAAGTAATGCGGCATTGCCGTGGTCTGGTTAAGGTCAGCTGATTGACCTGGATCTGATCAATGGCAGCAGGTATTCGACCATAGGCAGAGGTTTCCAACCCGGTAGTAAAAACTTCAGTGAATACTTCTAGATCAAAAGGATCTTCTCCATAGATTTGAACATATTCATCCATGAGTGTCATAAGCGCTTGCCAAGTCTGCTCGTGATTTCTCGCTTGCTCCAATGCGCCCTGGGAAACTTCTTTGTCCCGCCAAGAAAGCAAGGTCTCTTCCACCCCTGCTTCAAGTAAAAAATGATAGAGATGTGTCACTGCCGTACGTCCATCTGCTGAAGCTCTCAATTTTTTTAAAAAACTGCCGACTAGATCGCGGAAACTACGCCGCAACCGATTGGAACGAATTGTCAAAGGTCCGCTTTCTAACCGTTCTTGATTTTCAAAATCGTATTCAACCACTGGCCAGTCCTCTTTGGACAACCATTGATACCCTTGTAGATTATTCTTTAATGCCAGATTTTCTGTCAGATCGACATCTCGACGAAAAACAGCAACGGCCTGTTGGCGACGTGTCACTCGAAAATCTTCCTTTTCAGAAACACTTCCTTTTGCTGTTTCTGCTGAGGCCTCTAAGTACACAGCGGGCAAGATAAGTTCACTCTTTAGTAGACGTAAGATGTCTTCCAGTCTGAAATGATAGGTTTCCAGCTCCAGCAGCGCCCGCAAAAACTCGATAAGAGGATGTTGTTCCATCGTTGCTTTTTGATCGATGTATAAAGGCAAATCGGCTTCTTGAAAAATATGCGGAATCAATTGGCCATAGGTTTCCAGATCATTTGTCACCAGTTGAATATCTTTCAAACGCAGTGTGGGATCAGCTACCAAGAGGCGCCGGATTTCCGCAGCAATCTGGCGCAGCTCTTCTTCAGGAGTAACGGTCCTCCAAAGATGAACTTGTTCAGACAAATCAAAAGCTGGTTGATAACGTCCCTGATTTTGCGTCAGGCGCCAAAAACCTTCCAACTCCTCTAAATTGGGATACCGGGTACAATTTTGCGCCGGTTCCAATACCCGTACGGTTTCTCCAGCCAAACGAGCAGCCTGCGTCAATTGATAGAAGATTTTACCCGTACTGTAGAAAAGATCCAGCTGTGCTGGCTTTTCCGTAGTGTATTGCCGGTCCAACATCAACGCAACAGTCAGTTCAGCTTTTTCTGCCAAAACTTGCAACAATTGCAGCTCTTTCGCGTAAAGTTCTTCAAACCCGTAGGCAACAAACAGCGTATCTGTCAGATCCGGGGCCTCAACTATTTTGCCTTCCCATTGACCCTTTAAAAAGTCTGTTAATAGTGCAAGAGGATCTTCCGTCTGCAGTTGGCGCAAAACCAGCGCGTTTTGATAGCGATCGAGAATCTTAGCAATTTCTGCCAGCTTTTCTTGTTGATCCTGCCATTTTACAGCTTCTGCATCAGAAAGCTGTGTTAAAAACTCGTCTTTCGGCGTGGATAAAAGCTCAGCTGGTGCCAGATTGCCCGCAGCAAGCTCCGTATTTAAATCCAACAGTTGGCGGATAAAGCCCTTTTTGCGGATTTCACTTTTGAAAACTGTCAACTCTTCTTCCATTTCAGACAAAGTTTTTCGCAGCAACATACCGCTGCCCACATCACTGATCGTATTTTCAGACAATGCGCCTGTTTGTTGTAAAAAGTACCATGCTAGTCGATAAAAACTGAAGACTTGAATATCAATCGTACTGAAATCCACTATGCCGCTACGTTGCTTTACTGCCTGCAGGAGTTCTTGCTCTTGCATAAATTTATTGAAATTAGGCACCAGAAAAAACACTTTGCGGCCAGCAGACTTGCTGCGCCATGCCAATGCTTCATCGACAACCCTTGCTTGATGGTCACAATTGCCATGTCCTAAAATAAAACCCAGACCCATTCAAAAAGCCCCCTTTTGCTATAGTGGGTATCACAGACAGTATACCTGTTTTTATCATTCGTCGTCCATGCCAGAAGACCAAAGACAACGTAATTCTTTTTCTATAATAGTTACTCTTGAAAATAACTAGCCAAAAACTATACGCCTCCTCAACAAAGCAAATAAATACGAAAGAACCAGCAGTAAAACACTACTGGTTCTTTCGTATTTTCTTATTTATTTAGGCTGATTGTTGCCTTTTCACCGTCACTCTTTGATAAAACCGAACTGCTGTAAAGGCCAGAAGATAAACTTTACATCTCCTACAATATCTTTTTCCTTGATAAACCCAATCGAGCGAGAGTCTTTTGAAATCCGCCGATTGTCCCCCATAACCAAGATCTCGCCTTCCGAGAGTTTACCGAAAGAAAACGAGGTTTCTTGATGTGGACCCAACGTCAACGGTAATCCATCTGTCACCTGTTTTTCATAACGATCCAGATAAGGTTCTATAATCTTTTTCCCATCAATGTACAAAACACCTTCCCGATATTCTACTACTTCTCCCGGCAAACCGATCACTCGTTTAATATAATTTTTCCCCTCTTCATCCGGCGCGGGAAAAGTCACAATGTCAAACCGTTTGACATCGGTATTTAGTAGCGCAATCACCCGTTCACCATCCTGCAAAGTCGGGTCCATCGAATCCCCCTTCACAATCACCGGAGTAAAAACAAAGTGGCGCAGCAACCACAAAACAGCAAATAAAGCTGCTAAGTATAGAGCTGTTCTCAGCCATTCTTTTTTCATATGCGCCGCTTCCTTTCTGATAAACTGCTTCTGATTCAAGTGTACCACAGGGAAAACAAGGGGCAAAAAATTAGCATTCAGCGGAGTACCAAGATTTCGAGAAGTAGTTTTAACACTTCCTTACTACCCTTGATAAAAGCGGGAAAAATTTACGGATTATCGAAGAAGACAGGGGCATCGATGAATCATGTTTGTGAAATAGTTTTCCCTTTTTATAGGAGGGGGCCAGCTGTTAGGTAATAATTAAAGTTCTTGGTTTGTCCTTTGGAAATCTCCTCATCCAAATTTCTTTCAAAAACTTGAGCAAATTATTTTACTTACTTTTGGTTAGCATATATACTCACTCTTGTAGCAAAGAAAAAACAAAAAAAGGGAGTTTTTATACTATGACAGAATTTATGGATGCAATCAAAAACCGCCGTTCCATCTACGCTTTGGGTCGGAACGTTGAAATTTCAGAAACAGAAATTGAAAACTTGATCAAAGACGCTGTTAAATATAGCCCAACAGCTTTTAATGCCCAATCACCACGGGTTGTCGTATTGTTTGGTGAAGCCCATGAAAAATTGTGGGAACTGACTGAAGCAGCTTTGAAACCATTGACACCGGCAGAAGCATTCCCTGGTACACAAGCTAAACTGGCTGGCTTTAAAGCTGGTTTGGGTACTGTTTTATTCTTCAAACACACCGACACTATTAAAACTCTGCAAGAACAATTTGCTTTGTATGCTGACAATTTCCCAGATTGGTCTGAACAATCCAATGGTATCGCAACTGCTAACGCTTGGGTTGCATTGGAAGACGCTGGCTTAGGCGCTAACTTGCAACACTATAACCCAGTAATCGATGAAGCTGTTGCCAAAGAGTGGGATATTCCTGCAAACTGGAAGCTTCGTTCACAGTTGGTATTCGGTTCTAAAGAAGCTGAAGCTGCTGAAAAAGAATTTATGCCAGAAGAAGATCGTTTCCGCGTTATTCGCTAATTACTGATTTATTCTGAGCTGGAATATTTTTGAAATAATAGCAAAAAACCATGAAGTGAACGATTTCTCGTCACTTCATGGTTTTTTGTCATACAGTACTATAAAAAAACTGATTTTCCTTAGTATCTCATCGAGAAATCAAGCTTTTAAACTGCAGCAATTGCACCCGTTAGAGGGATACTCCAACTAATTTAATCCACATAATCAAATAACTTAAGATCCACTGCATCTATATAGCCGATATTCTTCTTTAAATCCCACAGTTGAATTTCAGAGGTTTCACTATTTTCCATAAACGGCTGAAGTTCTAAAAGCGTACCAAAATAAACAGGATTATATTTAATTTCGCCATTCGTTAGGTTCTTTGACTTTAATAAGCCTTTGAATTCTAAATTAAAAATCCGTTGACCAGTTTCTTCGTAAAGTTCTCTGATTGCACATTCCCTGGGCGTTTCATCCTCCTCTCTGTGACCCGCTGGCAATTCCCATTGCTCTCTTAACGTATTGTAGCATAAGAGATATTTACATTCGGACTTTATTACTGCATAGGAACCAGCCAGCCGGTGATATTCAAACATTTCAACCTCTTTTACAACAAGAAAATCAAGAAATTCAAAGCCATTATTTTTGGCAAACATTCTTACCCCACCTATCGATACAATTTTTTAATAATTTACGTTTCAAAAATATCTACATTTAACGCATCAAAAGTACCATCAGCTTTAATAAAAGCAAGAGTGGGTATGTAATTCTCACAAAACGCTTCCTCAGATTTTTATAACTGAATGCAGTGGGTTAATTATATCACCAGAAACAGTAAGCGCATACAATTTATGGAATCATCTTCTCTTATCTATTTACATTATCTTGATTAATCGTTAATCCTAGTCAGCCTTTGCATGTTATTCGATATGTTTTAGTATTCCAACATATCAATACTAGTTATTCAAAAAGCAAAAATTATTTTATATTATATACGCGTTAGACAAAAGCTTAAATAGTTGCAGACATATAAAGTCATTTGATGTCTAAAGTAGTAAAATTACATCGTAAAACACAAATTCCAATAAAAAAGAACCTCTTTGGAAAAAATCCGCAGAGGTTCTTTTATCGATTGCTCATTTATCTTTTCTAAGTTAATGATCGTCAGGGTGTTGTTCCAAAAGAACATCAATAGGCGTTCCTTTTGGCAGATGTTCTGTCAAAAATAAGACAATCTCTTCAACCGGCGCCTCAAAAATCAGCAATGGGCCCCGCATACCTAAACGAAAAAAATTCATTTTAGTTTTACCCTCACTGAAAAGCAGCACGACTCGGCCAACCTCCTCATAGGGAATCCCTCTAAGATCCATGGCATTACTGACAATACGATCCTTTGCCAGGCCTCTGGAGTCAAACAAGAAACTCAAAATAAAGAATGCGGCTACCACTCCTCGCACCTGATCTTCCAGCGTTTTAGCATCGCTCAGAGAGAGCAGCAGTGCACCAACTGCCAAAAAAGGAACGGCAGTGACAAATGTGCTACGCCGCTTTGAGATAAACACAATGTCTCGTCGAACTAATAAAAGATAGAGGTACAAAACCACCAGCATCACCACTAACAACAAAGTAAATCCGCTCATGGGCCATCCCTCCTTTTGATTGCTTCTCCTTCAAAGATACTGTATCCCTCTTAATTTGACAACCATTGCCTACCAAGGAGCGTTTTTAGACTATCAAAAGCTTATGGATTCAAATTTAACTGCCTATCCGCTACAATAAAGACACAAAGTTGGAACATCTGGAGGAATCACTATGGATAATTTTATGAAAAAAATGGCACAATACGACCTGCTGCGTGGGGTCGTACTTGGCCTATTGGGAATAATCGTACTTTGGAAGCCGGGGATGATCTTCAATGGAATCGTTTATATCATCGCCGTCTATTTCGCATTTATGGGAATCTTGAATCTGTATACAGTTATCAGAGAAAAAGCTGCTTTTGCCGGTGCCTATGCTTCAGGAATTTTTCTGCTATTGGCTGCTTTAGCTGTCATAGTTTTAGCCAAACCAATTGTGTCTTTTATTCCATTACTTTTGGGCCTGTTCGTACTTATTGGCGGAATTCGACAATTGTTACAAGAGATTCAACTTCATCGCCAAGGATCTGCTCGCATCGGTTGGCTGGTCTTCAGTATTTTATTAATGGCTGCCGGTGCCTTACTCGTTTTCAATCCTTTTGAAAGTGTATTATTGATGTTCCGTATTTTTGGTGGAATTTTAGTTGCTACTGCCATTGCAGCAATCATCAGCTATTTTCAACAAAAAAATATGTAGTACTTGCTGTTTTTCAAATGGGAGTGTGACATAAGTAATGTCCCTAAATAGCGTATGTCTAACCACAATGAATAAAAAATGTGTAGATGAGGAAAATTGGTGACACTCTTTATATCTTAGTTCGAAGAGAGAACATTCCCATACCTGGAAAGAGAAAAAGTGAATGAGGCTGATTTCGCTTGATTTCATCATGGACAGTCAGCATTTGACATTTTTAACAATAAAAAAGCCGACGATCTTCCGATGATTTAAGGAGGAGGGTCGGCTTTTGGGGTCTCACATTTGGTAGTATTCGCTTCAGCAGACGGTGACTCAACTATTGTCTCATGCTTAGCTTAAACTGACTGTAAGGCTTGAATAATCACTTTTTGTGCCTGTTTTACTCAACGATATAAAATACCATGTGTATGACTTGACATTTTCTTAATCTTACACTTTCACACATTGTTTTTTCCCTTGGAACCGGCTATACTAAGTGTAATATTAAAAGAAAGTTGGTGTGCCCATGGCCGCTGGAAACTCACAAGAATTGCCAGTCATTTTAATTCGTGACCATGAAGGCAATGTCATCGAAAAAATTTCGGTTAAAGAATGGATGCGCAGAAAAGCACTCCCACAAAATGAAAATTTCGAGATTAAGCTCTATCGGGAAGCCTTGAATTATTACGCAATCGAAGAGTTGGATAAAGCAGAGGATTTGCTTTTGTATTTGTGTGAGCTCTCTGACTATACTCACTATGAATATGTTGAACGAATCGCCAACTTATATCGTCGCCAAAACCGTCCGGACAAAGAGCGTTGCGTTTTGCTCTTTGCTTACCGCAAGTTGCGTCATGACCCAATTGCCAGTCGAATTGATCGTCGCTTAGAAAAACTGGACCGGGCCTTTCTACCTAAGACAAAGTTCCTCAATCAAGCTTTTATCGGAAACTGACTGGTTACTCCCGTCAGTTTTTTTGTGCCAACTCCAAAATCCATGCGACCGGCATGGCCTTCATTTGCATCTTTTGTCCGGGCGTTTTGCTTTCCGAAAAAAGAGCCTCGTGCTACACTTTAATTGCGTTACGTTGCAATCTTTCGACTTTTTGTCGGGAAAATTTTTCAGATACTCTGAAGGAGGAAGCAAAAATGAACAAAGATGAATTGATTCAAAAGGTAAAAGACCTGATCGGTGAAGGCAACATCGAAACTGCCCAGAAGTTTGTAGAAGCGCATAAGGATGAACTCGGTGATTTTGCAGAAAAAGCCAAGGATATGATCACAAACTTTAATCCTGACGAGTTTTCCGAAAAAGCAAAGCAGACATTTGGTGACGCAAAAGATGCCGCAAATGCGGATGGAATCGTAGACAAAATCAAGGATCTCTTCGGTAAAGAAAACAAATAATTTATCTCAAAAAAACCGGCTGTCAAAAGACAAGCCGGTTTTTTCATCCACAAAACAGTGCTTTTTTCATGCACTGCTTTGTGACCGTAATGAGGTGTGGTCAATACTGATGGGAATCTTGTGATCTTAATTCAACAAGATCACGGTCATCATGCCGAAATAGCCAAGTTGCCTCAGCTGTCGTGATGCCCTTTATTCAAATCAGTCGCCGCTATTCGGTCAGGAGCGATCAAAAACCGATAGCGGCAGACAGATCTGCAAGTGATTGAGGGAATTTCAGAAAGCCTCTAGGTTTGAAAGTTTGAAGATTAACAGCAAAGGCCTTCAAAAATTTATTTTCCCTTTTTCATACCTGCCATTTCGGAATAAGTTTCCGAACGGCGTTCCATTGCTTCAACAGTGGCATCAAACATCTCTTCCACTAGCTCTGGATCTTTTTTGACGTTATTCAGCGCAGAAAAACGTGTCTGTTTCAACAAAAGATCTGGAATTCGATCAAAATCAGCTTTTTTGAAGTCTAAACGGAATGGATCTTTACCTTTTTCTGCCAGCCGTGGATCAAAGCGATACAATTGCCAGTAACCGGACTCAACAGCCTCCCGAGCTTCATACAGAGAATTAGCCATACCACCTTTTAAGCCATGAGTGATACAAGGAGTATAACCGATAATCAGTGATGGTCCAGGATAGTTTTCCGCTTCTGTGATGGCTTTGATTGCTTGCGTTGGATTGGCTTCCATTGAGATTTGTGCGACGTAGACATTGCCATAAGTCACCGCCATCATCCCCAGATCTTTTTTGGAAGTTTTTTTACCGCCGGCTGCAAATTTTGCGATTGCCGACGTTGGTGTTGCTTTACTCATCTGCCCCCCGGTATTGGCATAGACTTCGTTGTCCATAACAAAGATATTGATGTCTTCACCGGATGCCAAAACATGGTCAATCCCGCCAAAACCAATATCATATGCCCAACCGTCGCCACCAAGAATCCATTGACTCGGTTTAGCAAAGAGGTTGCGATCAGACAGAATTTCCTGCAATAACGAATCAGATTCGGTCGCCAGTGCTGCCGCCAGTTTGGCAGCTCGTTGTTGCGTGCCATCCCCTGCTTCAAAATGATCCAACCAATCCTGCAACAATGCCCGAGTATCTTCAGTGCCCAGATTTGCCGACAAGGCAGCCGTAACCCGATCAGCAACCCGTTGACGACGCACATTGTTAGCCATGTACATCCCAAAGCCATATTCGGCATTGTCTTCAAATAGCGAGTTAGACCAAGCTGGTCCTTGTCCCAAATCGTTAGTAGTATACGGTGAAACTGGCGCAGAAGCCCCCCAGATAGAAGAGCAGCCGGTGGTATTGGCAATCATCATTCGGTCGCCATACAGCTGTGTCAATAATTTGATATAAGGTGTTTCCCCACAACCCGCACAAGCTCCGGAAAATTCCAATAATGGCTTTTCAAATTGAGAGCCGCGAACGGATTCTTTTTTCAGCGGATTTTCTTTATGCCGCAATGTCATAGCAAAAGCCCAATTAACAGCTTCTTCTTGCTGCGTATCATAGTCTTTCATCACCAAAGCATTGGCTGGGCAAGCTTCCACACAAAGACCGCAACCCGTACAATCTTCCAGGGATACTTGGATCCGATATTTCAGACCATCTTTCCCCTTAAAGTCCCGAACAATAAAGCCTTCTGGTGCCTGTGCCATTTCTTCTTCATCTGCTAAAAATGGTCGAATGGAAGCATGAGGACAGACAAATGAACATTCATTACACATGGTGCAGACTTCTGGAAGCCATTCTGGAACTTGTAAAGCGATGCCGCGTTTTTCATATGCTGCTGTTCCTAACGGCATCCGTCCGCCTAACATTCCATTTTCAATCAAATCACCCACCGACAAATCATCGCCTTCTTGTCTTGCAATGGGATCTAAAATGTTACGTACAAACGCTGGCCGATCTTTTGGCGCAGCCTCAGTTACTGGTTCCAAGTCCGCCCATTCAGCAGGAACTTCGACTTTACGCAAGTGTTCGAAGGTTTGGTCAATTGATGCCCAGTTGCGTTCCACGATTTCCTTGGATTTTTTCAAATACGTCTTTTCAATTTCTCCTTTGAGCAACGGCAAGAAAGTATCTCGATTCATAATGTCAGTAACCTCAAAGAAAGCCGCTGACATCACGGTGTTGATTCGTCGTCCTAAACCATTATTCATGGCGATATGCATAGCATCGATAATATAAAATTCATTGTGATGTTGTGCCAGATAACGTTTCAAATTAGTTGGTAAATGTTTTTTCACCTGTTCTTCGTCCCAAACAGTGTTCAACAAGAAGGTGCCACCATCCCGTAGCCCTTTTACCAAATCATATTGGTGGAGATAAGCAGCGTTGTGGCAGCCAATAAAGTCGGCATTTTCCACAAGATACGTCGAATCAATCGCCTCATGACCAAAGCGTAAATGAGAAACCGTCAACCCACCAGACTTTTTGGAGTCATAGGAGAAATATGCCTGGGCATACATATCAGTGTTATCCCCGATAATCTTGATGGCTTGCTTATTAGCCCCCACGGTCCCGTCAGAACCAAAGCCCCAGAATTTTGCTTGGAAAGTCCCAGGTTTTGTGAGATCCAAGACTTTTGTTTGGGGTAAACTCAAGAACGTAACATCATCTTTGATCCCGATGGTAAAGCGCTGTTTCAATTGTTCTTCCGGCAGCAATAAATGATCGTAGACACCGACAATCTGATCAGGCGTCACGTCTTTAGAAGCAATCCCGTAGCGACCACCAATAATCACTGGCCGATTTGGATGGCGATACAAGATGCTTTGAACATCCAAAAGCAGCGGTTCGCCGTCAGCTCCAGGTTCTTTGGTCCGATCCAAAACAGCAATACGTTCGACAGAAGCTGGCAGCTTCGCCAAAATATCATCGGCTGGGAACGGGCGATACAAATGCAGGTTGATATGACCAACTTTGCGACCTTTTTCATTCAGATAATCTACTGCCTGACGAATTGTCGGTGTTGCCGAACCCATCGAAACAATCACTTCCGTCGCATCTGGTGCACCGTAGTAAGTCGTCAAATCATACGCAGTTCCCCGCAATGCATTGATTTTATCCATATATTTTTTTACGATGGCCGGCATTCGATCGTAGTATTGATTCACCGTTTCTCGTGATTGGAAGTAGATGTCTGGATTTTGGGCAGTCCCGGAAATGTGCGGATCATTTGGATTCATGGCCCGATTACGGAAATCTTGGAGGCCTTTTTGGTCTACCATGTCTTTCAAATCGTCATAATCCAAAACTTCAATTTTTTGCAATTCATGGGACGTACGGAAACCGTCAAAGAAATTCACAAATGGCAAGCTGCCTTCAATGGCTGCCAAATGAGCCACTGCTGACAGATCCATAACCTCTTGCACACCGGTTTCTGCCAACATACAAAAGCCGGTTTGCCGCGTTGCCATCACATCGCTATGGTCACCAAAAATACTCAATGCATTGGTTGCTACCGCCCGGGCAGCTACATGGAAGACACTTGGCAACAGCTCACCAGCAATTTTATACATATTTGGAATCATCAACAGCAATCCTTGAGAAGCAGTGTATGTCGTCGTCAGAGCACCGGTTTTCAGTGATCCGTGAACCGCTCCTGCTGCTCCGGCTTCAGATTGCATCTCAACAACTTTGACCTTTTCACCGAAGATATTTTTCTGGCCTTTTTCCGCCCATTCATCCACGACTTCTGCCATGGTAGAACTTGGCGTGATGGGATAAATCGCCGCCACTTCGGTAAATGCATATGAAATATATGCAGCAGCTGTATTTCCATCCATTGTTTTCATTTTCTTCATCTGTCTAAACTTCTTTCTGTTCTGATCTGCATTTCCTCATTGATACACATGCTTCACATACCATCCTCAATGTTTCAACCAGGTAGCCGCATGTATCGTCAACCCTACTCAATATCAGTCTCCAGTAGATACTGATTACTGGCAACCAACAATTCCCCGAATAAATGACACTCCTTGCCTGAAACTTTAACTCTAACTTGCTCCCCAAGAAAACGATATCTCTGGCGACATTGCCCCCCGCTTATTTAGTCGCAACAAACATAGAAAACATCATTTCCAACAGACACACCAATGCCCCTATATGATTGCCTGTTTTTGTTTCAAAAATTTGTTGTTTCACATGTTTTTTATATTCTTTTCCCCGTTGTTCTTTCCACCGTCATTACAAACAACTTAACACTATTTTCAAAAGTTTTTATGCAGCTTATTTTATCCCTAATACACTCAAGAACTGCTTCCTGCCTCGTATAACTTCTTAATGAAAAGATCTAAGTAGTACTCCCCACATCACTACCTATCAGTCAGACAGTGCCACACTTTTGATGAAGAAGCCTTTCCCAAACGTTACCAGAACGTCTTGTATAGTATTCAGTAAGCTTCAAGTCCTGCATCCCCGATTATTAGCAGAACTAATCTTTGTAATTACCTATTCGTAAAATCACGAATCCTCTCGTAGAAACACTTTTGATGCTTACAAAAACAGAGGGTTAGTCAACTGCTGCGATTAATTCCTTGACAAAAGCAGCGAGAACTTCTTCATCTTCATCATCAGCATCATTTTCGATTTTCACGGTAGCTGCGCCTTTTTTTGCACCGGCTTTTTCGAAAGCTTCGGCAAAATCATCGGCGGCTTTACAGAAATAATCAGGATATAGTTCGCTGTCGCCGCTACCGACTACACCAAATACTTTACCTGACAAGTCAGCTTCCGGTAGTTCATCAAAGAAATCTTCAAAATCAAAAGGCAATTCGCCATCATTATAAGTATAAGTTGCAACCACACAGATATCCGCATCTTCGAAAATATCGGTATCCGCATCATCAGCCTCCAGTCGTTCCACATCAATTCCGGCTTCTTCAAAGTTTTTTTCTAAGATTTCTGCGATTCCTTCTGTATTTCCGGTCATACTTGCATAAACGATTTTTGCTGCTGTCATACTTGTTCATCCTTCCATCTTCTAATTATTGTAAGCGCCCGCTCTTCTATAAAAAACAAGAATAACGTACGTTTTAACCACTATCACTATAACACTTTGTGAACGCTATCTCAATATTTTTAAGGCTAAAAAAATATTTTTCTGATTTTTTCTTTTCATCGCTTCCCTATGAATGTATCGGCGAAGTTTTACTAAAAAATAAGAGACCGAATCCAATGATTCGGCCTCTAGACAGTTACGACAGTGCGGCTTGGATGACATGCTTATTCAAATTCCAGTTCCCAAGATTGCGGGTCAATTTTCTTTTCAACGGCAACCATCTGTTGGAGTTGCTGATAGTCCTCCGGTGTGTCGACATCCATCAGCAATTGATCTGCTTTTGAAAGAGTGACCCAAGCTTCCGGATGCGCATCACGAACCGTACGACCGCCATTGTCACCGTTGACACGTAACAATTCATCAAAAAAATCACTGCCAAAATAAATCGGCGTCGACGGTTGCTTGTTTCTAGTAGGAAAAACAATGTTGCTCTTTTCTCCATTGCGAATGATATTCATCAACAAGTCTCTCGTTAGTAGTGGCTGATCCGCAGTCAAAAAGAGAACGCCGTCGCCTTGCACTTGTGCAGTTCCAAACCGGACACTCGCACTTTGGCCTCGTTCAGAAGCATTGTTTTCAATTACGGTAAAGCTGCGGGGCACTTTGATTTTTGCCAGATCTTCTGGCTTGATAACCAAAACCACCCTACCAAATCCCACCGAACGTACCAAATCCATCGTTCGTTCCAAGAAGGTTTGCTCTTGCCAAGTTAAAAACAGTTTGTTTTGCTTCATCCGCAAAGAATGTCCACTAGCCATAATCACTGCACTGATATTCGCCTTTTTCGTTTCAGCTCACCTCCTTTAACCCTTAGCAGCCAGATCAATCGTTGTACTCGAAAAAGATCCCGCCACTTGCTTGTTGACCGGGAGTTCTGCTACCCCGGTCAGAGCGAACATTATTTCCGTCGTTTTTGATACGGCGTTTCATCAATCGGCAGTGTTGGTCGCAGCTTTCCATCAAAGGCCATGTAAGCTGCGGCAATTGCCGGAGCTGTCGGAATTGTCGCCAACTCACCTACACCTTTAACACCATATGCCAAGCCCTCGTGGATTCCTTCAGACTGGACAAATCTAATATCCATCGGCGGTACCTTGGTAGCATCAATCAGGCCAAGTGTCGCATATTTGGCTTTGACATAGCCGTCTTCTAGTGCAAAGTTTTCAGTTAATGCATAGCCCATCCCCATGACGATTCCGCCTTCAATCTGGCCTTCACATGCTCGAGGATTGACAACTTGTCCCACATCGTAAGCAGCTGTGATTTTCTCCAATTTCCCTTTTTCGTCGAGAATTACGACTTCTGCTGCATAACCGTAGCCGGCATGGCTGACAGGATTCTTTTTGTCATTTACTAATGGATCAGTTTTTGCAGAATACTCGCCGTAATACTCATTGCCTTCTAGATCCGCCATAGCATAGCCCATATCCAAATCTACCCGCAATTGTTTGCAGGCACGGCGACAAGCCTCCCCTGTAAAGAGTGACTGGCGGGAAGCTGTTGTCGTCCCAGAGTTTGGTGTCCGACGTGTGTCCGGTGCTTCAGCAATAATCATTTCCGGTGGCAGGTTCAACGTTTCGCAAGCAATTTGAGTAGTAACGGTAGCCATTCCTTGTCCAATACAAGCCGCACTGGTTCGAACATGAATTTTTCCTTCTTCGACCGATACAATACAGCGACCGACATCTGGCAACCCAACACCGATCCCGCTGTTTTTGAAGAAGCATGAGATCCCAGCAGTCTCCGCATTTTCGTAATCTTCTTTCACACTCAAGAGGGCTTCTTTTAAAGCAGCATTGGTAGAAACCAGCTGACCATTCGGCAAAGCATCGCCATGTCCAACAGCATTTCGCCAACGAATCTCCCATTGTGAAATTCCTACTTTTTCAGCCAAGAGGTTCAAATTATTTTCAATAGCAAAGGCCGTTTGACAGACACCAAAGCCACGGAATGCTCCACATGGCGGATTGTTGGTATAAACTGCAAAGCCTTCGATATCAATGTCTTGATATTTATAAGGTCCCGCAGCATGGGTGCACGCCCTTTGTAAAACAGGTCCCCCCAAAGACGCGTAAGCCCCCGTATCCGCATAAATTACTGCTTTCATCGCAGTCAGGTTGCCTTCTTCGTCGCAGCCAGTGGTGAAATCCATTTCCATGCCATGACGTTTCGGGTGAATCATTAATGATTCTTGACGGCTGAAGAGAACTTTCACTGGTTTTTGTAGCAGATAGGCAGCCAAAGACGCATGGTGCTGAACACTCATGTCTTCCTTACCACCAAATCCACCGCCGACTAACTTAGCCTGAACGTGAACCAGCTCTTTTTCTATTCCTAACATCCGTGCGACTTCTCGCTGTTCATCATAGATACTTTGACCTGCACTAAACAACAAGATTCCATCACCTTCTGGTTGGGCAATGGCACATTCCGGTTCCATAAAGGCGTGCTCATTAATTGGTACCGAGTAATGCTCCGTGACTACATACTTAGAAGCCGCCAATTTTTCAGCCACATTTCCCCGAACCAAATGTTCGTGACTCAAGAGATTGCCTCGTTCATGAAGTTGCGGTGCATCTTCTGCCAATCCGGCTTCACAGCTTAAAACAGGTGGCAACTCTTCATAATCGATTTCAATCAATTCTTTGATTTCAGACAAGCTTTCCTTTGTACGAGAGACAACCAGACAGATGGCATCTCCAACATAGCGGGTAATCTCACCTTCTGAAATCATGACGTCCCAATCGGAAATGAATTCCAAATGACCAATTTTGTTGTTTCCCGGAACATCTGCAGCAGTAAATACTGCTTCACAATCAGGATGGGCCAATGCTTTTTCCTTGTTGATTTTTAAGACTCTTGCTCGAGGATATGCGCTACGGACTGCACTAGCATATAACATGCCATCCACAACGATATCATCTACGTACAACCCAGTTCCCAGCGTTTTTTCCACGGCGTCTACCCGCTTCATATCTTCACCCAACTTGCCGCTGGAATGTTCTTCTGGGATTGGCGTTTCTTCATTCAGCATTTGAGCTGCCAATTTGATACCTTCAATAATTTTCACATAGCCCGTGCAACGGCAGATATTGCTGCGGACACCTTTGCGGATATCCTCTTCAGTAGGATCTGGTTTCTTTTCCAAGAGTCCCATCGCCGATACCACGAAACCGGGAATGCAGTAGCCGCACTGCACTGCCCCGCTTTTTGCGAAAGCGTAGGCGAAGACATCTTTTTGTCGTTGGCTCATGCCCTCGACAGTCGTGACATCTTTGCCGTCGACTTTTGCTAATGTAAACAAGCAGCTTTTGGAAGCCTTTCCATTAATTAGCACAGTACAAGCGCCGCAAGCCCCTTGATCGCAGCCATCTTTTGTGCCGGTCAAACGCAGGTCGTCCCGCAAAAAATGCATCAGCTTTTTATCTTCCTGAGCGGTTACCGGTTGACCATTTACGGTAAATGAATACATTCAGTACACCTCGATATCCAGTTTTTTTCTCTTCACATTTTTTATTATATCATCTAAAAATTATTTTGGAGTACAAATTTTATTTTTTTGATAGCGTTTTTATATTTTTTCTTACAAGCTGTATTCACTGCTTTTTTTCACAATAAGAATAGGATGATAACGTTGTTTTTCGCTCTGCATTTCACGAGATAACGAAAATAAAAAAACACCATTTTTTCTCATCATTTTTTTATTTTATTTCAAAAAAGCCGAATCCTTAGGCAACACCTGTCTAACAACACAAAGAGAAGCGTTGTTAAACAGATATTGTCGAGTGGATTCGACCTTGTTAGGTGCTTTTTCAATCTGAGCTAAGCTTGTTACAAAGGAAAGCTATTATTTTCCTTCCACAGTATTGCTTCGGCGTTTGGCATCCTTACGCAGTTGTTTCTGAGCCTTTTTTGAACCTCTTTCCAAATCACGCAGGAATTTTCGTTCTCGGAAGTCAGTAAACAAACTATCCAAGTCATAGCCTTGCGGATAAAGCTCTGCAGCCGGCATCTCTAGTTGTAATCGGCGTAAGGGAACTGTCTGCAGTTTTTTATCTACCAGAATACGGCCTTCGTTAGTGTCCTGCAGCTCATAAAACAAGCCAATGGCACCCGTTTCGGTCAGCAAAACGCGATCACCTTTTCCAAATGCTGGTTGGGCTTCTGCTTTAGCCTTTACTGTTTTGCTACTGTTTTTAGCGAACGTCTTTTTCAATGTGGTTGGCGCAGTACCTTTCAGATAGGTTGCCGCTTTAGCCAACAACCCACCAGACAAGCCCTTTTCTTTTGCAATCCAAAACGCATTACTTTCCCCTACTTGATCCATCAAAAGTTCGTATTTAGGAGCCAATGTCTGGGCATCAAAAGCCATTGCCGCTGTTTTGAAATCCTCGTGGTGCAGCGCAAAATCTTTAATCTCTCCATAGTGGGTCGTGGCAATGACCAGAGCCCCCTGCTCATAAAGAGCTTCCATGACTGCAATTCCCAGCGCCGCACCTTCTTTAGGCTCAGTTCCGCTGCCAATCTCATCTACCAATACCAGACTGCCTCGATGACTGCGACGAAGAATGCCACTGAGGTTTGCCATATGACCGGAAAATGTGCTCAATGCATTTCCAAGATCTTGTTGGTCGCCAATATCGATTTCAATATTTTGCAAAATCGGTAATGTACTTCCCCCCTCGTGATGAGGCAATAGTCCTGAAGCGGCCATCAGGCAAAGAAGCGCGATGGTTTTTAGAACGACCGTCTTCCCCCCGGCATTGGGACCCGTGATGACCAAGCCCCGATTTTCTTCGCCTAATTTCAGATGCAGAGGAATGGCCTCTGAACCTAAAAGTGGATAACGCGCACCATTCAAATAGATTTCTTCCCGATCATTCACAGACAGCATCCGGCCATCGATTCGCCGGGAATATTTTCCACGAGCCAAAATAATGTCAAGTTCCCCAAGAATCTCGCGACTGTAGTCTATCTCAGAAAGCCGTTCAGCAATCAATCCTGTCAGTCCTGCCAAAATCTGATAGACTTCCGCCGTTTCTTCTGCTTTGGCCATAATCAGCTTATCATTTGCTTTTGCAACTCCCGCCGGCTCGATAAACACTGTCGTTCCCTTATTGGAGCGCTCAATAATATTTCCTTTGATCCGGCTCTGAAACTCGGTTTTTACCGGTAGAGTAAAACGTTCTTCTTTGATGATCACCAATCGATCTTGCAGGTATTTCGTAATGGTAGGATTTTTGAGGAATTTATCCAATCCCTGCTGCAAATCTCTTTCAATCGTATGGATTCGCCCACGAATCTTTCGTAGTTCCCGAGAGCTATCGTCTTTTAAACGACTGCCACTTACGGCTTGTTCGATTTCGGTAGTAATTTCCTGGAAATCTCCCAATCCCTCCGTATAGCGGTACAACACCGGTAGCTGAAAACGATTGGTTTCAAAAAGTTTGCGAATCATGCGAAAACTGCGGAGGAAATCGCCGTATTCTGTTAATTCTTCCGCTTCTAAGATCTGTCCTCGTTTGATTTTTTCTGTCAATCGGCTGATATTGGCCATGCCCATAAAGGGTACATGTTGTCCTGATCCCAAAAGCGCCATGGCTTCTTGTGTTTCCAACAATCTTTTTTCTGCGGTTGGTAAATCTTTGGCAGGCAATCGTTTAGCAAAATCTGCCTTTGCAAAATCGCTGATAATTAGTTGTTGGACTTCTGCTAAAACATCGTTAAAACCGCTCTCTTTGTATAATATTTCTTTGTGATTATCGCTAGTCATACTGTTCCCTTCTCATTTCAGCGCGGCTGTAAAATTACCTTTAGCTCGTTTCATAATTGTAATCAAATTAACGCTGATTGATTGAGTCTTTTTAAAAAGAAAAAAAGCGAGAAGACAGAATCTACCTGTCTTCTCGCTTGATCAATCATTGATTACTGATTTATCAGGTATCTGCAGGCACGCCAAAAAAACTTTGCTATTTTGGCTTAAATTGCTTGATTAGATACCTGTCACACTCACAAAACGTCCTTCTTTCTGAAACGAGTTCTCAAAAAGAGTATAAAGGATTTTCCCTTAAAAGACAATCCCGTTCTTATCAAGAATACTTTTCTTCAGCCTCAACTTCCACTAACAGTTCATGAAAGCTTTCCGTAAATCGCTTTGCTAAGTCCTGCTTTGCCATTTCATGAAAGTCTTTATAAGCTTCTAACAAGCTGCGGCCAGCCGGAGTTAATCGGGAACCACCACCGCTAGCCCCGCCAACATTGGATTCGATTAATGGCCGCCCCCACTCTGCTTCCGCTTTTTGAAGGATCCGCCAGGCTTTATTATAAGACATGCCCATTTCTTTTGCGGCACCTGATAAAGAGCCCGTCTTATCGATCAGTTCCATCACTGTCACGACACCGGGACCAAAAAAGACTTCTTTGCGTTTAATTCGCAAGGTCATCACAAAATCCAATGGCTGTTGCTCCATTTTATTATCCTCATTTCTTAAAAGACGTTTAAACGACTATTCGCTTTTCGTGACTGGTAGGCGACTGTTTGTCTTAGTTGATCACTTACCTTTGACTAATTGACCTCTTGGTGGACTTCACAGGTTTCAGTGCGATGCTCCAATTCCGCTGTTGGCTTAAGTTTTTTAAAAGGCTTATTCAAAATCAAGTTTAGCAGAATGGCTAAAATTGTCGTTAAAATAACTTCGGAATGTCCAAAAATCGTAGTCACCCATTCTGGAAAACCGCTAAGAGCTCCTTCTGACATAACGATTCCTGCACCAAAAGCTAAAGAGAGTCCTACGACAGTCGTATTCTCTGTCGTGAGTTTTTCGTTTGCAATCGTCCGGATACCGGTCATGGCAATCGTTGCAAAAACTGAGATTGTCGCCCCACCGATGACACCATAAGGAATGGTTGTCAGTATACCCGCAATTTTAGGTAAAAAACCAGCCAATAGCAAAATAGCAGAGGCAAAAACAAGAATAAATTTGTTGACGGCTTTGGTTGCAATAACCAGGCCGACATTTTGACCAAAGGTGGCACAAGGAACAGAGCCGAAAAAGCTCCCGACAAAATTAGTCAAACCACTTCCCATAATAGCGCCGGAAAGCTCTTTATTTGTCGGTTCCCGATCCATCGCTGAAACTGTCGTGGCAGTAAACTGACCAACAGATTGCACGGCATCCACCAGAAACATCACAACCAAAGTCAGTATCGGAACAATTTTAAATTCAAAACCAAAATGCATAGGTTTAATCATTTGAAAAAGCGGCGCAGTCGTTACCGGTTCAAACGAAACAATGCCCATAAAATACGCCAAGATATAGCCTACCACCATCCCTACTAGAATCGAGGAAAGCTTCAGCAAGCCCTTGCCAAAATTGTTCAAATAAAAAACCACTGCAAAGGTCACTATAGCTACCAACCAGTTATGGGGCGTTCCATACCAGGGATTTCCGGCACCACCAGCCATATATTTTATCGCAACTGGAAATAAAGACAATCCAATACTTAAAATCACAGTTCCCGTGACAATCGGCGGAAATAAAATGCGGAGCTTATCAATAAATAATCCAATAATCACAACTAAAATACTACCTACTAGCTGAGCACCAAAAATTGCTCCAATTCCAAAGTCTGCACCAATGGATAATAAAATCGGAACATAAGCAAAGCTTGCCCCCATCATTACCGGAAGTCGTGCACCGAAACGTCGAAACAAGGGAAACAGCTGTAACAGTGTCGCCAGTCCAGAAAAGACTAATGAGGTTTGAATGATCAATCGGGTATCCGCCGCATCCAGTCCACAAACTTTTGCGATCATCAATCCTGGGGTCACAATACCGACAACTGCTGCGACGACATGCTGCAGCCCTAGAGGTACTACTTCCTTGAAATCCGGGCGCCCATCAAATTCGAACAACTTGCTACTTCCGCCAATTTTTTCTTCTTTCGTGATTACCATTTCATTTGCCTCTTTTCATTTGACAGCACTGTCATTTGCCATCTATTTGCCCCACGATCTTGTGCTGGGCAGTTCGTAGACACGAACTTATGGAAGGCCGTTGCCTACCTTGCATAAATTCATCTCCCATTTTTAAGCTTGAAGTTACCATTCCGTTAGCAAGAAAGCGGGACAATAGTTGTTTTTACTCCCTCTGCCCCGTCTTTCCAACTATCCGGATAATCGTCATTTGCAGTTAGTTGCGGTTTAAACTAGCAAACCTGATAGGATTGAGTTATAAATCAGTTTTCGGTATTCCGATCCGCTGGTGTTTCCTTCAACAGCAGATTCAAAAGGATCGCTACAAGTGTTGCTAAAACTACCGGTGAGGTTCCGATAGCGGTATACAGTTCTTGGGGAATAAAGTGCATCCCTGCATTCCAAGCCTCTGTACACACCGCCGTAAAGCCCATTCCGATGGCAACCGACATGCCTACAATCGTCAAATTACGGAAGGTCATGGGTTGTTTAGCAATCAATTTTAAGCCGTTCATCGTAATCATCGAAAAGACTGATAAAGTGGCTCCACCGATTACCGGGTAAGGAATCGTTGTCAAAATTGCTGATAATTTTGGAAAAAGCCCGGCAATAATGATTACGACTGCAGCTGTGGTGAAGACGCGTCGGGCAATAACCTTATTAGTAGCAACGATTCCCACATTTTGTGAAAAAGTAGCTGTCGGCGGTGCACCAAGAACAGCCCCCATGATATTCATGAAGCCATACCCGATAATTCCTCCTTGAAGCTCTTCAGTTGTCGGTTCGCGATCCATCCCGCCAACTGTTGTTGAAGTCAAATCACCAATCGCTTGAATAGAGTTGACAATAAACAAGATAATAAACGAAATAATGACAGCCGGTTCAAAGCGTAAGCCGAAGTGCAGCGGTGACGCTACCTTCAACCAATCCGCTGAAGCAACTTTGGCAAAATCTACCATCCCAAAAGGAATTGAAATTACATAACCGACAACCATAGCAAACAAAACACTGGAGAGTTTGGTGATCCCCTTGGTGAAATTGTTTAATATGAAAGCGGTCGCCAAAGTGATAATTCCCACAAGCCAAAACTGCCACGCACCCCAAGGTATCATCTGACCATTTGCCATTGCGACTTCAGCAGTTACACTGCCGGCGCCCCCCATATACCGTAAGGCAATGGGATACAACGACAAGCCGATGACAAACACAACTGTTCCAGTCACGATAGACGGAAAGAAGCGTTTGATGACTTTGATTGTCAGACCCAGCAAAATGGCTGCCACGCCCCCTACCAACTGGGCACCTAAAATAACTGCAACAGCTTGTTTGGGGTCATTTAATGTCCCTGAGTATAAAGCTGCCACTGCCGACATCGTGGGTACATAGGCAAAACTTGCTCCCATGATGACCGGCAAGCGTGCACCTAGTTTTCCAAATGGTGCAAAAAGCATCAGCAAGGTGGAAACACCGGAGACAATCAATGACATTTGGATCAAGATAACCCGATCTGGCTCAGTTAGTCCGGCAGCACCGGAAATTACCAGTGCCGGCGTGATACAACCAGCAATCATGGCTACCACATGTTGGAGCGCTAGAGGTAAGGTTTGGCCAAATGACGGCTTGCCCTCCCATTTAAAAATTTCTTGTTTATCTGTTTGAACTGCTTTGTTATCAAATAAGTCGCGTTTGTTTTCCTTTGTGTTATCCATAATTTTCTCCAATCTGATATGTATTCCTGAGAAAGCGTGGCACCGGCGCTCAAGCGTTTTCAAAAAAAGAATACATCATGTTGTTTTTCCGGCACCACATGATTCCTCAAAGGTCAAACTCGATCAGGTTTGCAACGTCAGCTTATTTTACTGCAACAACTTCAATTTCGAATTCACCACCCAAAGGCAGCGATTTAACGGCTACGCAAGAGCGTGCCGGTTTCCACTCACTAAAGTATTCTCCGTAAATTTTATTTACCTCAGCAAAATCACCCATATTGGTTAAAAATACCGTCGTTTTGACAACATCGGTCAAGTCGTAGCCTGCTTCAGCGAGGATTGTTGCTAAGTTTTTGAACCCTTGCTGCGCTTGAGAAATAACTCCCTCAGCCAGCTTGCCAGTTTGGGGATCGATCCCTAACTGCCCTGAAACATAAATTGTATCACCGGCAATTACCGCATGGGAATACGGACCAACAGCAGCCGGACCTTTTTCAGCGTTAAACATTTTTTTCAAATTGATAACTTCCTCTCATGAACATTACTGAATTTCCTTGAAACATTTTTATAGCTAACTTCTTTTTATAAACGACAATTAGGCTATAGCAATACTTCCTTATAAAGAGTTAGTGGAAAGCCACTAGTGAATATTTTCACGTTATTTTCGCCACGTTTTTCTTGTCTTGTTTATGAAAAGACGGAAGTGCCACCGCCTTTACCGGTGACGCTTCCAATAACATTTATTCTCAGCCGGCAATCACTGTACCCGTTTTTCCAGCTAAGCCGTCTTTGGCTTTTTCCAATGAAGTGATTAGCGTTTTTTTGCCTGGTTTTGCAGCAAAGTTTAGCCCTGCTTCTACTTTTGGCAACATTGATCCTGGTGCAAAGTGATTTTCACCAATATATTGTTTCATCTGATCGACAGTGACTTCACCAAGTTCCTTTTGATCTGGTTTGCCAAAGTTCAATGCGACTTTTTCCACTGCTGTCAAAATTACTAGCTGATCCGCATCAATAGTTTCTGCTAACAATGCTGAACAGTAATCTTTATCGATAACCGCTGGAACACCTTTTAAGTGGTCATTTTCTTGTTTGATGACTGGAATCCCCCCGCCACCACAACAGATTACCAGTTGGTCTGCTTTCAACAGAGTATCAATGGTTTCCAACTCAACGATTTCTTTTGGTTTAGGAGAAGCCACTACGCGACGATAGCCACGCCCAGCATCTTCCATAACCGGAATACCCTCAGCAGCTAATTCGTCAGCTTCCGCTTTATCCATAAAACGGCCAATAGGTTTAGTCGGTTTGTTAAAGGCTGGATCGTCTTTATCCACCACCACTTGCGTTGCTACCGTAATTACCGGTTTGTGGATGCCCCGATGCAGCATCTCTTCTCGCAAAGCATTTTGCAAATCATAGCCGATATAGGTTTGGCTCATCGCCACTGATACAGACAATGGAACTGGTGGATATTTTGAAGGATCCTTTTCAGTCAACTCATCCATAGCCAGTTGGATCATACCAGCCTGCGGGCCATTGCCGTGAACCAAGATGACATCATGGCCTTCTTGGACCAAATCAACGATAGATTTTGCTGTTTCTTTAACAGCTTCCATCTGTTCAATCAAATTATTTCCCAATGCGTTGCCCCCGAGTGCAACAACGACTTTAGCCATAGTGTTTGCCCCTTTTCAACGTTTTACCAGAAGCCTGAAAAATGGTGAAGTTAAAACCACGTTCATAGCTCTCTTAAAATAAAACGCTTTCTATTTTTTGAATATCAATAGCATCGCAACTCTCTAACTCCTATGAGATAAAAAATTGATTTTACTTTCAAAAAACAGCTAGGCAATGGTCAGCCGCATGCCTCAGCCGCCATTGCCCAGATGCTTACGCTTTACTTATTTCTCAGACACTGTACGTTCTTGTCCACGCGCTTCTAATTGTTCCAACATTTTTGCTGGATCTTTAAATTTGCTCAAGAAGATCATTGCAGCGATTACGTAAGGTTTATTTGATGCTTGACGGTACAATTCGTCACGGTAGCGATCAAATACAGAGGCGTCAACTTCCCCTTCTTCTGCTGAAACGCCTGTGATGTCTGCTGGAAGCGGATGCATATACAATGCTTTGCCATCTTTCGTAAGTTTCATCATTTCTTCTGTACATGCCCAGTCTTTAAATTTTGCATTATCGGCCAACAACTCTTGTTCCAATTTGTCGATGCCATCAAAATCTCCTTGACCATACAATTCAGTACGTTTTTCCATCGCTTCAAATGGTGCCCAGCTCTTACAGATAACAACATCTGCGTCGGTAAATGCTTCTTTCATGTCATTTGTCCGAGCATAAGAACCACCAGATTCTTCAGCGTATTTTTTAGCAATTTCTTCGACTTCTGGCATTACTTCATAGCCTTCTGGATGGGCCAAGACGACATCTGCCCCAAAGCGGGTCATCAAGCCAATGGTTCCTTGAGCTACTGACAATGGTTTACCATAAGACGGTGAATATGCCCATGACATGACGATTTTTTTACCCTTCAAGTTTTCGATGCCGCCTACTTCATGGATAATGTGGTTTAAATCAGCT
The DNA here is from genome assembly GCF_009933135.1 of Candidatus Enterococcus leclercqii. GTDB lineage: Bacteria > Bacillota > Bacilli > Lactobacillales > Enterococcaceae > Enterococcus_C > Enterococcus_C leclercqii. The sequence continues at coordinate 157,305 of NZ_MAEH01000021.1, forward strand.
AAAGCTTGAGTCGGATGGTCTTCATCATCTTGCAAGTCAACTAGAATTGGGCGCTGTTCCAAAATACCATCGCGATGGCTTTCTTTAACAGATTCAATGACTTCTTCCATATAGGCAGCACCTTTACCGATGTACATGTCGTCTCGGATACCGATAACATCTGCCATGAATGAGATCATAGTCGCTGTTTCACGAACAGTTTCACCATGAGAAATTTGTGATTTTTTTTCGTCCAAGTCTTGGATCGCCAAACCTAGCATGTTACACGCAGAGGCAAATGAAAAGCGCGTACGAGTTGAATTGTCTCGGAAAATAGATACTCCTAGTCCAGAATCAAAAATCTTAGTTGAAATATTGCGTTCACGCAAACTGCGCAAAGCATCAGCAGTTGCTAAGGTTGCTCGAATTTCATCGTCTGACTTTTTCCACGTTTGCATAAAGTCGTTTTGATACATTTTAGAAGTATCTTTTTTGTCAATTGCATTTACCAGTTCTTTAAAATCTGCCATGTTTAGTAGCTCCTTCATCAGTAAGTATTATAAGTAATTGGGACTGGTTTCGTTGAAGACAAAAGATGTTGCAATCTTATAATTAATTTTTAGGAGGAAATCAATAGTGTCCTCTGAAAAGCCTGTCGTCTTTTCAGAGGACGAACAAAGCCGCATCGATTAGTCAAAAAACGATTCCCGTCAAAAACGATTCATACGAGAGTATTACTTAGTATTATTGGTGTAGACAGTTGGCAGTGCAGCATAGACAGCAGCACAGCGAACCAAGTCTTCTTTCCAAGAAATTTCATTAGGTGCATGGGCTTGATCTTCAGCACCTGGGCCAAATCCGATACAAGGAATACCATTGCGACCCATAATTGAGACACCGTTTGTAGAGAATGTCCATTTATCCAACAATGGACGTGCTTCACGCATCTTAAGTTGAGTAGCTGGACCTTGACGTTTTTCACCATACAGGTTGTGGTGAACTTCCATCAATGCTTTGGTTACTTCGTGGTCTTCCGGAATTACCCAAGTTGGGAAGTAGCATTCGATAGGATATACCATACCAGTGTAGCTTGGACGATCGTAGTCATACATGGATACGACAACATCTTCCCCATATTTCTTAACAGCTGGCAATTGGCGAATTTCTTCCAAACAGCTTTCCCAAGTTTCGCCGGCAGTCATCCGACGGTCCAATGAAACAGAACAACCATCAGCAACCGCACAACGAGATGGAGAAGAGAAGTAAATTTGAGAAGTAGTCACTGTCCCACGTCCCAAGAAACGGGCTTCTTCCCAATGTTCAGGGTTCCATTTTTCATGGAGCATCTTTTCCAATCCGATAATTGAAGTAGATTCTGTATAGCCATTGTTGTTTAACGCCCGCACGTCATTTAAGATATCTGCCATTTTGTAGATGGCGTTGTCTCCACGTTCGGGTGCAGAACCGTGAGAAGAAACACCTTTAACATCGATGCGGATTTCCATACGTCCCCGTTGTCCACGGTAAATCCCGCCGTCAGTTGGTTCAGTTGAAACAACAAACTCAGGACGAATACCGTCTTCTTTGATGATATATTGCCAGCACAAGCCGTCACAGTCTTCTTCTTGGACAGTTGCAGTGACTAAAACTGTGTATTCATCATTCAACAGGCCCAAATCTTTCATGATTTTCGCACCGTAAACGGCTGAAACAATCCCGCCTTCTTGGTCAGAAGTCCCGCGTCCACCGATTTCAGTTTCGTTTTCGTAGCCTTCATATGGATCAAAATTCCAGTTTTTAATTTCACCAATGGCAACTGTATCCATATGTCCGTCAAATGCTACCAAACGTTTACCAGTTCCCATATAACCCAACAAGTTCCCTTGTTTGTCAAACTCCACTTTGTCAAAGCCGAGTTTTTCCATTTCTTCTTTGGCGCGGTTCAGTTTGTCACCTTCACCGGAAGATTCTCCAGGGATACGTACCAAATCCCGCAAGAATTTGACCATGTCTTTTTCATAACCAGCTGCTGCTTTTTTTATTGCTTCGAATTCCATTTTATTAGTCCCCCCACACAATGTGTTTATAATTTTCAGGATCGGTGTCTCCTTCAGTTGAGAACATCAAAACCTCTGAATCCTTGTTTAAACCTAAGAAATCTTTCAAATCGGCGTATTCTGGATCTTGCATCAATGTTGCAACTAGTCCCATTCCCACAGCACCGGACTCACCAGAGATGACTTGATCATCTCCTTTAAGAGGCGCCGCCAACATACGCATTCCTTTTGCGGCTACCCAGTCAGGACAAGAGACGAAAGCATCAACGTGATTTTCCAAAATATCAAATGAAATCGTATTTGGTTCGCCACAAGCTAAACCAGCCATGATTGTTTGCAGATCGCCTTCAACAAAACGAATCTTGCCATCTTTGCCAAGAGCGGATTTATACAGACAATCTGCCGCTTGTGCTTCCATTACGATCATTTTTGGTGGATTTTCTTTGTAAAGATTGCTGAAATACCCGATAACAGCTCCGGCTAAAGAACCCACACCCGCTTGAACGAAAATATGAGTTGGTCGTTTGCCTTGAGCGGCCAATTGTTCCCCTGCTTCAGAAGCCATTGTTCCGTAACCTTGCATAATCCAAGTCGGAATCTTCTCATAGCCTTCCCAAGCCGTATCTTGTACCATGACGCCATGATCTGTTTCTTCCGCCATTTTATTGGCCATTCGCACACATTCATCATAATTGACGTCTTCAATAGTAACTTGGGCGCCTTCTTTGGCGATGTTGTCAAAACGACTCTTTGCAGACCCTTTTGGCATCAACACAACTGATTTTTGTCCGAGTTTATTCGCTGCCCAAGCGACGCCTCGGCCGTGGTTGCCGTCGGTTGCTGTAAAGAATGTCGCTTGTCCGAACTCTTCTTTCAATTGCGGTGAGGTCAAGGTATCATAGTCCAATTCGGCTACATCTTTGCCGGTTTCTTCGGCGATGTAATTGGCGATAGCGTAGGAGCCTCCCAACACTTTAAAAGCATTTAGACCGAAACGATAGGATTCATCTTTAACAAAAAAATCCTTCAGTCCCAGTAAGCCAGCCATTTGCTTCAAGTCAGCCAATGGTGTTTCATTGTATTGCGGAAAACTTTGATGAAAACTACGAGCTTTTTTCATGTTACCTTCATCCATCAACGGCAAATACTTGTCATCGGTTTTAGGCATCTCGTTTTTCACCCATTTGATCTTATCCAACCTGCATTCCTCCTATTGTCTGGCGCCTTGTTGGGATGTGCGCGCCTTAAATTTTAGTAGTTGATCGCAAGCGAGGCGATTAGCGGTGTCGTCGACCGGATATGCCCCGATCTTCGGCAAAAGCAGCTGAGTGATCAGCTGACAATATAAAACAATTACGAAAATCAGAGACAGCAGTTACATGATGAAAAGGGAGAGTTTGATGGGAACTACAAAAACATCAGTGGTACCCGCTATTCTCTGTTTTTCCTAATGTGTTACCAATTTTTCGGTGAGGCTTTGATCCAAGAAGAGCTCTCGAATCCCCCTACAAATTTGAATCTATCAATTTGCCAGCATAAAGCTGTATTCATTGATTACTGTTTCCATGAAGTCCAACAGTCCATTGGGAATATCCATGTTCGACTCAGAAAGGGTAATGGTAGCAGTCTGTCCTTTATAGCGCAGGAGTACTTTCTGTGCTGCTGCATCAATGGTGTAAAACCCTTCATTGGTGCTGTCATAAAAATCAGCTTCTGAGTTGAATAACGTGAACTTGTCTTTATAAGGAGCTGAAGAATATGGACAGAAGGTTTCACAGTTGCCACATTCATTACACATCCGGTCGATATGCAAAATCTGTGGATCATCGTTGACATTGATTACGACATTGGCACGGTTCGGACAAACGTCCACACAAGATTCACAAATTATTGAGCATTCCAGACAACGTTCAGCTTGGGTCATTGGTGTGTCATCAGTAACCAGAATTCCTCGTTTCGCTCGTGGAATACGGCGATCAATGTTTTGATTGGCTCTTTCAAAATTTTTGTTATGAACTTCTGTAATTGCATTGCAGGCTTTGGTTGCATCCGCGATAGCTTCAACAATCGTTGCTGGTCCGCGATTGGCATCCCCCACAACAAAAACATTGTCCAAGTTCGTTTGCAGCGTGTCCCGATCAACAATTACCCGTCCGCGATTGTCTGTTTGGATACCGATTGCATTAAAGAAAGTATCGTCCACTTTTTCACCAATGGCAGAAACCACGGTAGTCGCTGGTACTTCAACAAATTCACCAGTTGCTTCCGGTTTTTTACGTCCTGAAGCATCACGGGCACCTAATTTCATGACCTCACATTTCAGCTGGCCGTTTTCTAAGCCAATTGGAGCCAATAATTCGCGGAAGGTGACACCATCTTCCAATGCCATGTACAGCTCTTCTTCATCGGCAGGCATATTGCGTTTGTCCCGACGATAAACCAGAGAAACATTTTTAACGCCCGGCAGATGTTTAGCTGCCCGAGCACAATCCATTGCTGTATTTCCGCCACCGATAACGACAATTTCTTCGCCATATGGGTTAGTATTTGGATTTTTACGGCAAGCTTGCAAAAATTCCAAGGAGTTGATGGCTTCACCTGCGGCCAGTTTCAAGTTGTTGTGTTTCCAAGCACCGATAGCGTAAATGACATTGTCGAAGCCTTGCTCTTTCAGCTCTTCTAGACTTGGCGCCGCTTGTCCACATTTGAACTCAGCCCCCATAAATTTCGCCAAATCCACATCGTGTTGCACGCTTTCCATCGAAATGCGGAATTCAGGAACGATCTGACTGCAGACACCACCAATTGTTTGATCTTTTTCAAATACTGTGACTGGGAAACCTTCTCGAGCCAACAAGTAACCTGCCGAAATCCCTGCTGGTCCCCCACCAACAACTGCTGTCCTCGGTGCATCTGGTACTGAAATTGGTTTAACCATAGTAGCCATCAATTCGTCGTAAGCATGTTCAGCTGCTTCCAGTTTCACGCCGCGAATATCAATAGCCCCTTCATAAAACTGTCGTGTACATTTGGTTTCACAAGGATGCGCACAAATCGTACCTGTGATGAAAGGCAACGGATTTTTATCTGTAATAACTTTTAACGCTTCTAGGTAGTTACCTTCTGCTACATAACGCAAGTAAGCTGGAATATCTTGATCAATAGGACAACCACCAGTGCCGCGGCAAGGCGCTGTATAGCAATTTAGCAAAGGCAGTGTTTCTTTAATCTTTGGTGAAATCGGCAACTTGATAGACTTCTGATAGCGGGCTTGAGTCTTAGATTTTTCTACTAACGCAGTCAGTTTTTCCAGATCCAGCTGTACATGCGTTGGATAGTCAAGCGTAGCCACTACATTGGCGACTTGACTCATCCGTTGATACCCACCTGGTTTCAACAGCGTGGTGGCAACCGTAATTGGCCAAATGCCAGCTTCAAAAAGATCTTTTACATTAAAAATGTCCGCACCGCCGGAGTAACTGATTTGCAATTTGCCACCGAACGCATCTGAAAGCTTTTTAGCAACCATGACAGACAATGGGAATAAGGAACGTCCTGACATATACATTTCTTCAGAAGGCAATTCGTTTTGCCCAACATCCACTGGAAATGTATTGGTAATTTTGACGCCAAAGTTCAATTGCTTACTGTTGGCCAATTCCTGCAGACGATGCAGCATTGGGACAGCATCTTCAAATTGTAAATCTTCATTAAAGTGATGATCATCGAACTCCATATAATCAAAGCCAAGCTCATCCATTGTTTTGCGAGCATAGTCATAGCCCAATAGCGTCGGGTTGCACTTGATAAAGGTATTCAATCCTTTGTCTTTCAGAAGGTGAACTGCGATTCGTTCAATTTCATCTGGTGGACAGCCATGCAACGTGGATAAGGTAATCGAATGAGAGACTTTCGGGCTGATTTGATCGATATAGCTTTCATCTACCCGAGTGAAGAGGTCTAGATTAGCCTTTGCTGCAGCAATACATTTTTCCCAAACAGCTGTCGTAGACGCATCTTGCATACCATCAATATAGGCTTGAATCTTCGGCGTCTTAATCCCTTCCAAATCATATCCGACACTCATGTTAAAAATGAAACCATTAGGATCTCCAAGTTCAAACTCTTTTGCCAATAATTTCAAAATGAACCAAGCTTTGATGTATTCTTCCATTGCTTGAGGTACCCGCAGTTCTGTGGACCATTCACAGTTATAGGCTTCATCTCGGGCTGTAATACAAGGTTTCGATACCGGCAAATCCTCGCCATCCAGAATTTGAACTGTTTTTACTTCAAAAAAGCGCGAGCCAGTTAGGTAAGCAGCAACAATGTTTTGAGTCAACTGGGTATGAGGCCCAGCTGCCGGTCCGACAGGCGTTTCCATCTGCTCATTAAATAAAGAAATGGTTTTATTCTTTTCAGCTTTAAAAAATTTTCGAACCCCAAAAATCGTGTTACTCTTTTTGTATTCTTCCATGATCCAAGGAAGCAATGCTTCAATGGAGATTGGGCGCATAATGTCCGTCATTTATTTCACCTCGTTAGATGTTTACCGGCTGCCTTGCTTTCCCCTGCCGGCGTCTTCGTCTTCTTTAGTTCTTTTTAAGCGTTAATCCGATCCCATAATTTTTGAGCTTCTTCTCGAGCATGAGCGTAAACTTCCCCTTGGTCTACTCCCAACACTTCCCGATTGCGCATCTTGACTTGACCGTTAATAATTGTGTCTCGAACATCTTTACCGTTCATTCCAAAAAGGATATGACTATTGAAGTTATTTTCGGTCATCGGTGTCGGCGCATAATAATCTAAGACAATTACGTCGGCTGCAGCACCTGGTTCAAGAACCCCAAGCTTAGTGTTAAAATAACGGTTAGCCATTTGAGCGTTATTGTCAAACAGCATTGCCGGAATTTCTGTCCAGCCAGCATTTGGATCTGCCAAGTGATGTTTGTGGATAATATTGCCTACTTTGTAAGACTCTGTCACATCGTTGGTGTACCCGTCTGTGCCCAAGCCGCATAAAATATCAAACTCATTAAACATTCGCAGTACCGGTGGGCAACCTACTGCATTTCCCATATTGGATTCTGGATTGGTAACTACCATCGTATCGGTATCTTTGATTAATTTCATTTCATGAGGATTGATGTAGATGCAATGGGCAACCATTGATTTTTCTCCCATAATTCCTAAATCAAACAAGCGATTGATAATTGGCTTGTTGTACTTGTGAAGAGAATCCTGTACGTCTGCAAGGTCTTCTGCCACATGGATATGGAAGCCGACATTTTCCGGTGTCACTTCCCGTGCTTTTGTGATTGTCGCATCTGACAATGTAAACGCCGCATGCATCCCCATCATTGCGTATTGCATATCATCATTTCGTTTTGCTACTTCTTTAATGAAGCGAATATTTTCATCGATGGCTTTTTGTGCCTGCTCCTCGCCGTGACGATCACTAACTTCATAACACAGACAAGTCCGTACACCGAACTCGTCAGCAGCTTTTGACAGCATGTCCAAGCTACCGTCAATCTCACCATAGCTTGCTTGGTGATCGAACATTGTCGTGACACCATTTTTTACACTGTCCAGATAAGCAACGCGGCCACTATGATAAGTCGTGTGATTGTCCATCTTACTGTCCAGTTTGAACCATTGGCCCGCTAAGATATCCATGAAGTTTTTCGGATGGTAGCCGTTGATGCTCAATCCTCGGGCAAAGCTGGAATAGATGTGATTGTGCATATTGATGAAGCCCGGCATGATTACGCCGCCTTGGGCATTGATATACTCGGCATCAGGATATTTCCCTTTCAATTCTTCGGTTTTCCCTACCTCTTTGATTTGATTGCCGTCAATAGCCACGGCACCATTTTCAATGAAAGCCTTTTCCTTTTGTCGCGTGATCAAATTCCCATTTCCAATCAACAACATGTATTTTTTCCTCCATTTCAAAAGCTTTCTGATGGAAAGCTAAAAATTTTTTAGTTTTTTTGCTTTTTTTAAGCCAGGAACCGCTTTCAACTTTTGCCTAATTTTATACCTATTTGTTATAATGAAGAACAAAGAGGTGCGAATCATTTTTTGATCAAAGCGCAGTCCGTCAAGCTTTTCCCGCTTTATCGATAATCTGTATCTCTTTTCACAACATAGTATAGCACTGAACCTAAAAAATAAAAAGGGGTACTAAAAAATATTTTTGGTAAATTTGTAAAACGCTATCAAAAATGCTATGATAATTTGGAAAAAACGCTGATACGGCGCTATTTACAGTCATTGGAGGTCAAGTTATGTTATCGGACAAAAATTTGGATTTTTTGAAGCAAGTCGGTAAAGCGATTGCTACTCAATTCGGTGAGGATTGTGAAGTAGTGATCCATAAAATCGATCCTGAGGATATGGATCATTCTATTATCTCCATTGAAAACGGGCATGTCACTGCCCGTCATATTGGTGACGGTCCTTCACAAGTCGTGCTGGATACAATGAAAAAAGATCCCGCGGAACTACAGGATCGCTTCAACTATTTAACCAGAACTCATGACGGTCGAGTTCTCAAATCTTCAACTGTTTACTTCAAAAACGGGGAAGGTCAACTGGAATGCATCTTTTCTATTAACTTTGATACCTCCTCACTCTATGCGGCTGAAAATGCCATCAAAAAACTAACGGCTACAGCCGAAGACGAGAAAACCGCAGATCCCGATTTCATTCCTAAAGATGTCAATGAACTATTGGATGAATTAATTATGGAATCTGTCAAGATTGTCGGCAAGCCAGTTGCAATGATGACAAAAGATGACAAAATCAAGGCCATCCAATTCTTGAATAAAAAAGGAGCCTTCCTGATCACAAAAAGTGGCGATAAGATTTCAAAATTCTTTAACATCTCAAAATACACCCTCTACAATTACATCGCAGACTAAAATGAAAGGGGTTGTGACGATTATCCCGTCACCATCCTTCGAAGCGAACATTACTAAACGTAACTCAAGAAAAGCAACTTCCGTCAACGAGCAGAAGTTGCTTTTTTTTCGCTGTTAAACATTTCAAATGCCACTGACTTTATTCTATTGTGCAAGAGTCGGCGTCATCCACTTTTCCTGATCCCTGAATGCTCGCCTGTACTCAGTAACAGCTGCAATTACCAACTGACTTTGCTACTCCCTACTCTTTGCCGCCAAAGAAACTCCGATGCTTTCTTTCCTTAGATACGATCTTGCCTTAAGTAAACACACCCCACATGACTATTTCTTTGCTACATTCATTTTCCTTCTTATTGAATTTTCGGCCACTTTTAAACGAATGGAGAATGAACAGAAGATATCAACAGAAGCAAACTTTTATTCAGGTCAAAAAAATTATTTTTATTTCAAATATAGTTATTTATAGTCATCTTTGGCTTTGTTAATACACCACTTAATTCAAAATGTCACCGTTTCTTTTTAATCGATAAACGTTTTTCAATTCTCTTCACTCTTGATTTCAACAATGAAAACGCTATAATTCAGATGTACTATAACAGTTAAAAAGGAGATGCTACAGATGCATAACAGCAGTAAACTACAAAATCAGTATGGTTTATTCATTAACGGCGAATGGACAGATGGCACCGATGGAATACTCTTAGAAGCTGTTAGTCCAGCAGATGGCGAAGTTTTAGCAAAATTCATCGATGCAACTAACGAAGATGTTGATGCGGCCGTAAAAGCTGCTCAAGAAGCTTTACCTGCCTGGCGTAAAATCGGTTTGGAAGAGCGAAGCCGTCTTCTATTGGAAATTGCCGATGTCATCGAAGAAAATGCCGAACACTTCGCACTAGTAGAAACATTAGATAATGGAAAACCACTTCGAGAGACCAAATCCATCGACATTCCCTACTCTGCCGATCACTTCCGTTATTTTGCCGGAGTCATCCGCTCTGAAGAAGGCACCGCTCAGCAAATCACTGAAGATATGCTAAGCATCAATCTTAGAGAACCCATTGGTGTTGTTGGCCAGATTATTCCATGGAACTTTCCTTTTCTGATGGCGGCTTGGAAAGTTGCCCCTGCTTTGGCGGCTGGCAACACAATTGTTATCCACCCTTCTTCTTCGACCTCATTGAGCATTTTGGAGTTTGCCCGCTTGATTCAAGATATTTTGCCCAAAGGCGTACTAAACGTCATCACTGGTCGCGGCTCAAAATCAGGAGAATATATGCTTCATCACGAAGGCTTCGACAAATTGGCCTTTACCGGCTCAACCGAAATTGGCTATAATGTGGCTCAAGCTGCTGCCCAACGCCTGATTCCGTCTACTTTAGAACTAGGCGGTAAATCGGCAAATATCTTTTTTGACGATATGCCTTTTGAAAAAGCTATCGACGGCGCACAACTGGGAATTTTGTTTAATCAAGGACAAGTTTGCTGTGCCGGCTCCAGAATCTTTGTTCAGTCGGGTATCTATGATCGCTTTGTTGAACGTTTGGCTTCTGCCTTTAACAAAGTCAGAGTCGGCCTGCCTTGGGAAGATGTTCAGATGGGCGCCCAAATCAATGAGCGACAAGTGGAAACTATTTTGAATTATATTGAGATTGGCAAACAAGAAGGCGCCCAAGTTAGCGCTGGTGGCAAGCGCATCAATAAAGATGGTTTAGATAAAGGCTGTTTTGTAGAGCCGACACTTCTTACCAATGTCACCAATGATATGCGAGTCGCACAAGAAGAAATCTTCGGGCCTGTGGCTGTAGTTATTAAGTTTGACACGATTGAAGAAGTAATCAAAATGGCAAATGACTCTGAGTACGGCTTGGGTGGCGGCGTCTGGACCACTAATTTAAGTACCGCATTAAAAGTCAGCCGCGCTCTTGAAACTGGTCGTGTTTGGGTCAACACCTACAATCAAATTCCTGCGGGTGCTCCTTTCGGCGGTTATAAGAAATCAGGGATTGGTCGCGAAACTTATAAATCCATTTTACAAGCCTATTCACAAACTAAAAACATCATGATTGATACCAGCGATGCCCCCAGCGGTTTTTTCACGCAAGGTTGAAGGAATCTCAAAAGCAAGTCAGCTAACTAATTGGAATTGACCCTTAGAACGACTATTCCATTGTCTATAGCAAATTTGCAGCGAGTTTTATTGGTACAAAAACGCAGTCGCTCGTCTCAAAGATCCTGCACACGACTTTGGCAGGATTTTTTTGTACAAATACAACGTGGTCATCTTCTCAGTTAATTCACAACTCTTCACAGTTCTTTCACCTGCTTTTCTCGAAGTCTCAAAAGGTGTCGGCTATTCTGTAGTTGTGGATGAACTTGGCGTTTCACTCCGGAAAGAGCGCAACGCTTCTTTCAACAACGAGGTGTCGGTTCGATTCCGGCCTTCCACGTTTTCGCTAACATTTCTGGCGAAAGTAAACAGCTCTAAATAGTTTGGAAGAAACTGTGCCAACAGCCTGGTCAATTTTCCCCAAAGCGGAACACTACCAAACGTAGACCGCAAAAGACAAGTCACTTTCATTTTGTTATGAAAGTGACTTGTCTTTTCATTGTTAAAAAAATTCAGAGGTTGACTTTCTTGTTTTCATCGTGGAAAGTCAGTGATATGCACCTTTCATTATACGTAGGGTCATGTTTCTTCTACAGCCTCAGCAACTATTTATCGTGTGCATTTTCTTACTTAGATAATCAAATCTTCGCCATTTACCACTTAAAAATGATTCATATTACAGCCCTCTCCTGCCGCGAAGATTACGAAATATCAACCACAAGCAGATTCTATTTTGGTAAATCTCAAAATTTTAACACCCCCTTTGCTCTCCCGCCATCACCGTTTCAATTATAGGACCTAATGACTGGTTCAGTAATGAACTTTGAAGCTATCATTTCCTATTTTCCTAAAAATATATCCAATCAATTAGTAATTGTATATTCTTAATTAAAAAAGTGTTATTTCAGGTTTATCTATCAGAAAGCAGATTCCTTTTTACCAGCATAAAAAAAGATTTTTACGCTTTTAAGGAAAGTCCCCTAATTTACAGCGACACCCCGCCTTTTATAATTTTACGTAACCTTATCGAGCACTTTAAATCTTCCTCTTCAAAAAAACACTGCGTTTTTTAACTATCATATTTTCAAGTATGATAGAATCCTGTTTGCACCCTTTTTTACGCTATGCTATTGTTAAAGCTCTTCAAAAAGACAGGTTTGCAGCTGCTTTCCTCTTGAAATACTGAATAACCATACTAGGTGGGATAAATGATGCGAGAGATATTATCTAAACACGATTTAAGAATGCTTTTGTTTTTGGAAGAACTCAATAACTATCGTGAAAAGGTCTCTTTGGAGCAGCTTAGCGAGACCCTAAACATGTCAATGCGAACGCTTTCGAACTATATACAGGAATTTAACAATTTGAATCTACCACTTCATATTTCGACAAGTAATGGCGGAGTCGTTTTGCATATTCCAAATGACACTTCTTTTCGATATATTTACAAAGCAATTTATGAACAGAGTCTTGAGTTCTCATTGATACAACAATTGTTTATTGAAGAAAACCACTCTCTTGAGGAACTTGCCCTCAGCAATTTTGTAAGTGTTTCCACAATAAAGCGCGCCTTATCTCACATCCGAAAAGGTTTAAAAAAAGAAGGGATTCTTCTATCTCCTATAAAAAATACGCTTGAGGGTGGCGAAGAGAATATTCGACAAATGCTTAATTTCTTCTATGATGAAAAATATTTTGGAATAGAATTTATGACAAATAGTGAAAGCCAAGTTTTAAGAAAATTAGTTGTTGTATTATTCGAAGAAAAAGGAGTCAAGATCTATCAAAATCAATTACAAAAATATATGCGCTGGCTTTACATTAATGCCTATCGTGTGAGATATGGCCATACTGTTGCAGTCAAAGAAGCGAAATTCCAAGAAAGCAAACTATTTGAAGATAGACAATTTGTCGAAATGTTTCAAAGCGTATTTGCACTCCCCTTTACTCCTGAAGTTCTCAACGACCTGTTTTACCAACTAAATAATAATTACTATTTTTATAGCTATGAAGATATGATTGAAATCATCAGCCAAACCAAGGCTGGTTTAGCTTCGATTAATCGAATTCAGAGCGTCTTAACAAGTATCTCAATACGATTAGATGCGCCTTTATCTGATACTGTCAGGGAATTACTGACCATTGATTTCTACAATATTTTACATTTTCAAAACAAGCGGAGTTTTATTTTATACGATCGCAGAGAGCGCTTTACCAACTCTTTAACTAAACGTTATCCTCACATAAAAAATTTCTTGGTTCCGTTTCTAAACGACTTGGTTGAAGTCAGCTTATCTCGTGTCGAAACTGATGAGCTTTTGTATATTCTTTTGACACACTGGTATGAATTATTTGATCAGCTTTCCGCTTTTGAACAACCTACAAAACTATATTTATTATTGGACACGGATATTGAGCATGCACTTTTTATCAAAAGAGAACTTGAACGGTACTGTCGTCACAATATTCGCTGCATCCCTTTAATGGATATTGAAAGTCAAAAAGTAGAAGATACTGCTATTTTAGTAACTACTATCGCCGCTACTCCTAAAAACATAAAAAATGTCGTTTGTTTTTCTGATTATTTCAGTGATAGAAACTGGGAAGATTTAAATCGCCTAATTGAGAAGTTGTTGTTTACAAACCTTCATGCATAAGAAAATTGCCAGACATTTACTCTGGCAATTTTCTTTGGCTATTTTTTTATTTGAAACGAAGAATCAACCTTTCAATGAAAAAATGGGATCACCAAGTTGAATCAGCTGACTACCCAAAACTACGATAGATTCATAATTTCCAGAGTTCGTGATGATTACTGGTGAAATCACACTCTTGCCCAATTCTTCAATCCGCTCTCTATCAAATTTTAATAACTCTTGCCCCGCTACAACGCGATCTCCCTGCTTTACTAATGGTTCGAACCCTTTTCCTCCTAATTCGACTGTATCCAACCCAATATGGATCAACAATTCAACTCCATCGTCTGATTTTAGTCCAATCGCATGGTTTGAAGAAAATAACATAGTAACTTCTCCAGAAAATGGCGCACTGACTTTGCCAAGACTGGGAAGAATGCCTATGCCTTTCCCCATTGCTCCAGAAGAAAACACGGGATCAGGAATGTCTTCCAATGAAATCAACTCACCGGATAGTGGTGAATTGATAACGATTTCTGATATAGGCAAAGTAGAAGCTTGTTTTCCATACTCATTATCTCCCAATGAGACATCCACCATTTGATCTTCTTTTGTTTCATTGAAGCCAAATAAGACTGTTAAAATAGCTGCAGCTAGAAAGGCGATACTAATTCCAATCACACCCATTACTGCGCTGGAAGCTACCCCATTTCTACCAATCATATTAGGAATTGCTAAAATACTACTACTGAATGCAAAGGATTTCACCCCCATAAAAGCAACGAATCCGCCACCTAACGCACCACCAATCGAGGCCGCAATAAATGGTTTTCTCAGTGGCAACGTCACACCATACACAGTCGGTTCAGTGATTCCAAATATGGCAGTAATGCATCCTGAAAGGGCCATACTTTTCAAATTTTTGTCTTTTGCTTTGATAAATACGCCTAATGAAGCCCCCGCCTGCGCCAATACTCCCATAATTACCATCGGCAACATTACATCATAACCGAGGGTAGCAAAGTTTAGTAAGGTTAACGGAATAAAGCCCCAATGCATTCCAAAAATAACAAGAATTTGCCACAGTCCTCCTAATACGAGTCCTGTTAATACCGGGCTAAAGCCATAAAGTCCGTTGACTCCCTTACTAAGGACCGAGCCAATGATTGACCCCAGTGGACCAATCAGCAGGTAGGTTAATGGCACCATGACTACTAACGTACACAAAGTAACCCCGAAGATCAAAAATTTTGGCATGAATCTTTTAAAAAATCTCTCTACATAGCGCTGGATAAATACCGCCATAATGATTGGAAAAACGGTTGACGTATAGCCTGCACCATAAACAACAGGAATACCCAAAAATGTTAACCCTTCTGTTGTACTCAATGGATAGACCATCGCCATTGCTAGTGCCATTGCCAGATACTGATTTGTCTTAAATTTTTTCGCTGCCGTAAAAGCAATTGCGATGGGCAAGAATTTGAAAAAAGCATCGCCGGCTGCATTCAAAATCAGATAGGTTCCTGTACTCTCAAATGATGGTTCAATAAAAATTGCCAGACTAAGCAATCCTTTTAGTACCCCAGTGCCAGCAAGAATCGTTAAAAACGGGGTGAATATGGCTGAAATAACATCAATAAATGCCGAAATGATGCTCTGCTTTTCCGATTGTTCCAGTGTATCTGTCATTGTTCCAAGTTCAGAAGCCAGTGCATCATACACAGCGCCAACCTCATTTCCAATTACCACTTGGTACTGACCACTGTTCTGAACAACCTGGATAATGTTTTTGTTTCCTTTCAGACTAGCTGTGTCAGCAATAGCCTCATCTTTTAAACGAAATCTTAATCGTGTTGCACAATGGAAAACATCGTTAATATTTTCTTTTCCCCCAACACCTTTTAAAATTTCTTTTGCTAAATTTGTATAATCCATCATTTATTCTCCTTCAGACAGCCTAAATTTTGACCATGGCTGTAATTTATCTAGTAAGCTGAACGCTTCTGGTGTCAAAGTTCCTACATAATTGTAACGACCTTTATCATTTGCTATATCTTTCAGAGCAATATGAAGCTCGCCTTTATACTGACCAAAGTGATTATTTGCAATCGCAATATCCCCTTTTTTTAAGTCGCGGTTATCTTTAGATGAAATCGCTTCTTTTTTATATTTGAATCTCGGCAGACTCGAACGTAGTAAAAAATCTGACCGATCTCCGCGAAAGCTATGAAGCTCATCAAGAATAATGGCTTTCTCAATTTTCGTTAGGTTGTCATTTAGTACAACTGAAAAGCTAGGATGTGTGGCAAAATACACCGCAGCAATTGCTTCTAACTCAGCTTGGCTGGCATAGGCATTTCCAATGATAATTGTGTTAATTGAATCCACTAGTTTGTAATACATTATTTGGCTTGTGACGGATTGTGTACGATGCTGCTCCAAAGTACATAGCCCATCTTGAAGTGGCCACGGACCAATTTTTCCTTTTTTGCTTGTAATAAATGCAGCTGTTTCAATTTGATAGTTTCTAAATTGGCTCGTGCATTTCTCAAAGTGACTTTCACTAAGACCAGAAAATTCCATTGGATAAAAATTATGTGAGCCAATTAGATTTTTTCTATCTGGTGAGAATGACATGATGTTGTCGATATACTTCGTCCCGATACTCATATTTACTTCTATCTTGATTCCGTATGGATTTCTTGTCATCTCTGCTTCTTCACGACCAGTAAAGCCCATATCCAATCGAATAGCATACGCACCCAAATCAGCGAAAAAAAATAAATCATCATAAGAGATCGCTAATTGCTTCATAATTTGTGGATTAATATCTACCACCACGTCCATGCCAATTTCTTTTGCAAATTTTACTGTGTTAGAAAAAGAATTCATTACCTCCTTAGTGTCTCCTTCTATCTCCAACAAACTTGTAAAAACACGTCGATAGCCCAATTTGAAGGCTCTTCGAATGTAATCTTTATCTTCTTCAAAGCTTGTTTTCTCTGGATATAACGAAATACCTAACGTCATTTCAAACCAACTTTCTTTTTTTGATATATGTCTATTATCTACGTTAGGAAAAGGCATTCAAGCTCACAAACTGACTGGTGCTCTGCAAAAATTGAATTCAACTACCTGCTATCTTTTCAAAAGTAAATTTTTCTTATACTGATGCTTTATCCCATCTTTAACGAAATGGTCTGAAGAAATATCCTAACAGCAGCTATCAGCTTTTGTACTAGAATTATGCCAATGAATTCAAAAAATTGACAAAAAACAAGCAAAGTTATTAAATGGACATATCCACTAATGGACATGTCCATTTAATAACTTTACGAGGTGAACAGATGAACGAAATAAATTTGAGTAGATATTTGGCAGCCATTTATCGTCAAACAAAAAAGGAATGGAACACGCAACATAATCAAAGTAACTTAGGGGCCACCCAAACTGATATCCTCATGTTTGCCTTAAGAAATCCCCATCAAATTCAAAAAGATATTGCCCGTCGTATGGCAATTGACCCCAGCCTTTTGACGAGAGATCTAAAATTTTTAGAGAAAGAAGGCTTGATTGTTCGGACAAGTAATGATGAATCACGGGCATACTATATTGATCTAACAAGTAAAGGAATCCAGTATGCAAAGACAATTGGCAGTGAAATGGAACAGTGGTGGCAGGCTTTTTTTGCAAGTCACCCAGAAATAAATCAACAACTATTTACCGAACAATTAAAGCTAGTATATGAGGCCTTTAATGCCGATAAGTAGTTAGAAATAGGTGAGGAAAACGAATAATACAGCACACAATCAAGAACACGTAACAAATAGACTATTGATTACCATAATCGTTCTGCTGACTACTTTCATTAGTATGATGAGTCAAACCATGATGGTCACAGCACTTCCTTTAATTGGAAATGTAATGCATGAGCCATTAACTACTGTGCAATGGTTGACCACCGGCTACACGTTAATGATTGGTATCATTACACCACTAACATCCAATCTTTATGAAAAATACAGCAGCCGGAAAATTTTCTTATCGCTACTTATTATTTTCGCCCTTGGAACGGGAATTGCCGCACTTTCTACTAATTTTTGGATGCTCCTACTAGGTAGATTGCTTCAAGCCGCTTCCGGGGGATTTCTAATGACCTTTCAGATGACAACAATGATGACGATCTATCCCCCAGCTATTCGAGGAACTGTAATGGGTCTTTCGACATTTGTTATTGCCTTTGGTCCTGCGGTGGGTCCTACAATTGCAGGATTTATCGTAACAAATTTTGACTGGCGTTATCTGTTTATTAGTATTTTACCCATTATTATCATTATCTTTTTTATTAGTCTTTGGAAATTCCCCAACTATTCCAACACGAAACCCGTCAAAATTGACCTTATATCGGTAATTGAATCATTTCTAGCTGTTACTCTGATTATGTTAAGCATAACAATTTCTACGACTCATCTTTCAGTAGGAATCGCGATGTTAGTCATTGGACTGCTCATCGGAGGAAGCTTTATCTACAGACAACTGCATATGAAAAAGCCACTTTTAGATATTCGAATATTGCGACAGTCCTCCTTTTTAAGAATGACTGTCATCAGTATTTTTGCATACATTATCTTAGTGGGTTTGGGACAAATATTTTCAATTTATGCGCAAGTCAAACTAGCAGCGACTAGCTTAACAACTGGGCTTATCTTGTTACCAGGAGCCATCCTTAATGCATTTTCTTCGATTGCTGTCGGAAAAATGTATGATAATCATGGACCAAAAAAACTTATTTTCTTTGGTAGTCTCTTGATGTTTGTTTCCTTTGCACTATTTTTTATCCCTGGTTTAGAAATAACATTAGGGATGCTTTCTATCGTGTATACAATTATCCTTTTGGGAATTGGATTCGTTTTTTCACCTTCTCTTACAGAAGCATTTAGCGATATCCCTGCAAGTCAAATAAGCCAAGCGACTGCGTTGAACAATACGTTAAGACAAATTTTTGCGTCAATTATGATAACTATCATGATTATTGTTATGACGGCTCCTGTTTCGATGGCGGTGGGCTTAAAATGGACAATGCTTATTGGCGCATTTCTCAGCCTTTTCATCTCCATCTCCATTATCAAATTTAAATCGCAGCCTTAGAGAAACCAATTACAATGGTAAAAACCGCCCTGAAGAATTTGGTTCTTGGGCGGTTTTTACTATAAGTTTGTGGAGTGGCTCTCATCTTTTTTATAATCACGTAATCTGTAACCAACACCGATTTCAGTTATGACATATTCTGGATTTAATGTATCGGTCTCTATCTTTTTACGGATGTTTGACATATTTACTCGTAATGTCTGCGTATCGGTACTATAGGGACCCCAAACTTCTGTCATCAGTGTTTGATAGGTTACAATTTTGCCTAATTCATGGAACATCCGTGCCAGAATTCGATATTCATTTTTAGTCAAATGGATTTCGTTTCCAGCTTTATAGACCAATTGCTTAGAAAAATCAATCATCAATTCTTTATTTTCGATAATTGTTTCACTATCACTGGAGCCGCTTTGATGGCGCAATGCGGTCCGAATCCGCGCAAGCAGTTCATTAGTTCCAAAAGGTTTCGTTACATAATCGTCGGCTCCCAAATCCAAAGCATTTACTTTCTCTACTTCGTTATTTCGGGCCGAAATAACGATAATAGGTAATTGCATTCGTTTACGAATAATTTTTAGCAAGTCAATCCCATCGATATCCGGGAGACCCAGATCCAGTAGAATTAAATCAATTGAAGTGGTTTGCATTATCGTCAATGCTTCCATCCCTGTACCAGCAACCGATAAGTGATAGTTTTCTTGGCCTAAAACCACTTCCATAAAGTCTGTGATATTGGAATCATCTTCAATCAGTAAAATGGCTGGCTTCATAGTAATTCTCCTCATTTCAAATAAATTCTAACAACTGTTTTTCCCCCATGAACGATCATTTCCATTTTACCATTGTGCGCGTGAACAATGGTTTTTACAATGCTTAAACCAATGCCCAGTCCATTTTTTGAATCCACCGGCACTTCATTTGTATTGATTAAATTTGACTGAATCTTTTGAAATTGTTCCAAGGGAATTTCTCCATCATTTTCAATTTCAAAGACAGTTTGTTCCCTCTCTTGGGCTACCGACAGCCGAACAGGATGCTTTTGCTCTCCGTGTCTAAAAGCATTCTCCACTAAATTAAAAAGCGCTTGCTCGATTAAAATAGGATCCGCTTGTATAAAAATGACATCCTGAGGCAAATGAACAATCACTTGTTCTTTAGGATAAACTTTTTTCAGATGTTTATAAACGGCTTCCACAATCTCCTCTACAGGTTCCATTGTTTTCGTAACCTTCATTGTATCCATATTGATGCGGGTAATTGATAGTAAATTTTCTACCATACGAATGAGCCATTGTGATTCTTCCTGAATATCACGCAATAGTTTTTGTCGAGTGGCTTCTTTTAAATCCGTTCCTACACCTAATGTCTCTGTAATTCCGGAAATAACGGTGAGAGGGGTTCTTAAATCATGGGAGACAGCTCGCAAAAGGTTACTTCGTACTTTTTCCCGCTCATTTTCCAACTCTACTCGCTCTTTTTCATTTTTTAATTCTGTTTGTTCCAAAATTACAGCGATTTGCGTCAAGACCAATCTTAAGTAATTCAGCTGATTATTTTCTAGTTCAAGACCACTTCTTCTTTCTACACCTAACACAGCAAAGGTTTTACCACTTGCGACGATTGGTAAATAAAACCCTTTTGCACCAATTAAAGTATCCGTTCCATTTCCTGCTTCTCTCTGATTTTTAGCAGACCAAAAAGCAACAGCTGCTTCATCCGGGTTATTTAGAATGGATTTTTTTCCAGCCAGAAAATGTACACTCTCAACGTTCGCTTGAGAATCAAAGAGTATAATTTCACGTTCCAGCAATCTAGACAAATAGGTTGCTGAAATATCAAATATTTGTTCGCGGCTTTCGGCTAAAACGTACTGTTTGTTCAGTTCATAGAGAATCTCCATCTGATGTTCTTTTTCCATTGAGTTTTCTGCTTGCTTTTTCAAACGAACCATCAAATTACTGATCATTAGTGCCACAATCAGCATAATCAACAATGTAATAGGATACCCTTGCTTATAAACCGTTAACGAATATAATGGTTCGACAAAAAACCAGTTAAAAGAGAGCACGCTCAAAATGGAAGATAACGCACTCCAAAAGTAGCCGGAGGTGGTTCGTGCGACTAGTAAGATGAAAAATATATAAACAAGCATCAAATTCTGATCACCAACATGGAGATACTGCATCAATTCCGTCACAACAGTGGCTAAAAGGACGCTGCCCAGTGCAATGCCTAAATCCTTTCCACCACCCTCAATCACCTTTCGCACATTCAATAAAAAGGGCGACTTTTCTTCACTAAAGGGAATCAAGTGAATTTCTGTATCCGTTAGACGTCTTAGTAGACGATCATCAAAATCTTCAGAAAAAATTTTTTCATACCAAGGCTGTCGTAAATTTTTTCCCATAATAATATCTGTCACACCGGTCATTTTAGCAAATTCTACAATGGTCTCAAAACTATCATCTTCTTCAATACTAATTACTTCTGCCCCCAGCTTATCCGCTAACGAAATATTCGTAGAGGTATGCTCCTCAGATGCACGTATCTGAATAACCGTCCACTCGGCGCCTAAGCCTTGTGCTAATCGCGCTGTCCAACGAATACACTTTTCCGTCATCTTAGGAAAAGCATCATTGACGACTGTCAAAAGTTTACTTTGAATGCCACTCGTCTTGCTGCTTATTCGGTTAATATGGTCGGAGGCCCGCTGAATAGCAAGACCTCTTAATTGATCTAATTTTTTTGGAATGAAAAAGTTTTCCAGGGCACGACGGGCATTTTCATTTGCGTAAATCTTCCCTTGATTCAACCGTTCAATCAGTTCTTCAGGTTCTACATCAATGACTTTTATCGTCGCTTGCTGCAAAAAAGTATCTGGTACCGTTTCTTTGACTTCAATCCCGGTTACTTCTGACACAATATCATTCAGACTTTCCAAATGTTGCACATTAATAGTGGTGAAGACATCAATTCCTGCATTTAAGAGCTCATCAACATCTTGATAACGTTTACGATTTCGAGAGCCTTCCGCATTTGTATGTGCCAATTCATCAATCAGCACGATTTCCGGCTTTCGTGCGATGATCTCGTCAATATCCGGTTCGAGTAAAATCAATTGTTTATAGGCGATTTTTTTGGGTAAAATTTGTGGCAATCCTTTTAACAAGCGATTAGTATCTGGCCGTTCATGAGGCTCAATATAGCCCACCATCACATTTTTTCCCATCTCTAATAGTTCATGAGCTTCTGCCAGCATCCCATAGGTTTTCCCAACACCGGCTGCAAAACCAAAGAAGACTCGTAATCGCCCTCGACTTCCATCCCCTACTTGTGCTTGATTCGACATTTACTAACCCCCTATTGAAAATAGAGAAGAATTCCCTGGCTCTTTTTAATCACGAGCCAGAGAACTACCCATTATGTTCTCAGTTTATCTAATGCAAGGTTTAACTGCAAAACATTCACGAAATATCGATTAGAAAACCAATCTTTTTGACGATATTTATCAAGAAGACCCTGAATTATCTCTTTAGATAAACCACGTTTTTTAGCAATACGATCTATTTGAAACCTGGCTGCTTCTAAACTAATGTCGGGATCTACACCACTAGCTGAAGCTGTGACTAAATCAACAGGAACTTTTTTTTGAGTTGGGTTCTTTTCTAATTCATTTATCACCCGTTTTTGAACAAGTCTCGCTTGCTCTATTGAAACTGGCGATAACTGTCTTACCTGGGTATCACGTCCCGAAAAATACTTGTCTTGTTGAAACGATTGTCCAATCAATTTTGAACCAACGACCTGACTGTCTATGGTTATCTTACTCCCATTAGCCTGTTCTGAAAAAAATAATTGACCTATACCTGTAACTGCTAAGGTATACACACCACCAAATACAAGCAAGCTCAAAAGTAAAAATCTCAAGCTGCTAAAAAGAATCTTTTTCATGAAGATTACTCCTTCTTATAGAATAATTACTGACAAAACGATGTCGATGAGTTTAATGAAGATAAAAGGTGCGATGACACCACCAAGTCCGTAGACCAATAGATTATGCCGCAAAATTTGACTGGCAGGCTTCTCTTGATATTTTACCCCTCTTAGTGCTAGTGGGATTAGTGCCACAATAATCACTGCATTATAAATTACTGCAGCTAAAATAGCCGTCAATGGGCTCCCCAATCTCATGATGTTCAATTGATCTAGTTGAGGATAAATACTATAAAACAATACGGGTATAACAGCAAAATACTTTGCAATGTCATTTGCAATACTGAATGTTGTAAGTGCACCTCGTGTCATTAAAAGTTGTTTGCCAATTTGTACGACTTGCAGCAGTTTCGTTGGACTTGAATCTAAGTCAATCATGTTCCCGGCTTCTTTTGCTGCTTGTGTTCCCGTATTCATTGCCATCGCTACATCGGCTTGAGCTAGGGCTGGGGCGTCGTTTGTCCCGTCGCCTGTCATGGCCACCAGATGCCCCTTTTCTTGATACTCGCGAATCAAATCCATTTTATTTTCCGGTGTCGCTTCAGCTAAAAAATCATCAACACCCGCTTCTGCAGCAATGGCCGCTGCCGTCAAGGGATTATCTCCAGTAATCATGATAGTTTTGATTCCCATTTTACGCATATCCGAGAACTTTTCTTTCACACCATTTTTTACAATATCTTTTAAATAAACAACACCCATAACTCGATAATTTTTGACAACTACTAAAGGTGTGCCCCCTGCCCGCGCTACCCTATCAACAATTTCATCACATTTAGGCGGGTATAGCTCACCTTTTGATTGCACATACTGTTTCATCGTATCGGCAGCGCCTTTTCGAATCTCATCGCCGTGATAATCAATGCCACTCATTCGCGTTTTTGCGCTAAAGTCGATAAATTTCACCTCGGACTTTCGAAATTCTCGTTCCCGTATATTAAATCGTTCCTTCGCTAAGATTACGATACTACGACCTTCTGCCGTTTCATCGGCTAAAGAGGAGAGCTGTGCCACATCTGCAAGCTGTTCTTCACTTACCCCATTAACTGGTAAAAATTCACTTGCTCGCCGATTTCCTAAAGTAATTGTGCCGGTTTTATCTAGCAAAAGGACATCTACGTCCCCTGCTGCTTCAATCGCACGTCCACTCATGGCGATGACATTCTCTTTTGTCAAACGACTCATACCAGCAATTCCGATGGAAGAAATCAATGCGCCAATTGTTGTAGGTGCTAAACAAATTAGCAAGGCAATAACAATAATCATAGAAAGTGCTTCTCCTTTTCCTGATAATTGACTGCTAAAGTCAGTAAAAGGAATCAGAGTAATAGCGACCGTCAAAAAAATAATCGTCAATGTAATCAAAAAAATCTGTAAACCAACTTCATTCGGCGTCTTTTTTCGTTGTGTCCCTTCCACCATAGCAATCATTTTGTCTAAAAATGATTCACCATTCTCCGAAGTGACACGAATGACAAGATAGTCCGAAACAACGGTTGTCCCACCTGTCACAGCACTGCGGTCGCCACCAGATTCCCTAATAACAGGGGCCGATTCACCTGTTATAGCACTTTCGTCAACTGAAGCTGCCCCTTCAATTACATCACCGTCGGCAGGGATTTGCTCCCCGGCTCTCACGTAAACGAGATCATCCCGCTTCAAATCCGACGATCGTAGTTCGATAAAGTGCTCGCTTTTAATATCATCAAGATGATTGATTTTGTATGTCATGACCTCTTTTTTTGCCTGTTTTAGACTATCCGCTTGTGCTTTTCCACGACCTTCTGCTACTGCTTCTGCAAAATTTGCAAAGAGTAAGGTCAGCCATAAAAAAATAGTTATAGAGATACTAAACCAGAGTGGGACACGCATCGGATAAAAACATAATAGCGTAGTCGCAATCGCTCCTAAATAGACAACAAACATGACTGGATTTCTAATTTGTTGACGGGGATCCATCTTTTTAAAGGATTGCCCTATAGCCCACTGATAAACGTTTTTCATCATTTTTCTTCTCCTCTACCTCTGTGTAAAAAATTCTGCAATTGGACCTAATGCCAATGAAGGCAAAAAGCTTAATGCGCCAATTACCAAAATCACAATCATTAACATTGATACAAAAGTTGGACTAACTGTTGATAATGTTCCCGAACCCAAGGCCGCTTTTTTCTTAGCTCCCATATTTTCGGCTAGAAATAGAATTGCTATTATTGGTAAATATCTCGAGATAAGCATAAGTAGACTGCCTAAACCATTTAAAAATGGTGTATTTGCCAATAGTCCGCCAAAAGCACTTCCGTTATTATTTGCTAGGGATGTAGCGCCATATAATAGTTCACTAAAGGCATGGGGGCCACGGTTAGTCAACCAACTCATAATATCTGGATGCAAAACCAGTGCCATAGCACCAAAAAGTGTAAGCATTAAAGGGGTTAAGATAACCAAGCTGGCCATTTTGATATCAAAAGCTTCAATCTTTTTTCCAAGATATTCCGGTGTACGTCCAACTAATAACCCTGCAATAAAAACAGCCAACATGAGAAAGGCCAACATGCCATAAAGGCCACTTCCCACTCCTCCAAAAATAATCTCACCCAGTTGCATTAAAAACATGGGTACGGCTCCGCCAAGAGGGGTAAAACTGTCTAATACTGAATTTACAGAGCCATTCGAAGCCGCGGTAGTCGCGACTGCCCATAAACTTGACCAGCCAATACCAAATCGCACTTCTTTTCCTTCAAAATTCATTTCGCCTAATAGTTGCGCACCATTTACTCCAATAAATTCACTAAATGCTACTCCAAGAAATGCTAACGATAAAAAGACCAGCGAAACAGTTAAGATCGTTCGCCCTTGTTTCCAATCTTTCATCCAAAAGCCAAAGGTAAAAATTAGAGCTGCCGGAATCAAAAGAATCGCAATGTTTTCCAAAAAGTTGGATAAGAGAGTTGGATTCTCAAATGGATACGCAGAGTTGGCACCAAAGAAACCACCACCATTTGTTCCAAGCTGTTTAATTGCTACTTGGCTGGCTACTGGTCCTAGAGATAGCCATGCTTCTTTTCCCTCCAATCCCTGATAAGAGATACCAGATTGAAAAGTTTGCACGACGCCTTGTGAGATGAGTATAACTGCTAGAATAAAGGATAATGGCAACAGAATATAGACCAAGCTGCGGGTCAAATCTTGCCAGAAATTTCCTAACCCTTTCTTTTTAACTTGAGAAAGGCCACGAAGAAGTGCTATTAGCACAGAAAGACCAATGCCTGCCGATACAAAATTTTGAACAGTCAGTCCAAACATTTGCGACAGATTGGACAAGGTCGTTTCCCCTGCAAAAGCTTGCCAGTTTGTATTGGTTACAAAACTTACTGCTGTATTTATCGCCAATGACACGGAAAGATTTTCTACAGTGGCACCTCCCGGTAAAAAATGTTGCGTCATCAGTAGTAACATGAGCAACAGGATGGAACAAAAGCTCAATAGTAACAGTGTAAAGAGATAACGCTTGGCTGACATTTCTTTTTTACTAGCCGGTCCAATCACTTTGTAAAATAGGCGCTCCAAAGGTCGTAAAAAACCAACTCCTTTAGGTACTCTTCCCTGCATAATTTCTTTTATATACCAACCTAATGGCACCGCTAATAACAATAGGATAAACAGAAAAAAAATCCCTTGATAAACAACGCTACTCATAATTCTTCCCCCTTAAATAAAAACCAGAAAAGATAGATCATCAACAGAAAACCAATGATGCCCAAAAAAACTATCACTCTATTTCACTCCTTTTTTCATTGCTCGCTATGAAATCATTCGACTTCCTTTACATTGCAACTATACAAAAAAGCATATAAAGATAGTGTGAAACTTTGATTCGTTTCTTTACACTATCTTTATATGCTGCATCAATACTTGAGAGTCATGAGCTATTTGCATTTTTTATTCCCAACAATACTTCTTTTAAAAAGCTGATTCATTATCCCTGAAAACGTGTTGTGACTTTCTGATGCCTTTTTAATCTTGAAAACCGGGCTCGTTTTCCTACTTTGCCCTGAATTAAGCAATTGTCAAAATCAGCTTTCTATCCCATTGAATTTTCAGATAGTACACCACTATTCTGGTTCACAAAAAAATAGCTTAAGCCGGAACACCTAACCCTCTTTACCAGAAAAAGATAGAATTTGCGAGTAATTATAAGAGTGATTCAGTGATAAGCTGAAAACTGCCTGATAATCAGTATTAAAAACTGTCTTTCTTTTTCCATCAAAAACTTGCAAAAGAAAAAAGATCCACAACCCATGATGAATGTGGGATTGCGGACCATAGTAAAAATGTATTTTTTCAGGGGAGATTTTGGGGGAGTATTCTTGAAAACAGCCTTGTTATTTCACTTTTTTTCAGACAACCCCTTATTTCTTCTTAGGTTCATCCTCATCCATTTTCAGAACAGCCATGAAGGCTTCTTGCGGTACTTCCACTGAGCCAATCTGCTTCATACGCTTTTTGCCTTCTTTTTGTTTTTCCAAAAGTTTGCGTTTACGGGAAACGTCACCGCCGTAACATTTGGCTAGGACATTTTTACGCAGCGCTTTGATATCAGAGCGGGCAACGATTTTTTGTCCGATGGCAGCTTGGATGGGCACTTCAAATTGTTGACGCGGGATGAGTTGTTTCAGTTTTTCAACGATGGCTTTGCCTCGTTCATAGGCAAAATCGCGGTGAACAATAAAGCTTAAGGCATCGACTGTTTCACCATTTAATAAGATATCCATCTTCACGAGTTTACTTGCCCGATAACCGGACATTTCATAATCGAGAGAGGCATATCCTTTAGTGGAGGATTTTAATTTGTCAAAAAAGTCGAACACGATTTCAGACAACGGAATCTCGTAAACGACGTTGACCCGATACTCATCCAGGTAATCCATCGTTACAAATTCGCCGCGTTTTCGTTGAGAAAGCTCCATTACAGCACCTACATAGTCATTGGGAACCATGATTTGTGCTTTCACGTAAGGCTCTTCTACGTCTTGGATTGAAACTGGGTCCGGGAAGTCTGCCGGATTGTCAACGACTATCGTTGAACCGTCTGTCTTATTAACATGGTAAATAACCGAAGGCGCGGTGGTGATTAGTTCCAGATTAAATTCGCGTTCCAACCGCTCTTGCACGACATCCATATGGAGCAGACCCAAGAAGCCACAACGGAAGCCAAAGCCCAACGCTTGGGAGGTTTCCGGTTCAAATTGCAGCGCCGAATCGTTCAACTCTAATTTTTCCAGCGCTTCTCGCAGATCGTTGTAGCGGGACGTCTCGATAGGATACAGTCCACAAAAGACCATTGGATTCATTTTACGATAACCTGGAAGCGCTTCTGTCGCTGGGTTTTCTGCCAAGGTTACCGTGTCCCCGACGCGAGTGTCGGCAACGGTTTTGATAGAGGCGGTCAAATACCCGACATCTCCCACCATCAGATAATCCCGTTGAATAGCTTTTGGCGAAAACACGCCGACTTCTGTTACTTCAAAAGTTTTGCCATTACTCATCAATTGAATTTTATCCCCAGGTCGTACCACACCATCCATTACCCGAATGTTGAGTACCACCCCGCGATAGCTGTCATAAACAGAGTCAAAGATCAGTGCCTTCAAAGGCGCAGTCACATCTCCAGTCGGTGCCGGCACGTATTCTACAATCTGTTCCAGAATATCTTCAATACCAATACCCGCTTTGGCACTGGCTAACACAGCTTCTGATGCATCAATTCCGATGACGTCTTCGATTTCTTTGCGGACTCGCTCAGGATCGGCAGCCGGCAGATCGATCTTGTTAATGACTGGTAGAATCTCCAAATCATTGTCCAAGGCTAAATAAACATTGGCAAGTGTCTGGGCTTCAATCCCTTGGGCCGCATCTACCACCAACACCGCCCCTTCACAGGCTGCCAGACTGCGGGAGACTTCATAAGTAAAATCCACATGTCCCGGTGTGTCGATTAAGTGAAAAATATAGGTTTCACCGTCTTTAGCGGTATAATTCAGCTCAATAGCATTTAGCTTGATAGTGATTCCTCGTTCACGTTCCAGATCCATAGAATCCAACAGTTGATCTTGCATTTCCCGTTTGGTCACGGTATGGGTTTGTTCTAAGATTCGGTCTGCCAATGTAGACTTTCCGTGATCGATATGGGCAATAATGGAAAAATTACGAATCCGTTCTTGCCGATTCTGCATGTCTTGTATGTTCAACTTGATTCCTCATTTCATTTCATTCAACAGGTCCCCAGCCAAAAGTGAATTAACCGGTGCGCCTTATGTTCAGCCTTCTCATTATACCAACGAATCCATCGAATTTAAAGACTTTTCCGCCTGTGGCTCGCCTAGGATAGACCCTGGGTTTCTCCGCTTTTCTTGCAACTGTCGGTTTGATGCAGTTCTGGTATAATAGGGCTAACAATGAAAATGGAGTTGAAAGTATGGAATCTGATTTACGCCAAGACATGGAAATCCGTCCAGTAGGGCCTGAACACTTGGATCAGTTCAATGAATTGCTAGCTTATGTTTTTCAAATAACAGAATCTGACATCGAAGAAAGTGGTTATGACAGTAAAAAAGAAATGATCAAATCGAAAAAGCCTATTTTGGATTTATCAAAAGTTTATGGGTGGTTTCATAAAGATCAGCTGATTAGTCAAATCGCTATTTACCCTTGCGAAGTCAATATTCACGGCACGCCTTATAAAATGGGCGGCGTAACCGGAGTTGGCACCTATCCGGAATATGCTGGTCACGGACTGATGCAAGAATTGATTCGACTGGCCCTGACAAACATGCGTGAAGATGGCCAATGGATCAGCTACTTGTATCCTTATAACATCCCCTACTATCGCCGTAAAGGCTGGGAGATTATGAGTGATAAACTGAGTTTCAAAATTCGTGACACCCAGCTGCCAAAACAAGTGGAAGTTGGTGGCGTTGTTGAGCGCAAGCAAGTAGACGATCCCGATGTCTACCTTGTGTATGATCAATTCTCGCTGATGAATCACGGTGCTTTGACCCGCAGCAGTTTCCACTGGGAGGAATACTGGCGCTATGAAAATGAAGAAGAACGTACAGCAGCTGTCTATTACAATGCCCAGGGTGAACCTCGTGGTGTCTTGTTTTACTGGGTAGCTGAAGAAGTCTTTCACATCAAAGAGATGTTTTATCTGGATCAAGAAGCCCGCAACGGCCTTTGGAACTTTATTTCGGCTCACTTTTCCATGATTTACTGGGTAAAAGGCGATATTTACAAAAACGAACCTCTGGCTTTTCTCTTGGAGGACAGTCAGATAAAAGAAACGATTGAGCCTTACTACATGGCCCGAATCGTGGATGTCGAACAGTTTCTGCGACAATTTCCGTTTTCAGCTTTCTCCGAACCTTTTCACTTCGAGGTGACTGATCCAGTAGCTGAGTGGAATAACGGGATTTTCTCATTGAGTTGGTCAGAAGCTGACCAGCAGGCAAAAGTCACTCGCAAACCTTTGGGTAAAGCGGTCACTTTGGATATCCAGACCTTGAGCTGCTTATTGATGAACTACCGCCGGGCTGCCTATCTATCACGAATTGAGCGCTTAGTAACTGACAAACAAACGCTGCGCACGTTAGAACAAATCATTCCAGACACCGAAGCCTACTTCAGTGATTATTTCTGAGAACAAAAGGTTGTGCCGCAGCTCATTTTTAAGTGGTATTTGGCGAAGATTTCATCCTATAATTAAGAAAAAATCTGCCAACACTGCTCGCGACAATTTTTGTATCTGATTCCGTAGAATAAACCTGATCTTACGTATAATATAATGAGCAGTCAGCGATTGAGGTTTTTAACAATGAAAAGCCAAGTCACCTCCACTGTTTTTAATGGAAATGGCTTGGCTTTTGCGGCTCATGTTTGGTAGTGTTCACTTCACTGGAGGTTGGCTAGACAGTTGTCACGGCATCCCTTGCTAGTTGACTCCAGACAAGGGCACTATTTTACTCTAGAGATAGGGCATTTCGATTCGTGTCAGGGGCTGGCCTTGCTGGTCTTCCCAATAGTATTCATAGCTCTTATGGAGAAACTGATGTTTTTCTTCTCTGATAGCATCAATCATTAAGCGATAAACCAGTTCCATCTCAGAATCATCTCCCGCATATTCTGTCACAGCTGCTTGAATGGCTTCCGTCTGTCTCGAGGTAATTCCTTCTGGCAGTCCTTCCGACATCGGCAGTTGCTCCACCGGAAGACCAAATTCAACGACTAACGGTTTAGTGTCAATCTGGCCTTCAAGTGACACCTTTTGATAGCCGACATACGGCCAACCACTAATCACTAGCTGTAAGTCTTCGGCAGCTGTGATCAGCCGCTGAAAACTATCTCCAGTTGCTTGCCCCAGTTGAGCTTCCGAAAGTTCCAAGGTTAGGATCAGCAACTTTCGTGAAGGGATACGTTCATTGGTGATTTCCATCTATTCCACTCCTTTAAAAAAGTATGCGAGGTACCTGCTTCTTCCATAACCTCTGCATTTGGGCTTATTTCCTTAAGTATAAAAAGAATCAAAAAAAACGACAAGTAAAGGTACTCACCCAAAAGGATTGTGCGGTATTTTGTGACAAACGAAAAATTCCTTTGTTCCACGTAACCGATTGGTGCGGTTACAATGGCGTTTTTGCGCGCACTTCTCTAGTCAGTGTACCGTTCTTGAAATTAAAAAAAATTGTGGGTCATAAATTAATTTCGGATCTTAAAAGAGAAGCAGCTTCTGAGTTTTAACAGAAGCTGCTTCTCTTTTGTCTGTGGTTCATGTTTAGTAATGTTCACTTCATAGGAAGGTGCCAAGACGATTGTCACCCTTCTCTTTCATTAGGCTTCTTCAGCTTCTGCCATTTCATTTTGAAAGACTAGCTGATCGTCTAAAAGCGTGATTGTCACTTTGGTTTTCGGCAGCACTCGGCCAGATACGATTTCTTTTGCCAGTGGTGTTTCTACTTCCCGAGTGATAAAACGGCGAAGCGGACGTGCCCCATAGGCTGGTTCGTAAGACTGCTCAGCGATCCAGGTCCGCGCACTGTCTTCGATATCCAGATAAATTTCCTGATCTTCTAACCGTTTAGAAAGTTGGGCGATAATCTTGTCAACGATCCCTTTCACATCTTCTAATGACAGTGGCGTAAACAAGATGGTATCGTCAATCCGATTCAAAAATTCCGGTTTGAAATGGCCCCGCAGCAAGCTCATCACTTGTTCTTGGACAGCTTCCGGAATGCTTCCTTCGGCTGTCACACCTTCTAAAAGCAGTTGGGAGCCAATATTGGAAGTCATGATTAAGACTGTATTTTTGAAATCTACCACTCGTCCTTTGGAGTCTGTCAAGCGGCCATCATCCAATACTTGCAACAAAATATTGAAGACATCCGGGTGAGCTTTTTCAATCTCGTCTAATAAAACAATGGTGTAGGGATTGCGCCGAACTGCTTCAGTCAGCTGTCCCCCTTCGTCATAGCCTACATATCCTGGAGGTGCCCCCACCAAGCGGCTCACCGAATGTTTTTCCATATATTCGCTCATATCAATTCTAACCATGTGATCTTCAGAATCAAATAAGTTTTCAGCCAATGCTTTTGCCAATTCGGTCTTCCCGACCCCGGTAGGTCCTAAAAATAAGAAGGACCCTAGTGGGCGATTGGGATCTTGTAAGCCGGCACGAGCGCGAATGACCGCATCACTGACTGCATCAACTGCTTCATTTTGGCCAATCACTCGTTTATGAAGTGTTTCGTTGAGCTTCATGAGCTTTTCTCGCTCGCCTTCGACCAACTTCGTCACCGGAATACCGGTCAAACGTCCCACAACGACAGCAATCTCGTTTTCAGTTACTGACTCTTGTACCATTTTGAGATCATCGTTTTTCGCTTTATTTTCCAATTCCTTCAGTTCTTTTTCCAGTTGAGGAATGGTGCCATGACGCAAAACAGCGGCTCGTTCAAGATCATAGTTGTTTTCTGCATCTTCTAATTCATGCCGGGCACGATCGATTTCCGCTCGTTTATTGGACACGGCATTAACTTCTTCTTTTTCCGTTTCCCATTGCATTTTCATCGCATTGGCTTCTTCACGCAGCTCTGCCAGTTCTTCTTGCAGGTTTTCCAAGCGTTTTTTAGAAGCATCATCGGTTTCTTTCTTCAAAGCTGCTTCTTCAATTTCCAATTGCATCAAACGACGGGTCACCTGATCCAACTCCGTAGGCATAGAGTTCATTTCCACACGAATCGTCGCGCAGGCTTCGTCCACTAAATCGATGGCTTTGTCTGGCAAAAAGCGGTCAGTAATGTAACGATCCGATAGAGTAGCTGCTGCCACCAGTGCATTGTCATGGATATTAACCCCGTGATGAATCTCGAAGCGTTCTTTTAGTCCCCGTA
Organism: Candidatus Enterococcus leclercqii; assembly: GCF_009933135.1. Lineage (GTDB taxonomy): Bacteria > Bacillota > Bacilli > Lactobacillales > Enterococcaceae > Enterococcus_C > Enterococcus_C leclercqii. Next base: position 190,599 of record NZ_MAEH01000021.1, read on the forward strand.
AAATAGAGACCGTATCTTCCACAGTTGGCTCTTTCACCAAGACCTTTTGGAAACGCCGCTCCAAAGCTTTATCTTTTTCCATATATTGTCGATATTCGTCTAAGGTGGTAGCCCCAATGGTATGCAGTTCCCCCCGAGCCAGCATTGGTTTCAAAAGATTCCCGGCATCCATGGAACCTTCTGTTTTACCAGCACCTACAATATTGTGGATTTCATCAATGAACAAGATGATTCGGCCATCCGACTTTTTGACTTCCTGTAAAACAGCCTTCAGCCGTTCTTCAAATTCGCCACGGAATTTAGCCCCTGCAATCAGCGCCCCCATGTCCAAAGAAAAAATCGTCTTGTCTTTCAAATTTTCTGGTACATCTTTGCGGACAATCCGTTGGGCCAATCCTTCAACTATCGCTGTTTTACCAACACCGGGTTCACCGATAAGCACCGGATTGTTTTTTGTCTTACGGCTGAGAATCCGAATGACATCTCGAATTTCTTCGTCTCGACCAATGATTGGATCCATTTTACCGTTTTTCACCTGTTGGACCAAATCCACACCATATTTTTCCAGTGCTTGGTATTGCTCTTCTTGATTTTTTGAGGTCACTTTATCGCCTCCTCGCATCTCTTCAATATTCTTTTTGAGTTCTTTTTCAGTTAAGCCATTTTTGACCAAGTACTTGGTCAAAGTAAAATTTTTCAGCTTCATCAACGCCAACAGTACAATCTCCGTCGATAAAAACTCATCGCCAAACGTTTGCCGCAGTCCGTCTGCCTCTTGCAACAAATGAAAAAGATTCTGGCTCATCGATTGACCGTATTGAACGCTGCCCCCTTCAATTACGGGATATTCGTCTAATCCGCGATCGACCTCTCTTTCAAAAGCCTCGACATCCAAACCAGCATCCGTATAAAAGTTACGTCCGAAATGATTTGGCTGTAAAAAAATCTTCCATAAATGTAAGATATCAATTTCTTGATGGTGTCTAGTCACTGCTACTTGTTGGGCTTCAGCGATTGCCTCTTGCAATGTTGTTGTCATTTTTTCAATATTCAAAGTGGTTTCCTCCCTTTCATGAGCTGAGGTGGTGACGTTGCGGCACTCTTTTTATCAATGATGGTCAAAGAGACTGCAAACTCACCAAAAAGCCCTGAACTACCATAGTTCCGAGCGTTATCTGTCCTTTTGCAGTAGATAATCTCATCTACATTTAATAGTATAATCCGTTGGTCAAAATTGGTCAAACGAAACACTCGAATTTTCTCGAAAAATCTAAAAAAATTCAGCCATTCAGCGAATTTTCAAATTATTAGGTTAGTCTCAGCATTGAGTACAATGTAAATAACAGCCTGAGATTTACCCAGGCTGTTATCTGTAACTTATTTCAATTTTTCCACAACTACTTTGCTGTATCTTCTTTGATATCTTTGATTTCGGAATGAATGGCGCGCCTTTTATCCACCAGGAAATAGACAAACCCGATTAAAAATGGCCAAACATAACTCGCAAAGCGGTACAAAAGCATAGAGCTGGCTGCATCGACAGTCCCCACAATTGGACTGAACAGCAGCAAATATACAAATTCAAAAGAACCAATCCCAGCCGGTGTTGGAATTGATCCTGCCAAAATAACAGCAAAACTAGTCAACCCAAAAGACAAGAAAAAGTTTAACTGGGGATGATCCCCCATCAAAACAATGGCAGGAATCACAAACCAGAACATGACTTTCAACATATTCAGAAAATAAATGCGATAAATCAGCGGGCGAACTTGCAAGATGCTGTCAACAGCTTCGCGAAGGGAATAGACCTGAATATTGACCTTATCTACCATATCGCGAATCTTTGTACTTTTGAAAAGCTTGTTTGCCAATTTCACAGACCAGATCTGTAGATTCAAGCTCAAGGTAAGTGCTAAAAGGACAGCGATAATCACGAAAGTTACCACCATAGCAAACAAGACCAGCCAAATAATCTTTGGTTTTTCCGAGTGAAAGAAAACAAACTGCATGATCAGACTGATGACCGCCCAACTTAAAAGCGCGACCTTATACATGATCATATGCAAGGCGGTTACACCCACGCTTTGAGAAATTCGCAATCCTTTGCGGTGATAAAAATTCACTTCTGCAATCAGCGTTCCCGCACCAAAAGTCACCAAACGATAAAACGCAGCATAGCACATGGCTAAAGCACCATCACCGGTTGTAAAGTGCTTCTCAAAGGTCCCAGCCATCACCTTCAAATTTTCACCTTCAACGAGGATATACAAGCTCCCACAAAGAATCACACCCAACAAAACCAAAAGTGGCGTCTGCGAAAGTTGTGCCAAGATATCTCCCAGTGAATTTTTGATAACAAAGCCCAAGATACCGAATATCACGAAAACAAAGAGGATATTCATCACAATCTTGAGTCCTGAACGATTTTTCATTGTCACACTCCCAAATTCTGGTCTAACAGCAGAAGAAATTTACTTGCAGGATCTTTTCAGTAAACTATAAATCGAGTCTTAGCGTAGATAGTACCACAGCAAGACCGCAACTGAAAGTATTCCCCCAATTGCGAAACAGACTGTAAAATACTTTTTCCTAGTCTTATGATGAAAGAGCTGTTGACCCATGAGACCGCCGATTCCCCCGCCAGCTAATCCCAGCAGCAGCAGCGTCTTTTCAGAGATGCGCCAACTGTCCATTTTGGCCTTTAATTTATCCAATCCCATCAAACAGAACAACCCGGTATTGACTAATATAAGGTAAACCGCAAGTGGATGCGTTTTGATCAAGTCCATCGCAGCGATCCCTCCATTCATTTATTAAGAATAACGCAAGAATCACCGAGTAGTAAAGCTTAATGCAAAAAAAGTCACGTTGTTTTCACATTTTAGCCAGCTGAATTCCAAAACTAACAGACATTCTCGTCGATGCTTTATAAAACGCTACCGAAAATACTGGCAGTGGTATTTTTGCACAATAGCAAAAATACCTGAACACTAGGACAGACCATGATTAACCGGGCAACACACAAACCCAAGACATCACAGAATACTGTCACTATCATTCAGGTAAATTTAAATAAAACTCTTACACTCAGAAAGTCATTAGCAAAAAGGTTAGCCTTTACTCCCGCTATTGTTAGCTTCTAAAGTAGCGTTGTTGTTCTTTACTGCTGACGTTTCCTGATTATCAGCGGGTTGCTGCGTTTCAGTAGTCGCTGTCGTATCAGAATCTTCGGTGGGTAGACTGGGATCACTTACCGGCGGGATTTCGGCTTGTTTGTTTCCTAAACTGATTCCAATGCTGATGGTTGCGGTCAAGGGTAAAAACTCGCCATATTTGGACATCTCGATCACTGTGCCTTTTGGTTCCGCGGAATCGACGTAATAAACAGAGTAAGTGATATCAGCACCTTTTGCTTGAAACTCATCAAAAAACAGCTTAGGTAGATCACCTTCTGTCGTTTGTCCCCGTAGATCTTTGATATATGGGCGTCCTTGAGAATAAACCACTTCAACTGATGGCAGCTTGTCTTCTTCAGCAAATTCTTTTCCGGCTTCAACCGACTGGCTGATAAAGCGGCCATACCCTACAGAATCCGAATAAACGCTCTTAATCACAGCCGATATGCCACCTTCTAATGACTGAGCTTGCTCAATCGTGTACTGGGAGTAATCCGGAATGCGAATAGGTTTCCCTTTAGACACTTTCAGCTTGAGGGTATCGTTTTTAGCAATTTTTGTCCCTTTGGCTGTCTCCTGGGAAACCACATTGTCAGCGGCAATCGTTTCAGAAAAAATCTTTTCGGTAGTTAATTTGACACCATTGGTTTTTGCCCAGTCACTGACTTCTGACAAAGGTTTATTGGTAAAATCTGTGACTGTGATATTTTTTTCAAAAACTTCTTTTCCTTTGGAGTAATAGACATTCAAACGATCTTGACGTTTATACTTTTCCAGATCCTGGTCCTTTGAGGCGGCCTCCATTTTGATAAATCCACCATCTGTAATCTGTTTGTCAAATTCTCGAATGATCGTCACGTTTTCAGCCTTTTTCTCTTCTATCCAAGCAGTCGCTTGATCTACAGTCAGATTAGCAAAATCTGGTAGCGGAATGATTTCTTCTGGATCAGGCCCCATGCTGACAGTTACTGTCATCTCGGTTCCTTTTTTCAGCTTTTCGCCAGCTTTGGCTGATTGGCTGATGACTTCGTTTATTGCAGCTTTGAAGTCATAGACCTGCTTGGTTTCCACCTTCACACCTGCCTCACTTCCCCAACTGCGGGCCTCAGCAACAGCCTTTCCTGAGAAGTCTGGCACCAACACATGAGTCAATGAATAATAGAGAAAGAACAGACCCGCGAAAACCGCAATTGCAGCTCCACTAAGAAGGGCAATCTTGCGGATTCGTCTTTTTTTATAGGTTGGATCAAATTCGGTTTCCTCTGCCTGAAACCGGCCACCACTTTCAGATTCAGTGGTCTCTTCAGACAGGCGCTCCTCGGTTTCAGCAGTAGGACTTGCCAAACGTTGATCATAGGCAGGATCAAAGCTGCGATTCATCCGTTGGCTCCGGGAAAGATCTTTCTCTGTTTCTTCTGCTTTTGATGGGCTGGCATCAGTTGAAAATTCCTTCTCAAAATTCTCATCCAAGTCCGCTTCTGGTACCTTTGAAGACGCCAGTTTCTTTTTTCCGTCATAGTTTTCTTTTGAAAAGTTGGATAAAAAATCACTCATGAGTTTTCAACACACCTTTACGTAAATACAACACGTCATCTGCTTGTTGGGCGATCTCATTGGCGTGGGTCACAACAATCACGCATTTTCCGTGTTTGTGAGCCAATTCTTTAAAGATGTCGACAATCTCTTGTTCCATCTCTTCATCCAGATTTCCTGTGGGCTCATCGGCCATAATAATGTCGACATTGGTTGCTAATGCCCGGGCAATGGCGACACGCTGCTGTTCTCCCCCAGAAAGTTGGTTAACTAAACGATCCGCTTTGTCGCGGGTAATCCCGATATAGTCCAGTAAATTGTAAGCCACTGCTTTTTTATCGTCTGGCAATTTGTTGTCTGTGATAGCCATTGGCACCTGGACATTTTCAGCCGCAGACAGATACGGAATCAAATTGTAACTTTGAAAAATAATGCTAATATCATCTCGGCGATATTTTTCGTAGCCGATTTTCTGGATATTTTCACCATTATAGAGAATTTCTCCAGCCTTCGGTGAATCCAACGCACTTAATAAAGAGAGCAATGTGGTTTTGCCTGAGCCGGATTGACCCAATATCGTATAAAAACGGCCTTTTTCAAAGGAAACCGTCGTGTCTTTCAAGATAAATCGCCGCTGATCACCGTCTTGATAAAAATAATCTACATTCTTTGCTTCTAATAATGCCATGGTCTGCTCCTCCTCAATATTGAACCTTCAATCTGGCTTGCTGGATCACATCATAATCTTTTTCGGATTCAGACGCATGATGTACAACAATGGCAGTACCGCTGACAGCAGAACGGTTCCTAATCCTAATACCAGATATGTGATGACATATCCCGGGGTGAAGCTGACTTTATAGGCGGCCCGTACCTCTTCAAAGTTCACAGACTGGTTTCCATTGGCAACGCTGTACATGATTCCTTCTTGCGTGTTGTTAATCCAATCGGTTTGCATCAATTGATCAGATACCACACCACCTAAAAGATTACCAGTAAGCAATGAAAGTATTAACGCCACCAGACTAACCAACAAGAGTTCTGCAAGTATTTGCCCAATAATTTTCCCTCGACTTTCTCCAAGGGAAAGATAAATACCTAATTCGTGTTTGCGGTCTCTTAAAAAGAGTAATACCACCAACGAAATAATTAACATTGTCGCCACAGCTGCAATAATCACAACATATTTTGCGATTTCTCCCAATTTCTTCATTCCACCGGCCACTTGATCATATTGATCAGAGTCTGCGATTACAGCGTAGTATTTCGGCAATAGTCCCTGTGCGTCTTCCCGGAAAGCTGCCACTTCATCCGGTGCATTTAACACATACGTCGCCTGAGCAAAGGTTAGCTGGTAATCTTTACGGTCAGCTTCAGAAAGATTGACATAAAATTTATCCAGGGATTGGTCCATCAAGGCCTGCACTGTTTTATTCGGCATATAAAATGTGTTGATTTGATCGGCAGCAGCCCAATCATCCTGCGTCTTTTCTTCTTTTGACAGATCTTTGGTTTCTTTTCTGGCAACGTTGAAAATACCTTTAACTGTCACCGGAAAATCAAAGGAAACCACCTTTGCTTCGGCTGGTTCTTCAGCAGAATCCTCTGTAACGGTTGCATCAACCGTGCTGCCTTCTCGCGGTTGGATGAGCCCCATATCGATCATCTCACTGGTGGCATCAATCACCATCTGATCGCCAACTTTTAGCTGATTGGCTTCAGCAACCTCTTTAGAAATCAATACGACATTACTGCCATCTTTTGCTTCTTGTTCAGAGAACATTTCCCCTTGATCCAATTTGATGTAGCCCTCTCGAAGATCTGGAAGCTGGCCATTGTTATTTCCTTTTAAGTTAAAGAAGTAATTTGCACCGGAGCCTACAAGCATTTCGCCGTCTTCAGGAGTGTAGCCTGCCAATTTGCTGGTTCCGATATAGGCACTTAGGGACATATCGTAATATTTGACCTGGGGCAGTTCAGCTACTTTTTGATATTCTTTATCTGTTAATGGATCCGGCCATTTCAATTCAGGATTTTTTTCGGCATCCTTGTTGTATTTCTCGTAGTCCACATCCAAGACAGCTCGTGCCCCCAGCTTTTCCTTCGTGGCTTTTTCTACATTGACCGTTGACTGTTGAATCGCCACCGCGCCTGCAATGACATTGCCCAGGATAAAGATCACCAAAAACAAAATAAAGGATTTTCCTTTTCTGCGGGAGATACTCTTTAGGGCCCGTTGCCAAAAATTCATTTTTTCTTCCTCCAGAACCTCTTTATTCAAATACTCTGCTATTCGCAGAAGTTATCTGTTTCCTAAGATTATTTCATATCAAAAATAACACAGCAATAGTATTTTGACGTTTTCTTTTTCCCAGTTAAGGAGATTGTCACAGTGGTCTCATATTTAGAATTCACAGTGGCTGACAATTCCCTGGCTGCAAAAAACATTTCTTTCGTTACCTGATTTTACTGAACATAACGCGCCAGCTTTTGTAACGTTTTCACTTGATCAGCTTCAGTTTACCGATATTCCGACCTTGGTACAAGACTTTCCCAGCCGAATTGGTCTACCTTACAAAACTGATAGTAGACGTTCTTTTGCAATCTTAGTTAAAAAACACCTGTGAAATGAGAGCGCAAAAAAAGACCGATCAAAAACGACCGGCCTTTCTTCATTTATGGCAGACAAAAAACCAGCGTCTGCTTTTTTCATTTGGTTCACTGTCGATAAAGTCAGCATAGCTTTCCACCTTGGAAAAACCAGCATTTTCCAACATCCGTAAATAATCACTATGGGGATAGGTCCGCTCATCATGGATTTCATCTTTTCTGAGAAAGAGTTCCGGTACCTCATCGGTTACGGGCGCCTCTTCTGACACAAAAAAGGTCAGAAAGTGCTGGATTGTATCCGGTTCATCCTGATAAGACTCCCACAAAAACGCAAACGCATCTGTTTGATAATGGTAGCTGTAATCAGGAAAGACTTCATTTACCTGGTATTGAGAATGGACATCGAACATAAAAATCCCGTCTTCTTTTAGAACCTGATAAACTTCATCAAAAACCTGTTGGACACTGGGGGCATCCTCCATATAACAGATAGAATCGGAGAAGCAGGTCACCGCTTCGAATTCGCCGATTCCGTCCAAATCCATCATGTCGCCTTCTAAAAATTGGATTTCTACCGCCGCTTCATACGCACGATCACTGGCAATCACTAACATTTCTTCCGATAAATCCAAAGCGGTCACATCGTAGCCATCTTTAGCAAAAGCGACAGCCAGAGCCCCTGTCCCGCAGGCCAATTCCAAAACTTGTTTTTTCCCATCCAGATGTCGTTTGGAAAAAGACAGCCACTTTTCGTAAAGACTGCTGTCCATCACTTCATCATAGACAAAAGCGAATGTCTCATAGGCCATTTTATTCTACGACCCACTGGGAAAGATTCACTAATGGTGCATCAGACCAAAGTTTTTCAAGGTTATAAAAGGCCCGCTCATCATTGGAGAAGACATGGACAATCACTTCACCCAAGTCAATCAACACCCATTTTGCGCCATCTTTGCCTTCGATTCGTTTCACTTCAATTCCAGCTTCTTCTTCTCTTTCGACTACCTCATCAATGATGGCATTGATTTGGCGTTCGTTGCTAGCAGAACAGATAACAAAATAATCCGCCAAAAGTGAAATCTCCCGTACATCCAATGCCAAAAGATCCTCGGCATGTTTACTATCAGCTGCTTTCACAGCAACTTCTAAAATTCTCTGACTATCTATTTTAGGTCACACTCCTTCAATTTTTTCGACAATTGTTACTTCCCTGCAACCCAACGATTATAAGTTTCGATGGTCTCCGGGTAAATTGCTTTTTTTGTTTCCAATAAATGTAACAAGGTATGCTGGGTTTCGTAGCGGACTGCCTCATCAAGATCCACTAAAGACAGTTCTCGCGCCTTATCGACACCAGGAAAATCTCGGCCAGGCTCAATAAAATCAGCGACATAAATGATCTTATCTAACAGACTCATCTCGGCTGCACCAGTAGTATGCAGGCGAATGGCCTGTAAAATCTCCTGATCGTCAATCCCTAGCTCCCGCTGTACAAAGTCTGCACCGACAATACCATGCCAGATGGCGTTGTTCCAGTTCAACAAGTCCAAATCAAAGCCGTCACGCTTAATCACCAACTCAAACTCATCATTAGGACGTTCTTTCGCATAGTCGTGGGTCAAGGCTGCGATAGATGCCTTTTCTGGGGAAGCCCCGTATTTCTCCGCCAAGGCAACCGCCGTTTTCTCTACCCCCAACACATGTTTAAACCGCTTCTCACTCATATGCATCTGAACCGTTTGCATCAGTAGCTCCCGATTCATCGCTGTGTAATTTCCTTCATATTTCATCTAGGTACAACCCCTTTTCGATGATATATTCACGAACTGCCTCCGGGACGTAATAACGAATCGAACAGCCTTGTGCGACTTTTTTACGAATCGTTGTTGAACTGAGGTCCATCAAAGGCACGTCTACCCAGATGATAGGAAAAGCAGAGGTGTCTGGATAGCCTGGCCGTCTAACGCCAACAAATTGCACCAACTGCAACAATTCATCAATTTTGTACCATTTCGGTAAATAGGCCACCATGTCCCCACCGATGATAAAATAATAGTCCGTATCCGGATGCTGTGCCTTTAACGCCTTCATCGTATCATAAGTGAAGCTTCTGCCTTTGCGTTCCAGCTCAGTCTTTTCAATACTTAAAAGCTGATTATCACTAACTGCAGCTTCTAGCATAGCCAATCGATCTGAGGCAGCAATTGTTTTTTTCTCATCGACATGGGGGGGTAAAAATTCCGGCATGAGTAAAACCTGATCTAATCCCAAAGCATGACCGACTTGATCGGCAATCAACAAGTGGGTATTGTGGACAGGATTAAAGTTTCCTCCCAAAATTCCTACTTGTTTTCGACAATTGCACTCAGGCTCTGCTTCAGCAACCAGCGTCTCAACACCGTTTGTAAGTTTGGTCTGCATCGTTATCACCTCCATCAGTAACCGATGCGCGGCGACTTATTTTCAAATCGCTTTTACTTCTTGAGACAGTTTTTGGTATTTTTCTTTGGATGATGCTTTATACAAAACCACTACCCGTCCGATAATCTGAACGATTTCACAACCGATCTGATTCTTCAAGACATCCGCCACATCTTCGGCAATCTCGTCAGTGTTTTGCAGCAAAGTAATCTTGATTAACTCACGCTTTTCCAGTGCTTCTTTGATCTGCGTGATCATTGCCTCATTCAATCCGCCTTTACCTACTTGAAAAATTGGTTGCAGGTGATGGGCTTTGCTACGTAAGAAACGCTTTTGTTTTCCTCTTAATTCCATAATATCCTCTTTTCTCTTCAAGATGCTAATTTATCCGCATCCACACTCACTATTATACAAAAACCACGGCCCAGATTAAACCGAGAGTACCGGTTTTCTGAGAATTTGAAAGTACATTATAGATTAGCCTTTAGACCAGTGCTTTGCGCCGCAAGACATCTACCCCTTTAGGAGCCCAACCGCAAACGATACCTGGCTCTTGTACCGTCACCCAACCAAGACCCGCAAATACAATATCGGTCTTTTCCTTAATTGAAAACTCAAAACGAACAAGTGGTGGAAATTCTGCCACTTCATCAGGACGTGGCGGTTGCAAAAGTCCTCCCACATGCTTTTCATAGAAAGCATCTGCCTTTTCCAGTTTGGTGCGGTGAATCTCAATATCATTAGCCATATAAGCAATGAAAGAACTCCGCTCACCGCTAACAAAGTCAAAACGAGCCAAGCCGCCAAAAAAGAGAGTTTGTCCCGGATTCAACTGATAAACTTTGGGCTTGATTTCTTTAGCCGGAGCAATGATTTTCAAATCTTTTTTTCCTAAATAATGAGCCATTTGATGTCGGTGAATGATGCCTGGTGTATCAATCAAAAAGTGACCATCATCCAGGGGAATCTCAATTTTGTCCAGAGTCGTTCCAGGAAACCGCGAAGTCGTAATTAAGTCTTTAATTCCGGCTGTCTGTTTGATGATTGCGTTAATCAGTGTCGACTTGCCCACATTGGTCACACCAACCACATAAACATCCCGCCCCTTGCGATATTTTTCAATGGTTTTCAATAACAGATCCATCTCTTGAGGCTTTTTCGCGCTGGTCAACAGAACATCTGTCGGTCGTAAACCGGCTTCATGGGCCCGTTCCCGCATCCATTGAGTCAGTTTTGGTTTCTTCAATGATTTTGGTAAAATATCGACTTTGTTTCCTACTAATAAAACTGGATTGTCACCTACAAACCGGTGCAGTCCGGGAATCAGTGAACCGTTGAAATCAAAAATATCGACGACATTGACAATCAACGCTTCTTTTTGCCCAAGTTCATTTAACAAACGTAAAAAATCATCATCTGTTAAGGAGACATCCTGAATTTCATTGTAATGTCGCAAGCGAAAACAGCGTTGGCAATAAACTTCGCCGCTTTCGATGCCTTTTTCCAATGCTGATTTTGGTGTGTAGCCCAACTTATCTGGGGCATCGGTCTGGATCACCGCGCCGCAACCAATACAATGTAACGCTTCTGCTTCCTCGATGTTCATTTGTTTATCTGTCATTCAATTCACCTCGCCAGACCATGTCCGGATGTTTTTTCTGCAAGTGTTTCATTACTCTGGCCTCAAAGAAACGGTTGATTCGCGTATTCCAACCATCAGTATCCACCACTGGACGCACCAGAATGCTTCTGACTTTTGCTGAATTGGCTGCTTTGATGTCAGTCATCAGCTGATCGCCTACCATGACAACCTCTTTTGAAGACAGGCCCAATTTGTGATAAGCTTGCTTGATTCCTCGAGCAAAAGGCTTGAGAGCACGGGAAGTGTAGTCTAGCCCAAAAGGTTCAATAGCTTTGGCAACACGTTGGGCATTGTTGTTAGAAACCACTACCACTGGTATTCCAGCTGCCTCCATTTGTGCCAACCAGTGACGCAGTTCTTCGGTGCCATCAGGATTGTTCCAGGCGATGAGCGTATTGTCGAGGTCTGTCAAAACAGCCTTGATACCCAGTGCCTGCAATTGTTGTGGCGTGATCTGATAGATGGCTTCTACCATCCAAGTTGGTTTATAGCTTGAAAACATAACTGCTCCTTTGATTTAAACATGTCCGCAACCGCTGCAAACAAGAATTCTTTTCTCAAAAAGAGGAGTACATCACCTGCACTCCTCAAACGCTGATTATACAACAAAAGTCACGAAAAGACTAGTAAGCCTTTCGTTATTTAGCTTTCTTTTAGGTTTGCGGCAGATCAAACTGCGCTTGATAAAGACGTTCATAAAAACCTTTAGCTGCCAACAATTGTTGATGAGTTCCCTGTTCAACGATTCGTCCTTGGTCAACTACTAAAATCAGATCAGCATTGCGGATAGTCGACAACCGATGGGCAATCACAAAGGAAGTTTTTCCCTTCATCAATTGCGTCATAGCTTGCTGGATCAGCAGTTCCGTTTGGGTATCGACATTTGAAGTTGCCTCGTCCAAGATCAGCAGATCGGCATCGAGGAGCATCGCTCTTGCAATTGTCAACAACTGCTTTTGTCCCTGTGAAATAGCCGTCCCATCCTCTGAAATCACCGTGTCATAGCCCTTTGGCAACGACATGATGAATTCGTGGACATGGGCTGCCTGAGCGGCTTTCACCACCGCTGCAAAGTCAGCCGCATCATTGCCATAAGCCAGATTTTCATAAACAGTCCCGGTAAACAGCCAGGTATCCTGTAACACCATTGCATACCGCTTTCTAAGACTAGCACGGGTCACTTGTCTCGAATCATGGCCATCTAGCGTAATTTCTCCGGAATCCACATCATAAAAACGCATTAGCAGATTGACGATGGTGGTCTTGCCGGCACCCGTTGGACCGACGATTGCCACCAGATCGCCGGCTTTTGCCTTCAACTGCAAGTCTTTGATGATTGGCCGCCCAGGATCATAGGAAAAATCAACATTTTGAAACACCACATCTCCTTTAGCGTGATCCAAAACCAGGGCTTCGGGATCATCTGCTTTTTCTGGTTCCTCATCCAATAAGCGAAAGACACGCTCAGCAGCAGCCAATGCCGATTGTAATTCGCTGAAAATATTCGCCATTTCATTGATTGGTCCAGAAAATTTGCGGGAGTATAGAACAAAGGAAGAAACTTTGCCTAATGACAGCTGCCCTCTCAAAAAGAGCAATGCGCCGAAGACACTGATCAGTGATAAAGAAAGATTGTTGATAAAATTCACCGAAGGACCCGTCATACTGCCGTAGTATTCCGCATTGTAGTACGCATTCACTGCCTCTTCATTTTTAACGGCAAAACGGTCAATCATCGTAGCTTCCTGGTGATAGATTTTGATGGTCTGTTGACCGGACAAGGTTTCTTCAACAAAGCCGTTTAACTCCCCTAATTTACGACTGCGCATGCGAAACAGCGGCCGAAATTTTTTCATCAAAAAGTGCGTCAACAAAATTGCCGCAGGAACCGTGACTACAAAGACCAAGACCAGGGGCGGAGAAATGATAATCATCATCGCCAAAGAGCCAAAAACGGTTACCATGCTACTCAAAACCTGAACAGAATCGCTAGTCAGTGACGTATTGATTGTATCGATATCGTAGCTCATCCGGCTGATGATATCCCCTGTCTGATTTTGATCAAAATAGCGGATTGGCAGCGTCATCAGCTTATCAAAGACATCTCGACGCAGCGTAGAGACGATGCGCTGACTCAGATAAATCATCAAGCGACTGATGATATAGCTCAAAATTGCAGAGGCCAAATAGAAGGCAATCATCCAGCCGCAATAAAAGAATACTTTGGGAAAATCAACTTTTCCCGGCCCCAGTTGAATAGCATCAATTCCATAGCCGGACAAAAGTGGTCCCACTAGTGCAAATAAATTGGCCGCCATCATTAAAAGTGCCGCTAGTAAAAAAAGCCACTTCAATTCATAGAGGTATCGCCAAAGTCGCAACAGGGTTTTTCGTCGATTACCTGGCTTTTGCGAGGTATCTGCTGCTTGTTGACCGATCGGATTTTTTCTAGCTGACAATGGCTTCTCCTCCTGTCTGTCCTTGATAGATGGCTTGATAAACTTCATTTTCAGCAAGTAGTTCCGTGTGACTTCCTATCCCAATAATCTGACCGGCTGCCAACAACAGAATCTTGTCCGCATGTTGGATTGAGCTGATTCGCTGCGCAATAATGATCTTAGTGGAAGAAGCAAACTGCTCTCGCAAGACCTTGCGCAACCGCGCATCCGTTTTGTAGTCCAAGGCACTGGCAGAGTCGTCCAAGAGCAAAAGCGCAGGATGACCCACCATCGCCCGAGCCAATAATACTCGTTGTTTTTGTCCGCCGCTGAGATTGGCCCCTTTTGATTCCAGGTGATACGACAGCGTTCCTGGAAGCTGACTGACAAACTCCTCTGCCTGGGCATTGCGAATGGCTTCCCAAATTTCTTCATCGGTAAACGTCCGACCAAAAGCGATGTTCTCCCTCAGAGTATCGGCAAAAATCACATCTTTTTGCAGTACCACACCAAACTGCGGGTAGAATTTGGCAGCCTCATAACTTCTCAGGTCCTGACCTGCCAAAATTATCTGTCCACCAGTCGGATCATATAGACGCAAAAGTAGTTTGGCAATCGTTGATTTACCGCTACCAGTCGCGCCAAGGATCCCCAATGTTTCTCCTTTTGCTACTTCAAAATTAAGACCTTTCAATGTTTGCCCAGCAGCAGGATAATGAAAATCGACATTGTGAAAAGCTAGATAGGCTTGTGAGTCTTCTGTGTTATGTGCTTGTGTTTGCAATAATTGCGGCTCTTTAATCACTGCTGCAATCCGATCTGCTGAAGCAATTCCTCGAGAAAAAACGGTAAAGATACGGGTGACAGACAACATAGCATTCAAAATGATTGTAAAATAGGTCAAAAACGCGACAATTACTCCCGGTTGGGTCAGTGATTCATTGACGCGGTAGGCACTTACCAAGATTACCAGTGTCAATCCAAGATTCAAAAAAAGATCCATCAACGGTGGAGTCGCTGCCATTGTCACATTGGCAGCCGTTTCTGCATCCACTAACGCCTGATTCACTGTTTTAAATCGTTTTTTCTCATAGTCAGCTTTTGATAGTGCTTTGACCACTCGTGCGCCACTGATATTTTCTCGTACCGTTCGCACCAGCTCGTCGACTCTAGTTTGTTGCTGGCTGAACAGTGGAATCCCTTTACGAGAGATTTTTGTCACCACAAGAATCGTTAGCGGCAAAAGCGACAACAATACTAAAGTCAGGACCGGGTCTAAAGTAAACGTGATAAAGATTCCGCCAATTAGAAGAATTGGTGCCCGGATACCTAGTCGTTGCACCATTCCCACTGTCTGATGAATATTGTATGTATCCGTGGTCAAGCGAGAAACCAGTGATGGCACTGAGATATCCTCTACTTGGGCCGTCGCTAAGCTGCTGACTTTTGCAAACAAATCTGCACGAACTCGCTGCGTGGTATCTCTAGCCACTCGTGCTGCCATGCGGTTAGCCACAATATTTGTCACAATCGCAATCACCGAGCAGAGCACCATCACGCCTCCCCATAAGTAAACTTGCTGGACTTGTCGCAAAGGTATCACACTATCAATGATGTATGCCAAAATCCACGGCAGTAAAAGATCCATAATCGTCCCCAAAAACTTGATGGACACCCCCACTGCCATTCGACCAAAATACGGTCGTACATATGAAATCAAAAAATTCATTGTATCCTCCTTTATTCCATTCAAATACGCCTCACCAGCTAACTTATTAATTTGAGAACAATAGTCAGCAACAGCTACGCTTTATGAGAAGCTGATGTAACCAAACAGCAGGCAGGCTTTGCGAAATCAATTAGACAACTCCTACAAATCTCCGTTTTAAAGCTCCTTTTGATCTTCTGCCAATAAACGTTGTCCTCGCTCCATCAGTGCAGCCAGCTCCTGTAATAAACGATCTCGCTCTTTTTCTGGCAGTTCTGCCAACAGCTGATCATTCCAGCGAGACAAAATTTTTCGAATCTCAGGTTCCACGGCTTTTGCTTTGTCAGTGGGATAAATCTCCAACTTGCGGGCATCACTAACAGCTGCCTTTCTTATGATAAATCCCTCTTTCTCCAGAAAAGCCAACTGCCGGGCAACATTACTTTTATTGACAAAAATTGTTTTGGCTAATCGGTCTTGCGTGATCCCTGGTTGGCGACAGATATTCAATATATAGGTGTGATGGATTCCGCCAAGACCATATTTTTTCAGCTCTTTTTCTCGATAAAGCTGAGATAGGCGGGCGATTCGATTGATGTAGCGCATCGTTGACTCCATAGCAAAACCCTCATTTTCTGTAGTTTGTCATTTGCGAAGCTAAAATTTCCCAACAATTTAAGGATAGCGAAATATCGTTGCGAGTGCAACGATATTTTCAGCCTGCCCCAGTTTTTTTCAGTTCCTCTTTTTTGGTATTTTTTACTTTAAAGAATTTGTAAATTTGGTATACTTAGCTTAATAAGCTTATAGAATTTTTGTAAGGGCTTTTATTAATGCCGTCTCATCGTCTCTTTTCACTTGTTTTCTACTTACTACAGCAGCAGAAAGGATGAACCCTCTCATGAAAAATCTTTTGGAACTGAAAAACGGATCAGATATTCGGGGAATTGCTCTTGATACAGCTGAAGCCCCTGCCAATCTGACACCGGAAACACTGCAATTGATCGCATTCGGACTGATTCATTGGTTTCGAAAAAATAAATCCGGGACATTGACGGTTGGAATTGGGCATGACAGCCGCCTCAGTGGTCCCCAACTTTCTGAGATCCTCAAAAGAGAATTTTCTGCAGCCGGCATTCGTGTTTTGGATTTTGGTCTGGCTACTACACCGGCGCTGTTTATGGCTACGCAGTTCTCACAATTTGACTGTGATTTTGGGGTTATGCTCACCGCTAGTCATCTTCCCTACTATTACAATGGACTCAAGCTCTTTTCTAAAACAGGTGGGGCAGAAAAAGAAGACATCACTTTCATCCTCACTCATACGCAAAAACCACAGGCTGAAACCGGTGGATCTATCACTTTTGCAGACTTGCTGACTCCTTATGCTGGTGATCTGGTCGCAAAAATAAGAAAAGGAATCCACGCTCCTTCTGAAAAACCGCTCTCCGGTATGAAAATCATTGTAGATGCAGGTAACGGTGCTGGAGGATTCTTTGCCAAAAACGTCCTTGAAACGCTGGGGGCAGATACACAGGGCTCGCAGTTTTTGGAACCGGATGGACATTTTCCCAACCACATTCCAAATCCTGACAATCCAGAAGCGATGGCCAGTATCAAAGCCGCCGTTCTAGAAAACCATGCGGATCTTGGTGTCATTTTTGACACTGACGTGGATCGTTCCGCTGTTGTTACTGCCAGTGGTGAAGTCTTGAACCGCAACAGCTTGATTGCCGTTTTAAGCGTCATTTTACTTAAAGAACATCCTGGCACTCGAATTGTCACCAACTCTCCGACCACCGATCATCTGAAGAATTTTATCGAAAGGCATGGGGGCAAACAGGTTCGCTACATTTCCGGCTATCGCAATGTCATCAATAAGGCCATTCAGCTGAATCAAGCGGGTTTGGACTGTCAATTGGCCATTGAAACTAGCGGCCATGCAGCTTTTAAAGAGAACTACTTTTTGGACGATGGCGCTTATGTGATTGCCAAATTGTTGATGCTGCTGCCGGAACTTTCAAAGACAGGCAGGACATTAGAAGATCTCATCGCTGATTTGCAGCAGCCGGCTGAGACGCTGGAGCTGCGCTTTAAAATCAAGGGTGCTGACTACTCTAAAACTGGCAATCAAGTGATCCAGGCCTTACCTGCTTTCGTAGCGCAAACAGCAGGTTGGCAGATTGATCCAGAAAATGAAGAAGGCATCCGGGTCTCTCTTTCGGCTCCTTATGGCTCTGGCTGGTTTTTGCTCCGCATGAGCCTCCACGAACCCCTCTTGGTGCTCCAGGTAGAAAATGATTTCTCTGGTATTCAGCCAAAGTTTCTTCAAACATTCGCTAGCTTCATTGCTGACTTTACGGCAATTGACAATCGATCATTAACAAACAAACTCTCTTGATACAATCTCACACTTCCTGAATATGCCCGGGCAGACAACAACGAATTTTTTTGAATCTCCTTACTAAGCTGAGGCTGGCACCAAAAGCAACCATCAGATAACTTTCTTGAACTTATGTAGGTTTTGAAATTTTACAACAAAAAACCGCACTAGGATGGGAGAATCCAAGTGCGGTTCAGGGTGAATGTATCTGGCTCGGCGGTTTCAGATCGTTGGGAGGAATCTAAAACGACACCAGTCACATCAGACTGATGGCTTACGCCGTGACCCTTTTAGATAAACATGGTGGGAGAACCATATTTATACACGGGTTTAAGTGATCCCTCGTTATAGGTCAAACAAGTGATCCAACAGTTCCTATTTTGCCAAAAGAAATCTAAAAAAGCCAGAACTTTCTCGAGCCTCCTTTCCTTCTCTTTTTAATGAAAAGTTTGTGTTTTTGATTTTTAAGTAGATTTTAGTCATCTCTTTTATAGCCTTTTTCTACACTTCAACTAGTACAAAGCTTTTTGCAGGTTAAAAATATTTCCAATAAACCCAGCAATATCAAAATGGTTGCTACCTTCAACTTTATTGAAAAAAGCACTTGTCTAGTTAAGCAAAAAGGTCTATACTAGGTTCAGCGGAAAAATGCGGGTGTAGTTTAGTGGTAAAACAGAAGCTTCCCAAGCTTCCGTCGCGAGTTCGATTCTCGTCACCCGCTTAGTCTAAAAACCTTGATGTATCAAGGTTTTTTCTTTTTGTCTTGATTTGTTGATATCTCAGAACGATACCCGTGAATTAAAACGGCTCATTTAGTTGATTTTGTTTCTACTGGAAACTTATCCCTTGAAGTTTTGTTCCATCTTTAACCAAGCGACACCGTCATCATGAACTTTGACAAAGTTCTGCGAAACAACGTCCTTATCAGATTTATTAGTAGATGTAGATGGTTGAGCACCAATTGCGAAGTTGAAGAGATAAGTAGCCCCACCGATAAAAATTACTAGAATTACAAGAATAATCATTAGTATGATTGTTTTACCTTTCTTGTTACATTCTTTAACTTAATTCATCCTTTGACTGTGCATGAATTAACGTATTTCCTAAGTCCCATAAATTAGTGGCAGTACGGGGATCGATTGCCCACTGACGAACGCCAAATTTTGATGTGCTCTCGTTTGCAACCGCAGTGCCGATATTGTTGTCCTCAACAAAAACACCGCCTTTATCATTGAGTAAAGGACTAGTCGCAGCCCAGATGATGGAAGCGGCTCCTTGACTGACCGTTTTGAAATAGTCATATTCGTTTTGACCATGTAATTTGGCGACAATTGAATTTTTAAGACTAATTAGATGCGTAAATTTTAGGTCATTCATTAAAAACGAGCCAATTTTTTGAGTCGCTTGACTATTTGTCACGAAACGACCGAGACCAGTTCCTGGGACTAATCCTGGATGAGCCGCAAAGAAACGAATTCCATCGACTTGGGCGCGTTTATCAAATTCTGTTGCCATTAAAATATCGGCTACTTTTGATTGGGCGTACGCGGTCCGGGGATTATATTCACGCTTCATGAAATTAGGGTCGTCAAAGTAAAACCCATTCCAACTTTGTGCCCGTGACGTGACCACCACTACTCGTGAGTGTTTAGCCGCTTTTAAAGCCGGGTATAGGCGTTGTGCTAATTGAAAATGGCCTAAATAATTGGTGGAAAGTTGGGATTCGTTTCCGCGAGAGTCTCTTCTTAAAGGCGCAAACATAATGCCGGCACTTTCGATTAAAATGTCTAGCGGTCGTTTGGTCGCAAGATATTCTGTAGCGAATTTATCAATTGAGGAGGAATCCATTAAGTCTAAAACACCGATTTCTACATTAGGAAGCTGGCCTACAGCAGCTTTTGCTTTTTGTAAGGTTCGCGCAGGGACTATCACATGAGCCCCTGCTTTGACGAGAGTTTGGGTAACATGTAAGCCAATACCGCTGTACCCACCTGTCACGATGGCGGTTTTCCCAGTCAGATTGATTCCTTTGATGACTTGTTCTGAAGTTGACTTCATAGTGAAGGGACTATTAATTGGCTGTTGAAGTGTTTTTGACATGATTAAGACCTCTTTTAACTTTATTGGATGTTGCACTTGTAACGTCTATAATGGCATGCTAAACTCTCGATAGTCAGACGTCAAGTACAGGACATCTAGCTGTTACATTTAGGAGGAATTTGTTATGGCTAATTCATACGACCAAGAACAACGGCGTTTAAGCCAAGAAAGTTTACAAATTGCATTGTTTTCATTAATGAAAGTCCAACCGTTTGCAAGCATCACCGTTAGTGAACTTTGTAAAAAAGCCGGTATTTCTAGAATGGCTTTTTATCGCAACTACAATTCGAAAGAGGAAGTAATAGTCGATTATTTTAAAAATTATGTCCAACCGTTTTATCAGTATCTATCAGGTCAACCGCAAAAAGACCCAGTTGTCATTACGCGGGCCTTTTTTGAATATGTCGATCAGCATACTGAATTGTTTGAGGTTCTAATCAAAAGCGGTGCAGAAAGTTTGTTAATCAGAGAATTCACAAAATTTGTTTCGCAGTTTTATTTGGAAAACGTACGGAGCATTCCTTTTGAAGGAGAATACGCTTTTTATTGGAACAGCTTTATTTCAGCTGGTTTATATAATATGACGATTGAATGGATCAAAAACGATAAAAAGACTTCGATTGATTTATTAACCAAACTCACTGTACAAATTGGTGGATGAAGGGTCAGTGGATGATTTTCAAAATCTATTGACATTCTATTCTGTGCGTTAGATGTTTGTAAACGGATCTTTTTCACTCGCGTTGTTTTATCCGGTTGTGGAACTCTTCTTTTTCGTCTTCTCACACATCTGCTACGTACTCTATCCAATAATTCAATAGAACTAAAATATCTTCTAAGGACTTGTAAGCCATGTTAACAAAGCAGCAGCTTCTAAAACTTCCGTCGCGAGTTTGATTCTCGGCACCCACTTCAGTTTAAAGCTCTAAATTCTTGATATCAAAGGATTTTAGAGCTTTTCTTGTCCCAACTATCCCAAAAAGCCAAAACTCCTTAACGCAAAGGAATTTTGGCTTTTTGGCTACTTTACTACTTGTTCTAACATCCGACTTATTCCGGACCTAGTGCAATACTTTTGATAGAAAGTCAATGGTGCGTGGGTTTTGTGGCTGATTGAAGACCTCTTCGGGCGTGCCTTCTTCCATGATAATTCCTTCATCCATAAATAAGATGCGATTACCGACCTCTTTGGCAAAGCCCATTTCATGCGTGACAATTACCATCGTCATGCCTTCTTTAGCTAACTCCTGCATGACACCTAAAACTTCCCCCACCATTTCTGGATCAAGAGCAGAGGTGGGTTCGTCAAAGAGCATCACATCCGGCTGCATTGCCAGTGCTCGGGCAATCGCAATCCGCTGTTTCTGACCACCTGACAAAGCTTGCGGATAAGCCGCCGCCTTTTCCTGCAACCCCACTTTTACTAATAAGTGTTCACCATAGGCCTCGGCTTCACTCTTGGTTTGCTTTTTAACCTTTAATGGTGCCAAAGTAATATTTTGCATCACGGTTAGATTTGGAAACAAGTTGAAATTTTGAAAAACCATCCCCATTTTTTCCCGCATCAAATAAATATCGTTGTTCTTGTCGGTAATGTCTTTTCCCTCAAAGACGACCCGTCCTCCAGTAGGTTTTTCTAACAGATTCAAACAGCGTAAAAAAGTACTTTTCCCTGATCCGGAAGGGCCGATGACCACCACCACTTCCCCTCGCTGGATTTGAGTGTCGATTCCATTGAGCACCTGATTTTTACCGAAAGATTTCTTTAGTCCATTTACTTCGATCAAAGCTGTCATGAGTGCCCTCCTTTGTCAAAAAATCATGTAACTGGATAGTTCAAACCAGAGTCAGCGATGATAGCCGCGACCCAGTTTTTTCTCCCAGGCACCTAAACCCCGAGAAGTAGCAAAAGTGATTACAAAATAGATGGCAGCTGCCACAAAATACGGGGAGAGTGGCGTAAATGTACTGGTAACAACAATCTGAGAGCTATTCATCAACTCAACAATCCCGATGATGGACAGTAACGAAGAGTCTTTAATCAGCACGATAAACTCATTTCCCAGCGGCGGTAAAATATTTCGCAGCGCTTGCGGCAATACAACGTAGCGCATCGTCTGACCTGGACGCAACCCCAGTGATCCTGCGGCTTCTGTTTGGCCAAAGTCCACCGCATTGATCCCACCCCGCACGATTTCTGCCACATACGCACCAGAATTTAAAGAAATAACGATAATCCCAGGGATCAAGCGGCTCAAGTCCAAACTGAGAATGCCAATCTGAACAGCAGGCAGCTTAAACAAATTCTGCAGACTAATAAATCCAATCATAATCTGCAAAAGCATCGGTGTCCCTCGCAAGACTTCAATATAGATATTGGCCAGCCAACGCAACGGCGGGACTTGCGAACGTTTCAGCAATGCCATAACAACACCGATAATTGTTCCAAAAATAATAGTAATCACAGAAATAATCAAAGTCACTACTGTCCCATAAAAAAAGTAAGGATAGTAAGTCGGCAAAAAATCAAAATTTATATTCATGGCCTTATCTCCAACCTATTATTTGGCTTTGTCATTTGCCAATTTGTCATTTTTTTCGACAAATTCATCAATTTTACCTTCAGCTATCAGCTTTTTCAAAATCGTATTGAGTTCTGCTTGTAAGTCCTCGCTGCCTTTTGGTAAAGCGATAGAATAGGATTCATCATCGGTGGATTTTACTTCGACATCAGCAATTGCCAGATCATCATTTTGAGCAACATATGAAGCTGCAATCTTATCTTCCAGGACTAGTCCATCCAACGAACCGCTTTTGACTTCCATGACCAGATTCGGTATCTTAGCAATCGCTACCAGCTGTGAATCAGCAAACTGAGACTGTACAATGCCTTCTTGAATAGAGCCTTTTTGGGCACCAACCTTTTTTTCTTTGAAATCCGCAATGTCCGTATATTTATCCATATTTTGCTTGTTGATTACTACGTTTTGCTTAGGGATATAATAGTTTTCTGTGAAGAGCATATTTTCTTTTCGTTCTTCTGTAGCGGAGATTCCAGAGACCCCCATATCCAAATTACCGGCTTGTAAAGAAGCCAGCATGGTATCAAAATCCGTATCACTCCACTTCACTTTTACGCCTAATTCCTCTGCGATAGCATTTACCATATCCACATCGGCTCCAACAATTTGATCCGTACCATCTACCATTGCATGAAACTCAAATGGTGGGAAATCTGCGGAGGTTCCGACGCGGATGACTCCAGCTTTCTTGATGGCAGCTAATTTTCCCGCCGTTTCTGCTGAACTGCTTTCCTTAGCAGCAGAACTTCCAGTCGTTTTCCCACTACCGCAAGCTCCTAACACAACTATCGCTGCCAATATAACTGTCCACTTCATCACTTTTTTCATCTCGATCGCCCCTTTAATAAATATACATTTTAAATCCTTATTTTGTGATTATATACATCCTACCACAGTGTATTGTATCTTGCACGCCTTTTTAGCGAAAAGATGTATAATTATCCATTGTATCTTTTCCAAAATATATGGTTACAATCGACATATGCTTCATTTCTCTCTCTAAACCAAAAAAGCTTCCCAACTGAGAGCACTGCCTGTTTTCAGCAGTGTTCACAGCTCGAAAGCTTGATTATAAGTAAATATCAATATTTTCTAAAGCGTTGGTAGCGATTTTCCAGTAATTTTTCTACCGGCAATTGGGACAACTCCGTCAATTTTTTGGTTAGTGCCAGACGAAGATCCCGCATCATCCGTGAATGCTCAATTTGATGGCCTCGACTTGTTTCAGCTATCACTTTATCCACGATCCCCAAATCATGCAACTCATGAGCAGTGATTTTCATCAATTCTGCCGCTTCTGAGGCACGGCTGCCATCTTTCCAAAGGATTGAAGCAAAACCTTCAGGAGACAAGATGGCATAAATTGAATGCTCTAACATCCAGACTTCATCCCCCAATGCCAAAGCCAATGCACCCCCGCTGCCGCCTTCACCAATGATGATGGCAATAATCGGCACTTTGAGGTCTGACATCTCCATTAAATTACGAGCGATGGCTTCTCCTTCGCCCCGCTCTTCAGCCCCAATTCCGCAAAAAGCCCCTGCGGTATTAATGAAGGTAATCACTGGCCGGCCAAATTTTTCGGCCTGCTTCATTAAACGCAGTGCTTTGCGATAACCTTCTGGATGTGGCGCCCCAAAATTACGCTGCAGATTTTCTTTCAGGTCACGCCCTTTTTGAATCCCGATAACCGTCACTGGTTTTTGCTCCAGTAGTGCAATGCCTCCGACGATAGCTTCGTCATCTGAAAATAGACGATCCCCATGAAATTCCTGAAAGCTCTCAAAAACCTCTGCAAAAAATTCCAAGGCTGTCGGCCGGTCCTTAGCACGGGCCAACTGTACGAT
The DNA here is from genome assembly GCF_009933135.1 of Candidatus Enterococcus leclercqii. Taxonomy (GTDB): domain Bacteria; phylum Bacillota; class Bacilli; order Lactobacillales; family Enterococcaceae; genus Enterococcus_C; species Enterococcus_C leclercqii. The sequence goes on from NZ_MAEH01000021.1 coordinate 215,039, forward strand.
TTCATTTGCTGTCGGCATCTGATCCCCACCCTTCCATATTGTGGAATCGTAGCAACTGCCAAATCCGCTCCCGCAACTGGGCACGAGGCACAATCTGATCTACAAATCCGTGTTCCAACAGAAACTCTGCTTTTTGGAAATCTTCCGGTAGTTCCTGCTTGATGGTTTGTTCGATGACTCGACGACCGGCAAAACCAATCAAACTTTGCGGTTCTGCCAAAATGAGATCTCCTTCCATCGCAAAACTGGCGGTCACTCCACCAGTTGTCGGATCAGTCAAAACGGTCAAATAGAACAATCCGGCTTCACTGTGACGCTTCACTGCAGCAGAAATTTTTGCCATCTGCATCAATGAAAAAATGCCTTCTTGCATCCGCGCACCACCAGAGGCTGTAAAAATCACTACTGGTAGTCCTTCTGACGTTGCTTTTTCAAACAGACGGGTCACTTTTTCCCCTACGACAGTCCCCATACTTCCCATAATAAAATGAGAATCCATGATACCGATTGCCAGTGGTTCTTCTTTGATCAAGGCCCGGCCCGTCAGCACCGCTTCATGAAGACCTGTCTTCTCCTGCATTTGGGCAACTTTTTTTTCGTAGCCAGGAAAGGACAGCGGATCAGTGGTCGTGACGTCAGTGTCCCATTCTTCGAAACTTTTCTCATCAATGGTGATGGCGATTCGTTCCCAAGCACTGATACGAAAATTATAGCCACAATGTGGGCAGACTTTTTCCAAACCGATATCTTTGGTGTACAACATATGCTTACAGTTGGGACATTTTGCCCATAGATTGTCCGGTACTTCGGTCTTCGCCTGACTAGCGGTTACCGCATCACGGTTGGGATTGATCCGAATGTAGTTTTTCTTCTTTTTGAATAATGCCATCCCTCATCCTCCTCACGCAAAAGGGCTGCCCCTTTCAGAAAAAGCTGTGTCCACAGCTTGATCGGGATCTTGCTGAATAGTTTGCTCTTCAAAGTTGATGAGCCAAACGTTGGAAAAGAAGGACCGACTACCGCTAGGGAACTCGGTCCAAAAAATCAATTTTATACTACTTTTGATAACTTTTATAAAAGTTCATCAACCTGTTTTACTGAGTAACCTAAGCTTCCGGTGTCCAATCAGGCAAAAAGACTTCTTGTAAAAAGGCAGTATCATAATCACCAGCCACTACTTGTGGATGACTGATTAAATCCATCTGAAAGTCCGCATTGGTGACAACACCTTCTGTTACCAACTCCCCCAGTGCCCGCTGCATCTTCATCAGTGCTTCGAAACGATTGGCCCCATGAACGATGATTTTTGCAATCATCGAATCGTAATAAGGCGGAATCGTGTAGCCTGAGTACATGCCGGAATCTACCCGCAAGCCCAAACCGCCACTTGGCAAAAAGAGATTGTGGATTGTACCTGGCGACGGAGCAAAGTTAAAGGCTGGATTTTCGGCATTGATTCGACATTCAATCGCATGTCCAGTCAATGTAATGTCTTTTTGCTGCAAGCCAAGCGGTTCCCCGCTGGCAATCTCCAACTGTTTTTTCACCAGATCTACCCCAGTCACCATTTCAGTGATTGGATGTTCTACTTGAATCCGCGTGTTCATTTCCATAAAGTAGAAATCCCCCGCCTGATCCATCAAAAATTCGATTGTGCCAGCATTTTGATAGCTGACTGCCTTAGCCGCACGCACTGCGGCTCCACCAATTGCACTGCGCTTTTCCTCTGAAATCACGATGGAAGGTGACTCTTCCAGCACCTTTTGATTGTTTCGTTGCAACGAACAATCCCGCTCTCCCAGATGGATGACATTTCCAAAGCGATCACCTAAAATCTGAACTTCGATATGTCGTGCCGGATAAATGATTTTTTCCAAGTACATATCATCGTTTCCAAAAGCAGCTTTTGCTTCTTGTTGGGCTGAAGCAAAGTGCTGTGGCAACTCCTCAGCTGACAGGACTTTACGAATTCCTTTACCGCCGCCACCAGCTGCTGCTTTCAACATTACCGGATAACCGATTTCTTCAGCAATAGTCAATGCTTCTGCCACATCAGAAACTGCCCCATCACTCCCGGGAATTACCGGTACCTTTGCATCGAGCATCAAACGCCGAGCATTGATTTTATTTCCCATAGCATCGATGGTTTCAGAGGTTGGACCGATAAAGGTAATATTCATTTCTTCGCACATCGAAGCAAAGCGGCTGTTTTCCGACAAAAAGCCAAAGCCTGGATGAATCGCCTGGGCATTTGTCACAACTGCTGCACTTAAAATTTGCGTGACATTCAAATAAGAATCCGCTGCTTTGGCAGGTCCGATACAAATGGCTTCATCTGCTAATTCTGTGTGCAGAGCATCTTTATCGGCTTCTGAATATACAGCAACTGTTCGAATCCCTAATTCGCGGCAGGCGCGAATGACTCTGACTGCGATTTCGCCACGATTGGCGATCAAGACTTTTTGAAACATGCTTTCACCTAGCCAATCATAAATGTTAGTTCTGCTTCGCAGGCTTTCTTTCCGTCTACGTAGGCAATCCCTTTACCGATACCCGCCGGACCTTTGATTTTCGTAATCTCCACTTCCAACATCAGGGTATCGCCAGGCACAACTTTTTTACGGAATTTTGCTTTGTCCAGCGCGCCGAAATACGCAGTCTTTCCTTGATAGTCTTCCAGAGACAGTAACGCCACTGCGCCGGCTTGTGCCAAAGCTTCAATAATCAGCACCCCAGGCATCACAGGTTCTTGTGGGAAATGTCCTTGAAAAAAAGGTTCATTGACGGTGACATTTTTCTTTGCCACGATCCGTTTGCCTTCTTCCAACTCTTCTACCCGATCGATTAACAAAAACGGGTAACGATGAGGAATAATTGCTTTGATTTCTTCAATTGTCATAACGCTCATAGAGTTACCCTTCTTTCACTTTGAATAATGGCTGGCTAAATTCCACCACCTGCTCGTTTTCTACCATAACCGCAACAATCTCACCTTCGATGTCGGAAGTGATTTCATTCATAACTTTCATGGCTTCTACGATACAGACAACTTCACCTTTTTTCACTCGGTCGCCGACAGATTTAAACGCTGGTTTATCCGGTGATGGCTGCAAGTAAACAATTCCTACTACCGGTGAAGAGATAGCTGTGCCTTCTGCTTCCTCCGGAGTGGACTTAGCAGTGGTTGGCAATGATTCATTAGCTACAGCCTTTTCTGCTAAATGGGGATGCTCTGCCCCAGGCGTAGGAACAGGCATACTTGGAGTAATTGGCATTTGACTTGCTGCTTGCGAAACACTGCCTTTGCGGCTATCGGAATTTTTATTGAAATACAGTTCAAAATGACCATCTCTCAGATCGAACTCCGTCAATGTCGAAGCATCAAACTGTGCTAATAGTTCTTTGATTTCCGTGATTTCCACTTCTAGTCCTCCCAACGTTTCATCAAGATAACAGCATTGTGTCCGCCAAATCCTAATGAGTTGCTCATGCCATAAGTCAAATCAGCAGCAATCGCAGCATTTTTTACGACATTCAAGTCAATTTCTGGATCTTGTTCAGTAACATTGATCGTTGGTGGCACAAATTGTTCATTTAGCGCCAGCAAAGTCGCTACTGCTTCCACACCACCAGCTCCCCCTAGTAAATGCCCTGTCATTGATTTCGTTGAGCTGACATAAACATCCTTGTAAGCATCTCCGAAGGCATAGTGGATTGCTTTTGCTTCAGCTTTATCATTTGCCGGTGTCGATGTTCCGTGGGCATTGATATAACCCACTGCATCAGGTGTAATGTCAGCTTCTCCCAGCGCCAACTTCATCGCTTTACCCGCACCTGATCCATCAGGTGTTGGCGCCGTCATATGATACGCATCACAGTTGGCACCGTAGCCAACCATTTCCCCTAAAATCTTGGCACCGCGTTTTTCAGCGTGTTCCAAGGACTCCAACATTAAAACACCGGCTCCTTCACCCATGACAAAGCCAGAGCGTGAACTGTCAAATGGAACAGAAGCTTTGTTCACATCGCTTTCAGAAGTCAGTGCCGTCAATGAGGCAAAGCCAGCAATTCCGATTTCACAAATGGATGCTTCCGAGCCGCCTGCCAACATAACATCTGCATAGCCATGCTTAATGTTGCGGAATGCTTCACCGATGGAATGGGTTCCAGAGGCACAAGCGGTCACAGTGGAGGTACAGATTCCTTTAGCTCCCACCCGCAATGCAATATTGCCGGCCACCATGTTGACGATAGACATGGGAACAAACATTGGTGAAACTCGTTTTGGTCCTTTTTCATGCATCTTGATTACTTGTTCTTCAATGGTCGGCAAGCCACCGATACCAGAAGAGACCATTATACCGAAGCGATCCGGATCTGCAATTGTTTCTTTTGTCAGCCCGGCCATAGCCATCGCATCCAACGCCGCATAGATTCCGTATAAAGAAAACAGATCCATCCGTTTAGTATCTTTTTTGATAAAATATTTTTCCAATGGGAAGTCGGTGATTTCACCAGCCACTGAAATACCTGTCTCAGTTGCATCGAAGCGAGTGATTGGTCCCAACCCATTTTTTCCATTTTTTAAACTCTCTAAAAATGTTTCGGCATCGTTTCCGATTGGTGAAGCGACACCAAAACCTGTAATCACAACTCGTGTCATTTGTCTTGCTCCTTTCGATTACCCTTGCATCACCATGCCACCGTCCACATTGACGACTTGTCCGGTGATATAAGGATTTTTTGCTAAAAAGACAGCAGTTTCAGCTACTTCGGCAACTTGACCAAAGCGCTTCAACGGAATATTTTGTGTTGCCGTTTCTTTGACTTTATCAGAGAGGACAGCAGTCATTTCTGTTTCAATAAATCCTGGTGCAATCGCATTGACCGTGATTCCTCGCGGTGCGGCTTCCCGGGCGGCAGATTTTGTGAAGCCGACGACTCCTGCTTTTGAAGCAGCATAATTGGCTTGCCCCATATTTCCCATTTGACCGGAGACAGACGCCAGATTGATGATGGCGCCTTCTCTTCGTTTCATCATCTTTTTCAAGACTTGTTGGGTCATATTGAAGGTCCCACCCAGATTGATTTTGATCACTTTATCAAAATCTTCATCTGTCATGCGCAAAAGCAGCTTATCATTGGTAATCCCAGCATTATTTACTAATACGTGGATGGGTCCTAACTGTTCTTCTGCTTCAGTAATCAAATTTCCGGCTGCTGAAAAATCAGCAATATCGCCAGAAATTCCGATACAATTTACCCCGTAAGACTTGATCTTGGCAATCAATTCCTCAGCAACTGCCCCGCGGCCGTTCAGTACGATATGACAGCCTTCTTTGGCAAACGCCTCGGCAATTCCCCAACCGATTCCCCGTGTTGAACCAGTGACAAAGACATTTTTCCCCTGTAATTCCATATTACCCTCCGATCATGCGGTAACTGACGCGATGGTTTCTGCTAACGTCGCAGGGTCTTCCACCCGGGTCACAGCTATGGTCTTATCGATTTTTTTCATAAAGCCAGACAGCGTCTTACCAGGACCGATCTCGATGACTCGTCCCACCCCTAAATCCTTTAAAGTGGCGATACTGTCATAAAAGCGCACCGGCGACATCACCTGTTGCTCCAAAAGCGTTTTGATTTGATCTTGCATCATGACATTGGCCGTCGTGTTGCTGACAACAGGTATCTTCATCTCCTGAAAATCCACATCCAAAAGCGCTGTTTGTAATTTTTCTGCTGCGGGTTTCAATAGCGCCGTGTGAAAAGGCCCGCTGACATTTAACTCGATCATGCGCTTTACCCCGGCTTCTTTTAGCAAAGCGACTGCTTGATCAACAGCCGCAATCTCGCCACCAATGACGATTTGCTGCGGAGTATTGTAATTAGCCGGAGCGACGATACCAACTGTCGCGGCTTCTTGACAGCAAGCTTCAATCACAGCAGGCTCGGCATTCATTACTGCCACCATTTTTCCCGTTCCTTTAGGGGCAGCAGTTGCCATATAAGCACCTCGCTTGGCTACCAAAGCAACTGCATCTGCAAATGCCAATGCGCCACTTGCCACCAGAGCGCTATACTCTCCTAGACTAAGACCCGCCACCGCATCGGCCGCAATCCCCTGCTTTTCTAAAATCCGCAACATGCCTACGCTCACTGTTAAGATCGCCGGTTGCGTGAATTCCGTTTGATTGAGCTTTTCTTGATTGGCTTCGTCAAAGCACAGTGCTGCCATGTCGTAGCCGAGAATTTCTGAGGCTTGATCGACAGTTTCTTTCATCAGTGCTTCAGTGTCATAAAAGGCCTGGCCCATGCCGGTATATTGGGCACCTTGCCCACTGAATAAAAATGCTGTTTTCATCGGTCGCTCCTTATGCTCTATATGCTGTACACAACGTATTTTCATTTTCCTTATAATAGAAGAAAACTTTTATGCTTTCTTCTATTATAAGAAAAGGGTTCACAAGGACTTGCTTGAAAACAGCCTTCAAGTACTTTTTTCAACCGATCCTTGCGATCCCAAATTTTTTAAGCTTGTTGTGCTTCTACGTATTTCACCAAATCTTCAACTGTTTTGATGCCTTCTTCAGTTTCAATTTTCACATCGAATTCGTCTTCGATTTCGTTAATGATTTGGAACAAGTCCAGACTGTCTGCTTCCAGATCTTCTTGGATGTTAGTTGTCAGTTTGATTTCTTCTGTGTCTTTACCTAATTCTTCTGCTACGATTTCTTGAATTTTTTCGAATACCATGAGTGTTCCTCCATTATCTTTTTTGTTTTATTGTTTGCTTATTATTGTGAACAGGTGTCAGAGGTTGACTAGAAGGGTTCCCCAAGTCAAGCCACCGCCAAATCCTGATAACACCACTTTTTGGCCACTGCCCAATGACAGGGTCTTGTTTGCTACGGCTTCGTCTAATAAGAGCGGGATGGTTGCTCCAGAGGTATTGCCGTAGCGATCCATGTTCTGTAAGAAGAGCTCCCGTGGAACTTTCAGCTTACGGGCTACTTTATCGAGTATTCGTGAATTGGCCTGATGGAATAAAAAGTAATCCACATCGGCTAAATCATCAGCCAACAGCTTACCAATCGAGCGAACCACATCTCGGGTAACAAAATCAAAAATGCCCCGTCCATCCATCGTCAGCTCCTCACTTTCAGGAACCAACTCCGCAGCGAAAGGACTTTGATTGTTGCGAAAACCTGAAGTCAGTGCCTGACCACGAGTTCCATCACTAGCTAATTGCTCTTTTTGAATCAAAGGCGCTTTACCACCTTTTTCCACTAAGACTCCGGCAGCACCATCACCAAACAAGACTGCCGTGCTGCGATCTTGCCAGTCAACAACTTTTGACAAAACCTCTCCTCCGATGACCAAGCCTTTTTTAGAACCTGTCCGGATCAGTTTGTCCGCCATCGATAAAGCGTAGACAAAACCTGAACAAGCAGCAGAAAGATCAAAGGCAAAAGCCTCCGTGGCACCGATATTGCCTTGCACAATACAGGCAGTTGAAGGAGACAAGTAGTCTGGGGACATCGTTGCGACCAAAATAAAATCCAGCTCTTCAGCGGTAGTCCCTGTGTTAGCTAAAAGCTGTTTGGCTACCTCGGTACACAGATCCGATGTATTCTGATCTGTCGCAATTCGTCGTTCTTTGATTCCGGTACGAGAAACGATCCACTCATCAGAAGTATCCATAATCTGAGCCAAATCGTCATTGGTAACAACCAGCTTCGGTACATAACTGGCCGTTGCCGTGATTCTTGCGTAGTTTTCCATCTCATCACTCACTTATATTCCTGTAAAAAATCATGGAGATTTTTCAAGGCTTTCAATAATGCTGCTTCTTCCTCTGGTGCCATATCCTTCAAAACGTTTTTGATCATTTGTCGATGAAAATACTGGTGCACTCTAAAAAGTAATTTCCCTTTTTTTGTCAATCCCAGTTTTACGACACGGCGATCGTCTTCTGAACGGATCCGTTCGACATAGCCTTTTTTGACCAAGCGGTTGATGGCAGTGGTCAGCGTCCCCACCGTGATCTGTAACTCTTTGGCGACTTCAGAAGTTGTTTTCTTTTTGTACATGCCAATAGCTTCAATGGTGTGCATCTCTGTAATGGATAAATCTTTAAATTCGGATTTTTTCAGCTCCGATTCTTCAATCACTAAGATATCATTGAACACACTCACCAAATAATCATTGACATTTTTTAAATCAGGTTCCACTGGATCACCACCCGCAAAATTAGTTTGACAATCAAATCTTTTGACTATCAAAATATAATCTAAAAAAAATAAAAATGCAATACCTTTTTTGAAAAAAGCAGTTCTCCCATAATATTCCTATCTTCTCGATCCTAACTGGTTATCCAAAAAAGGATTGACTTTTGAAGCAGCTGCTACTAAACTGATATTTAATTTGATTATCAAAGTATTTTGTTACTCTCTATCGGAATACCTCCTGTCTTATTGCTAATTAAAAGTTACTATTCACCCACTATAGCCTCCTGTTGTCTGACCACTGAAATCGCTAGTTTATTTTGTCAAACAGCAGTTGCAGCTATCCTAAAGGAGTCTAATTTATGCCATTACCAAAATTAAAAATCGGTGATCTCACCGCCGCTCACCCTATCATTCAAGGAGGAATGGGCATCGGTGTCAGCCTTTCTGGATTGGCTGGTGCAGTTGCCAAAGCTGGCGGCGTCGGTATCATTTCTTGTGCCCAGATTGGTTATCAAGATCCCTTATTTGAACGTGCCCCCTTTAAAGCCAATATGCGGGCAATTACCTCTGAATATCAAAAAGCCAAAGAAATCGCCGGTTCTGGCGGCATCGTTGGCTTCAATATCATGTGTGCGACTTTTAAATATGAAAGTTACGTAAAACGCTGTGTCGAGGTGGGGGCTGATTTGATCATTTCCGGAGCCGGGTTGCCCATTCATCTTCCAGAACTCGTAGGTACAGCAAAAACCAAAATCGCACCGATTGTCTCTTCAGCCAAAGCTGCCAAAGTCATTTTGCGCACTTGGGCCAAACGCTATGATCGGACTGCCGACCTTGTTGTGGTGGAAGGTCCGCAAGCCGGAGGACACTTAGGCTTCAAATATGAAGATACCGGCATGGCTCCTGAAGTCATGGATGAAGAGTTTACAAAAATCCTTGACGAAGTTGCTGTATACGAAGAGAAATTTCAACAAAAAATTCCCGTCGTATTTGCTGGCGGCGTGTTTGACCGAAGCGACATTGATCGTTACCTTGCCCTAGGTGCAAGCGGCGTGCAGATTGCTAGCCGCTTTGTCGTTACAGAGGAATGTGATGCACCAGAGTCCTACAAAAAAATGTACTTGAATGCTTCCCAAAAGGACATTGAAATTATCAAAAGTCCAGTTGGTATGCCTGGGCGGGCACTCCATAACGACTTTACTGAACGAACAAAAGTCGAAGAGCGAATTCCCATTGCTAAATGCCGCAATTGTCTTTCCTTAGACCACTGTGACCGTAAAACCATCCCTTACTGCATTTCAGAAATGCTGTTAAATGCAGTGACTGACAAGCCTCAGCAAGGATTGATTTTCGCCGGCGGGCAAGTTCACCGATTAAACAAAATCACCACTGTGCCACAACTAATGGCCGAATTGACCCTGGATCCGCTCTAACAGTTTCACGATTCCCTGCTAAAACTGAAAGTAAGTTTTAGCAGGGAATCGGTCACCTCAGCACCAAAAGTATAAAAAAACGCAACAGCCAAACGAAATCTTTTTCGTTCAGCTGTTGCGTTTTTGATTGTCTTTTCATGATGCCATCGTTTATTGGATCAAGTCGTAAATCTCCATTGCGACGATATCGATGTTGTCGAATTGATAGCTTTGTTGTGAATCGGATTCGGTCAATTCGAATGTTTCGGTAGTTTTGTCATAAGTCACTAGGCATTTTTCTACGCCGTCTTTTTCAAAGCGACGAACTTGAATCTCGTTGTCAGTCGCTTCGGTCATTGCTTCCAAGCGTTTGATGATAGCGACCAGTTGTGAACTTTTCATAAACGAAAGCCTCCCTTTCTGTTTCCTGTATCATTGTATCAGAAGCGCCTTATACATGCACCGATTTTCGCAAAAAAATCAAACTTTTTTATCCAATCACAGCCCATAAACACACCATTTCAGAACTCTTCATGGCCAATTTTTCGCCTCTAAAACATTTCAAAATGTTATTGTTCCCACCATAGTTTAATCAAAGCCTGCGTACCGTCATTTTCATGGCCTTTTGCTGCCAATTGTTCATAAAGCTGGCAAGCTGCTTTGGTTGAAGGTAAATTCAGTTCAAGCTTTTCAGCCTCATCTAACGCGATTTTCAAATCTTTAATAAAATGCTTTACAAAAAAGCCTGGCGAATAATCTGATCTCAAAATTCGAGGACCGTAATTTTCCATCGACCAATTGCTGGCGCTTCCTCCGGCCAACGTTTCGATAACCTTAGGCAGGTCCAAACCGGCAGCTTTAGCGTATACTAACATCTCTGTCATGCCCGTCATCGTACCAGCAATCATGATCTGATTGGCCATTTTCGTATGTTGCCCTTTGCCTGCTGGACCGTGAAGCGTATATGTTTTACCAATCACTTTGAACAGTGGGACCAATTTGTCAAACACTTCTTTGGTTCCGCCACACATGATGGTCAGTGTCGCATTTTTAGCTCCCAAATCTCCTCCAGAAACCGGCGCATCCATGCAGTCTGCGCCTCTTTGAGCAGCAGTTTCGGCAATTTTTTCTGCTAATGTCGGTGTACTGGTAGTCATATCTACTAGTATTTTTCCAGCCACATCAGCTTTAAAAATCCCATTTTCTCCATAATAAATTTCCTCGACATCTTGAGGATAACCCACCATGGAAAACACTACTTCACTTGCTTTTGTCAACTCTTGAGGGGTATCTTTCCACACCGCTCCCAGCGAAACGATAGCATCTGCTTTGCTTTTTGTTCGATTATAGACAAAAACTTCATGCCCAGCCGTCAGTAAGTGGTTGGCAATAGAATGGCCCATTACGCCAATTCCGATAAACCCGATTTTCATATAACTCCTACCTCCTGTATTTGAAAAGTACTTTTCAAGAATCAATAAAAAAATCTACTCAGCAATTTCAATCTTCTGGTGTTGCTACTGATTTTGTTTCGCCAATTACCCTTCGCAGCAAAAAAATCACACTCCCAGTATACGGGAAAAGTGTGATTTTTGCTTGCTGAAGCTATTCATTGTGCAACGTATCTTTTTTCCGAACCACACGTTTTAATGTCGGTTTCAACTTGCCTTTAATTTTTTGCATTGTTTGGCTGTTTTCTTTCGCTAGTGAATTCTCATAGTAGTAAGCTGTCATATCGAAATAAAAGGACAACATCACTTCACCAAAATGGTCGGCAGAAATGGCATGCATTTTATTATCCAACACCTGATGATCTTTTTTGATACCAGATTGCACATAACTTTCGAAGCAGTCGGGAAAATCCTGATCCTTTTCAAAAGTAATGCCCAAGCTCTCATCATCGATTAGATTATTTAGATAATCATTGCCTTCTACGACTAATTGTGTGCCAGCTGCCATTGCCTCTGTATAGGTCAGACCTTGTGTTTCGGAAGTAGAAGCACTGACAAAATAATCTGCTGCTTGATAATAGATAGCAACCTGATCGTTAGGGACCTCCCCAACAAAAGTCACCTTTTCAGAAAGGCCGATTTCTACAACCAACTCTTCCAAATCCTCTTTATATGGTCCTTTTCCTACAATTACGAGTCTGGTTTCTGGCATGCGGGCAGCTATTTCTTTAAAGCCGTAAATGATGGCTTGAATATTTTTTTCATAAGAAATCCGACTCAATGACAACAGCAATAACTCATCTTGAGCAATCCCTAACGAATCTCGGAGCGCCGTGCGCATTTCCTGTGTGATATCGGGGCGCTTGAATTTTTCAATCTCGATACCGGTGGGAATCACCCGCATCGGCGCATCGACTCCATATTGTCGCAGTTTATCGATTACTCGCTCGCTGGGACAAACGACCCCCGTCGTATGGTTGGCAAATAATCTGGAGAAAAACTTCACATGGGCCGGCCGCAACACTTTACCATTTGCAATATAATGTAGATAATCCTCGTACATCGTATGGTAAGTGTGAATCACCGGAATGCCTAACTTTTTTCCTACCATCTTGCCTAAAATACCTGCACCAAACTCCGTATGCGTGTGAATCAAATCCAACTCCAACTCTTTGGCAATCAAGTACGCATACCACATACCGCGTACGACAATTCGCCGATCTTTAAAGGAAATAAACGGGACGCTGGGCATCCTGATAATGTCTTCTTCTGGCGCAGTGGCATTGGGGTCTGTTGTGGTAAAAATATAAACCTCATGCCCCCGCTTTTCCAACTGCTCTTTTAATGTTCGGATCGAAGTTGCTACTCCGCTGACTTGCGGAAAATAAGTATCCGAGAAAAACCCGATTTTCACGATTCGTTCCTCCAACTCTTTTGACCATAGCAGCTGCCGCTAAATCTTTGGCCTGCTTTCATGTACGATTATATCATACAGAATTGATCCGTCCTCATGCCAAAGACCGATTTCTATAGCTACTATTTGGAATAGAAGCTACAAGAAAAGAAATGTACAGTTGATTATCCTTTTTTGTTTACTCTTTTACAAATAAAAAGCGCAGCAACCACTGCGCTTTTTGTTAAGACCCTATTTATTACAAAGTCAGGGGAATGGCCTTACTATCAGCTTCCGGGGCTTGCTATTTTTTCGGCTCCCTTCTCTTCTTCATTAATATTGTGATGATCACCCCGATTAGGACAACGATGATTGCTCCCAGCACTACTATCAGTAAAGGCAGCTCTTCTTTTGTCTGATTGACTTGGTTGATAGCCCTGGAAGCAGCTGGCTCTATTTCAAAACTCAAGGTATTTTCCCACGTTTTTTGACTATTATGATCTGTTGCCGATAAGTCAAGTTCATAGGTTCCAGCAGGGAAACTTTCTTCTCCTAATGGAATATGATAAACAAAAGCTGTGCTAGGACTAAGCCGGAGATTCACTGTCCCCACTGCCATTTCCTTTTTCTCTCTGCGAATACGGTAGTTTAATTCTCCGCGGCTCAGATAAGCGGGTGCCAGGTTTTCCATGTCGACTTGTACATATTTTCGTCGAGCTTCGCCACCTATTTCAGCTTTTAAAAAACGCAGATCCGGCTTGATTGAAGCGATCTCATTTTGAAGAATCACAGCTATTTCACGAGAAAATGTATGACGAATATTTCCGGTTGCTTCGCCAGTGGGTACCTGCGACACTCGGATACCCCCGGCTAATTTTCCAGAGAATTTTTCATTTGGCATGGTGAGATGCAAAGTAATCACTTGGCTTTCACCAGCTGGAACTTTTATTTTCTCCTCTGAAAGCATCCCATACTCAGTGATGACAGGAGCACCTGCTATAATTTTACTTTCCGCAACACCGGAATAAGCAATTGAACCAGCACTGTTCGTTAAAGCAGGGTTAAAGGAAATATCAAATTCACTTTCTACAGAGCCACTGTTTTCAATCTTAAATGGTAGCACCAGTGCTTCTGATGGGGCCGCGGTAATATCATAGTAAGATTTAGTCTGCGGATCATGATTAAATTGAGGGGCAATGACAACTTGAAACGTATGATTTTCTTGTGCCAAAGTTTCATAAGGTCGGCATAATCCGACAACCATCAACAGCATCAAAGCGCTCACTATTTTTCTCATGATCCCATCTCCTTACTCTGATCTCAGCTTCGCTAGTTTGTTAATTGTATGAAGAGAACTACTCGCCAGCCTCAATTGTCCAATTTAATTCAGTCGTATATTGCTCTGGTACCTTTTGTGTGTCAGCCAAAATATCCAATACAAACTGATCAATTTCCAGAGACGTCTCTCCAATTCCTTCTCCTTCATCAGCTACGATCAGATCGATAGCTGTCGCAATAGGGACAGGTACATCCAACCCTTCCTGACTAAAGGTGAAATCGGAACCTAAGTTGTTGGTAATGGAACCAAATTGAATTAAGAGCATCGCATCATCTAACTCGATGGCATCGTCAGTTGCAAATTGTTCCATTTGAGCGAGTTTCACGATCCAGCCACTTTCATCGCCACGATTATCGCTAATTTCGATGGCTCCTGTAGTTACCGGCGAGGTTTGTACACCATCTGAGGTCGCCACCCACTGTTCCGCGCTTGCCGTTTGAATTGGATGTGATCCAAAGTTTAGATCATCTGGCAGTTGATTATCAGGATTTAACACCAAGAAACCAGCTTCATATTCAACGAGTGCTTCAGTATCTTTTTCTGCCGCGGTTCCTACCACCGGCCATGTCGCGCCCAGTAGTACCACCCCAGCAATAAGTCCTCTTTTTTTCATTTTCTCCGACTCCCTCCTAATTTTATTCGGATTGCTATTACACATATGACAATCCCTAAAACAACTAACACCAGGCCACTGTTTTCTCCAAACTTCCCAAAAGAAAGACGGGAATTCTCTACTGTACCATCAATGGTCTCACTACTTGTCATTACTTCCTCTGACTCTTCGGAAACAATGACTTCAGTTGATTCATGCGTCTTCTCTTCCACGGGATAATAAAACTTGATTTTACCTGTTGTCTCTGCAGCAAATGCTTCCATCGTGGCACCTCCCTTATGGTGCATAAGTTAGGGTCCAATTCAACTCCGTCTGATATTGCCCTGTAACTTTCAAAGTATCGGCGGCAATATTCAAACGAAACTGCTGAATATCTAGTTCAACTGTTCCATTGGAAGGACTGGACATCTTTTCCAGTAGTGTTTGCTGTAGCCCTGCTTCTAAAAAAACTTCGTCATTACTCACCGATAAAACTTCACTGGGTAGCGTTGTTATCAAATCCCCAAAATGAAGGAATAACTGAGCCGGTAATAAGGATGCCCCATTTTGCCATTCACCCACCTGTTGGACGCTTAGTTGCCAACTATTTTCCCCCACAGTCGTATCTTCTACTAATATCTTGCCAGTTTGCCAGATAGACTGTTGCTGACCATCTAACGTAGCAATCCATTCCTCTGCATCTTTAGTCTGCAGGAGGTGGCGTCCAAAATTTAATTGTTCAGGGAGTAATTGATCCTGCCACGTTACCTGTCCAAAATCAAAATAGATAGGAGAAAGCTTGAGCTTGGCTGCGACATCATTTTCTGGAAGTGCTGAGCTCCACAGGATTCCCGTACGAAACTCTGCGGTGTACGCTCCTTGAGAAATCGTTGGTGCGTGCATTCTCGTTGGGATCGTAGCGCTTGTACTTCCTAAAATCGCGGTCTCAGCCAACTCGCTTACTAGGCTGCCACTATCAATAGCCGTCAGCAGATTATCAATTGCATTAAGTGTTGGGGATAATAAAAGTGCCCCCAATGGAATCGAATTGACAACTGCTTTTAACGCATTCAATCGGCTCTTTAGATCATTTGCTAACAGCGGGCCCAGTTGCCCATCTATTTCACCCACTGCCAGTTGATCTGTTGACCATTGACCTGTCACCATAAAATTCGCAGCACCAAAGTTCTCAAATGACATCACATTCGCTAATGCCGTTGTCAAATTATTCCGAAACAGTATGCCCAAGAGCGGATTGTTGATTAAAGCTATTACTACCGTATTTAATCCTCCCAGAAGATTATTAACAGGCACCGAAACGATGGTTTGAACTTCGAAAGGTTCCAAAGCAACTTGGCCAATCATCTCTTCTGGCAGATATAAAAGCAGGTATTTTTTCCCTCCATCTGGTAGTATGGCGGCATTGATGGTGCTGGAAGCTGTAATTTGAAAAGTCACTGGTTGATCAACAATCTGTCCATAGGCTGTTGCTGGGGTAGTATTGCTATTGTTATCTACAACTGTATTTTCAAACAATTCAATGTAGATAAGTTCAGCAAACACTTGTCTAGTAACTCCAAGAAGAACCGTCAAAGTCAAAACTGCAGTGAGAATATTCAAAAAGGAACTCTTTGCTTTTCCCATTATCAGGCCCTCCTCTCAATCGGAGCTTACGATACCAAGCGACGCTTCCAACCCTTTACTTGCGCCAATGCCCTCTACGAATACGATCTTTTTCAATAAATTTTGGTGTTTCTTTTGTAATTCTGTTTGGGGAATCATCAATGTCTACTTCCCAGGGATAGCGTCCATCCTTATTTTTCTTATACTCGAAGGTTTCATCTTGTTGGCCCATGGTCTTATTCTTCTTATTCTTTTTGTGAGTTACGATGAGATACAAAGCTAGCAAAAGTAGTGAGAAAAATCGAATATACAATACCCACATCTCAAATGCCTCCTTCCATAAACTGTCGGTAGTTGATCAAACCGGAAAGAAAATGCTCAGCATCATCAATTCGCATTCGGAACCGATCATGTCTTGCAAAAAAACCGTATTCAATCGCTATAGGTTCTTTGAAAAACATGGCTAGTTCAGGAAACATTGTCCCCGTCACCAATTCATGATAAGCTCGATATTCCATCACATTTTCGATTTTATCTTGTCCTCTAAGAAAGGCTTCGTCGGTCATGACTTGGTTACGATTTTCGTAAACTGCAAGTTTTTTCATCATCTTAGCTGCTGCAACTAGCAATTCCAACATCGTAGGATACGCAGTGTCTCTTTGCTTCATAAAATCAATTTTATTCAGCGCGTTAGCCACTCCAAAGCGATAGTATTCCACCTTTTCTTCATACAGTAGAAATTCGTTGACTGCATAACTGAGCCAATGATCGTGATAGCGTTCGTAACGGTTTTCCACAAAATGATCCATCAACCGCTGACACAGGGCAAACATTTCCGGATCTTTCATCAGTCCATAAGCTCGTAGCATCGAAAAGAGTGCTTCACCGTCGTAGTAAACGATGCGAAATCGTTCCTTTATCGCCAAATCCTGATCCAATACATGAACTGTCTCATCTTCTGCTGTTAAAAATAAGTTTTCAATAGTTTGAGTCAAGGTTTTCATTTTAGAAAAGAAACGCTCGTCTCCAGTGATTTGCGTATACTTAGCCGCTGCTAAAATCGCCAACGCTTGTGCACCTAGTTTATACTCTACGACACCGTTAATTTCCTCTTTAATCAGAAAATGATCTGCTACGTTGATACCTAGATAATCAAAGCCCCATACGAGCCCTTGCAAAGCCTGCTGTATCATCTTCTGATTTTCCAGCAGTTCGCCAGTTTCTAGCAAAGCGTAGATTGAGGAGAAATGACGGATTGCATTGTAATTAGGAATTATTTTGCCATAACACGGGAAGTACCCATAAGTAAAAGAGCCATCCGCTTGCAATTGGTTCAACAAATAGTTCCCACCTTTTTCAATCACTGAATCTAGTTGGGGTGAAAAATCCAGGAGGTCAATTTCTCGAAAATGATTGCCATTCCCATAATCCTTCAAAGGCAATAGCAAGTCATTTTCAAGCAAAAACGCTTTCGTTTTGAACGAAAAGATAGCTGCTGTCTCAATATATTTCAGGGAAGATTCTCGATCACCATATTTTTGTTGCATATAGTTCCGATAATTAGGAAAATCGATGTGTAGATTAGGCTTATTTTTACCCACTTTATGTTTGTTATCCGGAACAATTACAGCATTTGCCGTTAGCTCTTCTTTTAAAAGCAGGCGTTTTTTAAGGCCGACAAAACGAAGACCAAAATCGATATAATTATTTCGTTTAATTGACCCCAACAAATCGATTAACTCAAGATAGGACAGCCTATGCTCTTCGACGATAAGATCGATTCGCAGATAATCTGTTTCTGGAAGTCGGCGATAAAAACGTGACAGTTTTTGCCAGGTCTGCTGAAAGTCACGGCCATAGAACTCTTTGACAATACTGCGACCACTTTTCATGCCATAGCTCAGGATCAAAGTGGTTTGTGACAATTCCATATTGACTGATCCTGCCAAAATATCTTCCAACCGACTAATGGGATTAACCGCTGTTTGTATCATCCTTCTTCCTCCTCATATCTTTTTAAATTCATCTTCACTATTACTTGACAATAGTCCTCCAGCTTCATTACAATTTTCATCTTAAGACTCGCAGTCAGTGATACTTTTTCACTAACTGCGAGAAAAAGCTATTTTTTATTTCGTTTGTTCTTTCTTGATTTCCATAGTCCCAATCCAGAGAAGAAGGAGATTAACCCCCCCAAGATCGGCACGCCCGCACCGATTTCAGCACCGGATTTCGGCAAAGTGGTTACTGGTAACCGTGATTTCAACGATGAGGTACTAGTTGGTTTAGGCTGACTAATCGGAGTGATTCGATCATCATCATCCGCGTCGCCGTCTGCGTCGCCGTCAGAATCGCCATCCGCGTCGCCATCGGAATCACCGTCAGAGTCTCCATCGGAGTCACCATCCGCGTCGCCGTCAGAATCACCATCAGAATCGCCATCTGCGTCG
>NZ_MAEH01000022.1 GCF_009933135.1 Candidatus Enterococcus leclercqii
ACACTATTTGACGAAGAGCCGCTTTTTTTAGGAGTTTTTAGCGAATAAGACTTTTCCCGGGGCAAGAAAATGAAATAATCAAACCGACTGATGGTAATCAATCATTATGTATATGCCTTTACTTATGTTTAATCATATTTTTTTAATTAGTAATTTTCAATATTCTATACTCCATTCGACAATGTTTTTCAATAGTTTTAACAACATAAAAAAGCAGCCGTAACCAGCGGCTGCTTTCCTTGATTAGCGGAAGTCCTGTTTTCTTCCGCTAATTTCTTTTTCATTTTTCCCCCGCCTGTTTTCAGGTGAATAACTCCCTTAAAAAGAAGTGAA
The DNA here is from genome assembly GCF_009933135.1 of Candidatus Enterococcus leclercqii. Classification (GTDB taxonomy): domain Bacteria; phylum Bacillota; class Bacilli; order Lactobacillales; family Enterococcaceae; genus Enterococcus_C; species Enterococcus_C leclercqii. The sequence continues at coordinate 334 of NZ_MAEH01000022.1, forward strand.
TCAGCTGAAGAAACATGAAACCAGTGCTTTGCCATAGACTTCATCATAGCGAACCACGACTTTGCCGCAGCGTTCCTGGATTTCATCGTAGTCAATGTAGTCGTAGCGATCAACATTAACGATTACACAATTTTCAAGCTTTTTAATGACCTCTCCAGTGACTTTGCGCTGTAGTCCGACCGGTTTGCATTCGTAGGCTTGGCCTAGTTGGATGTTCTCGCGATTCATAGTGTTCTCTTCCTTCTTTCTAATCATTTTGTAATTTTATAATACCACCTGCTTTTTCAGGTGTCAACAATTATTCTAATTTTTTTCTCCTTTTTTTTTAATTTTAAACCAATCAAAAAGACATTTTCCGAAATCATTCGGAAAATGTCTGCTTTTTACTATTTTTTTGCTTCTAACAATACTTGCACATACTGTTGTAAAAATGCTTGATCTACTTCGTCATACATCCCCACAACTCCAGCATCAATATCCAGCACGCCTACGAGTTGGTCATCTTGTACCATCGGGACCACAATTTCACTCATGGCAGCTCCGTCACAGGAAATATAGTTTACGTGTTCTTTGACATTTGGTACAACCAATGTTTCCCGACGTTGGGCACTTTCCCCGCAAACGCCTTTTCCCATTTTGATTCGCGTACAAGAAACGCGTCCTTGAAATGGACCCAAGACCAGCTCTTCGCCATTGAATAAGTAATACCCGGCAAACACCGTTTCTTTCAAGGTCTCATTTAAGAGTGCTGAAGAATTCGCTAAATTAGCCAACCAATCCGTTTCTGCTTCTAATAAGCCTTTTTGTTGCAGCAATAACAGCTCATATGCTGAGCGTTTTTCTTCTGCCGTCCACACCATATCCTGATTCCCCCTGTAGCTTATCTCCATTATCAAAACCTATCTTGTGGAGCTTTTTGATTTGTTCCCAATCATACCACCCGTATCATCTACAAGCAATCATTTCTATCCCGAAACCAAATAAAAAGGCTTCTTTTGATCAGAGAAACCAAAAGAAGCCTTTTTCATTACACTAAAATACTTGAACCAACATTTAATAGGAAACACTTTGATTACGTAATCCCCAGAGAGCTGCCTCCAATGCAGCGCCGCCTAATCCTCGAGCTTTATCGGAAATGGTCTGATAGTCCACATCTTCCCTTGGGCGGGGATCGACATCTGCCACCTTCAATCCTTTAGGAATCGTCAAGCCTGCTTGAATTAATCCTCGTAAAGTACCATCTAAAGGCGAATAGACCGGTGTGGTATCCACATAAAAGATCAATTCGCCGGCAGTCACCTGATCCCCAATCTTTCTGACATGTTTTACGACACCGGCTGCCGGTGAGTGTACAACCCGCTCACGGCTCTTGCCCCCCAAAATTCCCGGTACCCCAGTATTTGGCAGTGCTTCGCCCGCAAATATCAATCGTCCCAATCGATGACCTCTCATTGTTTCTATCACGACATTTACATCTTGTGGTGCCGAAAATCCTGGACCCAGTGCAATCGTAATCGGTGCCAGCTGTCGATTTGTCCCTAAATTTTTCTTAGCAATAATCGCGTCTACCAAGACTGTCGGTTTCAATTTTTGCAAAGATTTCCCTAAAGGATCAATTAGTAAAGGAATTTCCCCTGCTGACCAGATCGCCTCACACTGGGCGACTTCAGTAATCATTCTGGCAGTCAGGTCTTCTACCTGATACATTCCCTCATAAACGGCCGAGCATAGTGACACTGTCCGCCTGATTGCTAAAGGCTGTTCTGTTTCTAAAATCACAACTTTAAAGCCGCTTCGATGAAATTTTTGGATGACGCCAGTGGCCAAATCTCCACCGCCTCTCACGACAACAAGCGTCTCTGCTATTGTTGCCATATACTCACCCCGCTTCCCTTCAGTGCGCTGCCCACTATCACCGTTTGCAGTCGCGTCTTGATTTCCGGTGACAGTCCTTCAAAAATAGCGGCTGCGTCACGAAAGTCCTCTACTGTTTCCCCTTGATTAAAAAATAAGTGAATAGTTCCAGCTGCCTGTCGTAGAATACCTTGGGGGTGCTCAATCATCCGCTGCAGGTGGGTGATCTGCAGTGCGTCCCCGACTTCTGCTCCCGTCAATTTTAGAAATAATGGCAATCGGTGGACGGTTTCTTCGCTGATTCGCAGCCCAATCCCAGAGATCGGAATCACCAAGATAGTCGCCGTCGTTTCTGGCAGAATCACTGGTTCCTGTTGTGACCAGCCCTTCAATGGGAGCTGTCGGGAACCGTCTGCTTCCAAAATCACTTTGTCATACTGACCAAATGACTCTTGAAATTCAGGTGCCCCAGGAAGTGAAAGTTTTTTTACCTCATTTTGGCTAACGACCTCACCAGCAACAGTGATTCCCGGAACTTCCTCTGCCAATCTTGCGAAATCTTCTGTAACTAATCGATCATAGGTTTCTACAGGCGGCATCGCAATTTTAGTCGTAGTACCCACCAAGACCCGCTCGCCCTCTTCTTTATAGCTGTTGGCTAAGTAGCGACAGAGACTAGTTTTTCCCCCAGAGCCAATGACCGCAATCACTTGGTGGCCGTTAAGTCCAAATAGTTTCTTTAAATCAGCCATGGCAGATACTCCTTATTGCCGTCTGTCTCATCAATCTGATAAACCGCCGCTGGCATTGCACCACCGGCTGTCAACAAGTCCACTGCAGCTGTTGTTTGTTTTCGAGGAATCCGCAAGCAGATCCCACAAAGTGAGCCCCCCAGTTTAACCGGCAGCGGCATGGGAGAAACCGGAATTAATTTGTCTTGCAACAGTTGCTCAGCTTTTACTGCAAAGTGGGTATTGGCAAACGTCAGCAAATTCATCTCCATCTTTTTGACCTCAGACCGAGATGGCTTTGTCGGCTTTTTGCTGCATTTCGCTAATCGCATACATATTAGTGATCTCACCGATTGCCAATTCGTCTTTCTTTTCATAAAAGTCGATACACGTACCGCAGACATAGATCTTGGTTCCTTTAGCGACTAAGGTTTCTAAATCTGGAAGTGATGACGAATCTCGGAGTGTCAAAAAGATTCCTTCATTAAAGAAGATCAATTCTGTAGGAACTTCAGAAAGTTCCGTCAGCGAATACAGATAACTTTTCATTAACAATGCGCCAAGCTGCGGGTCGCCTTCTCCTAGATGTTTTTTACCAACCAAATAGGTAGTGACAGCTTTTGCAGAAATCGGAACACTTTTTTCTACGTTTGCTTCTTCAGTAAGAAACAGCGTGATTGTGAAGCGGTCAGTGGCTAACTTTTTTCGTTGCGTTGGGATCTCCAAACCAGAAGTCAGTTTTTCAATATTGTTCAAAGCAACTTCATTGTCTACTAGAACTTCAATCTCACCTTTATGCCCTCCCATTTCTTTGATGGCTTTTTTTGTCTCAATCACTGGGATTGGGCAAGGCTTTCCTAATGCGTCGATGCGAATCATGTTAACTCCTCTTTTCTTTCAATATAAAACTCAGAACAAAGCTTTCCGATTCTCTACAAAATAACGATTGCTTTCTCGCCACGCTCATCAGCTACCATGCCGATAATCGCGGCTGCCGGATCATCTTGTTGGATAGACAACAGCAGTTCCTGTGCATCTTTGGCTGCTACGCTGATCAATAATCCACCTGAAGTCTGAGGATCAAGCATGATTTCTTGATACGCAGGAGCGACTTCTGTTAAGTCCACTTTACCTGCTACAAATTGACGATTTCGTTCTCCTCCGGCTGTTGCCAGATATTCCTCTGCGTAATAAAAAGCTTGGGGCAAAAGTGGCAAAGAACTCGTATCAATCACTAACGTATGCTCACTTCCTGCCATCTCCGACACATGTCCCAATAAGCCAAAACCCGTAACATCTGTACAAGCATGAACAGCATAGCCGATAAGCTTTTCGGCAGCATATTTATTCAGACGACACATGGAGGCCAGTGCGGCTGCTTCGGCTTCCTCACTTGCCAAACCGACGCGAGCCGCTGACTGTACCAGGCCGACACCAAGCGCTTTTGTTAAAATCAAGGCGTCACCTGGTTGCGGCGTGTCATTTTTCAAATAGTGTGCCGGATGGATTGTGCCTGTGACAGCTAAACCATATTTGGGTTCATGGTCATAGATGGAATGCCCGCCAGCAAGGCTTGCCCCTGCCTCAGCTACTTTTTCAGCACCGCCTGCCAACATTTCCGCCAGCATCTCTTTAGGCATTTTTTGTGGAAAGCACACCAAATTCAAAGCGTACAAGACTTGCCCGCCCATCGCATAGACATCGCTCATGGCATTGGCCGCAGCAATCCGACCAAACATCCGCGGATCTTCCACCATTGGAGAAAAAAAATCCACCGTTGAAATCAAGGCTTGCTGCTCATTTAGACGATAGACCGCGGCATCATCAGCTGTTTCAAAACCCACTAATAGATTCGGGTCTGTCGCATGAGGCAACGCCGAAAGAAAATCAGTTAATTCGCCAGCACCAATCTTGGCACCGCAACCTCCCGAGGTACAACTTGATAAAAATGACATGCTCTTCCACCTTCTATTACACTTTCAATAGTTTATTCAATGCTAAAAGTGTCTTGTCGATTTCATCTATCGTCGTGTCCCAACCAAAGCTGAAACGAACGGCGCCACTAGCAAGGGTCCCCGCAACTTCATGTGCCCAAGGAGCACAATGGAGGCCATTGCGAGTAACAATGCCATAGTCTGCAAAAAGAGCGAAAGCAAGCTCGTCACAACTGATATTTTGAGGTACGACTGAAACCACTGGTACACTGCGATTAGCTAGTCCTGTTCCCAATAGTCTGACTGGCAGCTGCTGGAGGCCATCAATAAATCGCTGCGTCAGCCCTCGCTCATGGTCAGCTACCTTGGCAATTGTTTGTTCTTGCAGCCAGCCAAGACTAGCCGTCAAACTACGAATCCCCATATCATTTGGTGTTCCCGGCTCGAAGCGATCCGGCAACACAGTGGGCATCTCAGCCAACTCAGAAAAGCTGCCCGTCCCGCCAGTCAGCCAAGGCTGAATTCTTTTTACAGCCTCTTCATTTAAGACAAAGCCTCCGATGCCGGCCAATGCCAGTAGACTTTTGTGACCGGTAAAAGCAATCACATCTGCCTGCAGCGCCTCCATGTCAATCGGCAAAAAACCAGCTGTTTGGGCCGTATCCAAAACCGTCAATAGCCCCTTTGCTTTGGCAATCTCAAAACATTTTTCCACCGGTTGAATCGTGCCTAAGACATTTGAAGCATGAGTCATCACCAGCATTTTCGTATTCGGACGAATCATTTTAGAAATAGCCGCTGGATCCACACATCCGGTACTGTCGCAAGGTAACCGAGAGTACTCAATTTCCTGCTGTTGCAGCTGCTCCAATGGCCGACTAATCGCGTTATGCTCGACAGACGTAGTTAACACATGGTCCCCCGGCTGCAAGCCCCCTTTTAAAATCATGTTCAAAGAGGTCGTCACATTTGGTGTAAAAATCACATGGCTCGCATCCGTTGCTGCAAAAAATTCTGCAACAGCCGTCCGTGCCTCAAATGCATTCTGAGCAGTTCCTTGGCCTAGAAAGCTTCGTTGTAAAGCAATTTCTTCATTTTGCTGGAGATAGCTAACCAAGGCTGCTATCACAGCTGGAGGTTTTTTCAGAGAAGTCGCTGCATGATTCAGGTAGATCTGTTCTGCCATTGTTGCATCGCCTCCGCTTCACAGACGGACCTTACCGTCACTTTTTTTCTGCTCGTGCTAAAATCAATTCACCGGCAATACTGATCGCCAATTCCGCTGGTGACTCGGCTTTGATTGGTAACCCGATTGGCATATGAATACGCTGAATCTGTTCCTTGGTATAACCGGCTTCCTGTAATTTTTGAATCATAACTGCCACTTTATGGCGACTGCCCATTCCCCCTAGATAATAAGCTGGGGTCTGCAGTAGCTGCTGGTGTAGCATCAGGTCATACAGATGTCCCCGAGTCATCACCACTGCATAGTCGTGTTCTGTTAAGTGGACGACTTGAGAAATGTCTTCGAAATCCACCAGCAACCTTTCCTGAGCCTCTGGAAATACCGCTGAAGTCAAAAATTCCGGCCGATCATCCAATACAACGACCTGAAAATCTACTTTCGCCAAAACAGGAACTAACGCTTGTGCTACATGTCCCCCGCCGAAGACATATAACCTACCTGGTTGCTGTAGTTTTTCTAAGAAATATTCCTTCTCTGCGACAGTGATCAGCCCTGCTTGCCAATCTTCGAGATCTTGCCGGGTCAAATTCCTCAATGCGTCTCCACCAATCCAGCCACTATCTTCGCTGAAAAAAGCAAGAGCAGGTTCTTTTGGATCCAAGGAAGAAAAAAGCCAACCGCCAGAATCTTTTGCAAAAGCCGTCTTTACTTGCCGGATGATTTTCTGAATATTGATATCTTGCGGATCTAAATACTGAAAGAGCAAAGAGACCTTACCACCACAGACCATGCCTAAACCAGAGGCTTCCTTTGGTGTCAGACTGTAGCTCTTCACTTGACTACTCTTTTCTTGAATCATCTGAGCAGCCAACTCTTCTGCCAAGTACTCCACCTTGCCGCCGCCGATTGTTCCACTCTGTTGACCGGATTTAGTGAAAATCATCCGTGCTCCTCGTTTGCGGGGAGTCGATCCCGCACTCTTGACCACAGTTACCAACATTACTGGTTCTTGCTGTTGGAGAGCGACTACTAATGCATCAATAATATCTTTCATTTGGTTCATCCTCACTCCGATTACTACTGGTCAGACGTACCACCAGCATAGAAAACGCTATCACGTTCTTTCTTCCAAAGTATAACACTGGCACTAAAAAAATACAATTTCACCTAAAAAATATTCTGGATGATTTTTTGACGAATTGGTCTATTCGCAAAATTCCAATCCAGTGATTTGGGCACGGCTCAACAAAAACCACTAACTGAAAGAAAAAACTCACTCTTTTTAATGAGTAAACACAAGAAAAGCACACCAACAAATGATCTTCGTGGAGTATTCGCTAAGTGAAGACACGGCCAAGGATGCAGTCAGCTGGCTATAAAGTGGTTCACGCTGTTTTCCCTGTACTTGGGTATAGAAACCGAAGCAGTCAAGTATTTTTGTATCAAATTTAAAAGTAAAACCTGAGCGTTACACTGACTGTGGAAGGTCTGCTGTGAAAACGACAATCTCGCAGAATACTACTTATTGAGGAATAAGAGACAAAACTTATGCAAAAAATGGCTTGATGACAAACTATCCCTGTCGTTTTCTATCAACAAATAGAGCCAAAACAAAAGAAGCATCCTCCAGAGCAATTCCTGTCATACTAAAAAATAACAGAAGTGCTTTGCAGGTGCTTCCTCGTTGAAATTTTCTCTCCAAATCGGCCTTGTGAGACAATTCCGTCCTTTTACGTATTGCGCCAAGCTAAACTCATTTTCATTATAAAATAAATAAATTGTAAAAACGAAGAGAAAAGACCAAATATTTTCATAGAAGTGTCTGTCCAAATAACCTTGTTCTTAAAAAGCCCACTTGTTTCTTAATATTCGCCCTTCTCTTTTCTGGGCCACTTATTCAGACGCCGCAAAATATCTTTCATTGAAATAAGCGATTCTTAATGCGCCAGCGCTACAAAAGCCGCATAGAATCCAATAAAATCATAGATATAATGAACTAAAAAGCTGGCCCAAATAGATTTTGTTCTCATAAAAGCAATCGTCATGACCATCCGACCAAGAAATAATCCAATAATCGCATAGCCCACATTATAGTCGTAAGTTGAAATGTGATAGACTCCGAACAAAATTGAGGATAAGACCAACCCGAAAACTAGTGCAGTTTTTCTAGACCAGTTCCAATGATTAGCTAATTGAGTGAATGCGAGAAATGAAATGATGGCTAAAAATTCTTCTCCTAATAGTTGGATTAAATCTGTTACACGCGCTAAAAGAAAAGCAGCCCATCCATTCTCATGATGAATATTAATTGCTGCATTCGGATTAACTTCATGGCCGAACAAGGCATCTGTGATTTGACCGGTAAAATAATTGGCTAGAAAAGCAGCAAGGATCAGTAAAAGAATAAACCAAATATCTTTTACTTTGATGGGTCGGAATAGCTTACGCCAATCTTTTCCAACCGCCCAATAAACACCTAAGAAATTAATGGCTAGAAATAGTAACGCTGGCATAATCTGCCGACTAATGGCCATTATCGAAACATCGTACAATTCGCTATTTGATAATGGCTTGAAAAGCGGAATACTTGATAACACCGGCGTCGTCAACAACACAAATGACAAAACATTTGCTCCTAACATCTTCAACCAAGCACTGAAAGCCAGTTTCGGTCGACTGTCAAATATATACGGATAATCTGTATGCATAATTACTTCCTCCAATTCAGAACTACATTCAGTTTAGCTGAATCATCTTAAAAATTGAAATAATTCAGTTTAAACAAAATCGTTTTTCAATAAACAAACGAAATAGATTCAAATGATTGAAATAAGGTGATGCATAGTTAATTTTTTTACTGCACTTTAAGTACCTAAAAAACAGACCAGTCATGTTCTAAACTGCAATAGAATCAAGAAAAAGACCACTGATTTAACAGTGGTCTTTCGTCATTCATATAACAGATATTAACGACGGATTTCTTTGATACTTGTGAAAAGTCGTTAAAGTATTGATATAAAAGGATTTTTTCTACCTCTGACTACATATTGACTAACTTGATAAAAAATCATTTTTCAAGAATCTTGTAATACCAGTGCTTTTACCATTTTTTTAACTCTCTAAAGAACTAAAAGCAATCAGAGGTTTTACCTTTTCATTTGACGTTAAGTGGCGATAAATTTTCGAAGTTGTTTGGTCAGTATGGCCTAAGCGATCCTTCAAGACTTCCCAGCTACAGTGCTCCGCTACTAAACTTGCCATTGTATGACGAGCTAAATGAGTATGAAATGGCTTATTAATTCCTGAGCGGTTCACACACCGTTTCACATGATCGTTTACATACTCTCGACGATAAGGAACACCACGTTTACTAGAATCAAGATACACAAATAAATATGTTTCTTCTATAGTAAGCCTGTGATATTGTCTCATCTCATCCAAAGCTTCAATCAACTGTTGTAGCTTTTCCATAACTAGAGGAGTTACTAAAACTCGTCTAGCAGAGCTAACTGTCTTAGTAGTTTCAATTCGAAAATCCTTACTCTTACCTTTAACTGCTGTTTGCTTATAGAATAGAATTTCATTTCTTTTGAAATCTATATCTTCAGGCTGTAAAGCAAGAGCCTCGCTGACACGGCAACCAGTGTAAAATAGAACATGGAATAGTACAGACATTGGTAACTCCTCATGAACAATGCCATAATTCAGAAAAGTTCTTAATTCATCAACAGTAAGAAACTTGTCCTCAATATTATTCACGGCTTCTTTTAAATCAGTTACCGTTAACTGATATTTTGGTATTCTCACAGTCTTCATTGGATTTTCACTCATCAAATTCATTCTTTGACAGTATTTGAAAACCATATTCAGAACTTGAATAAGTGATTGTAAACTATTTTTGGCATAGCCAACATTTGTTCCATTAACGCCACATTCCTTTAGAGTAAAAAGCAGTTCTTGAAGGTATTCTGGTGACAAATCAGACAACTTTTTATCACCAATCCATCGAACAATAATTTTTAATTGTTCTTCTCGCTTATCATAGGTTGTTTCCTTTTGCTCATTTAATGAGCGATAATATTGGAACCATCTCGCGCCTATATCACTAAACCTCTCGCTATTCGAAATTAATTGTTTCTTGTCTCTGTGCCGTATTTCCATTTGCAAATATGCAAGTTGGGCTTCACGCCTCGACTTGAAACCACGTCTAGTTGTTCGAAAAGCTTGAAAATACCATGTAACTCTCCCCGACGAACTTATTTGTTTCTTAAATCGATCTGTTTTCTTCATTGCTATCTCCTCCTAATTTGAAGGAACCCAACAGGTAGAAAACTCTTGAAATTCTCTCTATCTATATCATGATTGTATCGCAAATTAAAGGAAAGGAAAATACTATAAAGATCGAAAATAACGTATTTTCTCATGATAATCATCTGAATCACATTCCTGTATCCAATCTAACACTTTCTCACGAAGATAATGTCCTCTTATGCCGTTCCAACAAGGAGGAAAGTCTCCATTTGTTATCAATCGATTCAAAGTGCTCGCACTAATTTGAAACTCATTCATTAAATCTTGGTTTGTTAAAACTAAGGGCAGGCAGTGAAAATTTTTTAAATCACTGAACTCAGATTGAATCTGAGTTTTTATGGTAGAATAAATATTCTCGATTTCTTTGTCACTCACGTTAAACTCACCTACTTCATGTATCGTATTTTAACTATTGGATACTCCCAAAAAATGGTATACAAACGGTACATACTTCGGAACTTAATTTTCTAATAAAATTAAATACTCTTCATAAATTAATTATTTGACTGCGTCAATAAAACAATATAGTTCTCCCAATTGATTTACATTTTAGGAATTAGCTAAAAACTATCCCCATTCTTCTGCTTCATCACCTCTCTACCAGTGCCCTAGTCATAGGCATCATTGGAATTTCACCACCCCCCAAGTTTACGACGGGCCTTACGGAAGTATCATTATCGACTTTATCATCATTGCAGCAAATGACAAATTTGCTTTACTCATTCTTATTCGCTCGTGCAAAAAGCATGTTTTGGCAAAATAGCAAGAGCGTCGCTCAAACAAAGCCTTCGTCTGATAGAGATGTATTTAATTATCAAAGAACGAGTGACTTTTCAGCCTAGAGAAATAATTCATCCAATGAGCTATTTGACTCACTTCTCTAGACTGAAAATGGGAAGGAAGCAGTTTATTTAACTTTAAATACGAGAATTTTTTCAACTAACTTTGCTTCGATCTGATGGCACATATATTCATCAATGCAATATTTTTCATAGTTATCTGCCCCTTCGTAATACCCTTTGCAGAAACTTTGAATATAGGAATGATATTTGAGCAACACCTTATTTATTGCCTCCCGTTCGCCTTTTACCGCCAGAATTATTAAATTAAAAGATACAAGATTATCCGTTTGATTTTTCTTCACTAAGTATCACCGCCTAAATAATTCTTCAGATATTCTGTCGCTCTCTTTCTTCTATACCAAGCACCACTTAGACTGATCCCCATCAAATTAGCAATTTCTCTATCCTTAAATTCAAAATAGTAAAACAAAAAAATAATATTCCTGTCTGTATTATTTAGACTTAGCAAGGCTTCTCCTAGTACATCGTTGTGAACAGCGATGGTCTCACCTAAAATTTTAAATTGATCGAAACCAATTTCTGATTCCAATCCCTGATTATTATGAAATCTTTCATCTTCTATCACTCGCTCCAATGAAACTTCCTTTTTCAATAAAACTAACTTTTTACGCTGTAAATCAATCCCCTCATGTTTAATAATACTTTTACAGTAAGAATCAAAAATATGTTCAATTGATTCTCGATATTCTTTGTCCATATCAATAACCCTCCATACTGCTCCTTCCCATTGTTCAGGTGTTTGAATATGAAACAAATCTTTTCTTCACTATTACTACGAAATCAACCCAACGATTTTTCGAAAACTTTTGTTTTTTTAATAAAAAAACCCATACCAGATGGTATAGGCGCTTATTGTACCGATAACAATACATAATTATTAATAAAGTCGGTTTGAAGACACAATGTGCGTCAATCCTAAACTTTATTGTGAGAAGAATGGAATAGTTTCCCAATTGTTTTAAAAACTACTAGTATTTGAGCAGTCTAACTCAATTGCATTTTGATTTTGCGAAAAAATTAACATACTTGGTGTCAGTGCTTCATTCCCAATTACATAGTCCATACTCAACCTAACCATAATTTCAATTTTCGATAATCCCGAAGCATCCGATAACAACAACTGAATCATCAAGCTATTGCATAATAAGTTAACTCTTGAATTGAAATGCGTTTTTTTCTCGTAGAACCACTAATAATTTATAAAACGGATACTTTACTCTCCCTCAAATACACATATGAACAAGCAATCACGATTTTCCGAGTGTCTTAAAACCGTTCAACTCTTAATCATCTAAAACATTAACCTCATTTTTTTATATGTTCTTAGAAGCACCCAACGACGATATGTCAAATGACACTCTCAACCTAAAAAAAACGAGAAAAAATGAAAAACGTTTACTGTTAATTGAGTTTAGATAATTATGTTATTAATGTTTATTTTAGCTAATCCGTTTATATCCCAAATTTTTGTGACGACATGGTATCTTTCATGTTTATTAACATTATACCCATACAATAAATTTTCTTTTATTTACTTAATCTATGAGCCAATCGGTCAAATCACTTTAAATTATTTAAGAATTTAGAAAATACAACTCTTTTAATAATCTCGTTTTTAATCATTCTTTTTTCAATCCTCTTTTTTGTAAGTTCGCACATTTTTCTCTCCTTAGAATTTATTTATAGCTGAAAAATAAATAATAAATATTCTTTTTATAGATTAAATTTTTGAACACTATACGCTTCACTTATCTTTCTTCTCGGTCTCTTCTAACATCATAGAAAGAAATCCAAGGTCTATCTCTTCTGAATATGGACTGAAATGCTTGGAAAGAACATCACCACATTCTTCTAAAACCGCATAAATGTAACATTCCACTGTCCGAGATATCAACATTTCTAAATCTAGCTCTTCAACACTTTCAGTAGCAGTATTGAATTGATGATGCATAGCAGATAAATACTTTTCTATCTGTCTTTCATATTTTTTGTTATTCCAAGAAATATGAGCCGCTCCATGAGCAGCAAAAATATCAGATAATATTCGCCAGTCCAAATATTTTTCATTTTCTAAGATCACAACAATTTCCCCTCCTACATAATAAAATGTTCAACTTTCTCATTTTGTTCAGTTTTCTTATCCTTAGTTGTATTTCAGCTAAATTTTAGTTGTTTCTGTAGTTCAGACGAGTATTGTTTTTAATAATTGAGAATCCAAAATGGGCTATGTTGCTAGCTAACAGCAACGAAAAGTCTCCATTTATAAGATTGGGGGATAAAGACTAGAACATAAATTCAAAAACGTACCTCCAATCATATATAACCGTTTTTAAAATTCTATCGTAAAGATATTATGAATTAAACAGTCATATTAGTATTAAGTACAGCGGTAAATATCTTTGATTTAAAATATAAGAGTATCCAAAATAATGCATATTCAATATAGAGTTAATCCTTCTATTTGCAATATCCCCCGAAACTGGGCAAAGAGAATCTTTTAGATTCGTTACTAATATTTAATTAAATTACGATATATGCATAAGCATTCAATCATACTAAAACACTATTTTCTAGCGTCTGTTTTTAAAAGTATAGTGATTACTATCAGCAAAATTATAGAAAAAAATAGTAACCCTAGCGTTAAAAAAAAGTAAGCAAACATGCACTACCTCTCCTATTCTTGAGTCAAACAATAATTACAACAAATTGCCCGTTACCACTTCAAATAAACTCCGCTAATTTTTCATCCCCTTATATTTTTACTGTAATCTCCAATTAAATTTTCCCCCTTTTTTGTTAACTGAAAACAGCTCTTATTCAAATAACCTTCAAGTTCTAGCTTTTCCAACATTTCACTAACGGAGGACGGACTAATACCTAGAATTTTAGCTAAATCATTATTCTTGATTACCTTATCTTTAGCTGATAACTCTTGTATTACTAACAAATAAATTAATAGTGTAGTCGATTTTATTTTCACCATAGCAGCTCTCTCCTAATCATCTAAGAACATTACGATGCCCCTTTCCACGTGTTATATATCAAGAACCTTTTCAAAATCCAAATTGCCCTGTCTTTTTAAGGATAACCTAAAATTTTTTTTAGTTCAACTTAAATAACGATGAGAATTTGTAATTTCTACCTTGAACGTATAAAGTTTTAGCCATATAATAAATAAGTATTCGGTTTGCCTAAAATATAAAGGAGGTACAAAATGCAGTTACAAAATATCATTATGGATGAAGCGTATGATGTTGTATCAGTTAATCATCCAGATGCTGAAATGAATCGAAGGTTACTAGACTTAGGTTTTTATGAAAGAACTCCCATAAAAAAGATTCTAATAAGTCCAAAAGGGGATCCTATAGCCTACAGAGTACGCGGCACAACGATTGCTCTACGGAATAGCGATGCACAATATATCGAGGTGAAAAGATATGGAGATAACTAACTCTGGGTTTGAAATTCAAAAGAAAAAAAAGACTGATCGAACAATAGCGTTGGCCGGGAACCCCAATGTAGGCAAAAGTACAATTTTTAACGAACTAACAGGAATGAGACAGCATACCGGTAATTGGCCCGGAAAAACCGTTGATCTTGCCCAAGGATACGTTGAACACGATCATAACGGGTACGTCTTCGTCGATTTACCCGGAACTTATTCGTTGTTAGCTCATTCTCAAGAAGAAGAAGTTGCAAAAAACTTCATCAAATCCAAAGATGCAGAAGCAACGGTAGTTGTTTGCGATGCTACTAGTTTAGAGAGGAATTTAAACCTTGTGTTGCAAATAATTCGAATAACTCCAAAAGTGATTGTGTGTGTCAATTTAATAGACGAGGCAAACAAGAAGAAAATTTCTATTAATTTAGCTAGGTTAGAAATGCTTTTAGGCGTTCCTGTTGTAGCTACATCTGCTGCAAAAAAACAAGGACTAAATGAATTGATGGATACCATAGAAAAAGTGATAGGTAAAGAAGTTACTTCCAACCGAAATATGCGTAAGGCACTAGATCAAATTCATGAAGATACTCAAACTGAATCATTAGCACTTTTAGAAAGAGCATCTATTATTGCAAAAGAAGTAGTGAAATTTGAAAATCAGAATTATGATCGGAATGATCGTATCCTAGATAAAATATTAACTCAAAAAATTACTGGAATTCCAATGATGATACTACTACTACTAATTATTTTTTGGTTTACAATCGCTGGTGCTGATGGACCATCTGATTTTTTGGCTGATCACTTCAGCCAACTTGGAGAGTGGTTAACTATTCAAGCAACGCGACTAAATATTCCTAAAAATATCCAAAGTGTTCTTATTGATGGGATTTATAAAGTTTTATCTACAGTTGTAGCGGTAATGTTACCCCCAATGGCCATATTCTTTCCAATTTTCACAATGCTTGAAGATTTTGGTTATCTACCAAGAATAGCTTTTAATCTTGATAAGTATTTTCAAAAAGCTGGCGCATGCGGAAAACAAGCATTAACTATGTGTATGGGTTTTGGTTGTAATGCAGCGGGAGTTGTTGGAGCAAGAATCATTGATTCACCTCGTGAGAGACTGATTGCTATTATTACAAATAATTTTGTTCCTTGTAATGGTCGCTTTCCAATTTTAATAGCTGTAATTACTATGTTCTTTGTCGGATCTTCAGGAAGTTTAGTTAATTCAATAATATCAGCAATATTTTTAACATCAGTGATTGTATTAGGTGTTATATCAACAGTAGTTGTATCTCGTTTATTATCAAAAACTATTTTAAAAGGACTTCCTTCTTCATTCACATTAGAATTACCTCCATATAGAAAACCTCGCGTCGGTCAAGTGCTCGTTCGCTCAATTCTTGACAGAACACTCTTTGTTTTGTGGCGAGCTATCATAGTGGCCGCTCCAGCGGGACTAATAATCTGGATTCTAGCTAATATATCAATTGGGGAGCTATCATTGTTCCAACATATAACACAATTTATTGACCCCCTTGCAAAACTTATGGGACTTGATGGAACTATCTTAATGGCTTTCATTTTGGGGCTTCCAGCCAATGAAATAGTTATACCGCTAATGGTTATGGGATATATGGCGACAGGCACAATAACTGAATATAATTCGTTAAATGAGTTCCACCAACTATTGATTGATAATGGTTGGACGTGGTTGACAGCAATGAACGTATTACTATTTACGCTGTATCATTGGCCTTGTTCCACTACGCTTTTAACAATTTATAAGGAAACCAAAAGTAAAAAATGGACATTTGTTTCCTTCATCGTACCAACCATAATAGGCGTTGCAATTACTATAATCACCACCACCATTGTTCGTGCATTCTAATTTACGTCTCAAACGTATTAGTTACGTCGTAAAATATTTGAACATAGTAAAAAATATATCCACAAGCTGTATTCCGCAAAGAGTTAACTTTTCCTGAAGGCTCTAACGGGCTGTAAACGTCGATATAACAGTATTTTATTGCTTTAGTAAATACTGTTATATTCCATTAATTTTTTGTTAATTGTAGTTAGTTTTGATTTAGTTTTGAGCTGTTTTAACCAGAAAAATATCGATATTTTGAGAAAATCCAGTGAGGAAATTGCGATCTAGAATGAATACTTAAAATCAACTAATAATTCTTTTGTTTATGTCTATCATTTTAGACTTACATTAAATACTAGAAGCATATATTTTTAGCTGATGAAGACTAGTTATTTAGATTTGAGTCAATATATTAGACACATTTTAGTAGAAATGGTTACCCCGTTTTCTTTTTGATAGGTTCTCAAACTTCTGTGAAGTTAGATAGTCAATCGAGTTATGAATTCGATTACGATTATAGAAACCTTCAATGTAGCTAAATAGCGCACGATTTGCTTTTTCAAAATCTGAGTAATTTGTTGTATATACTCCTTCCTTTTTTCAATGAAGCATGAAAAGATTCGATACTTTCATTGTCATAAGGTGTTCCTTCTCGACTATAGGAATGCCTTATTTTGTTGGTTTTAAGCCATTCTTCCACTTCGATTCCTGTATACTGGCTGCCGCCCAAATCAGTGTCTAGAATCATTCCTCCGGAATGTGATAATATATGTTTGTCTCTACGAAAAGTTGTCTGAAATTTGATACTAACACTAAAAAATTGAAGTCTACTTTTCAACAGACGTTTACCAAAAGAATATGGAAATTTGATCTGTCTACAATAAAAAACTCCTTTCGATAAAATAAATGGTTGATAACCATTTATCGGTATATCGTAAGGAGTTTTTATCGCTAAAACATCTTTTTCCACCATAGAAACATGATTTTTATATACTTTCCAAAAGATATTGGCTAAAAATCATTGATATAAATACCTAAAGAATACTATTATGACCCACTAACATGCATTCTAGGAGTCGTTGCCAATATCTATCAAAGTCAATATAAATATTGTTTATTTCCTGATTCATCGTGTTGAGGCTAAACTATTAATTATAAAAAATGAATAGAAGCATAACACTCCACAGGCGTATAT